>OMZO01000005.1 GCA_900315525.1 uncultured Prevotella sp. | reverse complement strand
GATGCCGCCGGCTACTTCTGTGGCCCGCACCCGTCAGGTTATTGACGAAGTGGATAAGATATTGGCTGCCGATCCTGCTATCCAGAGTCGTGAGCAGATTCAAGGTTACAACTTTATTGCCGGCTCGGGTTCAGACCAGGCTACGTTTATCATCAAGCTGAAACCGTTTGCTGATCGTCAGAAGGGCTTCTTCTGGAAGCTTTCCGGTCTGTGGCAGGGTGACGGTATCTATCGTTTCTTCCTCAATCCGTATGAATCTACAGGAGTTATCGCCCAGATATTCATTAAGACGGCTCATATCAAGGATGCTCAGATCCTGGCCTTTGCACCGCCTATGATTCCTGGCTTCTCGGCCAACTCGGGTATCTCGCTTGTGATGCAAGACCGTACCGGTGGTGACCTGACGAAGTTCTATAACATCGTCAAGGATTATCTGGCTGAGCTTAACAAGCGTCCGGAGATACAGACGGCTCAGACGTCCTATAACCCGAACTACCCGCAGTACATGGTGTCGGTCGATGTGGCCAAGTGTAAGCAGAGCGACATCTCGCCTTCGACAGTGCTCAGTACCCTGCAGGGTTACTATGGCGGACTATATGCCTCCAACTTCAACGCTTACGGTAAGCTCTATCGAGTGATGATACAGGGCTTGCCTGAGACCCGCAAGACTCTGGAGTCGCTTAATAGTATATATGTACGCACACCTGCGGGAATGTCGCCAATCAATGAGTTCTGCTCTATCAAGCGTGTGTATGGCCCATCTAACATCAACCGCTTCAATCTGTTCACTTCTATTACGGTGACGGCGACCGTCGCTGATGGCTACTCTTCGGGTGAGGCTATCAAGGCCGTACAAGAGGTGGCCGACCAAATGCTGCCTGCAGGCTATACCCACGACTATCAGGGTCTGACCCGTGAGGAAGCCAAGGCCACGAACTCTACGGCTGTCATCTTCCTGCTGTGCTTTATCTTCATCTACCTGATTCTGTCGGCACAGTATGAGTCGTACATCCTGCCGCTGTCGGTAGTGCTTTCTGTTCCGTTCGGTCTGGCCGGCTGTTTCCTCTTCACGCAACTCTTTGGCCACGCCAACGATATCTACATGCAGATCTCGCTGATTATGCTGATCGGTCTGTTGGCAAAGAACGCCATCCTGATCGTACAGTTCGCCCTGGAGCGCCGTCAGACGGGTATGGCCATCTCTTGGTCGGCCGTGCTGGGTGCTGCTGCCCGTCTGCGTCCTATCCTGATGACCTCTCTGGCTATGGTCATCGGTCTGTTGCCGATGATGTTCGCCTCGGGTGTGGGTAAGAATGGTAACCAGACGCTGGGTGCTGCAGCCGTGGGCGGTATGCTCATCGGTACGATCCTTCAGCTCTTCGTCGTGCCTACGCTGTTTGTGATCTTCCAGTCTATTCAGGAGAAGATCAAACCGATGGAGTTTGATGATGAGGAGAATTCCGAGGTGGCTGCCGAGTTAGCGCAGTATGCACATAAGAAACCAGAAGATTATGAATTGGAGAAGTAATATGAAGAAACTGATGATATTCATGTCCGCAGCCCTGCTGCTGTCGAGCTGCGGACTCTATAACAAATATGAGCGCCCGGAGGTGAAGACCGGCGGCATCGTGCGCGATCCGGTCTCGCTGACCGATACGCTGGCCGTACAGGATACGACCTCCTTCGGCAACATGCCCTGGCGCACAGTGTTTACCGATCCGCAGCTGCAGACGCTCATCCAGCAGGGACTCGACAACAATCCCGACCTGCTGAATGCTGCCCTCAACGTGAAGATGATCAATGAGGCCCTGAAGGTGGCCCGTCTGGCCTTCCTGCCCTCACTGGTGCTCAGTCCGCAGGGCACGCTGGCCTCCTTCGACGGGGCCAAGGCCTCCAAGACCTACCAGTTGCCCGTCAGTGCCAGCTGGAATGTCGATCTCTTCGGCAACCTGCTCAGTGCGAAGCGCTCTGCTCAGATGCAGCTCATCGCCACGAAGGACTACCAGACGGTGGTGAAGACCAACATCATCTCGGGCATCGCCAACCTCTACTATACGCTGCTGATGCTCGACCGTCAGGTGGAGATTGTCACCGATATGGAACAGCTCACCAAGGATACCTGGGAGAAGATGAAGTTCATGCACGAGAACCGCATCGGCTATCGTTCCACGGCTGTGCAGAGTGCCGAGGCTGCCTACTATAGCGTTCAGGCCCAGAAGGTCGATCTGCTCCGTCAGGTGCGCGAGTGTGAGAACTCCCTCTCGTTGCTCATCGGTCAGCAGGGACAGGCCATCGCCCGCGGAACCTTCGCCGGACAGAGCCTGCCCACCGACCTCTCTACGGGCGTGGGCATCCAGTTGCTCAACAACCGTGCCGACGTCCACGCTGCCGAGATGGATCTGGCGCAGTGCTTCTACGATGTGGAAAATGCTCGCAGCCGTTTCTATCCGAATATCACGGTCACGGGTACCGCTGCCTTCACCAACAGCGCCGGTGGTGCGATCATCAACCCCGGCAAGTGGCTTCTCTCTGCCGTCGGTTCACTGGTGCAGCCCATCTTCCAGCACGGACAGATCGTGGCTGGTCTGAAGGTGGCCAAGTATAAGTGTGAGCAGGCCTACAACACCTGGCAGAACGCTGTGTTGAAGGCTGGCAACGAGGTGTCTAACGCACTTGTTTCCTATAACTCCAGTGCCGAGAGGGCCGAACTCGACGGCAAGCGCGTCGCCGTGCTGACGAAGAATGTGGAGGATACGAAACGACTGATGGAGTCGTCGAGCAACACCACTTACCTGGAGGTCATCACGGCCCAGAGCAATCTGCTCAATGCCCAGATCTCCGAGGTTACCGACCAGTTCAGCAAGATGCAGGCCGTCGTCAACCTCTATCAGGCACTCGGTGGCGGCGCGAAGTGAGGAGTGAATATTGAATAGTGAATAGTGAAAAGTGAATAATTATGGCAAGCGAAATATCCCCCAAGGCCGAGATCTCCCCAAAGGCGAAGATCGGCAACAACTGTAAGATATTCCCCTTCGTGTATATTGAAGACGATGTGGAGATCGGTGACAATTGCATCATCTTCCCCTTCGTCAGCATCTGCGACGGTTCACGTATCGGTAACAACAATAAGATCCATCAGGGCAGTGTGATTGCTGCCCTCCCGCAGGATTTTAATTTCCGTGGTGAGAAGTCGTATGTGAAGATTGGTGATAATAATATCATCCGTGAGAATGTCGTCATCAACCGTGGTACCTATCGTGATGGCAGCACCGTTATCGGCAATCACAATTTCCTGCTCGAAGGTACTCATATCAGCCACGATACCGTCGTAGGCGATCATTGCGTGTTTGGTTACGGTGTGAAGATTGCTGGCGACTGCGAGATTCAGAACGGAGTCATTTTCTCCAGTTCTGCCATCCAGAATGCCAACACCCGTGTTGGTCGTCTGGCACTGGTACAGGCTGGTACTTCGTTCTCGCGCGACATCCCCCCGTTTGTCGTTGCAGGCGGCAAGCCCCTCGCGTATGGAGGTCCTAACACGACGATGATGAAGGAGGCTGGAATCGACGAGAAAGTACAGAAGCACATCGCTAACGCCTATCGTCTGCTGTTCCATGGTAAGACGAGTGTCTTCGATGTTATCAACCAGATCAAGGATCAGGTGCCCGACGGCCCCGAGATCCGTCAGATCATCGAGTTCCTCGAACGCACCAAGCGCGGCATCATGTGTAAGTAACATTGTGTTTTTATCGCCTAGTATCACAAAAGAACTTTTAAAATAGTTTCAGACTTTTGCCCTCGGCATCCGATTTCTGGGCTTTGCCGAGGGCTTTTTTGCCGTTTTCCGTATCTTTGCCAAACAAAACTGATGAACAATGAACAAAATGAAAACAATGAAACTTTGGAGAATCGCCTTTGCGATGCTTGCTGCATTCTCTCCTCTCTGGTATTGCATTGACAGACTGGCCGCTTACAGACTGTTCAACTAGCACTCGACCTGTTCGGGATCTTGTGGCCTATAAGTTGCTTGATGTACCCTACAAGTGGGAAGTGGACTGGTTGAGTGGAACGACCTATATCATCCAGCCAGACTTTTGGGGGGCTAAATCTTCATTCTCCTATAGTGACTACCTTGCCAAGAATCTTTGCAGCGGCACACACGGAGCCTATACGAATCTAATTGAGGGCAAGTGTGACATTATCATTGCGAGCCGTGATATCTCCAGAAATGAAAAGGCAACGGCAGAATCCTTGGGCGTAGAACTTGAAACAGCACCGCTTGCCATCGACGCTTTGGTATTCATCGTCAACCCCAAGAATCCTGTCAAGAACCTGACTACTGACCAGGTGCGTAAGATATATACAGGAGAGATAACCAACTGGAAGGAGGTTGGCGGTGTTGACCATGCCATCACTCCATATATCCGTGATGCGGACTCCGGAAGCCAGGAGAAGATGGAGACGCTGGTCATGAATGGGCTGAACATGATTGACGGAACCTATATGCCAGAAATCATCGGTTCTCAAATGACATCTCCTTACTCGCAACTTGAATACGATGAATATGGCATCGGCTATACACCATTCTTCTACTGCACAGCAATGGTCCGCGATTTGTTGAATGTAAGAATGCTTTCTATTGACGGTGTGACTCCCAGCAAAGAATCGCTTAGGGGAGACCGCAAGTCGGAAAGCCATGAAAGTATAGCATACAAACTCTACCAATTTCTCTTTACCAAGAAAGGTTCTGATATGATTGATGAGAGCGGATATATAGCAATAAAGTGAAAAAGGTAACATTAATTTACGTAAATCAAAAAAGGGCTGCTATCATCAGGCTCATAGCCTCCATTATTGTTAAATTGAATTAAGGAAGTACGAAAAATCATACTTTTGGTTTGCTTACATCTTGAAGCCTGCACCTTTCAACCTGAGTCTTTCCACTCGCAAACAGATACCTGCCAACGAGCACCTGACCGTGCAGATTGCATCTCAGGTCTATGGCATATGCGCTCATCGACCACTCCTTCTTGAATGACAAGATGAAACGCACATACAAGCGTGTCATTGAGGAACGGAAAACACGTTTTATTCGACAGTCAGAATAAAAATAGATATTACGCCCAATTACCTGAGCACCATTCGCAAGTCAATCACGTTCGAAAGCAAGAAATAGGGCAAAACTCTTTAACTAGTTTAAGACCTGCTTCCCCGGCATCCTTGCCAAACGAACAAGGAAAAAGTTGTTCTCTGTTTGGTCTATGCTACGTCGAACCTACGTCGAACCTACGTCGAACCTACGTCGAATCTACGTCGAACCTACGTCGAACCTACGTCGAACCTACGTCGAACCTACGTCGAAGCTACATCGAATCTACGCCCGCAAGACATCGACCCTGTTTCGATGCCGTGAAAGAGTATGCAGCGTTACAGCCTAAGTAACGAAAGCTCCATCGTCTGTTGGCGATGGAGCTTTGTTTAATATGAGGCCGTGCAGGGGATGCCGGCGGCGATGACACGGTCGCGTATCTGGTCGAGTTGCTCGTGTGTGGCCTTGAGTAGTCCCTGGGTGGGCGTCTCTCGGTCGATGGTGTAGATCATCACCTGACGGGGACCGATCTCCTTCACTGCTTCCAGCCAGGGAGCCACGTATGCCTCGCCTGTGTTATCGACGCTCTCGCCGTCGCATTCACCACGCATGAACATAGTCTGGATGATGAGGTGCCCGTCGAATGCCTTCATGTGGCGGATGATGGCTGCGACGTCGTAGGTGCCGTTGGGATGATCCACCTTATTAATATATAGAGGATCGACGGTGTCGAGTTTCAGGATGTTATTATCGACCAGCATGAGGGCATCGTGCACCTGCTGGCGATGGATCATCGTGGAATTGCTGAGTACGGAGACCTTGGCATCAGGACAGTACTGATTGCGCAGACGGATGGTGTCTGCGATGATTTCGGCGAAGTGAGGGTGGCAGGTAGGTTCACCGTTGCCTGCGAAGGTCAGCACGTCGGGCAGACGACCTTCGGTTCGCATGGCCTGCAACTTCTCTTCCAGTTTCTGCGCCACCTCTTCTCTCGTCGGAAGGGGCAACTCGGGGCGATGGTCTTCGTTGAAGCCGCACTCGCAATAGATACAGTCGAAACTGCACACCTTTCCGTCGGCGGGCAAGAGGTTGATGCCAAGCGAAAGTCCGAGGCGACGGCTGTGGACAGGTCCGAAAATGGGGGATGGATAGATAATTGTACTCATAATGCCTGCAAAATTACAATATTTTTTGGAGTTGCCAAAAAAAAAGTGTATCTTTGCACCCGAATTCAATTTTTTACGTACGTAAGGTTAATGAAAAGACGCAAAAGAAATGCTGGCAGCCGTCGTGGTATGCAGATGGTGACATTATGCATCAGCACAGCGATGGTGCTCGTACTGCTGGGCTTAATCGTGTTCTCTGTGCTTACCTCCCGTAACTTGTCGGCGTGGGTCAAGGAGAATCTGACGGTGACGCTCATGCTGAAAGACGAGGTGAGCGTGAACGAGGCGAAACTGCTCTGCCGTGATTTGTATCACCGTCCGTATGCCCGTAATATCGACTATATCAGCCGTGAACAGGCGCTCAAGGAACAGACGGAGGCTATGGGGTCCGACCCTTCGGAATTTCTGGGTACGAATCCCTTTTCGGCAACGTTAGAGCTGCAGATGAAGTCTGACTATGCCAACCGCGACTCCCTGAAGTGGATTGCGGCTGAGTTGAAGCGGAATCCGAAGGTGGCCGATGTGGCCTATCAGGTGGATCTCATGGATCGGGTGAACAGTAACATCGCCAAGATCAATATCCTGCTGCTGATTATTGCAGCCCTGCTGACGTTCGTCTCCTTCTCCCTGATCAGCAACACGGTCAGACTGAGTGTCTATTCCCGTCGTTTCCTCATCCACACCATGAAACTGGTGGGCGCTTCGTGGGGCTTTATCCGACGGCCTTTTATGAGACAAGGTCTGCTGGTAGGCATCCTGGCGGCTATCCTGGCCATCTGCGTGCTGGGTGGCTGCATCTATGGACTGCTCTATTACGAGCCGAAGCTGATGAGCATTATCACCTGGGAGGTGCTGGTCATCACTGGTGTGGCCGTATTGCTGTTCGGCATTATCATCACGAGTATCAGTTCCTATATCTCAGTCAATAAGTTCCTGCACATGTCGCCAGGTGAGTTGTATAAGATATAGTGAATAGTGAAAAGGGAATAGTGAAAAATTATGGAGAAGAAAAACTTTGCTTTTGATAAGATGAACTTCATCCTGCTCGCAGTAGGGATGGTCATTGTCATTATCGGTTTTTTATTGATGGTCGGTCCCAACTCCACGGATGCAGCCTTCGAGCCTGACATCTTCAGTGTGCGCCGCACGAAAGTGGCTCCTGTCGTATGTCTTTTCGGCTTCGTGTCTATGATCTATGCCATCATCAGAAAACCAAAGGATTAAGATTATATTATGGATTGGATTGAAACCCTTATTGTGGCTATCGTCGAGGGCCTGACAGAATTTCTGCCTGTCTCTTCGACTGGTCATATGATTATTGCCCAGAATCTGCTGGGTGTGCCTCAGGGAGACCCCTTTGTGCACGCTTTCACATTTATCATTCAGTTTGGTGCCATCCTCTCGGTGGTGTGTCTCTATTGGAAGAAATTTTTCCAGTTCGACCATTCACCGGTGCCTGCCGGCAGTTCGATGTGGCAGAAGCTGAAGCATAAGTACTACTTCTACTGGTTGCTCATCGTCGGTGTGCTGCCGGCCGTTGTCATCGGTCTGGCTGCCAAGAAGTCTGGCCTGCTCGACTGGCTGCTCGACAGTGTCGAGGTGGTGGCCGTCATGCTGGTAGTGGGTGGTATCTTTATGTTGTACTGCGACAAGCTCTTTAACAAAGGCAGCGATGATAACCAGGTAAATGAGCGTCGCGCCTTTAAGATCGGCTTGTTCCAGTGTATCTCCGTGATTCCAGGTGTGTCACGTTCGATGGCCACCATCGTGGGTGGCATGGCCCAGGGGCTTACGCGCAAGCGCGCTGCGGAGTTCTCTTTCTTCCTGGCCGTACCGACGATGGCTGGTGCCACACTTCTCGACCTGCTCGACCTGATGAAGGAAGACGCGTCGTGGGCCACTACCCATAATATCACCATGCTCATTTTCGGGTGCGTGGTCGCCTTCGTGGTTGCCCTGTTGGCCATGAAGTGGTTTGTGGGCTACCTGGCTAAATATGGTTTCAAGGCCTTTGGTATCTATCGTATCATCGTGGGCAGCATCATCATCATACTGCTGCTGACGGGTCATTCACTTGTCATGGTTGACTGATGGATTTCCAGCAAGGCGCATATATCTATATCAACAAGCCCTACCGGATGTCGAGTTTCGGTGCGCTGGCCCATATCCGCTATGTTCTCTCAAAGCGGCTGAAGGTGAAGCGCGTGAAGATGGGGCATGCCGGTACGCTCGACCCGTTGGCAACAGGGGTGCTCATCCTCTGCACCGGCAAAGCTACCAAGCAGATCGAACGGCTGCAGCTGCATAGCAAGGAATATACGGCCACCCTGCAGTTGGGAGCCACCACGCCGAGCTATGACATGGAGCATGAGGTGGACCAGACCTATCCGACAGCGCATATCACGCGCGACCTGATTCTGGAGACGCTGCCGCAGTTTGTCGGTGACATCATGCAGGAGCCGCCCCTCTATTCAGCCTGTATGGTGGCTGGCGACAGGGCCTACGAGCTGGCCAGGAAAGGGATGGACGTGAAACTCTCGGCTAAGCCGATACGCATCGACGAGATCGAACTGCTCGATTTCGATGAGGAAAAGATGCAGATGTCTATCCGTGTGGCCTGCGGCAAGGGCACTTATATCCGTTCGCTGGCGCGTGATATCGGTCAGGCGCTGGGCAGTGGAGCCTATCTGACGGCGCTCTGTCGGACGCGCGTCGGTGATGTCCGTCTGAATGACTGTCTGACGTTCGACGAATTCCCTGCCTGGATGGAGGCGCAATTGGAAAAGTAAAAAGGTAAAAAGTAAAAAGGTAAAAAACATATAGCATGAAGTTATCACAGTTTAAGTTCAAACTCCCGGAGGAACTGGTGGCTCTCGAGCCATCATACCATCGTGATGAGTGCCGGCTGATGGTGGCACACCGTAAGAGTGGCAAAATCGAGACAGATCTTGATTTCCGTAATATCCTCGACTATTTCGATGAGGACGACACGTTTATCTTCAACGACACCCAGGTGTTTCCCGCCCGTCTGTATGGCACGAAGGAGAAGACCGATGCGAAGATCGAGGTGTTTCTCCTGCGAGAGCTTAATCCTGATCTGCGTCTTTGGGACGTGCTCGTAGAGCCAGCTCGTAAGATCCGTATCGGCAACAAACTTTTCTTTGAGGATGACGGACCGATGGTGGCCGAGGTGATCGACAATACCACCAGTCGTGGCCGTACACTCCGTTTCCTGTATGACTGTCCGCACGACGAGTTCAAACGTGAACTCTATGCGCTCGGATCGGCACCGCTGCCCCGCTATATCATCGACAAACGCCCTGCTACCGAGGAGGATACAGAGCGGTTCCAGACTATCTACGCTTCGAAAGAGGGAGCAGTGACGGCACCGGCAACAGGTCTGCACTTCAGCCGTGAACTCATGAAGCGTATGGAGATCCGTGGCATTAACTTTGCCTATATCACCTTGCACTGCGGACTGGGCTGCTTTGATCCGATCGAGGTGGAAGACCTGACGAAGCATAAGATGACATCGGAGCAGATGTTCGTGACCAAGGATGCCTGCGAGCTGGTCAACAAGACGAAGCTCGACGGACATCGCGTGTGCTGTGTAGGTGTCAGCACCGCCAGAGCTACCGAGACGGCTGTCGGTACCGACGGCTTGCTGAAGGAGTATGAGGGATGGACCAACAAGTTCATCTTCCCGCCCTATGAGTTCGGTTTGTCGAATGCACTTGTGGCGAACTTCTATCATCCCGAATCACCCATGATGATGACGCAGGCCTCATTTGGTGGCTATGACCTCGTCTATGAGTGCTATAAGCAGGCTGTGAAGAATGAGTATAAGTTCGGCTGCTATGGCGACGCCTTGCTGATTGTCGATGACTGATAGGATGTGACGGTGGTGAAGGAGACGGACGGGCGGCATGCGGTCTATCTGGGACTGGGAAGCAATCTCGGCGACCGTGAAGCGACTATGGAAGAGGCCATTCGGCTGATTCAGGAGCGGGTGGGGGAGATTGCCCGCCGCTCCTCGTTCATAGAGACCGCCCCATGGGGCTTCAACTCCTCGCACAGGTTCCTCAATGGGGTCGTCCTTTGCCTGACAGAGAAGAGTCCGCGCGAGGTGCTGCGGCTGACACAGGCTATCGAACGCGAGTTGGGAAGGAAAACGAAAACCGGGGCTACCCGTCACTATAGCGATCGGCCTATTGACATTGATATCCTGCTCTACGACGACCTGACGATGGATGAGCCTGACCTGAAGATCCCACATCCGCTGATGACAGAGAGAGACTTTGTGATGATTCCCCTGAATGAGATTAAAAACTAATAACTAAACAGATAAGAAAAATGAGAAAACAACTGATTTCCTTAACACTCATGGCACTCACTATGGCGGTGACTGCCAGTGCACAGCCGGCCTGCTGCCAGCAGGATGGCAATCCCTACAAGAAATATACGGAGAATCTGCCTTTCTCCATGCCGGAGATCAAGGCCCCTGTTATCCCCGACCTCAAGGTATGCCTTAAAGACTTCGGTGGCGACGCTACCGGCGTGCAGCTCTCGACCGAGGCTTTTGCCAAGGCTATCGAAAGCCTGTCTCAGAAGGGCGGTGGTCATCTGATTGTGCCGTGTGGCGTGTGGCTGACGGGACCGATCGTGCTGAAGAGCAACATCGATCTTCATCTGGAGGCGGGTGCCGTCATTCAGTTCGCTGCCGACGAGACGCTTTATCCGATTATCAAGACATCGTTTGAGGGGCTTGACACCCGTCGTTGTCAGTCGCCGATCTCCGCCAATGGCGCTACGAATATTGCTATCACGGGCCGTGGTGCCATCGATGGTAATGGTCAGTACTGGCGCCCAGTGAAGAAGGCGAAGGTCAGTGAGAGCCACTGGAAACAACTGTTGGCAGTTCCTGGTAGTGTGGTGATGCCTGGTGACTACTGGGCTCCGACGGCCAGCTATGCCAAGGGGCATGAGGGGGCCGACCTGAACGTGCCTACTGCCAAGACCGACGAAGAGTTTGAGGCCATCCACCGTTTCCTCCGTCCGGTGATGATTAGTCTTGTCAACTGCAAGAACGTGCTGCTGAAGGGTGTCATCTTCCAGAACTCACCGGCTTGGAATATCCATCCGCTGATGTGTGAGAATATCATTATAGATCATGTTCTCGCGCGTAATCCCTCTTATGCCCAGAACGGCGATGCCCTTGATCTGGAGTCGTGTAAGAACGCGCTGATCGTGAACTCGCGTTTCGATGCAGGCGACGACGGTATCTGTATCAAGAGTGGTAAGGATGCCGACGGACGCCGCCGCGGGGTGCCCTGTGAGAATGTCGTGGTTGACGGTTGTACGGTCTTTGCCGGACATGGTGGCTTTGTGGTAGGTTCGGAGATGAGCGGTGGCGTCAGGAACTTCAAGGTGAGCAACTGTCAGTTCCTCGGTACCGACGTCGGTCTCCGCTTCAAATCGACCCGTGGACGTGGCGGTATCGTGGAGAATATCTTCATCGACCATATCTCCATGATGGATATCAAGACCGATGCCATCACCTTTAATATGTATTACGGCGGAAAGTCGGTGGCTGAGATGATTGCCGATGGCGACAAGCCTGATAACACCACCAAGAAACCTGTTGACGAGACGACACCCGTCTTCCGTCATATCGACATCCAGAATGTGGTGTGTAACGGTGCCGGACGCGCGATGGAGTTTAATGGTCTGCCAGAGATGCCGATGGACGGTATCAACCTGAAGAACATCACCATCCGTGCCAAGCAGGACGCTACCTTCACCAACTGCACCAATATCAAGCAAGACAACGTAAAGATTGTCATAGAATAGTGATCTACGAATAATCCCCTGCCAGTTGGCAGGGGATTACTTGTGCAAGAAAAAGCCTCGCGATGAGCGAGGCTTTATGATTTGCTTACTTACGAAGACCGAGGGCCTTGATGATAGCACGATAGCGGTTGATGTCCTTGTTGTAGAGGTACTTCAGCAGCTTACGGCGCTTACCAACGAGCATCGTCAGTGAACGAGCTGTGTTGTGGTCCTTGTGATTCTTCTTCAAGTGCTCTGTCAGGTGAGAGATGCGGTAAGAGAAGAGGGCAATCTGAGCCTCTGCAGAACCAGTGTCAGTGGTGCTCTTGCCATACTGACCGAAGATCTCTTCCTTCTTGGCTTTGTCTAAATACATAATTGAATTGTGATTAATAATGTTTGCACTAACATCTTTCAGACGCTTCAGCCAGCCTAATCACGGGCGGTTTACGTCGTCAAATGCTCCGGATTTTCCGAAATGCGGGTGCAAAATTACAACTTTTTCTTCATCCCACCAAATTTTTTAGGCACGGATTACACGGATTACGCGGATTTTTTGTAATTTTGCACCCAATTTCAAGATAATAAGGTATGCAGGATATCAGAAATATCGCAATTATTGCGCATGTGGACCATGGCAAGACGACCTTGGTCGATAAGATGATGCTTGCTGGTAATCTCTTCCGTGAGGGACAGAATCTCAGCAATCAGGTACTCGATGCTAACGATTTGGAGCGTGAGCGTGGTATCACCATTCTCTCAAAGAACGTCAGCATCAATTGGAAAGGAACGAAGATTAATATTATTGATACCCCGGGACACTCCGATTTCGGTGGTGAGGTGGAGCGTGTGCTGAATATGGCCGACGGCTGTCTGTTGCTCGTCGATGCCTTTGAGGGTCCGATGCCCCAGACGCGCTTCGTGCTGCAGAAGGCCTTGCAGATCGGTCTGAAGCCGATTGTGGTGGTCAATAAGGTGGATAAGCCCAATTGCCGTCCGGAAGAGGTCTATGAGATGGTGTTCGACCTGATGTTCTCGTTGAACGCCACCGAGGATCAGCTCGACTTCCCGGTGGTTTATGGTTCGGCCAAGAATGGCTGGATGGGTGAGGACTGGAAGACGCCTACCGACAATATCACTTATCTGCTGGATAAGATTGTCGAGGTGATTCCTGCTCCGCAGCAGATAGAGGGTACACCGCAGATGCTGATCACCTCGCTCGACTATTCGAGCTATCAGGGCCGTATCGCCGTGGGTCGTGTACATCGTGGACAGCTGAAGGACGGCATGCAGGTGACCATCGCTCATCGTGACGGTTCGCTGGAGAAGACAAAGATCAAGGAACTGCACACCTTTGAGGGTATGACGCATGTTCGCACAGAGAGTGTCGATTGTGGTGATATCTGTGCCGTCATCGGACTGGAGAAGTTTGAGATTGGCGACACCATCTGCGACTTGGAGAATCCGGAGCCCATGACACCGATTGCCATCGACGAGCCGACCATGTCGATGCTCTTCATGATCAACGACTCGCCTTTCTTCGGTAAAGAGGGTAAGTTCGTGACCTCCCGCCATATCAACGACCGTCTGGAGAAGGAACTGGAGAAGAACCTTGCCCTGCGTGTAGAGCCTTTCGAGGACTCGACCGATAAGTGGGTGGTCTCTGGTCGTGGTGTGTTGCACCTCTCAGTGCTGGTCGAGACCATGCGCCGTGAGGGGTATGAGCTTCAGGTAGGTCAGCCGCAGGTCATCTATAAGGAGATCGACGGCAAGAAATGTGAGCCGATAGAAGAACTGACCATCAACGTGCCCGAGGAGTTCTCTTCTAAGATGATTGATATGGTGACCCGTCGCAAGGGTGAGATGACCTCCATGGAGAATCAGGGTGAACGTGTGAATATCGAATTCGACATCCCGTCGCGCGGTATCATCGGTCTGCGTACCAATGTGCTGACAGCCTCTCAGGGTGAGGCCATCATGGCCCATCGCTTCAAGGAGTACCAGCCGTATAAGGGTGAGATTGAGCGTCGTGTGAACGGTTCGATGATCTCAATGGACACGGGTAACGCTTTTGCCTACGCCATCGACAAGCTCCAGGACCGTGGTAAGTTCTTCATCGAGCCAGGTGAGGATGTGTATGCCGGTCAGGTGGTGGGTGAGCATGTTCACGACAACGACCTTGTGGTGAATGTCTGCAAGGCCAAGCAGTTGACCAACGTACGTGCCTCGGGTACCGACGAGAAGGCTCGTATCATCCCGAAGACGGTGATGAGTCTGGAAGAGTGCCTGGAGTATATCAAGCAGGATGAGTTGGTCGAGGTGACTCCAAAGTCCATGCGTATGCGCAAGGTCATTCTTGATCACGATCAAAGGAAAAAGGCTGCGATTCAGCGAGGATAGAGCGATGCTTGCATCAGCTCTATCGAGTGCAAGCAGTCTCGACCGCAGGTCAAGGCTGCGATTCAGCGAGGATAGAGCGATGCTTGCATCAGCTTAACAATAATCCCCAGCCAACCGGCTGGGGATTATTGTTAGGCATCAGCGAAGACCTTGCCGTCGTCGAGCGTGATCTTCAGTTTGGTATATTCGCAGTGGAAATCATTCTGGAGTCGGTCAAGGTAGCGCGCACACTCCCATTTGCACATGGGCAGGTCGTGGAGCAGATAGTTGCCGCAGCTCTGTGGTTCTGTGGCAGGCACTTCTGTCTGCTTGAGAATCCACTGGAGGCATGCGATGGTGAGACGGCGCATGTCCTCGACGGTGTAAGTGCCGGTCATGATGATATACATACCTGTGAGACAACCCATCGGCCCTACATAGACGACATCGTCTTTCGCCTCGCTATTGCGGAACCAAGTGGCCATCAGGTGTTCGATGCTATGCATGGCAGCAGGGGCAACGGCCGGTTCCTTGTTAGGTTCGGTGATACGCAGGTCGAAGGTGGTGAAACCCTTATCCTCGCGAGAGACATAGATGCCTGGCTTGAGGTGAGTATGGTCGATGGTGAAACTTTGTATAACTTCCATTGTTTAAGGGAATAGGGAATAGTGAAAAGTGAATAGGGAAATAATTATAGACTCTCGATGAATGTCTTGGTGACTTGGAATGAATTCTCGGCAATCGTATCCCAGAAATTGTGATACTGCGAGGCGTCAGTGTCGCGCAAGGGGATATCGCTGATGACACGGAACGAGATGAACGGCACCTTATAGATATGGCACACCTGCGCGATGGCACACGATTCCATATCGACAGCCTTGGCGTCGGGGAAGTGACCTACAATCTCAGCCATCTTCTCCTTGGAATCCACAAACCAGTCGCCCGTGACAATCAGGCCAGGCTTCGCACCGGTCAGCTTCGCCTTCTCCAGCAGATAGGAGTCAGCCTGATAACGGGCGGGAAGTCCTTGTACCTGTCCATAGACGGTCGTGTCGTCGATGGCCTTGCCACAATACACATCGTGGTAGGTCAGTTCAGAACTCACGACGACATCCTGGAGGTTGATGTCATCGCCATTACCGCCGGCACAGCCGCTGGAAATGATGCAGTCGGGTTTGTACTGACGGATCATCTCTACGGCCTGTATGGCTGCGTTGACAGTGGCGATGCCGCTCTTCTGCAGGATCAACTTGTTTTCTGGAAACAACGGACGGAGTTGCTTGTACTCCTTGTCCATGGCTACAATCATACCTATTTTCATATCTTACATGATGGAATTAAAAGTCTGATACTTGCTGTTTCTCTGTCTTACCGCCTCGTACATGAGAATGGCAGCAGAGACACTGACATTCAGGGAGTCGAGCCGACCCAGCATGGGGATGCGGATATGGGCATCGGCAGCCTCGCGCCATTGGTCGGTTAGGCCTGTTGACTCCGTTCCCATCACGATGGCGGTGGCACGACGCATGTCGTAGTCGTAATACTCATACGAGTCCTGAAGCTGTGCGGTCAGGATGCGGACGCCCCGTTCCTTGAGGAAGGTGATGCAGGCCTTTGAGTCGCAGACAGCTGTCGGTACGCTGAACACGCCCCCGATACTGGCTCGTATCAGGTTGGGGTTGTAGAGATCGGTCAGCGGATCGCAGACGATGACGGCATCGACGTTAGCGGCCTCGGCCGTGCGGAGAATAGCCCCTAAGTTGCCGGGTTTCTCGACACTCTCCAGTACCACCACCAGCGGGTTCTCCTTCAGTTGCAGGTCCTCAAGCCGATGACTCTTGCTCTTGGCGACGGCGATGATGCCCTCTGTGCTGCCACGATAGGCCATCTTCTCATAGACGGCAGGTGACACCTCGCAGATAGCAGACGAAACCTCACGCGGTGCCTGTCCACCTGTGAGGTAGAACAGTTCCACAATCTCATAACCGCAAGCGATGCAATGCTCGATTTCGCGCTGCCCCTCTACGACAAACAACCCCTCTTCACGGCGAAGGGCTGATTTCTGCTGGAGGGCGACGACGTGTTTGATTCGAGCGTTTTGTACGCTTGTAATGATAGTTTCTTCCATAATCGCTGCAAAATTACAAAAAAATCCGTGAAATCCGTGTCATCCGTGCCTAAAAATTTGTACCTTTGCACGCAAATAACAAAACTTGCAAGTTATGACACTATTGAAGAAATGCCTGCCCGACGTGTTGGCAGTGCTGTTGTTTGCCGTTCTGGCCTTTGCTTATTTCTTTCCCGCCGATATCGAAGGACGTATCCTCTATCGCCATGACGCGTCGGCAGGAAGAGGCGCCGGACAGGAAGGTATTGAATATCTGCAGAAGACTGGTGAGCGTAGCCGATGGACGAATGCCCTCTTCGGTGGTATGCCGACCTATCAGATGGCTCCGTCGTACGGATCTACTGATCTGTTGACGAAGGCGGTGAATGCCTATCATCTGTGGCTGCCCGAGAATGTGTGGTTTGTCTTTGCCTACCTGCTGGGCTTCTATATCCTGCTTCGGGCCTTCGACTTCCGTCAGCACTTGGCAGCATTAGGTTCGATTATCTGGGCCTTCTCAACCTATTTCCTGATTATCATCGCTGCCGGTCATATCTGGAAGGTATGGGCCTTGGCCTACCTGCCACCGCTGATTGCCGGTCTGGTATTGGCCTACCGGGGTAAGTATATGTGGGGCCTGCTCCTGACGGCGGTGTTTACCGCTTTTGAGATCAACGCCAACCATGTGCAGATGACCTACTACTACCTGTTCATCATCCTGGCACTGGTGATAGCCTGGCTGGTGGAAGCTGTGCAGCAGAAGCAGATAGCCCGTTTCTTGAAGGCTACTGCGGTGTGTGTGGTCGGTGCGACGATCGGCCTTTGCATCAATCTGTCGAATCTCTATCACACATGGGAATACAGTAAGGAGTCGATGCGCGGCAAGAGTGAGCTGGTGAAGCAGAATAGTGCCAACCAGACGAGCAGCGGTCTCGATCGTGACTATATCACGCAGTGGAGTTATGGTATCGATGAGACGTGGACACTGCTGATTCCCAATACGAAGGGAGGGGCTTCGATGCCGATGAGCATGAGTGAGACGGCGATGAAGCACGCTAATCCTGACTATGCGAGTATCTACGACCAGATCGGGCAGTACTGGGGAGAACAGCCTGGTACGTCGGGTCCCGTCTATGTGGGTGCCTTTGTGATGCTGTTGTTCATTCTCGGACTGTTCATCGTGAAGGGTCCGGTGAAATGGGCACTCCTGGCTGCTACGATACTCTCTATCCTGCTGTCATGGGGAAGGAATTTCATGGGCTTTACCGACTTCTTCCTCGACTACGTGCCGATGTATGCCAAGTTCCGTACGGTGGCCTCAATCCTTGTTATCGCTGAGTTTACCATCCCTCTGCTCGCTATGCTGGCATTGAAGCGTCTGCTCAGTGGAGAAATGAAAAAAGAACAACTAAGGGTGCCGCTGATTGTCAGTTTCGCTTTGACGGGAGGTATCGCCCTCTTGTTCTCACTGATGCCCTCGTTCTTCTTCGACAGTTTCATCTCCTCCAGTGAGATGCGTGCCCTGCAGAGTCTTCCTGCCGAACATATCCAACCGTTGATTGCCAACCTCACAGAGATGCGCCAGGCCGTGTTTACAGCCGATGCCATGCGTTCGTTCTATATCATCCTGATCGGTACGGGCATTCTCCTGGCATGCCTCTACGGGAAGCTGAAGAAGGAATATACTGTCGGTATCCTCCTCGTGTTGTGTCTTGTGGATCTGTGGACAGTGAATAAACGTTATCTCAACGATGAGATGTTCGTACCGAAGTCGGAACGTGAGACACCACAGGAGAAGACGCAGACCGATGAACTCATCCTGCGTGACGAGACCCTTGACTATCGAGTGCTGAACCTTGCCTCGAATACTTTCAATGAGAACGAGACCTCGTATTATCATAAGAGCATCGGCGGCTATCATGCCGCCAAGCTGCGCCGCTATCAGGAGATGATAGAGGCCTATATCAACCCAGAAATGCAAAAGCTCTTCAGGGCTGTGGGTGAAGCTGCCGGCGACATGACACAGGTAAACGGTGACAGCATCTGTCCGGTGTTGAACATGCTGAACACCCGTTACTTCATCTTCCCGCTCGAAGGTGGTCAGACTGTGCCCATCCAGAATCCCTATGTCTATGGCAATGCCTGGTTTGTCGATCAGATCAGCTATGTCGATAATGCCAATGCAGAGTTAGAGACAGTCGGAAAACTCAACCTGCGTCATCAGGCTGTGGCCGATGCTAAGTTCAAGACACAGCTTGGCGAGGCTGCGGTGCAGGATACGGCCAGTGTGGTGACCATCACCTCCTATGAGCCAAACCGTCTGAAATATGATGTGAATACCGGCAAGGGTGGAGTGCTCGTGTTCTCCGAAATCTACTATCCCGGTTGGACGGCTACCGTTGACGGTCAGCCGGCAGAACTGGGCCGTGTGAACTATATCCTCCGTGCCATTCATCTGCAGCCAGGCAAACATCAGGTGGAACTGGCATTCTTCCCGAAGTCTGTCAGCGTGACCGAGACGGTGGCTTATATTGCCTTTGTCCTCTTGCTGATTATTGTCGTGGGAATTGCCTTCATCGAATATCGTAACCGGAAAAAGGAATAGACCATGAAGAAACTGCTATCCTTGCCACCCAACCTTGTTGGCAGTTTCCACGAGGTGACGGGCTTGAGCCGGACGGACTATTTCTGTATCAACGACCCTGTCGGACATAAACTTGGCAGTGGTGGTGGAACGACCTGGCTGTTGGAAGCCTGTGCCCAAAGCGAAGGAGTAGGAGAGGCAGCCTTTGACGGTTGGCTGGCCCGTGAGAAGCGTATCCTGCTCCATGCGGGCGGACAGAGCCGTCGCCTGCCGTCGTATGCCCCCTCCGGCAAGATCCTGACGCCAATACCCGTATTCCGTTGGGAACGCGGTCAGCGCCTGTCACAAGACTTGTTGAGTCTGCAACTGCCGCTTTATGAGAAAATGATGGCGATGTCGCCTGATAACATCCATACGATGGTGGTTAGCGGTGACGTACTGATCCGGGCTACACAACCCCTCCAGCCTGTTCCAGAGGCCGACGTCATCTGCTATGGTCTGTGGCTCGATGCTTCGGTAGCCAAGAACCACGGCGTGTTCGTCAGCAGTCGGCAGACGCCCTCCGTCTTGAAGCAGATGTTGCAGAAACCCTCGGTAGAGACCTTGAGCGAGGTACAGAAAGAACATTTCTATCTGACGGATATCGGTATCTGGCTGTTGAGCGACAAGGCCGTGCGACTGCTGATGGCCAGAAGCCGTAAGGGGGATCGTATCCAGGAATATGACCTCTATTCGGAGTTCGGTTGTGCGCTCGGTACAGATCCGACTATTGCCGACGACGAACTGAGACAGTTGAAAGTCGCCATTCTACCACTGGCCGGTGGTGAGTTCTACCACTTCGGAACCTCGCGGGAGATGATCTCCTCGATGCAGCGCATCCAGAATCTGGTGAACGACCAGCGCGAGATTATGCACATCGACCGTAAGCCCCATCCTTCTATTTTCGTGCAGAATGCGACCGTAGAGGTGCCGCTGACGGCTGATAATACGAATATCTGGATTGAGAACAGTCACGTCGGAAAGCGTTGGCGACTCACCCATGACCATATCATCACCGGTGTGCCCCAAAATGACTGGGAACTCTCGTTAGCCCCCGGTGAATGTATCGACATCGTACCAATTGGCGAGACACAGTATGCCGTGCGCCGTTATCATATAGATGACCGATTTGCCGGCCCGGAACAACAAAAGCGTCAGTTCCCGACGGTAGAAGCCCCAGGCAAGCTATCATCCTTGGAAGAATTGGACGCCCATACGCTCCGGTTGATGTCTGCCGAAGAGATTTCCACGGAGGCTAACCTGCGCCGGCTCTTCGAACAGCGGCAATCCTTCCGCAAGGGCAACTGGCAGGCATTGGCCAGCAACTGGGCACATAGCGTGTTCTATCAGTTGGATCTGGCTGACGCCAAGGCGGCCTTCGACGGTGAGCAGATTCCCATGCCTGCTCCACTACCGGAGGACGCACCGCTGATGACCCGCATCCACGATGCGATGTTCCGTGATGATAGTGACAAGGCGTTCGTCCTGTTGCGTGAGGGTCTGACACAGAGGAGTGTCACCACCTACGAAGCTAACAAGGTCCCCTCCCTCTGTGTCGCTACCGACCAGATCGTGTGGGGGCGATCGCCTGTGCGTATCGATATCGCTGGTGGCTGGACTGATACGCCACCTTATTGTCTGTTGGAAGGCGGCAGTGTCGTCAACTTCGCCATCGAACTCAATGGTCAGCCACCCTTACAGACCTTCATCCGACCGTCGAAGGAACTGCGCATCGTGTTGCGGAGTATCGACCTCGGGGCGGTGGAAGTGGTGGAGACCTATGAGCAGTTGATGGACTTCATGCATGTGGGGTCGCCATTCTCCATACCGAAGGCTGCCCTGGTACTGGCAGGATTCGGTCAGATGACCAGTTCATATACAAGTCTCCGCACTCAATTGGAGTCGTTTGGAAGTGGCATCGAACTGACATTGCTCTCAGCCATACCGGCAGGCAGTGGCCTGGGTACGTCGAGCATCCTGGCAGCAACGGTGCTGGGTGCTTTGAGCGATTTCTGCGGCTTAGGCTGGGACAAGGCGGAGATCGGGCGTCGTACGCTGATGCTCGAACAGATGCTGACCACAGGCGGTGGCTGGCAGGATCAGTTCGGTGGTGTGCTCGGCGGCGTGAAACTGCTTCAGACAGGCAGAGGTTTCAACCAGAGTCCACAGGTGCGTTGGTTGCCGACCGATCTATGGTTACAGCCGGAGTATCGTGCCTGTCATCTGCTCTATTATACTGGTATCACCCGTACTGCCAAGCATATCCTGGCAGAGATTGTGCGGCGGATGTTCCTCAACGATGGTCCGGAACTCCGTCTGTTGCGTGACATGAAGGCACACGCGATGGAGATGTACGAGGCCATTCAGTGTAATGATTTCCAACGGATGGGACAGCTGATGCGCCTGACATGGCAACAGAATCAGCAACTCGACAACGGCACCAACCCCGCCGCCGTCGCTGCGTTGACGAGTCTTGTCGACGATCTCTGTCTGGGTTATAAACTACCAGGTGCCGGTGGTGGTGGCTATCTCTATATGATAGCTAAGGATCCAGAGGCGGCAGCCCGCATCAAACATATATTGACCGAGCACCGTAGTAATCCCAATGCCCGTTTTGTGGAGATGACGCTCTCTACAGGCGGATTACAGATAAGTCGTAGCTGATGGAATTCCGTACCGTTGTCGATGTGCCAGATCCGGGGTTTAGAATCGGCCCTTGTGCAGACCTGCTCTTCGTCGGTTCCTGTTTTGCCGACAGTATAGGTCGTCGGTTCCAGGAAGAGAAATTCCGTGTTACCGTCAATCCCTTTGGCGTGATGTACAATCCAGCAAGTATCCTCCATACCGTGGAGCGTCTGTCGGCACAGCCGTTTTCGCCCGCTGTGGCTTTCCTGACACTTGGCACCAACCATGTCTATCGACTGAAGGAGACGGGCGAGATCGTGGATAACTGTCAGAAGCGTCCTCAGACACTCTTCATAGAGGAAGAACTCTCCGTTGATGACTGTGCAGACTATCTTGAGCAGACGATAGAACTCCTCCGACAGATGAACCCCGACGTGCAGGTCGTACTCACCGTTAGTCCTATCCGTTACCGTAAATACGGCTATCATGGTTCCCAACTGTCGAAGGCTACGCTGCTTTTGGCAGCCGACAAGGTTTGCGGGTCAAATCCGGCAGTCTGCTATTTTCCAGCCTATGAGATAGTGAATGACGAACTGCGTGACTACCGCTTTTATCAAGCAGACATGCTGCACCCTTCCGACCAGACTGTCGAATACATCTGGCAACGCCTCACGGAAACCTGGCTCAGTGAGGAGGCACTCGTGTTCCTCAAGGAGTGGGCACCCTTGAAGGCCGTGCTGAATCACAAGCCCTTCCATCCCGATTCGAAGGAATATCAGGCCCTGATGGATAAAACTATGTTAAAAGTACAGGAATTGCAGAAAAAATACCCTAACTTTGCACTTTGAAAACAAACAACTGAAAATGAATTACTCAATAGAAAAGATCACGACGCTTATTGGCGCACGTCGCATTGGTGAAACCGATGCCCAGATAGGTTGGCTACTGACCGATAGCCGTTCACTCTGTTTCCCAGAGGAGACATTGTTCTTTGCCCTGAAATCAACACGTAACGACGGTCACAGATATATAGAGGATTTGTATCGTCGTGGAGTGCGTAACTTCGTTGTGGAAGCCAAGGGTATCGCAGAATACTGTCCGAATGGCAGTGTCACCACGATGGCCGATGCCAATTTCCTGATTGTGCCGTCGCCGTTGGCTGCCCTGCAACGACTGGCAGAGCGCCATCGTGACGAGTTTAACATCCCCATTGTCGGTATTACGGGCTCTAACGGCAAGACGATGGTGAAGGAGTGGCTTTACCAGTTGCTCCTACCTTCCCAGAAGATCGTGCGTTCGCCTCGTAGCTACAACTCCCAGATCGGTGTACCTCTCTCCGTTTGGCTGCTCAACGAGCAGACAGAGATAGGTATCTTCGAGGCTGGCATCAGTCAGCCCGGTGAGATGATGGCCTTGCGCGATATCATTCAGCCTACCATCGGTGTACTCACCTCCCTGGGTAGTGCCCATCAGGAGAACTTCCGTTCGATGGAAGAGAAATGTCTGGAGAAGCTTGAACTGATGCACGATACGGAGGCGATGGTCTATTGTTCAGACAACGATATCGTCAGCCGTTGCATCCGTCGTATGCAATATAAAGGTGAGAAGATTGCGTGGTCGCAGTGTGACGAGCAGGTGGCCCTTTTCGTGAAACGCATTGAGAACAAAGGACAGTCGGCCCGTATCACCTATATCTGGCAGGGTGAGGAGAATACCTATTCTATTCCTTTCATCGACGAGGCTTCAATCGAAGATACAATCACCTGTGCGGCCGTAGCATTGCGCATCGGACTGACACCCGGCCAGTTGGCCGACCGCATGCCCAAACTCGAACCTGTTGCCATGCGTCTGGAGGTCAAGGAAGGTCAGCGCGGTTGTCTGCTCATCAACGACTCTTACAATAGTGATATCAACTCGCTTGATATTGCCCTCGATTTCATGCAGCGTCGTGAGTCGGCAGGCAGTCTGACGAAGACATTGATCCTCAGTGATATCTTCCAGACTGGTACGACCCCCGATAAACTCTATGCTCAGGTGAGCGACCTGGCGGTGAAGCGTGGTATCAACAAGTTTATTGGCATCGGTCCGGAACTCTCTGCACAGGCTGACAGAATCCAGATTGCCGACAAGCAGTTCTTTGCCGACGTGAATCATTTCCTTTCCAGCGATGCCTTTGCAGCTCTGCATCATGAACTGATCTTGCTGAAGGGTGCCCGTCCGTTCGGGTTCGACCAGATTACGGAACAGTTGGAGCAGAAGGTTCACGAGACCATTCTTGAGGTGAACCTCAATGCCGTGGTGGAGAATCTGAATTACTACCGCTCGTTCCTGAAACCCGAAACAAAGATGGTGTGCATGATCAAGGCCGACGGTTATGGCGCTGGTGCGGTGGAGATTGCCCGTACGTTGCAGGACCATCGTGTCGATTATCTGGCGGTGGCTGTGGCCGACGAGGGCGTCACCTTGCGTAAGGCTGGTATCACGGCCAACATCATGATCATGAACCCGGAGATGACTGCCTTCAAGACCATGTTCGACTACGACCTGGAGCCTGAGGTCTATTCCTTCCGTCTGCTGGATGCGCTGATCAAGGCCGCCCGCAAGGAGGGTATCACCGGCTGGCCTGTCCACATCAAACTTGACACGGGCATGCACCGTCTGGGCTTTGACCCCGTGGATGACATGGATGAACTGATCGACCGTCTGAAACATCAAAATGCAGTGATTCCCCGTTCGGTGTTCAGTCATTTCGTGGGTTCCGACAGCGACGACTTCGATGCGTTCTCGGCCCAGCAGTTCGCTCTCTTCGAGGAGGGCAGCAGCAAGTTGCAGTCTGCCTTCTCCCATAAGATATTGCGCCATATCGACAATTCCGCCGGTATCGAGCACTTCCCCGAGCGACAACTCGACATGTGTCGTCTCGGCCTCGGTCTCTATGGCATTGACTCCCGTGACAATCGTATCCTGAATACCGTCTCTACGTTGAAGACCACCATTCTGCAGATGCACCATGTGCCAGCAGGCGAGACCGTAGGATACAGCCGCAAGGGTAAGCTTGATCGCGACTCCGTGATCGCTGCCATCCCTATCGGTTATGCCGACGGACTGAACCGTCATCTCGGCAACCGGCATGGTTATTGTCTGGTGAATGGTCAGAAAGCAGAATACGTCGGTAACATCTGTATGGATGTGGCGATGATCGACGTGACCGATATCCCATGTCAGGAAGGTGACCAGGTGGAGATCTTCGGTGAGCACCTGCCAGTGACCGTCTTGAGCGATGCCATCGACACCATTCCCTATGAGGTGCTGACTGGTGTCTCTAATCGCGTCAAGCGCGTCTATTTCCAGGATTAATATAGTCAGGATGATTATCTATGATGAGAAAACTTGTATTGCTTACATTCCTCTTGTCGTTTGTCGGACTTGCCCATGGTGAGCCTCGTAGGCTGTGGTACGACAAGCCTGCCAGCAATTGGCTGGAAGCGCTGCCAGTGGGAAACTCGCATCTGGGAGCGATGGTCTATGGTGGACCAGACACAGAACAGATTCAGTTGAACGAGGAGACATTCTGGTCGGGCTCGCCCCATCAGAACAGTAGTGCGGAGGCGAAGGCCCATCTCGACGAGGTGCGCCAGCTGATCTTCGACGGTCGGGAGATGGAGGCGCATGGGCTGATTGAAAAGTATTTCTTCAAAGGTCCCCATGGTATGCGTTTCCTGCCGATGGGCAATCTGTTCCTGAAATTCTGGAATCATCGCAATGCAACCGGCTATGAACGGGACCTGAATCTCGACGATGCGGTAGCTGGTGTGCGTTATCAGGTAGATGGCGTGGGCTATCGCAGACAGGTCGTTGCTTCGCTGGCCGACAATGTGATAGTTGTCAGGCTGGAGGCCGACAAGGGTGGCAGGCTGGATTTCTCGGTCTCGTATGAGAGTGAGTTGGAAAACCATCAGCAGGTGGTGTCGCACTGTTTGGTGACCACCGTGAAGGGCGTGGAACAGGAGGGTGTGCCCGCTGGTCTGAGTGCTGAATGCCGTGTGTGGGTAGAGACCGACGACGGTACGGTCAGTGATGAGGCACAGGCCATCACCGTTCGGGAGGCATCGGCCGCAACGATTTATATCACGGCTGCCACGAACTTCGTAAACTTTCAGGATGTCAGTGGTAATCCGTCGGCCAAAAATGAAGCTACCATGGCTTCACTGAATGGACGAACTTTCCAAAATCTGTTAGAGACGCATGTTGCCAAGTATCATAATCAGTATCAGCGCGTGTCACTGACCTTGCCAACTTCAGAAAAATCCACTCTTCCTACGGACAAACGACTGGCGGCTTTTGCCGGTGGATCGGACATGGATCTGGTGGCACTGATGTTCCAGTACGGGCGCTACCTGATGATCTGTTCGTCGCAGCCTGGCGGACAGCCTGCTAATCTGCAGGGGGTGTGGAACGACAAGCTGATGGCGCCGTGGGATTCGAAATACACCATCAACATCAATACCGAGATGAACTACTGGATCTCGGAGGTGGGTAACCTGACGGAGACGGCACAACCACTCTTCTCGATGCTCCGTGATCTCAGTGAGACAGGGGCTGAGACGGCGCAGCAGATGTACGGCTGCGACGGTTGGATGGCCCACCATAATACCGATATCTGGCGTGTGACAGGACCGATAGATGGTCCGACATGGGGGATGTTCCCGACAGGTGGCGCCTGGCTCTCGACCCACCTCTGGCAACACTATCTGTTTACGGGCGACAAGGCCTTCCTGCGTCAGTACTATCCCGTATTGCACGGTGCAGCAGCTTTCCTGCTCGACTACGTGCAGCGCCATCCGAAATACGGTTGGCTGATGACGGTACCGACGGTATCGCCAGAACACGGTCCGGCAGGTAAGGGTACGACGATTACGGCTGGTTCGACCATGGACAACCAGATTGTGTTCGATGTGCTCAGTCAGTTGCAACAGGCGATGAAGGCCTTGGGTATCAAGGATGCGGCTCTCGGCAAGCGACTCTCAGAGACACTGGCCGCACTGCCGCCCATGCAGGTGGGACGCTATGGCCAGCTGCAGGAGTGGCTGGAGGATGCCGATGATCCGAAGGATGAACACCGTCATATCTCACATCTCTACGGACTCTATCCGTCGAACCAGATATCACCCTATGCCCATCCGGAACTGTTTGCGGCGGCTGCCAACACCCTCACACAACGTGGCGACATGGCGACGGGTTGGAGTCTGGGATGGAAGGTGAACTTCTGGGCGCGTATGCTTGATGGTAATCACGCCCTGAAGATCCTCTCAAACATGCTACATCTGTTGCCCGACGACAGTAGGGTGAGCCAATATCCAGAGGGACGAACTTATCCGAATCTCTTTGATGCCCATCCACCATTCCAGATTGATGGAAACTTCGGCTGTGCAGCTGGTGTGGCAGAGATGTTACTGCAGAGTCATGACGGAGCTGTACATCTGCTGCCGGCACTGCCTGATACCTGGCAGGACGGCGAGGTGAAGGGACTTTGTGCCCGTGGCGGATTCGTGGTGGATGAACAGTGGCAAACAGGCAGACTGATACAGGCGACCATTACCTCAAGGATAGGTGGCGTACTTCGCTTGCGTTCGTATGTCCCTCTGACGGGAAAAGGACTGAAACCAGCTCGCGGTACATGCCGGAACCCACTCTTGGCAGTGGCGAAGATCAAAACACCTGTCGTGGCTGAAGAAAAAGCGTCGGGCGATATGCCTGAGGTGCGCAAAGTCTATGAGTACGACGTACAGACCAAGGCGGGAGAAAGGATACTTGTGAGACCTCAGCTCCAATAGTCCGATAACGTTAACGTAAGAAAAATGACGAAAAATATTTCTTTTCGTCATTTTTTTATTATCTTTGCAGTCGAATTAGCGCTAAAACAAATTAATATCGATATTATAACAATGGAACAAGTATTCAGTTACATTATCAGTCTGGGTGCATCAGTGATGATGCCAATCCTGTTTACTATTATCGGCCTTTGTATTGGCATGAAGTTCGGAAAGTCGCTGAAGTCAGGTCTTTACGTGGGTGTCGGTTTTGTGGGTCTTGGCATTGTGACGGCCCTGTTGACGAACAACTTCGGTGGGCCGCTGAGTGAGATTTCCAGACTCTACGATCTGCAACTTGGTGTGTTTGATATGGGTTGGCCTGCAGCAGCAGCCGTAGCCTATAACACAGCTGTGGGCGCGCTTATCATTCCCATCTGTCTGGGTGTGAACTTCCTGCTTCTTATAACAAAATGTACCCGCACGGTAAACATCGACCTCTGGAACTATTGGCATTTCGCCTTTATCGGTGCGGTAGCCTATTTCGTGATGGATCAAAGTCTCGCATGGGGGTACTTTGCGGCTATCGTGTGCTACATTATCACGCTGGTGATGGCCGACCTGACTGCAGAGAAATTCCAGAGCTATTATGACGATATGGATGGTATCTCCATCCCACAGCCTTTCTGCCAGAGTTTTACGGCTTTTGCCATCGGTATCAACTGGCTGCTTGACAAGATTCCTGGTTTCTCGAAACTCGACATTGATGCTGAAGGCCTGAAGAAGAAGTTCGGTGTGCTGGGTGAACCTATCGTACTGGGTGTCATCGTGGGTGCGTTGATAGGTACTGTAGCCCAGCTCGATATCAAGAAGGTGCTCTTCCTGGGTGTGACGATGGGTGCTGTGATGGAACTGATACCGCGTATCACGAAACTCTTCATCGACGGTCTGAAGCCGATTGCAGAGAAGACCCAGGAGGTGGTACAGAAGAAATGGTCAGGCAAGAAAGTGTATATCGGCATGTCGCCTGCTCTGGTGATCGGTCATCCTACCACTCTGGTGGCCTCGCTGATCCTGATCCCGCTGGCTCTGTTGATGGCCGTAGCACTGCCTGGCAATGAGTTCCTGCCACTGGCATCGCTGGCTGGTATGTTCTATGTGTTTGTCATGGTATTGCCCTACACTAAGGGTAATGTGGTGAAGACGCTGATTGTCGGTATTATCACGGTTGGTATTGGCTTATGGTTTGTTACGGACATGGCTCCGGCCTTCACCCAGGCAGCGCAGACGGTATATGCACAGACACAGGATCCCGCCGCCAAGATTCCGGAAGGATTCCAGGCTGGCGCCCTCGACTTTGCATCGAGTCTCTTCGGCTGGGTGATCTACAAGTGTGTGAATAATCTGGCCTATATCGGTGCCGGTGTCCTGACGCTTATCACCATTGCAATGGTCTTTTGGAATCGTCAGCGTATTGTGGCTGACGAGAAAGCAGCGAAATAATAAACTTAAAACTAAATAATAGAAATGAAGAAAACAATTCTAACGATTGCAGGGGCAATAGCCCTCTCGCTTTCTGCTGCTCATGCACAGGAAGCTGACAGATTCGTTGGTGCACAGCACGTGAAGTTCCAGACAGCCTGTCATCCTGAAGACGTGAAACACTATGACACGAAGTTACTGCGTGAGCGATTTGTCATGGAAAAGGTGATGTCGCCAGACTCTATCCTCCTCACTTATTCCCACTATGACCGTTTCATCTTCGGTGGAGCGATGCCCGTTAATACGACACTGACGCTGGAGAACTTCTGGGAACTGGGTCTTGATGTCGATAACACTATCAAGGAGAAGTATTTCATGTACAATCGTGAACTTGGTGTGGTGAACTGCGGTGGCGGCGATGGTGTCGTGATTGTCGATGGCAAAGAGTATGCCCTTTCACCAAAAGAAGCCCTTTACATTGGTCGTGGTCATATCGGTAAGGACAAAGATGTGAACAAGAGTGTGCAGTTCCGTAGCAAGGACGCCAAGAATCCGGCAAAGTTCTATCTGAACTCTGCTACTGCCCACCAGCACTACAAGACCCAGTGGATTACCCTCGACGGCCGCAAGGGTTCGTTGAAGGCTGCTGTCTGGGGACCAGTGGGAACGGTGGAAGAGGCTAACAACCGTACAGTCTATAAGCTCATCGTGAATGATGTGTTGGAGGAAGGTCCTTGTCAGTTGCAGCTTGGACTGACCCAACTGAATCCTGGTGCTGTGTGGAACACCATGCCTCCTCACACCCATGGTCGCCGTATTGAGGCTTACTACTATTTCAACCTGCCTGAGGGACAGACTATCTCCCACGTCATGGGACAGCCTCAGGAAAGCCGTAACGTATGGTTGCACAACGAGCAGGCCATCATGTCGCCCGAGTGGAGCATGCATGCTGCCGCAGGTACCTATTACTATACCTTTATCTGGGGTATGGCCGGTGAGAACCTCTATTATAATGACAAAGACAATATTCCTGTAATTGATATTAGATAACTATGGCACCTGTACAAACAAATAAGATGTCTAACTGGCGTTGGGTCATCTGTGGATTGCTTTTTTTGGCAACAACCGTGAACTATATGGACCGTCAGGTCTTGTCTTTAACTTGGAAAGACTTTATCGCCCCTGAGTTCCATTGGACGGATGCAGACTACGGAACGATTACCGGACTGTTCTCGCTGTTCTATGCCATTGCAAACCTTTTTGCCGGAAAGTTTATCGACTGGATGGGTACGAAGAAGGGTTACCTGATTGCCATCTTTGTGTGGTCAACAGGTGCTGTGATGCATGCCGGCTGCGGATGGGCTGCCATGACTATTGAGGGTTATGACTCCATTGAGGCGCTTCGCCTGGTGCAGGCAGGATCGGATGCTGCTGTCGCCATTGCTACGGTTTCTGTATGGCTCTTCCTCAGCTGTCGTCTGATTCTTGCCGTCGGTGAAGCTGGAAACTTCCCTTCTGCTATTAAGGCTACAGCCGAATACTTCCCCGCCAAGGACCGTGCTTTCTCTACCTCCATCTTTAATAGCGGCGCATCTGTAGGTGCCCTTGCCGCACCTGCCACGATTCCCCTGTTGGCTCGTGCGTGGGGCTGGGAGATGGCCTTTATCATCATTGGTGTGCTGGGTTATGTATGGATGGGACTTTGGATTTGGGCTTACGACAAACCTCGTTCTAATAAGTTCGTCAATCAGGCTGAGTTGAACTACATCGAGCAGGACAACGATTTGGCAGACGTTCAAGACCGCCAGTCAGAGAAAGAAGAGAAGACCATTCCATTCATGAAGTGTTTCACTTACAAGCAGACATGGGCTTTCCTCGTTGGTAAGTTCATGACGGATGGCGTGTGGTGGTTCTTCTTGTTCTGGGCTCCAGCTTATTTCTCAGATCAATATGGTTATACTTCCGACTCTACGATGGGTATTCTGCTCATCTTCACATTGTACTTCATCGTAACGGTGCTTTCTATAGGCGGTGGTTATTTGCCGAAGTACTTTGTTGAGAGCAAAGGTATGAATCCCTATCTGGGTCGTATGCGTGCGATGCTTATCTTCGCTTGTTTCCCAGTGCTGGGTCTTCTTGCCCAGCCGATGGGCGCCTATAGCGCATGGTGGCCTGCTATCCTGATTGGCTTGCTTGGTGCTGGTCATCAGGCATGGTCTGCCAACCTGTTCTCCACCATCGGTGATATGTTCCCGAAATCTACCATCGGTACGATTGTTGGTCTGGGCACAATGACGGGTGGTATTGGATCAATGGCTATTAATATGGGTTCTGGCAACTTCTTTACTTGGGCAGCAGAACAAGGTTCTGCTTTTACCTTCTTCGGCTTTGAAGGTAAGCCCGCAGCCTATATGGTTGTCTTCTGTATCTGCGCCGTTGCCTATCTGATCGGTTGGTGTATCATGAAGGCGCTCGTACCGAAGTACAAGCCCATTGTAGTGGAATAAGGCGTGTAGAATTTATCATAGACAAGGGTTTCTCAATCGAGAAACCCTTGTTTTTTTAGTGTCTGTAATAAACCCTCAGACATGGCTTCATTGTCTTTGCGGGTGTATCGGATGTCTGTGAAGACCTGTGCCAGTGTCTCTTTGTGATTAATCTCGCAGAAATGCTGATTCTCTGGGAGTTGTTCCTTGTAATGATAATAGGTGTCAATGTCAGCTGGTTGGTAGTCGTGATAGGTCTCGCTATGGATGAATGCAGCTGTAGGAAGGCGGTCGGAGAGAGGAGGCTCTTCATCGGGCCAGCCGACAGTCAGTGTGGCGACGGGCATGACGAGCTTTGGAAGATGGAGGATATCTATGATCTGTTGAGGCATATAGACCGTTGTTCCAAGGTAACAATAGCCTAACCCTTCTTCGTCGGCAAGGTTGCAGAAGGTCTGAGTGAAGAGCAATGCGTCGGTGGCAGCATTGATGAAAGATAGGAAATTGTTGTATCCAGGCTCGGCTTTTCGACAACGAGCCCATTGTGAGGTTCGGTTGAAGTCGGCACAGATGGTCAGCACAACAGGAGCGTTGGTAACCATTGGCTGGTTGAAATGGGCCGGTGCCAGTTTTGATTTCATCTCATTACTGCGGGTGATGACAACCGAATAAAGTTGTAAGTTTCCCATTGTCTGGGTGCGGGCAGCCGCTGTCAATAGACGGTTCAGTAGTTCGTCGCTGACGTCGCGATCTGCGTATTTGCGGATAGTTCTTCTTGTTGATAATGATTTCATATGCCTATTGTTTGTGGCGCAAAGTTACGAAAAGTTTTCTGTTTCGGAAAACTTTTTTCGAAGAATTATTGGAAAAGTTTTCCAAAATAGAAAAGTAATATGTAACTTTGCATCCGAAAAAGAAATAAACTAAAAACATCATGCAGACCTACACTTATGAAGAGGCGTTCCAGTCCTCTATGAATTATTTTGGTGGAGATGAACTTGCCGCACGCGTATGGGTAAACAAATACGCGATGAAAGACAGTTTTGGTAATATCTACGAGAAATCACCGGAGGATATGCATTGGCGTATAGCCAACGAGATTGCCCGTATAGAGAAGAAGTACAAGAATCCATTGTCGGCGGAGGATATCTTCCGTCTGTTGGATCACTTCAAATATATTGTACCGGCAGGTAGTCCTATGACGGGAATTGGCAATAATTTCCAGATAGCCTCTTTGTCGAATTGTTTTGTGATAGGCCTGGATGGTAATGCAGACTCTTATGGTGCCGTATTGCGTATTGATGAAGAGCAGGTGCAGTTGATGAAACGCCGTGGTGGAGTAGGACATGACCTCAGTCATATACGACCTAAAGGTTCTCCTGTGAACAATTCTGCACTGACCTCGACAGGTTTGGTTCCATTTATGGAACGCTATAGTAATAGTACCCGTGAGGTCGCACAAGACGGTCGTCGTGGTGCACTTATGCTTTCAGTCAGCATTAAACATCCTGATGCAGAGGCCTTTATCGATGCGAAGATGACTGAGGGTAAAGTTACAGGTGCGAATGTGTCTGTTAAGATCGACGATGAGTTCATGGAAGCAGCCGTCAATGACCTGCCTTATATCCAGCGCTTTCCGATTGACGGTACGCAGGAAGCAGGAAAGAGTGGTGATACTGATCTCACTTTCGAGAAAGAAATATCGGCAAAGGACCTGTGGGCAAAGATTGTGCATAATGCCTGGAAGAGTGCAGAACCCGGCGTGCTCTTCTGGGATACCATCCTTCGCGAGAGCATCCCTGACTGCTATGCCGACTTGGGTTTCCGCACCGTATCGACAAACCCCTGTGGTGAGATACCCCTTTGTCCCTATGATTCCTGCCGTCTGCTATGTATCAACCTATATTCTTATGTGAAAGATCCGTTTACTGATCATGCACAGTTTGATTTCGATCTCTTTAAACAACACGTGCAAGTGGCCCAGCGTATCATGGATGATATCGTAGATCTCGAACTGGAAAAGATTGACCAGATATTGGATAAGATAGATTCAGACCCGCAGTCCATGGAGGTAAAGGGTACCGAGCGTCATCTTTGGGAGAAGATCAAATCCAAGAGTGGTAAGGGACGCCGTACGGGTGTCGGCATCACTGCCGAGGGTGACATGATTGCTGCCATGGGGCTTTGCTATGGTACCCAGGAGGCTACGGATTTCTCTGTTGAGGTCCATAAGACCTTGGCATTGAATGCTTATCGTTCGTCAGTGACGATGGCTCAGGAACGTGGTGCCTTTGAAATCTATGACACCAAGCGTGAGATGCAGAATCCTTTTGTGAATCGTCTCAAGAAGGCTGATCCGCAGTTATATGAGGATATGGCAAAATATGGCCGAAGAAATATCGCTTGTCTGACGATTGCACCGACTGGGACAACATCTTTGATGACTCAGACAACAAGTGGTATCGAGCCCGTGTTCCTCCCATTCTATAAACGTCGCAGAAAGGTTAATCCCGGCGATGCTTCTGTTCATGTTGATTTTATCGATGAGGTAGGTGATTCCTTTGAGGAATATATCGTCTATCATCCGAAATTCCTGGAGTGGATGCGTGTGAATGGGTATAATCCTGACAAGCGCTATTCTCAAGACGAGATTGATGCGTTGGTCCAGAAATCACCATATTATAAGGCTACGGCCAATGATGTTGACTGGCTGATGAAAGTCAGAATGCAAGGAGCTATTCAGAAATGGGTGGATCATTCCATTAGTGTGACGGTCAATCTTCCAAACGATGTCGATGAAGATCTCGTGAATAGTCTTTATGTTGAAGCTTGGAGAAGTGGCTGTAAAGGCTGTACCATCTATCGTGATGGAAGTCGCTCAGGTGTAATGGTCTCTGTGAAAAAGGAAAAGAGCAGTGAGAATCAGGCCAAGGATAATAATCTGGAGGAGAAGTCTCCGGCTGCACCTTGCAAGCACCCAGAGGTCACAGAGGTTCGACCTGCTGTATTGGAGTGTGATGTCGTTCGTTTCCAGAATAATAAGGAGAAATGGGTGGCATTGGTTGGACTACTTGACGGTTATCCTTATGAAATCTTCACTGGTTTACAGGATGATGACGAGGGAATCGTTCTGCCCAAGACCGTTACCCATGGTAAGATTATCAAGCATGTCAATCCCGATGGATCCAAGCGCTATGACTTCCAGTTTGAAAACAAACGTGGTTATAAGACTACGGTCGAAGGACTTTCGGAGAAGTTTAATCCCGAATATTGGAACTATGCCAAACTGATATCCGGTGTGCTCCGTTATCGCATGCCTATTGACCATGTCATCAAACTCGTATCCTCTTTGCAGTTGAAAAGCGAAAGTATCAATACATGGAAGAATGGTGTGGAGCGTGCGCTTAAGAAGTATGTGACAGACGGAACCGAGGCAAAAGGACAGAAATGCCCGAACTGCGGTCATGAGAGCTTGATCTATCAGGAGGGCTGTCTTATCTGTAAGAATTGTGGTTCTAGCCGATGCGGATGATATCAAGTTATATAACGTTGCAGGATGTCCACTTCCACGCATTCCATGGTGTGATGCCTCAAGAGAGGAGTGTGGGTGGGGACTTCCTGCTCAATTTACGAGTCGGTTACTCCTTGTCGGCAGCTATGGAGAGTGATAGCTTGGAGGATACGATTAGCTATGCGACCCTTTATGAGTTGGTGGCAGGCGAAATGCGGATTCCGTCCAAATTGCTTGAGCATGTAGCTAGTCGTATTGCTAACGCTATTATTTCGGTTTATCCGGAAATAAGTTCTATTGATCTGGAAATCGTGAAACAGAATCCTCCTATGGGAGCTGATTGTGCGGGCGCAAGTGTGGAGATACACTTAATAAATGATAAAACTCTTGAGTAATTGTTGCCAATCTGACAGATAATGCGTAATTTTGCACCGTTTTATATAAAATATGTGTAAGAAGATTGTATTATTTCTGATAACGATGTGTTGCTTTGCGGTAGTATTGAATGCCGCGAATCGCAAATTCACGCTTGTTATTGATGCCGGACATGGTGGACATGACACTGGAGCCGCTGGCGTCATCTCAAAAGAGAAAAACCTGACTTTGAAGTATGCTTTGGCTTTCGGAAGAATGGTGGAGCAGAATTGCCCAGATGTAAATGTCATTTATACGCGTAAGACCGATAGATTCGTAGAATTATATAGACGTGCCGAGATTGCCAACAAGAACAAGGCAGATCTTTTTATTTCTATTCATATCAATGCACTCCCCAGAGGGCGTGTGGCACGTGGATTCCAGACTTATACACTCGGCACCAGTAAACGTACAGGTAGGAAAACAGGTGTCGTGGAAAACTTGGAAGTGGCCAAGCGTGAGAATGCCGTCATCTTTCTTGAGAAAGACTATAAGCAGACCTATCATGGCTATGATCCTAATTCGCCTGAAAGCGATATTATGTTTGAGTTCATTCAGGATCGAAACATGGAAAACAGCGTGGAGTTGGCTAAATATATGCAGCGATATGTATGTCAGGCTACAGGCCGTCAGGATCTTGGAGCGCAACAGGATAATCTTGCGGTGCTTCGATTGTCGTCCATGCCGGGCTGTTTGGTAGAGTGTGGCTTTATCTCAACGCGTGATGAAGAGCAATTTATGAACTCAAGCAGTGCCGCCGATAAATATGCCCGTGGACTTTTTAATGCTTTCCTGGCATATAGGAAAAAGCATGGAGGTAATATCACTATTCCCTTTAAGCCAGAGCCTGAGAAAAAAAAGATTGAGATCCCGCAGATAGTACCTCAGGATCAGGTACGGGTAAAGCCGTCAAAGAAGGAACCGGTGCAAGAGGAAATTGGCAATCAGGTTCAGGAAATGCCGTCGGATGTGCAGCCAGTCCCAGAATCGGAAGCAATGCAGAACTCAGTAGCAGAGCAGGATGGTCCGCGTATGCCTGAACAAGTAGAAGTGCCTGTGACTCAGACCCCAGTGAATTCTCAGCCTGTTTCAGAAACCACAATTACAGAAGAGAGGACGGAAAGCATTGCTGCGAGTCCTGTCGTCTCGCAAGCACCTGTCTTCAAGGTCCAGTTTATGGCCAGTACAGGGAAGATCCGTAATGGTGACGGCCGTTTTATGGGGTTGACAAATGTTGATAGCTACCAGGAAGGTGGTATGTACAAATATACTGTTGGTTCTTCGTCGGACTATAATCAGATTTATAGGCTTCGCAAGGACATCCTTGACAAGTTCCCTGGTGCTTTTATCATAGCATTTAAGGATGGAGCGAAGATGAACGTAAACGAAGCGATTAGAGAGTTTAAGGCAAATAAAGGTAAGAAATAGTTGGATAGGTATGAAAAAGTTTAGCAAAGAGGTCCAGATAGCCCTTGTGGCCATAGTTGGTATAGTGATTTTGTATATGGGTCTGCATTTCCTTAAAGGTTTGCCGATATTCTCAACTGATAGGAATTATTATGTGAAATTCAATGATATCAGTGGCTTATCCGTATCCAGTCCTATTTATGCTAATGGCTATCGTGTCGGTGTCGTCGAGGATATTATTTATGATTATGGACGTCAGAATAATATCGTGGCTGTTATAGGCCTTAACAATGAGATGCGCCTGCCGAAGGGTAGTAATGCCGAGATTGCGAGCGACCTGTTGGGAAACATCAAACTGGAGTTGGTGCTTGGTCCTAATCCGTCAGATCTCCTTCAGCCTGGTGATACCATTAGTGGCGGTCTCCAGAAGGGAGTCATGGGCTTGGCTGCTGGTATGGTGCCTCAGATTCAAGCCATGCTTCCAAAGCTTGATTCTATCCTGATGAATGTAAACTTACTATTGTCTGATCCGGCCTTAAAAAATTCACTTTATCATATTGATCAGATTACGGGAAATCTGACCACGACAACAAACGAACTGAACACAATGGCGCAAGCTCTGAATCGGCAGATGCCTAGCTTGATTAAGAATGCTGACGGGATGCTGGCCAATGCTAACGATCTGACGCGTAATCTGAACGAGTTGGATCTCGCTGCAACCATGGCAAAGGTGAACAATACATTGCAGAATGTGGAGCAGATGACTGCCAAACTAAACAGTAACGAAGGTACGCTTGGCCTGTTGATGCGTGATGCGGATTTATATAATAATATGAATGCCACCATGATGCATGCAGACTCTTTGATAATCGACTTGAAGGCCCATCCAAAACGCTATGTACACTTCTCAGTTTTCGGTAGAAAAGATAAGTAATTTAAATTTAGTCTAAATAAAAAGGGCTTTCTCATAATCTGTGTCAATATGGTGAAAACACCCTATTTATATTGCTTACAGATACCTTTTTTATGTTGTATTTTTACCTATCAATCTTCTTGTTGTCATTCTTAAGTGTTTGAACTATAAGGGTTTGTGAAATTGCAAATGTCGTTTTCCAATTTTCGCTTCGTGGAACATCCTAACTGACGGAATTATAGAGAGTTAAATTTATTTGTTCACACAACGAATAGTTTTTTGCATTTGCAGATTCCAAAAAAAAGTGCGACCTTTGCACTGCAATTATAAACTCTACAAGCCTAAGTCTTGTATCTAATTTGAAGCAATCGCCGAATGAATAATAGTCACAAGGCGCTCTGGGACGACTGCCTTCGTCTGATCCAGGCAAACGTTACCGAGCAGCAGTTTAAAACGTGGTTTGCACCAATTGTTTTCGAGTCATACTCGGAGGCTAACAACACGTTGTTGGTGCAGGTTCCAAGTCCGTACGTGTACGAGTACTTGGAGCAGTACTACGTGGGACTATTAAGTAAGGTACTCGTACGCGTATTCGGTACAAAGGTAGTTCTGCGCTATCGAGTCCTGACTGATAAAGGCCATGGCATTGTACAGGATATCGATAGCGAAGGACCGTCGGAGATTGAAAGCCCGCGTCCCCTCAGAGGAGGCAATCAGGCACCTACGGTGTTGGATGCCGCGACGCCTCAGCAGCTTAATCCCCAGTTGGATCCTAAAAAGACATTTCAGAACTTTATTGAAGGTAATAGTAATAAATTGCCTCGCACTGTCGGTTTGTCCATAGCAGAACATCCGGGTAAGACCACTTTTAATCCTTTCTTTATTTTTGGTCCATCTGGTTGTGGAAAGACTCATTTGATCAATGCCATTGGCGTCCGTTGTAAAGAGACTTATCCTCAAAAGCGTGTGCTCTATGTGTCAGCTCGTCTTTTCCAGGTGCAGTTCACTGACTCCGTGCGTCATAATACGACAAATGATTTCATCAATTTCTATCAGTCAATCGACGTGTTGATAGTAGATGATATTCAGGAATGGATTAACTCGCCGAAGACGCTTGACACTTTCTTCCATATCTTCAACCATCTGTTCCGTTGTGGAAAACAGATTATTTTGGCAAGCGACAGACCGCCTGTTGATTTGCAGGGAATGAAAGATCGTCTGTTGACTCGATTTGCCTGCGGACTCATTGCAGAGTTGGAAAAGCCCAATGTGCAGTTGTGTGTTGACATCTTGAATGCCAAATGCCGTCGTGATGGTTTGAAGATAGCCTCTGATGTGATTCAATATATAGCAGAGACGGCTAATGGCAGTGTACGCGACTTGGAAGGTGTGGTGAATTCATTGATGGCTTATTCGATTGTGTATAACTCCAATATAGACCTTCGTCTGGCTGAGCGTATCATTAAGCGTGCTGTGAAGGTAGACGATCACCCGCTGACAATAGATGATATCCTTGAGAAGGTTTGTGGGCATTTTAGAGTTGAGCAGCGTCACGTCTTCAGTAAGAGCCGCAAGCGTGAGTATGTGCAGGCTCGTCAGGTGTCGATGTATCTGGCTCAGAAATACACCAAGATGCCGGCAGGGCGCATTGGACAACTGATAGGAAATCGTGATCATTCTACCGTCATCCATAGCTGTAATACGATAGAGAAGCGCCTGAAAATAGACAAGGCCTTTTCGGCAGAACTTAGTAGTATCGAGAATTCTTTCAAACTAAAAGGATAAAGGGATACCGTTTGGCATCCCTTCTTAAATGGTCAGAATCAATCTCTTTTTATTAGATATTCAAATTGACGCCTGCAATCAACCATCGGCCTGGTTGTTCTACGAGGCCGTAGTCATGATAGCTTACGTCGAAGAGATTGTTTGCCTCTGCATATATTTTCCAATGTGTTCCCTTCCATGCCAGGCGGGCATCGGTTAGGAAGTATGGCTTATATTCGCTCACTGTGTTGTCGAAACAGGTGTATGATCCTACGCGATCCTGCCATCTGGCGGAGATACTGAGCTCAATTGTCTTGGCCAACTGTAAGTTGAGATTGCCAATGAACTTATGGCGAAGGTATTCAAGGGCATACTGTGACACGATGTTTGCTTCCTGCTTCTTGTCTTGGTCGATATAGCTGTAGCTGAGTTTCAGACTCTTCAGCATGCTTTGGCTGGGCAGCAATTGGCGGAAGTCCAGTCCTGCCGACACTTCCAGTCCGACGCTGTTGATGGTGGTGTGGTTGACGCTTTCCCATATTGCCTGGTCACCTTTTGAGGTGTCCATGATCCAGTCGATCATATTCTTACCATGATGGTGCCAACCTGTGATAGAGGCATCAAGTCCTTTATGTCTCCAGTTGATACCAACTTCCACAGCTTGCATCTCCTCGGGTTTCAAGTGTGGGTCTGCACTGTATCCCTGCACTTTGTAGTACATCTCTGTGAAGGATGGCATTCTGAGTGATGTATTATACGAAGCATGTAGTTTCCAGTCGCTGCCAGGCCGGTAGCTGATGTCGATACCAGGATAGACGGTCATGTTCATATTGCTCCAGGTATTCTTCACGGCTACAAATCCTGCTGAGAGCGTGAAATGGCGGAGCAGAAGGTTGTGCTCAAGATAACCGCTGATGTTGGTTCGATTGATTCCCAGTGTGTAATCGCGGTCTGTTCCTTTGATATGATGTGTCTGTGAGAGAGGTTCGCCTAAGTTGCCACTGACAAGATCCTCATTCCTGAGTTCCGCACCGAAGGCTGTTCGGCCTGCAGCCCAGTCGAAATAGCTGCTCAGGTTCACGCCATAGACATCTGTACGGTTGTAATTGTATTTCATTTTTTCTGCCTGTCCACGATAGCTTTCGTAACGGTCGCGGTTCTGGTTCCAGTAGATGCTCGGGGCAAAGTGCAAACGACCTCGTTTTGTACTGGCTTGAATGGCTGTATATAGTTTCGTGGTATGTTCATATTGGTCGTCAGCCTGCCATTTTGGTGAGGCATAGAAAGTGCTGGAACCCCAGCCTTTGTCGGCGATGCCAAGATGCCAGTGGATGTTCACATCCTCGTCATCGTACTCACCTTGATAGAAGGCTTTGCCACCGCTGAAGTCCGTATTCAGACTGCCAGCCTTTGAACGGCTGTATCCGTCGCTGCGGCTGTAGCCAGCACTCATCTGGTTGTTCCATTGGCCTTTTGTCAGGTTGGCTCTGCCACTTGCCTTCAGGTAGCCGAAAGAGCCACCTTCTACTGTGACATCTGCACTTGTCGTACTGGCAGGACGGGTGACGATGTTGATGGCTCCGACCAGTGAGGAGGTGCCATAGATACGGCCTGCAGGGCCTTCGAGTACTTCGATGCGCACGATCTCACTCATATCTACGGGCAAATCCATGGCATTGTGACCTGTCTGTGGATCGCAGATATTGATGCCATTGAGTAGGATGATGATTTGTTCGCTGGTTCCTCCTCTCACCGAGATGTCTGTCTGCGCACCAATGGGCCCTCGCTGACGGACATCTACGCCGACGGCGTATTTCAGCAGATCGTTGATACTTTGTACTGGGGCCTGCGCAATGTCTGCACGATCCAGTACGGTTACCATTCTCGCAGCCTGACTTCTTGTCAGGGGCGCCCTGGAGCCGGTTACGGAAACCTCGTCCAATTGCATCTCCCGTGCCGTTGTCATCGCGGTGGAGTCGGTCACGACGGGATGTGTCGAGACACTTTCCGCTGAAGCATAAGTCAGTGTTGCTACGGAGAGCACACTGCATACGACTTCACGTCCAAGACAACTGAACAACGAGTAGCCCTTGTTCCCGAAATGACGGAAAACCAGGACCTGGCGCTTCATGTTGAATGTTGGTTTGTACATGTGTTAAAAAATCATTAATAGTCTTGCATTATTGCAAAACGTCTGCAAAGGTAGTACTTTTTTGGTGATTTTTACTATCTTTGCAACGCAAAAAGAATGTCATGAGAATAATGAAACGTTTTTTCTTACTTTTATTTGTGATAATACTCGCAGTTCCAGCCATGCCCCAAAAGTTGTTTGAGCATCCTTGGCAGGGAAAGCGAGTTGCCTACTTTGGCGATTCCATCACTGATCCGCGTAATAACGGGTCGAAGAAGAAATACTGGGGATTCCTCCAAGACTGGCTGCAGGTGGAGCCATACGTGTATGGAGTCAGTGGGCGGCAGTGGAACGATATCCCCCGTCAGGCGGACATGCTGAAGGCTGAGCATGGCGACAGCGTGGATGCCATTCTGATCTTCATGGGGACCAACGACTATAATACGGGCATCCCCATCGGTGAGTGGTTCGTGGAGAAGGACGAGCAGGTGATGGCCGGTATTCATGAGCAGAAGCATCTCGTGGATCGCAAGCACCGTTATCCCGTGATGAGTGATTCCACCTATCGTGGCCGTATCAACAAGGCACTGGACTATGTGAAGCGGATGTATCCGAAGAAGCAGATCGTGCTGTTGACACCGATTCATCGTGCTGAGTTCTATGCCAACGAGAAGAACTGGCAGCCGAGGGAGGACTATACCAATAAGTGTGGTGAATATATCGATGCTTATGTGCAGTCGGTCAAAGAGAGCGCTAATCTGTGGGCTGTTCCTGTCATTGACCTGAATGCACTTAGTGGCCTTTATCCGCTGATGGACGAGTATGCCCAGTACTTCCATCATGCAGACAACGACCGTCTGCATCCTAATGATGAAGGCCATCAGCGTATGGCTCAGGTCTTGATGTACCAGCTGTTGTCGATCCCTTTGTTCTGAAAAGAGATAATCATTAATTTGCATGCAAAAACTTAATTAGAATTGATTGTAATGTGGAATAAACCTTGGACAATGAAGGAGGGCTTCCTTATTGGAGGCGGACTCATTGTGATAGGACTGATACTGGAACTGTGCGTCGGACCAGTCGTATGGGAAACTTTTGCCTGGCCTGTTAATGGCATCGTGCTGGCGATATTCGTGACAATCATTGCCGTGATGCATCTCCTGCGTGCTAAGTTCTATGCTTTCCGGTTCCTATCAACCTATCAGGCGGCCATCCCTGTGATGTGCTATGCTTTTGTACTGACCATCATGATGGGACTGACACGACAGACGTCGAATGGACGCGGTCTCACTAATATGTTGTCTTTTTGGCCTTTTGTACTTACATATGTGTATATGGCGGTCATCGTTGGACTGGTGGTGCTGAAGAGCAGACTTAATACAAAGACACCCAGTAAGATCGTGGCCGGCATTTTCCATCTTGGGCTTTTCATCACGATGACTACGGCCACCTTGGGCAATGCCGATATGCAGCGGTTGAAGATGATTACGGCAGTCGGTGAGAAGGAATGGCGGGCATTGGATCAGCAGGGTCGTGTCAAGGAGATGCCGCTTACCATCGAACTGAAGAAGTTTATCATGGAGACTTATGACGACGGATCGCCCAAGCGCTTTGCCTCGGAGATCCAGATTAAGACCAAGTCGGGGGAGAATATCTCGACGACAGTCGATGTGAACAAGCCTGCTGAGGTTGATGGCTGGAAGATCTATCAGTATGGCTATGATACATCGATGGGAGCCCAGAGTAATACGAGTATCCTGGAGTTGGTGAGTGACCCATGGCTACGCTATGTCTATCTCGGCATCTACATGATGCTGTTTGGCGGTGTGCTGATGTTTGTTTTTGGTGTTAGGAGGAAATAAGATGATTACTTGGGAACATTTCATATATTTTGCATTGGTCGCCTTGCTATTATGGATAGTGGGTGCGTATGCTGCATGGAGGAATAAGGAAGGAATGGCCTACACGACTACCGCTTTGGGACTGTTGGCCTTTTTCAGTTTTATCTTGTTGATGTGGATTTCGTTGGAACGTCCCCCGTTGCGGACGATGGGGGAGACGCGTCTCTGGTATTCTTTCTTCCTGCCATTTGCGGGACTAATGGTCTATTCGCGGTGGAAGTATAAATGGATACTCACTTTCTCAACCATCCTTTCATTGGTGTTCATCTGTGTGAATCTTTTCAAGCCTGAGATTCATTCCAAGACGTTGATGCCTGCCCTCCAGAGCCCTTGGTTTGCGCCACATGTGATTGTCTATATGTTTGCTTATGCGCTTCTGGGGGCAGCCACGGTGATGGCGCTTTACCTTTTGTTCTTCAAAAAGTCGTCTCCAACAGCAGAGGAATATGATATCACGGACAATCTCGTCTCTATCGGTTTCGCTTTCATGACTTTCGGTATGCTCTTTGGTGCTCTTTGGGCCAAAGAGGCCTGGGGACATTATTGGGGATGGGACCCGAAAGAGACTTGGGCAGCTATCACGTGGTTCTCTTATTTAGTGTACATTCATTACCGCCGTATTCCTACGCACCATCCGCGGTTGGCTCTATGGGTACTGCTGGCATCGTTTGTGTTGCTCCAGATGTGCTGGTGGGGCATCAACTATCTGCCATCGGCACAAGGCAGCTCAGTACATACTTATAATTCATGATATAACATTAATCCCCGCACATTGGCGGGGATTAATGTTATTTGCGGATATAATCGACAAAAGCATAGGGGAAATCGTGACGTTCATCCTTGGGATGGTCTTCACGACTTGCTTCTTTCCAGTCGTCGTACGGTGGGAAGAAGGTATCTGCCTCAGTGGGGGTATCGTCGATTTCTGTCAGACAGAGACGGTCTGCCATCGGCAGGGCCTGCTGATAGACACTGGCACCACCTATGATATAAATGTCCTCCTCAGGTGTACAGTGCTTGAGGGCTTCTTCGAGGGAGGGGTAGGTGTCGCAACCGGGGAACTCTTTCTGAGTGCGGCTCAATACAATATTCCTTCGGTTAGGCAGGGCGCCCTTCGGCAACGACAGAAACGTGTTACGCCCCATGATAATTGTGTGTCCCGTGGTGAGGGCCTTGAAACGCTTCAGGTCGTTGGGCAACCAGTAGATGAGTTTGTTCTTGTATCCGATGGCACGATTCTTGGCCACCGCTGCAATGATGCTTATCATACGCTTACTTCTGCTTTGATGTGTGGGTGGGGATCATAGCCTTCGAGCTGGAAATCCTCGAACTGGAAATCGAAGAGCGACTTGACGTCGGGGTTGAGAATCATCTTCGGCAGGGGACGAGGCTCACGGGTGAGCTGTAGCTTGGCCTGTTCGATATGGTTCAGATAGAGATGCGTGTCGCCGGTGGTGTGGATAAAGTCACCAGCCTTCAGTCCTGTCACTTGTGCCATCATCTGGAGCAGCAGCGCATAGGAGGCGATATTAAATGGTACGCCCAGGAAGGTGTCGGCAGAACGCTGATAGAGCTGGAGGGAGAGCCGGCCGTCGGCCACGTAGAACTGGAAGATGGTGTGGCACGGTGGGAGGGCCATCTTATTGACCTCTGCCACATTCCAGGCAGACACAATCATACGGCGGGAGTCGGGATTGTGCTTGATCTGGTCCAGCACGTACTGTATCTGGTCGATGGTACCACCGTCATAGTCAGGCCAGGAGCGCCACTGATGGCCATAGACCGGTCCGAGTTCACCGTTTTCGTCGGCCCACTCGTTCCAGATACGTACACCATGTTCCTGCAGATATTTCACGTTGGTGTCACCTTTCAGGAACCACAACAACTCATAGATGATGCTCTTCAAATGGAGTTTCTTGGTGGTCAGTAAGGGAAAACCGTCATCGAGGTTGTAGCGACTTTGGGTTCCAAAGATGCTGATGGTACCGGTACCTGTACGGTCACCTTTCTGGGTGCCTTCGGTGAGGATGCGGTTGAGGATGTCGAGATACTGTTTCATTGTATATATATAATGTCTATTGGTTCTGAGGGTAGGTGAGTGGTCTTGATGCGCCAGGGTTTCGGATAGAGATTGTTGGCGCGGTTACCGATATTCTTCACAGGCCCGATGGGTATGCCGTGATAGGTGACGGAAACCATGCCGCGAGGGGTGTCGGCTGGGAGTGCGAGGGCTTCGCCTCGAAGATACTTCAGAGCGTCTTCGTAGGAGAGCTCAGCCTGAGGAAACTCGCCTTGCGGCAGCTCGGTGGTGAGAACTTTCAGGTTGCGCACCGTTATGTCAATTCCATGATTCTTTGGCTTGCCAGCGGTCTGCCCGTTTTTGCGGAGGGCACAGACAAAAAGACCTTCACCTCTGGTAATGCCTGGTATGAAACGATAGACGGGGGCATCAAAGCCCTCAAGCAATGAGCCTGTGATATGCCATTCCTGCTGAGTCGGTATGGGAATTGGTTCTGCCTCATACTCTTCCATTATCCAGCGCACGTTTTCTTCGTCCTCTTTGGTGTTAAAGGTGCAGGTGCTGTATATGAGAATGCCGCCTGGATTCAGACATTCCCATGCGTCTGAGACAATCTCGCGCTGTAGTCGCCAGCATTTCTCCACGTTCTGTGGGCTCCATTCGTCAATTGTGGAGGAGTCTTTGCGGAACATCCCTTCGCCTGAGCATGGAACGTCGCAGAGTATTACGTCGAAACGTGTCTTTGCCTTCCGGAAATCACGGGGATAGTTGTTGGTGACCATCGTGCCGGGACAGCCCCATTTCGTGATGTTTTCCAAGAGGATCTGTGCTCTGGTTGGTATCGGTTCGTTGCTGACAAGTGTACTTCCTGCGGGTAGCACGCTTCTGGCAGCAGTCGATTTTCCACCAGGAGCTGCACAGAGGTCGAGCATGTCAACGGACTCCTTGACAAGATGGCGCAATACGTGACTGATGAACATCGATGATGCCTCCTGTACATAGTAACAGCCGGCGTGGAAAAACGGATCGAAAGTGAACTGAGGGCGCCCCTTGAGGTAATACCCTTCTTCACACCAAGGAACCTCACAAGGAGAAAGGTCCGCTGCGAGGTGGCACTTCTTCACGCCTTGTGAGATGCGTGGGTTCAGACGGATACTGGTGGGAGCCTCCTCATTGAAAGCCTCCAGATAGCGGTTGAAGCGCTCTTCGCCCATCAGCCGCCTCGTCTCAAGGACAAATTCCTCAGGTAATTTCGTCATTTTCGATGCAAAGTTATAAAAAATATAGGAAAATCCACTATCTTTGCAACTAATTTATGATTTGTTTCGTCAAACAAGTGTAGAAAATAAAAAGCATTATAGATATGAAGAAGTGTTTAATCGCAATCGCAATGGTGCTCACGCTCAGCATGAATGCCGACGCTGCAGCACAGAAACATCGCCACACGCCCCGTACGGAGCAGGTGGACTCTACTAAGACGAAGGATGCAATCGAAGCCTTTTCTGACACCACAGCCACTGCTGATGCCAATGATGCCGAAGACGATCAGTACGTCAGCCACCATCGTCATTCGTCATTCAGCGTCAGTGGTTTCCCCGATGATTTCTTTGACAATTTCGACGGGAAGGATATTGCTGGAATGATTTTCGTCTTGCTGATCATCCTGACCATTTTCTTATTTGCGCCAATCGGCATTATCATCGCCATCTTCTACTTCGTGAATAAGAACCGTCGTGAGAAATACAGACTGGCTCAGATGGCCATGCAGAACGGACAGCCCATCCCTAACGACCTGCTGAATGAGAAGCAAGACGACTGGGACCGTAATGACTATCAGGCTGGTATCCGCCAGATGTTTACAGGTGTAGGCTTGGCTATCTTCCTCGGCATAACAGCTGGAAAGTATGGCTTCAGTATTGGTGCGCTGGTATTCTTCATCGGTCTGGGGAAATGGTTTGTAGCCAGACAGGCAGGAACCACAGGTAACCGTCCTCGCAACGACAATCATTCAAGCAACTTCAATAATAACAATTCAAATATTCAGAACTATGACTAAGAGATTAACGCGCTCTAATGACAGAGTATGGGCAGGGGTTTGCGGCGGTATCGCAGAGTATCTGGACTTCGACCCCACTATGGTAAGAATCGCCTATGCATTCCTCACGATTTTCACTGCCTTTAGTGGTTTGATCTTCTACTTTGTGCTGTGGATCTGCATGCCGGAGAAGAACCTTTTGGAAAAGTAAAAAGGTAAAAAAGTAAATGTAAGTGGCCGATCTGAACGATCTCTCTCTTGTAACCCAGGTGGCTGTGTTTCACAACAAGCGGGCTTTTGACCAGCTTGTCAGGAAATACCAGTCACCTATACGTCGGTTCTTCCTGAACCAGACGCTGGGTGACGAGCAGCTGAGCGACGATCTGGCCCAGGATACGTTCATCAAAGCCTACATGAATATCGGGAAGTTCAGGAGTCTTTCCAGCTTTTCCACCTGGCTGATGCGTATTGCCTATAATGTGTTCTATGACTATGTGCGCTGCAGTCGTCCGACAGACGATGTAGATTCTTCTACGGCAGTCCGTCAGATGTCGGTGTCGGGCGATTCTAATGTAAAGATGGATGTCTATGCCGCCTTGGCGCTGTTGAAGCCTGACGAACGAACTTGTATCACGCTCCAGCTGATCGACGGCTATCCGATAGATCAGATCAGCAAGATTACGGGCATTCAAGAGAATACGGTGAAGTCTCATCTGAGACGGGGAAAGGAGAAAATGGCAGACTATTTAAAGCAAAATGGATATGGATGATAAAGATCAGATCATGTTAGAGAGCTTCTTCAAGCAGGCTGCTCAGCAGCAGATTGAAGACAACGGCTTTACGGAGCGGGTGATGACGCATCTGCCCGACAGTAGGGTGGAAAGGGTACGACGGTTGTCAAGCCTATGGACCTGGTTCTGCATCATCATTGGTTTGGTACTCTTCTTCGTCTTTGGTGGTACGGTGGTACTGAAGTCTGCTGCACTCAGCATTCTCCAGATGTTTGTCACGACGCTTGAGGTGTTCCTTGTGACTGCCCCGACGACAGAGATATCTGTCAATCCTTGGATGCTCCTGCTCCTGATGGGCTTTGTATTAGTTTACCTTCCTTATCAAACAGCCCGTAAGTTGTCCTCAGTACTATAAACTCAGTGCGGCGGTTTAGCTGGTTGCACTGTTCCTGCTGTTCCTCTGGGAGTTGGGCGATGAAATCCTCTGTCAGGATATCGCCCTCCTTGAGGAACAGATATCTTTCTGCTACCTTCCGTTTGATGCGCTTGGGTTTGCCCTCACCATAGCCCTTCGGCGTCAGACGGTCTGCGGCGATGCCGTTTGCAATCAGGTAGTTGACTACGCTTTCTGCACGTCGTTGTGAGAGCCGTTCGTTATATTGGTCTGAGCCTTTATAGTCTGTGTGCGCAGAGAGTTCGATGGTGATGTTTGGGTTCTCATTCAGAAGCTTGACGAGTTCGTCGAGCGCCGTCTGTGACTCAGGGCGCAACGTCGCCTTGTCGAAGTCGTAGAAGATATTCTCAATCAATACGGGCGCAGAGATATTGGCTAGCGGGAATTGGAGTACATATTCCTCCGATTTTTTCACAGGTTCCACGCGAAGCTGTTCCTGATGGTTCAGGAATCCCTTGCAGGTGCCGAGGAACACGTAATCTACGCCCGCCTTGATCTCCTGTGTGAAGGAACCGTCGCCTCTGACACTCAGTTTGAGGTTCGTTCCGTCGTTGCCAACCATATAGACCTGGGCAGCAGGCAGTTCGTAGCCGTCTTGTTCATAGACCCAACCCTTGACGGTCTGCACAATTTCCGGATTGTAGAAACTGTAGATGTGGTCGTAGCCACGCGAGTCGCCGCGGTTCGAACAGAAGAATCCCTGATTGCGTTTCCCCTCGAAAGTCATGCCGAAATCGTCGCCTTGTGAATTCAGCGGAGAGCCAGGATGTGACAGTTTGCCTCCTTTTGAAAGGATATAGATATCGAGACCTCCCATACCCGGATGTCCGTTGCTGGAGAAGTAGAGGTCACCATTCGGACGGAAAGTCGGGAACATCTCATCGCCTGGTGTGTTGACGCGCTCGCCCAGATTTTCCATCATCCCCACCTCATTGTTTCCAAAGAGCCGACAGCGCCAGATGTCGTAGCCACCGAGTCCTCCCGGTATGTCGCTGACGAAGTAGAGCCATTCGCCGTCGGGACTGACAGCGGGGTGGGCGAAACTGGTGAGGGTATCTTTTGAGATGATGAGTTCTGTGGGTTTGCTCCATGCGGCATCGTTGCGTTGCGAGACGACAATCGTGGCATAGCGGGGATAGTTGGCGTCTGTCTTGCATTGCGTCAGGAACATGGTTCGGCCGTCGGGTGAGAAGCAGCACGCTCCTTCGTCGAAGTTGCTGTTCAGTTCCGAGTCGATAGCCTGTGGCTTGCCCCATTTCCCCTTATCGTCTTTCTGTGCCATGAAGATGTCGGCAGCCTTGGCGCCTGTGATACCGCTATATTCGTCACCCTGTGCTTGGTTGCGGGTAGAGGTGAAGTAGAGCTGTTCATGCTCGTCACCACCCAGCATGGGGGCGTATTCGGCACGGCGGGAGTTGAAGATGTCCATGCGCTTGACGGTGTAGTCAGACCCTTCCTTACGCCATTGCGGTGCCATTTGTGCTGATTTCAGACCGTTCTTGGCGAGTGTCCGATAGGGATTGTCAGCGGGCAGTGAGTCGATGGCAGTCTGGTAGTGCTTGGCAGCCTCTTTGTAATTGCCGTTACGCAGGTGTAGTTGTCCGAGATAGAACTGTGTCAGCGAGTCTGCCTGCTTGTACCTGACGGCATTGTTATAGGCCGTAATAGCCTTGTTGGTGAGGTTGATACGTCGATAGCATTCTGCCAACTTCATGGCCCGTTGCCCCTTGAGTGTGCGCTCCTTCGAGGGTGTCTGGGTATAGGCCTTGCGGTATTGTGTAGCAGCATCGTAGTATTCACCGACGGCATAGAACTTGTCACCTTTCTTCACAGCCTGATCCGCCCCACAACTGACAGTCAGTATGGCGCAGAGGATGGTCAATATTATGATAGACAGTTTTCGCATACCTTATATAATAACGATATGCTTCGCAAATTATTGCTTAAAAGGCACGCGATAGGTGCATCCCTCTTTCCAGCGGCTGCAGCCATAGGCGGTCTTTCCCTTGATGATGTGACCTTGTCCGCAGAGTGGGCAGATGTCGCCTTCCTTCGGTTCATCCGTGGCAGCGGCTGTGGTCTCTTCTTTCTTTTTCTTGCGGGATGCTTTCGGCTTGGGTGCAGCCTCTGCCTTGGGAGATTTCACCTTCTTCAGGTCGGCATCGGAAAGCACCGTCACGCGACGATTGCTTGTATCCGACATCACCTCCTGGACGATTTCCGCTACTTGGGCCTTCAGTTCCTCGATGAATTGCTGGGCATCGTATGTCTGATGTTCGATGTCGCGCAGTTTCTTCTCCCAGATACCTGTCAGCTCACAGCTCTTCAGCAGTTCCTCGTGGATGAGGTCGATGAGTTCGATGCCTGTAGGGGTGGCGATGAGGCGTTTGCGGTCGCGCTTGATATAGTGGCGCTTGAAGAGTGTCTCGATGATGCCTGCACGAGAGGATGGACGCCCGATGCCGTTTTCCTTCATGGCTGCGCGCAGGGTCTCGTCCTCTACGAACTTGCCTGCAGTCTCCATTGCCCGCAGCAGCGAGGCCTCGTTGTAGTAGGGCGGGGGCGTGGTCCACTTCTCAGTGAGTGTGGGCTTGTGGTCGCCGCTCTCCCCTTTAACGAAGGTGGGAAGGGTGCGCTCTATCCCAGCGTCTAGCTCGCCTGTCTCTTGCTGTTTCTTGTCATCATTGTCATCGTCAGCTTTCTGCTTGTCTTTTCCTTGCACCATGCGCCAACCAGGATCAAGGATCTCCTTGCCAGTGACTTTAAACTCAACGGATTCTTCATCATTTCCATTGACCTCTCCAAGAACAGTTGTCGTGGAGAACTTACAGTCTGGCAGGAAGACACCGATGAACCTGCGGGCGATGAGGTCGAATACTTTCTGCTCGGCATCGCTCAGATTCTGGGGCACCACGCCTGTGGGGATGATAGCATGGTGGTCTGTCACCTTGGAGGTGTCGAACACACGCTTCGACTTCTTCAGGGCTTTGCCGCCGATGGGCTTGATGAACTCCGCATAGGGTGCTACGCCTGCAAATTTCGTCTGGTATAACCCGTTGAGTGTCTGAGGACATTTGGGATATATATCGTCGCTCAGGTATTGCGTATCCACACGGGGATAGGTGGTGTATTTCTTCTCGTAGAGGGCTTGGATCAGGTTGAGCGTCATCTCAGCAGAATAGCCGAACTTGCGGTTGCAATCGACTTGCAACGAGGTGAGGTCGTAGAGTTGTGGCGGCTGTTCCTTGCCCTCTTTCTTCTCCACCTTTGTCACTGTGAAGGGTTTGCCCTCGATGGTGGCGAAAGCTTTCTCGCCTTCCTCCTTCGAGGTGAACTTGCCCTTGGTGGCAGTAAAGATGGTATCGCGATACACTGTTGCCAGCACCCAATAGGGTTCCGGCTTGAAGTTCTCGATCTCTTTCTGACGGTTTACGATAAGGGCAAGGGTAGGCGTCTGTACGCGTCCTATCGAGAGCACCTGACGGTTCTGCCCGTATTTCAGCGTGTAGAGTCGTGTGGCGTTCATGCCTAAGAGCCAGTCGCCGATGGCACGCGAGAGGCCTGCAAGGTAGAGTGGCTGATAGTCCGTCTGGTCTTTCAGGTTGGCAAAGCCTTCGCGGATGGCCTCGTCTGTCATCGATGAGATCCATAGACGTTTCACAGGACAGGTTGCCTGAGCCTTCTGCATCACCCAGCGCTGGATGAGCTCTCCTTCTTGTCCGGCGTCACCGCAGTTCACGATGCCGTCAGCTGCCTGCATCAGCTTCTCGATGATGCTGAATTGCTTCTCGATGCCTCTGTCGGGTATCAGCTTGATGCCGAAGCGCTGCGGCACCATCGGCAACTGCGTCAGCGCCCAGGGTTTCCAGGCCTGGGTGTAGTCGCCAGGTTCCTTCAGCGTACACAGGTGACCGAAGGTCCACGTCACCTGATAGCCGTTACCTTCCATATACCCATCGTGGGAGCTGTTTGCCCCCAGGATGCGTGCTATATCCCGAGCCACGCTCGGTTTCTCTGCGATGCAGACAATCATATTCTGAATTCTATTTGTCGAGGTTTATCAGTTCGTATTTCTTCGAGCCGAAGCCGATTTGCTCGGCGTAGTCTGTGATATAGGTGCCGTGCTGGCGGTTGATGCGCTGGATGAGGGGCTTGTTGTCATCGCCGGGCTTACCTTGATAGTTGAACACTTTGTCGAGGCAGGCCTGATCGACGGCTACGGGGTCGAGTGAGGCCATGATACCCATATCCTGCAGCTCAGGCTTGGCGGGATGTCCGTCGCAGTCGCAATCGACAGACATGTTGTTCATGACGTTAATATAGATGATGTGGCCGTTGAAATAGTTGTGAACGGCTTGTGCCGCTGCAGCCATCGACTCGAGGAAGAGGTCTTGCGTGGGGCCTGCAGCAAGGTTCTCCGGGCTCCAGGCGGTCTTGGGGTCTGTAGTTTTGCCCGCGGTGTGGATATAGCATTTTCCTGCCGTTGAGGCTACGCCGATAGAAGCATTCTTTAATACGCCGCCGAAACCGCCCATCGCATGTCCTTTGAAGTGGGCGAGGTTGATCATGAAGTCATAGTTGGCCAGATGCTCTCCTACGATGTCATATTTCAGGTGCTTCTGATCCTTGATGGGAATGCGTATTTCCCCGAATTCATCCATTAGGTCAACAGCAAAGATGGAGTCGAAGCCATGATCGTGGATTGTCTCCCAATGCTTCTTCGGATCCTGGCGCGAGCCGCCATAGGCAGTGCAGCATTCCACGATGGTACCGTTTACCTCTTCCACGAGGTTGCGTATCAGTGTCGGCTTCAGGTAGTGGGTATTTCCGCCCTCGCCTGTAGAGATTTTTACGCAGACGCGGCCCTGCGCCTCAATGCCCAGCGCCTTGTAGATCTTAACGAGTGATTCGGGGGTGATTTCCTTGGTGAAATACACCTTTGACTGGGCCTTTCCAGTCATGGCGAGCATCAGGCAGATGCAGACGAATAGTAGTCTTTTCATAATCTTCATACGTTTGTTACGAGTGCAAAGATACAAAAAAAGTGGAATAAAATGTTCTTTGTTTATGATAAATTTGTAATTTTGCATCTTGTTATGGTAGAAAGACAATCGAAAATTATCCGTACAAGCGTTGTCGGCATCCTTGCCAACGTGGCGCTTGCTGCCTTCAAGGCCGGCGTAGGACTGCTTGCCAACTCTATTGCCGTCGTGCTTGATGCTGTGAACAATCTCAGCGATGCACTCTCTAGCGTCATCACCATCGTCGGCATGAAACTGGCTTCGAAGCCTGCCGACAAGGAGCATCCCTTTGGTCATGGGCGTATCGAATATTTTACAGCCCTTATCATCGCTCTCATCGTGTTGGCAGCTGGTGTCACCTCGCTTATTGAGTCTGTCAAGAAGATCTTGAACCCAGAACCGTCAGACTTTACGGTGGTGTCATTAATAATAATAGGTGTAGCGATTTTTGTAAAACTTGTTCTGGGCCGCTATGTGAAGCGGGCTGGTGAGGAGGTGAACAGCGATGCGCTGATAGCCTCGGGCGAGGATGCACGCTTCGATGCTGTTATCTCACTGACGACGCTGATCTCTGCAGGCGTGATGATGCTCTTCGGACTGCAGCTTGACGGCTGGCTCGGTGCCGCCATTGCCCTTGTCATCATCAAGGCTGGTGTGGAGATGGTGCTGTCGCCTATCAGCGAATTGCTTGGTAATCGCAACGACTCGCAGTTCACGCATGATATCAAGCATGAAGTAGAATCCGTGCCAGGTGTGCTGGGAGCCTACGACCTCGTGCTGCACAATTATGGTCCGGAGTTCTCCATCGGATCTGTGCATATCGAGGTGGAGGACACGATGACGGCAGCAGAAATCTATAAGATGTCGAAGGATATTCAGAGGCGCATCACATCGAAATACGGTGTCTTCCTGACTGTCGGCATCTATGCTCGTAACACCCAGGATAAGGACATCGCCCGTATCGAGCAGCAGATTCGTAGCATCACCTCGTCGAAGGAAGGTGTCCTTCAAACGCATGGGCTCTATATCGACAGGGATGAGCACATCGTCAATTTTGACATCATTGTAGATTTTGCCATCAAAGACCCCATTACACTTCGTAATGAGGTTTTACAGGAAGTTCAGGCATTATTGCCCGACTACCGCATCAGCATCAATATCGATAGAGATATTACCGACTGAAAAAAAAGTTGTCAAAAGTTTGGCGATTTGTTTTTTTTTATTTATTTTTGCAGCGTGCAACATTTGAGTTGCATTCAACACAGCTATGCATGGACAGCTAATATAGCCAACAACAGCTAATTATTAATCAATAACTAACAATATTATTCTAACAATAACTAATTATGACCCGATGAAGAAAAGTAAATGTTTTCTATTAGGTATCTTGGCATTATTCTGCTTGATGCCTACTATGGTGTTTGCCCAAAATCTGACGGTGGAGGGTACGGTTCTTGATGAATCTGGTGAACCGCTCATTGGTGTTTCTGTCCTTGTACAGGGGCAGGGAACTGGTGGTATCACGGATATCGATGGCCATTTCCGCATTCAGAATGTGAAGCTGGGAACCAAACTGGAGTTCTCTTATGTGGGTTATTTGACCCAAGTTCAGGTTGTGAAGGGTAGAAGCATGAGTATTACCATGCAGCCCGACACCAAGACCCTTGAGGAAGTGGTGGTCATTGCCTATGGCCAGCAGAAGAAGGTGACCATCACGGGTGCCGTTTCTGCAGTGGGTGGTGATGAACTGCTCAAAGCGCCTGTGGCGAATGTGGCAAATGCCCTACAGGGAAAATTGCCTGGTATGTCAGTAGTTCAGCCTTCGGGTATGCCAGGTGCCGACGAGCCTGTCATCCGCGTGCGTGGTACAGGTTCACTGAACAGTGCAGAACCATTGGTCCTCGTTGATGGTGTGGAGCGTTCCTTCGGACAGCTCGACCCCAATGAAATTGCTGACATCTCTATTCTGAAAGATGCCTCGGCAACAGCTGTGTTCGGTGTGCGTGGTGCTAATGGTGTTATCCTTGTTACCACCAAGCGCGGTACGCCAGGCAAGGCCTCTGTGACCGTTTCGGCAAGTGCTGCTGTACAGCAGATTGCTAAGTTCGTAGATTTTGCCGATTCTTACACCTATGGAAAGATGTGGAACTACTCTGCCATCACTGATGCTCTACCTATGAGCCAGTGGCCAAGCAGCGCTACCATCTCCGACTATACGCCCTATGCCGATACTGGCATCCGATTCAGCCAAGATGTTATGGAGCATTTCCGTAAGAATGATATGCCCGTCACATTCCCCAATACCGACTGGATTGGGTATATCATGAACAATGCTGCATGGCAGGAGCAGGTAAACGTGAATGTGAACGGTGGTTCTGAAAGAGTGAGATACTTCGTTTCTGCAGGTTTCCTGAATCAGAACTCGCTTTTCAAGACCTTCTCAAAAAATGACGATGAGACCTTCAAGTACAACCGTTTTAACTATCGTGCAAACCTCGATATCAACGTTTCGAAATACAGCCAGCTTAACCTGACGCTGGGAGGACGTGTACAAAACCGCACTACGATGGGTGGAGGTGAAGGATTCCTCTTCCGCTATCTGCAGGGAGCTACGCCATACGCTGGTATAGGTGTTGACGACCAAGGCCGACATATCGTATCAGACGAAAGCTTTGTTGGTCCGTACGACCGCGATGCTTTGTCGAATTACTATAATCTTGGATATGTTAGTGAGAGTACAAACGTGTTGAACCTCGACCTGCAGTATAAACTCGATATGAGTTTCATTACTCCAGGTCTGGACTTCAAGATCAAGGGATCATATAATACAGATTATACAGCTCAGAAGAATCGCCAGAACGGATTTGGTACTGGCGTGACCTACGTAGCAACGCTTGACAATGGAAAAGAAGTGCTGCGCAAGGAGAACATCACATGGCCACTCCCCTACAATGAAAGCAAGTGGGGTAACCGTAACTGGTATGCAGAAGCTAGTTTCAACTACTCCCGCAAGTTCGGTAAGCACAATGTGGGCGCCCTGATTCTTTACAATCAGAGCAAGACCTATTATCCGTGGGATTCTGACAACAGCCTGTATCAGTCGATCCCTAAGGGCTATGTAGGACTTGTTGGACGTGTCACCTACGACTATGACACACGCTATATGATCGACTTCAACATCGGTTATAACGGATCTGAGAATTTTGCCGAGGGTAAGCGTTACGGAACATTCCCATCGTTCTCTGTTGGTTGGATACCTTCGAGCGAAAAGTTCTGGGAACCTATTAAGAAATATATCGGTTATCTGAAGATTCGTGGCTCATGGGGTAAGGTCGGTAACGACAATACCAATGGTGCCCGTTTCCTCTATCTGCCAGGTGCATGGCAGTTCTACCAAGGTGCGACGACAACCAACCCACAGAAGCGCGGTGCTAACTTCGGTACCAGTGGTGGATGGCTGCAGGCCGTGAAGGAATTGACTGCCGGTAACCCCGATGTAACGTGGGAAACAGCTTCTAAGATTAACGTTGGTTTGGATGCCGCTTTCATCGGAGATCGCCTTACCGTGAATCTTGACCTGTTCTGGGAAGACCGCAAGGACATCCTTGTGTCAAACGCTTCTTTATTACCAGCCGTAACCAGTCTGCCTTCGAGCTATGTCAATCAAGGTCGTGTGAAGAATCATGGCTATGAGTTGACATTAAGGTGGTCTGACAAAATCAACGACTTCCGATACAGTATCAGCCCAAGCATCGCCTTTGCAAGGAACAAGGTTATCGAGATGCTTGAGGTTCCGCCACTCTATGACTATCTGAGCCGTACCGGACTGCCTGTTGGACAGCGTTTCGGATATGATCTTTTCGAATTCTACCAGAAAGGCACCGAGGAACGTTATCAGGCAGCATACGGTACGAAAATGCCAGACCAGAATGTAGAACTGAAATATGGTGATGCTGTCTATGTGGACCAAAATGGTGACGGCATTATCGATGCTAACGACCAGAAACCATTGGGTTATACTGACAATCCTGAGATTACTTGGTCTATCAATGCCAGTTTGAACTGGAAAGGCCTTGACTTCTCGATGCTGTGGGTAGGAGCCGACAACACCAGCCGTGCACTGAACGGCTATTTCCGTGATCAGTTCGGTTCTACCAATACTTCTGCTTTGGCACAGTGGGTGGCCGACAACTCTTGGACAGTGGATAATCCTGATGCGAAACTGCCACGTATCTCGTTTACTAACCGTGTGCACAACAATCGTGATTCACAGGCTTGGATCATCGACTCGAAGTATGTACGACTGAAGAACGTGGAGATTGGCTATACCATCAATAAGCCCAAGTTCATCCCTCTGCTCAACTACGTAAGATTCTATGCTTCTGGTCAGAACCTGCTGACATTTGCAGACTTTAAGGGAAATGACCCCGAGGCTCCAGGTTCAGGACTTGACTTTGGCGTACGTTATCCTATGACCCGTGTGTATAACTTCGGCGTTCAAGTAAACTTCTAAAACTGAAAAAATGAAGATTATGAAAAAGATATTTAATTACATGCTGGCATTGGGGATGGCTACCGGCATCTTCTCTGCCTGTGTCGATGATATCAATGTGGGTAATGCCTTCCTCGAGAAAGCACCTGGTGTCGATGTGAATATCGATACGGTATTCTCAAAGGCTGAATATGCCCGCAACTTCCTGTGGAGTGCCTACGGACAGCTCTATTGTACTTACACCTCAGGAAATATGATGAACGGTGCGCCCATCGACGTGTTGTCAGATTCCTATCACTGCTATGTCGGATGGGGCGGTCCTATACAGAGCTATTATCCTGGTGGTCTGACCGAAGATGCTCAGGATACTGAGAATGGTAACTTCCAAGGAAAATTCTCGTATTCGACCAAGAGTGGACTCGACAGTGATGCCGGCGGACGTGTATCTATCTATGAGACCGTGCGTAAATGCTGGCAGTTGATCGAGAATCTCGATCGTGTGCCTGACATGAGCAACGATGAGAAAAGCCGCCTGCGTGGTGAGGCCTATACCATCATGGCCAGCCGCTACTTCGATGCTTTCCGTAATTTTGGTGGTCTGTGCCTCGTCAAGAAGTCATACGCCGTAGGTGAGGGCTTTACAGAAGGCCGGGCTACAGCATTCAAGACCGTGGAATTTATTGACTCGCTGATTCAGTGTGCTATCGATGAGCCTGGCTACATCTGGAATGTTCCTGATGCTGATATCGGCCAGTGGTCTGGTCGTCTGACACGTGCTTCGGCTCGTGCACTGCGTGCTAAGGTATGGATGTTTGCAGCTTCTCCGCTGTTCAACAATTCTCAACCTTATATGACATACGACAAGAAACCGACAGGTTTTGAAGATGAGTTGCATGTTTGGTTCGGCAAAGAGGATCCTACCTTATGGCAACGCTGTTTGAAGGCTTGTAACGAATTCTTCGCCGACAACGCTTCTAACGGTAACTACTATCAGCTGGTAATGCCAACCTCAAACGACGAAGCCGGTTATCGTACGGCCTATCGTCGAGCCTACCGCTATCGCAATGACGCCACCCATCATGAGAAGTTGTTTGATGCACATCCCACTCTGACTTTGTCAGATGGTGGATGGGGCTGGGGCTGGAGAGGCTTCGCACTCGACTGCTACCGCCAGGGAGGTGCCGTACCAACCAACGAGCTGATGGAATGCTTCGGTATGCAGGATGGACGCAATTTCCCATATGCTGATCTCTACGGAGCAGGAAAGAATCCTAATGGCATTGATATGTTTGCTGACCGCGACCCCCGTCTGTACGAGACCATGGTGGTTCCCCGTCATAACCTCCCGGCCGGATTTGACTATAATGGTGTTTCATACAATGACCCGTGGGTAGGCGGTTGCTTGGAGAACAACAGCAACTTCAACAGCAATGCTGACGATGTAGCATCTGGCTATTGTAAGTTCAAGTGGATGCTTGATTATAAAGGTGGTAGCCGTTACGACGATGAGTATATCGGCGTTCCTTATATCCGCTTGGCAGAAATGTATCTCATTAGTGCAGAGGCAAAGGCAGAAACAGGTGACCTCCAAGGAGCATTGGACGACTTGCATGTTGTTCGCAGCCGTGTAGGATTAGGTCGTCTTGAGACGATGAATCCAGATCTGAACCTGAAGTCGAATAAGGAAAACCTGATTAACGAGATCCTTCGTGAACGTAACTGCGAAATCGGCGCTGAGTGTGGCGACCGCTTATATGACATGGTTCGTCGTATGCGTCAGGACCTCTTCACCAAACCGCTTCACGAAATCCGTATCTATCGCCTTGATGCCAGCGGACAACGTATGACAAGCGGAGATACTCAATGGGATGCTTCTACCCCATGGCCTAAGTTCGAATATGAAAAGCCTGAAATAGTTACAGGTCACCGCCGTTGGTGGGATCCTGGCTACTGGACAAACAAGTGGTATCTTGACCCTGTCTCTCGTATAGAGATTCAGAAAGGTTATGGACTTACACAGAATCCTGGGTGGTAAATTCTAATTATGAGTTAAGAATTAAGAGTTAAGAATTATGAAGATCAAAAACATATTTATATATACCTTGGCGGGGCTCTGCGTTGCTCCAATGGCGGTTAGTGCCCAGGTGACACTCAGTGACAAGGCTTCGCAGAAGGTGGATTTAGGCTATGGTGTCCAGCAGTCGGAATTCCTCACGACAGCGGCTGCTACAACCATCACGGCAGAAGAACTCCGCCGCACATCGGCCATCAGCCTGGCAGATGCCTTATATGGAAAGCTCCTTGGACTGAATGCCTTCCAAAACACAGGTTTTAAAGGTGAAGAAGACCGTGGTGCGACGTTTAATATCCGTGGCATCCAAACCACAGCCAAGAATGGTACACAAATCTACAGGGACGGCCAATATCAGGATATCCCCGGAGAGGCCGGCATATTGATTCTCGTGGACGGTGTGGAACGGCCTATCGACCGCCTGTCTGTTGAGGAGGTGGAAAGTGTTACCGTATTAAAAGATGCCGCCGCCGTGGCTCTCTACGGCCATGAAGGTATCAACGGCGTGTTGTTAGTGAAGACCAAGCATGGTACTAAAGATGGTAAATACCATTTTAAAGTAGGTGTATCACACAAGATACAGTTTGATCCGCAGTCGGCAGATATGGTCAGTGCTTACGACTATGCCAATGCCCTGAATCGTGCACGTCTGAATGACGGTCTTGCTACAGCCTATACAGATGCAGAATTGCAGAAGTTTAAGGATGGCAGCGATCCGAAGGTCTATCCTAACGTCAATTGGAAAGACGAAGTGTTTAAGAACACTGCCCATGAGTCGAATGCATTCCTGTCGTTTTTTGGCGGTACAGAGAAGGTACAATATTATACCCATCTCGACTATACCGATGCCCGTGGACTCTATAAGAACCCAGACCAGGGCGATTGGAACTCACAGCTGAAGTATTCAAAGGCCAATATACGTGCCAACGTTGACTTCGAGGTAAGTTCGACGACAAGGGTCAGCGCCAATATCTTAGGTATCCTGATGGAGACCAACGGTGTTTCTACCAGAACCTGGAATAATGATAATAGTCGTTGGGATTATTCAATGCTCAATTCCAATGATGCCTGGTGGCATTTGTACAAAGTGCCTGCCCTTGCCTTCCCCATTAAGACTGCTAATGGCGTATGGGGTGGAAGTCAGACTTATGGTGACTATAACCTTCTGGCCAAGACTCAAGGTACAGGCTTCGGGAAAACCCATCAGCGCCAGATCTGGGCCAACATGACATTGGAACAAGACCTTGACTTCATTACAAAGGGGTTGAAGTTCTATGTAGGTGCTTCTTACGACAATTCATCAATCACCATTGAGACGCGTAACAAGGGTTATCAGTACGGCTGGAACTACTATGATGCCTCTGGTGCGATGCAGGAGACAGTCATGGGTACCGTAGAGGACAAGCTGGTGTTCAATCACTGGGTTAATACGCAGTGGCGTAGCGCTACCTTTAATGCTGGATTCAAGTATGCCCTTCAACTGAACAATGGCGACAATCTGGCTGCCAATGCCAACTACAACATGAAGAGCGAGATCCGTGACGGACGGAACAACACTTGGTATCGCACCAACTGGCAGTTGGCATTACACTATGATCATGCTAACCGTTTCATGGCCGATGTGGTGCTGGCAGCCAATGGCTCCAACCGTAGCTATCCAGCCAAATGGGCATTCTCGCCGACGCTGGGTCTGGGATATATCTATGTAAACAATCCGGAAAGTGGTATCCTGAACTATGGAAAGGTGCGTCTTTCGGGTGGTATCCAGCATACCGACTACGTGCCCGCAGCAGGTCTCTGGCTTGCTAGATGGGACAATTCTCACGGCCAGTTCTGGTATGGCACGAATTTCTCAAGTTCCTGGGGCGCTTTCCTGACGCAGTTCCCAACAGACGATTTCGCTCAGGAGGTAGCCTATAAGGCTAATATCGGTACCGACTTGAGGCTGTTTAACGCACTCGACGTGACGCTCGACTTGTTCTATCAGCAGCGTCGTAACATCCTGGTCAGTGCTGCCTCACTTAACTCTGCAGTAGTAGGTATCCAGAGCTCTTATGACGACAAGGGTCGTGTGGCCAGCTACGGAATGGAGTTAGGTCTGCGCTATGCCAAGACTTTCCAGAACGGACTGAATGTGAATGCTGGTGCATCGTTCTCTACCGTGAAGAGTAAGATTCTGGAATGGATTGAGACACCTGCTTATCCTAACCTCTCGGTTGTTGACGGTCCCGCCGATGCAGAGCGCGGACTCATCGCTCTGGGATTCTTCCAGAGTCAGGAAGAGATAGACAACAGTCCCATGCAGCAGTTCGGACAGGTGAAGGTGGGTGACATCAAGTACAAGGATGTCAATGAAGACGGTGTGATCAATGAGAACGACTTCGTTGCACAGGATTATGGCAATACCTTCCCCGCTCTGAATTATGCCTTCACACTTGGAGCTGAGTTCAAGGGATTTGGTATCAATGCCACCTTCCAGGGCGCTGCCCATCAGGTAAGGAATCTGCGTTATGTTGACGGTGTGTGGGGAGCACTCTCCGACAACCGTAACCTCTCTCAGGAATACTACAACAACTGTTTTGACATCGCAGGTGCTGGTGCCAGCTATCCACGTCTGTCAACAGAGAATGTGGCCAACAATTCCCAGAACTCCACCATCTGGTATCGCAATGCCAGCTGGCTGAAACTGCGCGATTGCGAACTTTATTACAAGTTGCCATCAGCAGTCATTGAGCCTCTGAAGATTTCTGGTGCCAAGATATTCGTGCAAGGACAGAATCTCCTGTCGTTCGACAATATCGACGCCATGGATGCTGAGAATTTCAATACAGGCTACCCTGTAATGAAGAGTGTAAACTTTGGTCTCAATGTAACGTTCTAAGAGGGAAAAAGTAAAATTACAAATAGTAAAAGATATGAGAACAAATATATTATTTAAAGGAAAGGGGTTGGTAAAGGTCTTACCTTTTTACCTTTTTACCCTTTTACTTTTAGTAGGTTGTGCCGATCTTGACTACACGGAAGAGACTACTCGCGACGAGGCCTGGACCTACGAATATTTCGACAATGGCATCAAAAACCTAGTGTTCGATGTCTATGCGCAAGTTTATAATAATGAGTTTGATTCTAACAGTGCCTATTTCCTTGCCGGAGCAACTGACGAGGCCCAGTATGCACTCGAGACAGGAGCAGTTAATAACTATGTGAATGGCGGATGGAGCCCTGCCAATCCCTATGACAGAACTTGGACCAAGTGCTATACTGCCATTGCTGATGCTAATATGTTCCTGGAGAAAATCGATGAAGCAGATATCTCTGACTGGAAGTATAACCCTGACTATAGCAAATGGGTGGCTCAGTTAGAGTTGTTCCCGTATGAGGTACGATTCCTGAGAGCTTATTTCTATTTTGAACTGTTCAGAACTTATGGTGATGTGCCTCTGGTGACGACCACTCTTACTAATGGTCAGGCCAATAATGTGAAGCGTACACCAGCAGACGAGGTAGTGAAGTTCATCGTAGAAGAGTGTGATGCCATTGCTCCTTATCTGCCAGAGAACTATAATACCGAAGTTAACTCTGAAATTGGACGTGCTACACGCATTGCTGCATATGCACTCAAGGCCCGTACGCTGCTCTATGCCGCTTCACCACTCCATAACACTAATGGCGACAAGACCAAGTGGGCAAAGGCTGCCGAGGCTTGTAAGTATATTCTCGACAATGCCAAAGCATGGGGCTTGAAACTTAGCGCCTATGGCTCATTGTGGGGGCACGAGGCTTTCTTCAATCCAGAACTAATCTTTGGTCTTGGACGCGGTGAAAACAATTCGTTCGAGATGGCCAACTATCCTATAGGTGTTGAGAATGGTTCATCGGGCAACTGTCCGACGCAAAGCCTGGTTGATCAGTATGAGTATCAAGATAATGGCCAGACCTTTGGCGAGCGCTATCCCGGCAGCATCGACCTGAATAATGTTGATCCTTACGAAGGGCTTGATCCGCGTTTCGCACTTACGGTTGTGAAGAACGGTGACGAATGGCCCAGCAATGGTGCTCAGAAGAAAGTGATGGAAACGTTCATCGGCGGTTTCAATGGCGCTCCGAAATACGGTGCCACACCTACTAGCTACTACCTCAAGAAATATGTCGATGGATCTTGTGTCACGACAGCTGATAACCAGACCTCTCGTCGTCACACTTGGATTGTGTTCCGCTTGGGTGAGTTCTATCTTGACTATGCTGAAGCTGTGTATAATGCCACAGGCAGTGCCAACGATGCTACCTACGGCATGACCGCGAATGATGCCATCAACGTACTACGTACACGCGCAGACATCCAGATGCCAAAATTCTCTGAAGACGGTGAGGCTTGGGTTAAGCGTTATGAGCGCGAGCGCCTGGTGGAGTTGGCTTTCGAAAACCATCGTTTCTGGGATGCACGCCGATGGAAGAAGGGGGCACAGTATTTCAAGACCATTCAGACTGCAACTATTAGCAGCAGTAAGGTGCTTACACGTTCAACCATTACCCGCCAATGGGATGACAAGTTTAATTTCTATCCTATTCCGCAGTCGGAACTGAAGAAGAATTCCAATCTAACTCAGAACCCAGGATGGTGATTCTTTTAAAATTGAAGAATTGAAATAACGAAAAAATGAAGATTATGAAGCATATAATCAATTTTTTAGGCTCGCTGCTTGCGGTGGTTCTCATTGGTGCCACTTTTGCAGCCTGCGCTGAAGATGACAAAGGTTCGGCTAACGTCGGACTGGGCATCAAAGTGTTCTTCCCGACAAAGGTTGTTACCAACCAGCCAATGACCATTAATGGTTCCGGTTTCGACAACGTAACGGAAATAGAATTCCCTGGAGGCACAAAAGTGTCAAACTTCGAGGTTATCAGTGATGATATGATTAAGGTCAATGCACCTGCTGGTATACCTGAAGAAGGTGGAAAACTTGTTGTGCGCACAGCCAATGACCAGGCAGAATCACGTCTGTCTATGACTCTTGGACATACCAAAGTGGCTGGATTCTCGAAACAGCCAGGCGAGGAGGCCTCTGGTGGTGAACTCATCACGGTGTATGGAACAGATCTGGAGTTCATCAATAGTATAGAACTGCTCGATGCTGATGGTGAGACACAATTCGTTGACCATAAGGATTTCTATCGTAAGGGCACCAGCAATCTTGTTTTCCGTGTTCCACTGAAGAATATCTACGAAGGTACATTCGTAGGATATCTCCATACCTTCGACGGGCAGAAGTTCGCTTTGCCAGAACTGTCATATAAGCCGGCTGCTGATGATGGTCATTGGGAGATTGTGAGGACTTCTATCTGGAAGAACGATGGTTCGCTTGGTGAGATCAGCTGGAATGGTGACTATCGTTTTGCTGGCGAAGGTCATTCTACTGGCGAGGAGTGCTATACCGTTCCTGCAGATATGTGGGAGAAGATGAAGTCTGGATCATTCTACATGCTTGCCAAGGGTAGTGACTGGGTTCAGATGCGCATCACCACCGGTTGGTGGAGTACCACATGGACAGGCGATGACATCTCAACAGGTAACGAACGTATCATCGACAATGGCGATGGCACCTACTACATTGAGATTAACTTCGAGGGCGATCCTATATTAAGTTTGCTTGATGAACAGCATCTGTTGCTTACAGGTGGTGGCTACACTCCATTGGAACTCTATTTCGAAGAAGAAGTATGGGTTGATGGTGGTGGAGAAGTTGAAGTAAAAGTTCCTGTTTGGTCGAACGGAGGCACACTCGGTGTGGTCAACTGGAGCGGTGAGTATCGCTTTGCAGCTGAAGGTCATTCTACTGGCGAGGAATGCTACACCGTTCCTGCAGATATCTGGGAGAGAATGAAGACAGAGACATTCTACGTAACTGTTAAGGGTGAGAGTCCTCAGATTCGCGTTACTTCTGGTTGGTGGAGCACTACATGGACAGGCAATGACATCCAACCTGGCAGCGAGTTGCTGGAGGACAACGGCGACGGCACCTGGAAGCTCACAGTGAACCTTGCAGGAGATCCTCTCTTAGATGTCTTGGATGAACAACATCTGCTTTTCACTGGCGCTGCTTATTCGGTAGAGGAGATCTATTTCATCGAGTACCATTCTGGTGGTGGAGCCTCAGAGGTGGATTTCTGGAAGAATGACGGTTCGCTTGGTACCATTAGTTGGAATGGTGACTATCGTTTCTCGTCCCAGAGTGCATCTACCGGTGAGGAATGTTATGCTATACCTCAGGATATATGGGATAATGTCATAATGAAAGGTAAATTCTATATGCAGGCATCTGCTGATGCTGACTGGTACAATCTGCGCATTACAACCGGATGGTGGAGTACCACATGGACCGGTGAAGATATCGGCAAAGGTAACGAACGGCTTGTCGTCAATGATGATGGTACGTTCACCATTGAGATCAATTTCTCAGGAGATCCGATCCTTGATGTCTTGGATGCTCAGCATCTGCTGTTCACTGGTGAAGGATATACGCCATTGAAACTCTACTATCTTGAGTAAATCAATGTATAAAGAAAATAGGCTCTGACATCACAGTCAGAGCCTATTTTTATATAATGTGGAATGATTATCGAACAAATTGCTTCTTGATGGACTCCTGTGCTTCAATTACCTTGTCGCACCAAGCGTCGAATTCTGGTTCTTCCACTTGCAGTTCTGGGTGCGCAAGGATATAGGCAACGCAACGACGAACGCCTTCATCGAAACGGGTAGTGCATTGGAAACCAGGAACGGCTCGTTTCAGTTTCGTGCAGTCGAAGACGACGGTAACGGACTTGTCGCCTAACAGATTACCAGTGAAATCCCACTCCTTGGGTGCAACGGCGGCGAGGAAATCGGAGACGATGTGATAGGGCTTGAACTCAACACCCAGTGCATTGGCTACGCACTGGTAAATCTGATTCCAAGTCAGTTGTTCGTCACTCATGATCTGGAAAGCCTCGCCAATCGCCTTTGGGTTACCTAAGAGACCTATAAAACCACGGGCAAAGTCTTCGTTCCATGTAAGTGTCCATAGTGAACTGCCATCACCGTTCACGATGACGGGCTTGCCTTCGATCATACGTTTCAAGACCTGCCACGATCCTTTCACACCATGCACGCTGACAGGAACGCCACGCTCACAATAGGTGTGACTCGGACGTACGATGGTTACTGGAAAGCCTTCTTCGCGGTACGCCTTCATCAATAGCTCTTCACAGGCAATTTTATCGCGGGAGTATTGCCAATATGGGTTGGCGAGTGTTGTACCCTCAGTGATAATGTGACTGGCCGCAGGCTTGTTGTAGGCTGAGGCTGAGCTGATATAGACATACTGTCGTGTACGACCCTTGAAAAGATGGATGTCGCGTTCCACTTGGGAAGGTAGGAACCCGATAAACTCGCAGACAGCATCAAATGTGTTTTCGCTTAACATGTGGAGCACATCTTCTGTGTCATTGATATCGCAGATTACTTGTTTTACACTTGCAGGCACCTCGTTTTTGCGAGTGCCGCGGTTGAGTAGCCACAAGTCGTGTCCGCTTGCAGCAAGTTGTCTTGTGATGGCACTGCTGATGGTGCCTGTTCCACCGATTAGTAATATCTTCATATTGGTATGCATTGTTTAGTCCATCGGGTAGTGTACGCCCCATTTCTGACGAAGACTGTCCATGAGTTGCATGATGTATAATGTCTCGTCGAGAGGCATCTCTTTGGGCTCCTGCAAACCCTCGATAAGTGCTTGCCTGCAGGCGAGGAACTCATATTCGTAGCCGGTTATCTGTTGGGGCACGTGGATCTCTTCCACGAACTCACGATTATGGGTGTTCACAGTGATTTTCTGTGGATTATTGATGTTGTCAATGATGAGGTTGCCATCTGTGCCTGCGATGACGCCGATGTTGTCGCCTACACATTGTGCACTTGACTGTAGGTTGCATAGCACACCGTCCGAGAGTACGAGACTGATGGCATTGGTAAGGTCCATACCTGTCTTCGATTTTACGCATGTACTTTCCATATTGACGATGTCTGCTGGGAAGAACATGCGCACAAAGTTCAGAGCATAGACACCGAGGTCGAGGAGTGCTCCGCCACAAAGGTCTGGGCGCATGATGCGTGGTTTTTCGCCCATCGAGTAGCCGAGTGTGGCAGTAACCAGTCTTGGGATTCCGATGCGCCCGTTGCTGATGAGGTCACGTACCATCTTCACGGCAGGTTGGTAGCGTGTCCAGATAGCTTCTGCCAAGAAGACACCTTTCTCCCGTGCAAGCTCAACAATCTCGGAGGCTTGACGATGGTTAGCCATAAACGCTTTCTCCACCAGACAAGGCTTGCCTGCTAATATCGCTTCTCTTGTCACGTCGAAATGGTGAGAGTGAGGCGTACCTACATAGACCATATCCACCTCAGGGTCGGCAATAAGGTCTGTGTATGAACCATAGGCCTTCTTGATATTCCACTTGGCGGCAAAAGCCTCTGCTTTTTCTGTTGAACGCGAACCAACAGCATAGGCCTCGCACGCTGATAGTCCGTTAAGTGTGATGGCTGCTTTTTCTGCTATCCATCCTGTGCCGATGATGCCGACACGCATAATCTGATTCTCTTTCATTTACCTTGGATTATATTCTTCAACGATGAGCCGAAAATGACATATTGGGTATTCAGCCGTAGAGCCAATTTGCTACGCGGTATATCTCATCCTTGCTGATGATATCCGGGTAGTAAAGATGGGCATAGTTGACGGCGATGCCGAAGTTAAGAACCATATTCACACCAGCCCAGTTGCCCAGTCCGATGGGCACACCATAGGGGTTCTGTTTGTCGATATCCTTGATGTACTTGTCGAACCCACCTTGAATCGTTCGTTTTTTAGGTTGTTTTATTTAGACGTAAAAGACTCCTAAAAGTTAAAAGCCAGCATCACTTTTTCTTTGTTTTTTAGTGATATTTCAGAAAAAGGTTGTAATTTTGCGGGAAATTACTAAAAAAAAGGCTTCAATGAGAAATAGATATTTAGGTGTGTTGGCAGCCTTGTATTTTGTCGTACAAGTCTGTGCGCAGGCATTACCTACAGACGGACAGCTGACCCTTCGACCGATGTTGCAGCAGCTGGGAGAACGACTGCTTAAGGGTAAGACGGGGGCTATTGTGGCTATCAATCCAGCTAATGGTGAGATTATCTGTTTGGCTACAAATACCCCAAAAGGGTTTGATGTGCGGCAGGCTATCGGCAAGCCGCAGGCACCTGGCTCCACCTTTAAGACGGCACAGGCACTGACGTTGCTTTCCGAGGGCATCGTTACGCCAGAGACAACCGTTGAGTGTAACAGTGGAATTACCGATGGTAACATCAAGGTTGGGTGCCACAAGCATCGTTCGCCGCTCAATCTAAAAGATGCGCTGGCTCATTCCTGTAATACATGGTTTATCCTGAATTTCGGTTCGATGATCAACGATGAGTTTGTATACGATTCGAAGGAAGAGGCCATCACCACTTGGCGTTCTTACATGCAGTCGATGGGACTGGGCGGACCGATGCACATCGACATCAAAGGCGAAGAGGGGGGATTGCTTGCTGGTGCAGACTATCTGAATCGTCGCTATAAGGACGGATGGGATGGTAAGACGATCTGGTGGGCAGGTATGGGACAAGGCGATGTCACCTGTACACCACTGCAACTCTGCAACCTCGCTGTTACCATTGCCAATCGTGGATGGTATTACATCCCTCATATTCATAAGGATACCAAGAACAAACGTTATCTGTCGAAGCGCCATACGAAGGTTGCGGCTTCTGCTTATCCGATCGTGGTTGATGGGATGCGTCTGGCCGTAGAAAAGGGAACGGCCACCAGCATAAAGACTGGCTATCCTATCTGTGGCAAGACAGGTACTATTGAGAATCCAGGGGAAGATCATTCTGCCTTCATTGGCTTTGCGCCGATGAATGATCCCAAGATTGCCATAGCCGTCTATGTGGAGCATGGTGGCTTTGGGGCAGATCTGGCAGCACCGATGGCCGGTCTTGTGATTGAACAATACTTGAAGGGCCAGCTCTCCGCTGCGTCAGAAGGTAAAGCTAAGCAGATATCAGCAAAAACGATTAAATAACTCATGAAGAATAGTAAGATATGTATGATGGCTCTCGCCTTGATGATGGCGATGGCAACCTGGGCACAGACGAATATCGTTGTGTTGTCGGATACGCATGTGATGGGGCCAGGCCTTCTGGTGAACGATGGGGCTGCCTGGCAGAAAGAGCTGGCTAACGACAGAAAACTGTTTGATTATAGTCAGGAAGTTTTTGATGTCTTGATGGAGACGATGCTCTCAGAGAAACCAAATATGGTATTAATAACGGGCGACCTGACAAAGGATGGTGAGCTCTTGAGCCATCAGTATGTGGCTGGGCAGTTGAATCGACTTCATGAGGCTGGTATTAAGACATTTGTCATTCCGGGTAATCATGACTTCGGTTCTAAGCATGCCCTGATATTCGATGGCGATCAGTCGAGTAAGGCAGAGGTGGTGAGTCGTGAGCAGTTCACCGAACTCTACCGCAATCACGGCTATGGGGCAGAGTCTTTGCGTGATGAGACCTCATTGAGTTATTGTTGTGAGCCTGTTGAGGGTTTGCTGTTGATAGGCCTCGATTCTGGAACAGACGGTCGGTTGGAGGAGTCAACGCTTCAATGGGCATGTCAGCAGGCGGCTCAGGCTCAACAGCAGGGTAAATATGTCTTGGCTATGATGCATCATGCACTTTTGCCACATTTCAATGCAGAAGATCAGCTGCTCCCCTCGTCAGTAGTGCAGAACTATGAGACTGTGCGTAATCGTCTGGCTGACGCTGGTGTTCAAGTGGTGTTGACAGGTCATATTCATATCTCCGATATCGCCAAGGATTATAATGCCGACCTTACCCGTTCCATCTATGATATATCTACTGGTTCAGTCATTTCTTATCCGTGCGACTATCGTCGTCTGACGCTCAGTGAAGATCGTGCGCAACTTTCAGTCAGTACAAACCGCATTACGACATTGCCTGATCATCCCGTTTATGGAACGACGGCGAAGGAACGGTTGCATCAGTCCCTTTCTCAATTCGTCAAGCGGAGCATCAAGAACGATATGATTGCTAGTGTTGCTGCCAATGCGCTCTTGATTCATGCGGAGGGCAATGAGAACGAGTCGGAGGAGGCCTCGAATATTATGGGTACGCTCCAACTTGCCAAAATGTTTGTCAGCAGCATGAAGGCAAAGATGGCTGAGCACGGACTGTCGTGGGATTTGTTGGAGTCTATCGTTACCAGCATTATGACAGATACCACCAATCTCGGCATCGAAGGGCGTCAAGACCAGACGAACGATCTGACGCTGACCATCAAGAAATAGTATTCTATCCATGCTGACAGAGAAGACAATGGAACGGTTGCGGATACTCGCAGAGTCGGCGAAGTACGATGTGTCGTGCTCGTCGAGCGGTACTGTTCGCAGCGGTAAAAAGGGAATGGTTGGCAACACCGTCGGAGGTGTCGGCATCTGCCATTCGTTTGCCGATGACGGGCGCTGTATCTCTCTGCTGAAAGTGATGCTGACCAACCATTGCATGTACGACTGCGCCTACTGCATCAACCGCCGTTCAAACGATATTAAGCGGGCGACGCTTTCTGTGTCGGAACTGGAAGAGATAACGATGGAGTTCTACCGTCGGAACTATATCGAGGGCCTGTTCCTGTCGAGTGGTGTTGTGCGTAACCCTGACTACACGATGGAGCGCCTCGCAGCCATCGCGCGTGATCTCCGTACGGTGCATCGTTTTAATGGTTACATCCATCTGAAGAGCATCCCTGGTTGTTCGCAGGAACTGTTGGCTGAGGCTGGGCGTTATGCTGACCGCATGAGCGTGAATATTGAGATTCCAAAGGAAGAATCGCTGAAACTGCTGGCGCCAGAGAAAGACCATCAGAGCGTGTTCAAACCGATGAAACTGATTCAGCAGGGTGTGCTCGAGAACAAGGAGGACCGAAAGAAATATCGTCATGCACCTCGCTTCGTTCCGGCAGGACAGTCGACGCAGATGATTGTAGGAGCCACCGAGGAGACTGATCGTGATATTCTCACCATGTCGTCGATGCTCTATGGACAGCCCACGATGCGGCGCGTCTATTATTCTGGCTATGTCAGCGTGAATACTTACGACCCAAGGCTTCCTATATTGAAACAGCCGCCACTTGTCCGTGAGAATCGCCTCTATCAGGCAGACTGGTTGTTACGTTTCTACCATTTTAAGGTGGAGGAAATCGTAGATGACCTGCATACCAATCTTGATTTGGAGATAGACCCGAAACTGGCATGGGCGTTACGACATCCGGAGGCCTTCCCTGTAGATATTAATACGGCTGACTACGAGCAGTTGTTGAGGGTGCCAGGACTGGGAACGAAATCGGCTTGGCTGATTGTTAATTCACGTCGTTTCAGTCATCTGACGTCTTTCGACTTGAAAAAGATGGGGGTTGTCATGAAGAAGGCGAAGTATTTCATTACCTGCCGTGAACTGACCGATGGCTATGCTGTGCCCATTGTGGGTGTCAATGAGTTGCGCCCTGAGCGCCTACGTCCGTTGTTGATATCGAAGGCTCAACAGAAAAGAGCTGCCGAGGAACAGCAATTGAGTTTTGACTTCACGGAATGATGGTTTATATCTTTGACGGAACGATGGACGGCTTGCTGACAGCTGTATTCGATGCCTTTGCCATGCATGAGCAGCCAGAGACGTTGCTGACGGAAGGAGAGGCACTACCGTTGTTTTGTGAACGGACGCAAACAGTGCATACAGACGAGGAAAAGGCTCGGCGTGTATGGACAGGACTGGAGAAAATACTTTCACGCGAGGCCATGAAGCTGATTTCTGTCAGTTGGTTGTCGGAACTGAAGGAACTCAACGGACATTTGTTTCGTTATATTTGTAAGGTGTTTACAGCAGGTAAGGGAATCGAACGTCATTTCGCTGATCCCGACGTGTTGGCTGTTACAAACATCGCGCGGAAGGTGCTACACGAGCAACTGCGCATGAAGCAGTTTATCCGTTTTCAGAAAGCTAAAGACGGCACTTATCTTGGTGTCGTCAGTCCCGACCACAATGTCCTTCCTCTCATTATCGATCATTTCCAGGATCGTTTCAATGACCAACCTTGGCTGATTTATGATGCCAAGCGTCACTATGGCTATTATTATGAAGCCACTACAGATTCATCAAGAAAGTGTCAGAACGTCATTCGTGTGACTTTTGAAGATGAGGCGGCTGTCCCTTTTAACTTAGCGAATGGCAAACTCGACGAGTCGGTTTTGAGCAGCGACGACCAGTTGCTGCAAGATCTCTGGCGCACCTATTTCAAGGCTATCTGTATTCGAGAGCGTATGAACCCTCGTAAGCAGCTCAACGATATGCCTCGACGCTATTGGAAATATATGACAGAGAAGAATTGATGATTTTTTCTGTCTTTTTGTCGTTTGTTTCATGAAAATGTTGTACTTTTGCCGACGCAAGACTTACAACTATTTTTAATTTATGACAACATGAAACGTAAAACTTGCAAAGTAAGGACACTGGCAGTGATGCTGGCAGTGTTCAGCAGTGTTGCCGCTATGGGGCAACAAAAACAAAAGAGTGAGCCAGATTGGATGAAAGAACTCACGAGTCGTATCACACTCAATGGCTATGCGCAGGCTGGCTGGTCATACCAGAATCCGAATGGGAAGGCCACTAATGCTTATAACCTTAAACGCACACTGCTATGGGCAAAGGCACGCATCACTGACCGATGGTCGTTCCTCTTCATGCACGACTTCTCAAGCGTTGTACAGGAATTCTACACAGACTATCGCATCTCCAACGACAATGCACTGACCGTTCGCTTGGGACAGTTTAAACATTCCTATTCCATGGAGAACCCGCTTTCACCGACACAACTCGAACTGATTGATGTCTATTCGCAGGCAGTGCTCTATCTTGCCGGAGAAGGACCAGATCCTCTCAATGGCGTGAACTATGGCCGCGATATGGGACTAGAAGTCTATGGCGATCTTGCCAAGGGAGTGCTCCACTATGAACTTGCCTTGATGAGTGGACAAGGTATCAACCGTAAAGACCTAAACAACCAAAAAGACTTTATCGCCAAACTTGAATTGCGGCCCATCGACGGACTGCGTTTTGTGGCCTCAGGCTATCTGGGTACGGGCTGTGCCGTTAATACAGCGGCTTGGAATCCTGACATCAAGGTCGGCGACAATTACAAACGAAATCGTTACAGCGTTGGTGTTGAATACAAGACGCTACCATATACAGGCAGTAAGTACAAGGAGGCGCGTCCTGCCAGCATCCGTGCTGAATGGCTCGGTGGTGAGGATGGTGAGGTCGGTAGTCGTGGTGGCTACGCAACCATCGCCATTCCCGTAGTGGATGCGCTTGACGTAGTAGCATCGGGCGAGACTTTCGATCGGAATACGAAGGTTGAGGGCTGGGATCAGACTAATCTTACGTTAGGACTGCAATACTGGTTCTATAAGAAATGTCGTGTGCAGTTGCAATACACGCGTTGTCTTTGTGGTGAGAAAATCTCATCGAAAGATTATGACTGGCTGCAGGCACAGGTACAGGTAGCGTTTTGAAAGGTAAAAAAGTAAAAAGGTAAAAAATGTAAATAACAATGCTGATTAAGATAACACTCACCATCATCTTCTTGGCCGTGATGATAGGTGTAGGACTATACACACGTAAACAGGCCAGTAGTGTCGATGGATTTGTATTGGGCGGACGTTCTGTAGGTCCGTGGTTAACGGCTTTTGCTTTTGGTACTTCTTATTTCTCGGCTGTGGTCTTTGTGGGCTATGCCGGACAGTTCGGATGGAAATACGGTCTCAGTTCTACATGGATTGGCATCGGCAATGCTGTGATAGGCTCTTGGCTGGCGTGGGTGCTGTTAGGGCGCCGTACCAAACTGATGACTCAGCATATTGAGTCGCGCACGATGCCCGATTTCTTTGGTACGCGCTATGCCGATCAGGGACTTCGTGTGGCAGCATCTATCATCGCCTTTGTATTTTTGATTCCTTATACGGCAGGTGTTTATAAAGGTATCTCTACGCTCTTTGAAATGGGTTTTGGCATCCCTTATGAATACTGTGTGGTGATTATGGCCATTCTGACGGCTATCTATGTCATCCTCGGTGGCTATAAGGCTACGGCGATGAACGACTTCATTCAGGGTATCATCATGCTCTTTGGCATTGTGGCTATCATCGTGGCTGTGCTCAATGCACAGGGAGGTTTTTCCTGTGCCGTTGATAAGTTGGCAAGTCTTCCTAGTGATGCAGACCCAGCGGTCAATGGCGGCTTCGCCTCGTGGTTCGGGCCGGATCCTTGGGGCTTGTTAGGTGTAGTCGTTCTCACCTCACTAGGTACGATGGGACTTCCGCAGATGGTTGGTAAGTTCTATTCGATTACCGATGAGAGCGCTATCAAGCGCGGCACTATCATCTCTACCTTCTTCGCGTTCGTCGTGGCTGGTGGCTGTTACTTCCTTGGTGGCTTTGGTCGTCTTTACGACCCTGTTGTCGTCAATGGTAAGATTGCTTTCGACTCTATCGTGCCTGCGATGCTTGTCACGTTGCCTGATGTGCTCATCGCACTGGTGGTGCTGTTGGTGCTTTCTGCCTCTATGTCCACATTGGCTTCATTGGTTCTCACTTCGAGTTCCACGATGACGCTCGACCTGATTTACCGTGACAAGAAGTCATTGCCCGGTGAGGTAGAGGATGGTACCATCGACGATATCGTGGCTGAGAAGATTGAGCGCCGTAAGGTGGTCGTGATGCGAGTCCTCATCATGTTCTTCATTGCGATTTCTTTGCTTATCGCACTGAATCCTCCGACCTTCATAGCCCAGTTGATGGGTATCTCTTGGGGTGCACTGGCAGGTGCTTTCCTTGCACCGTTCATGCTGGGTCTCTACTGGCGTGGCGTCACTACCGTTTCTGTCTGGGCATGCTTCATCTGGGGTGTAGGTATCACGGTGGTTAACATGTTGCTGGGCAACCCCATCAACCCCATCAACTGTGGTGCCATTGCGATGGTTGGCGGCTTCCCCGTGGTTTGGATTGTCAGTCTTCTGACAAAGAAAATGCCGCAGCAGACCGTTGATACGATCTTCGGATGCTATAAATAATCCTAAAATCCCCGAACAATTTGTGAGTTCGGGGATTTTTGTGTACCTTTGTGCCCAAATCATACAAGACTAAAGATCATGAAGAAATCCATTTTGACCATTGGCTTGCTTTCAGTGACACTCTCGCTGGTTGCGGCTTGTGCCCAACGTCCAAAGGCTGTTGAGGCTGACGTAGATAAAACTGAAGTTCAGCAGGTGGAAGACGTACAAGCCGATTTGGCTCCAGACTTTGAACTGCCCGACCTGCAAGGTAATCCTCTAAAACTCTCTTCTTTGCGAGGCAAATATGTCGTGCTCGACTTCTGGGGCTCATGGTGCATCTGGTGTATCCGAGGTATTCCCCGCATGAAGGAGGCTTACAGCAAGTATAAGGACAAGATGGAAATCCTCGGTGTCGATTGTCAGGATACGGAAGAGAAGTGGAAAGCTGCCGTAGAGGAGCATCAACTGCCTTGGCTACAGGTGCGTTGTCCTGAAGACTACTTACAGACGCTGGGTCAGCAGTATGGAATCCAAGGTTTCCCTACAAAGGTTATTATCGACCCTGAAGGCCGGCTTGTGAAGGTTGTAGTAGGTGAAGATCCTGCATTTTATACCTTCCTCGACCAACTTTTCGCCAAATAATTCAGTTTGCAACCGAGTTGCAGTAAATGTGCCGTATCTTTGCAGCGTGAAATTAAAGAAACTGTAAAGATATGGCACATCATCATTGTAACTGTTGTGAACACGAGCATCATCACGAACACCATCATGAACATCATCATGAGCATGCAGAACATCATCGCGAACACCATCATGAGCATGAGGAGCACGACCTGAAGTCTCAGTTGTGGCTGATTGCCATCACTGTCGTACTGCTGATTGCCGCCGTACTCATTGAGAAGAATCTGAATCAGGCAACGTGGCAGTTGCTGCTTGTCTATCTCGTACCTTATTTATTAATAGGCCACGAGACATTGCATGAGGCTTGGGATGGCATTACCAGTGGCGATGCGTTCAATGAACATTTCCTCATGTCTGTCGCCACCATCGGAGCTCTCTGCATCGGCTTCCTGCCAGGTGCCGAGCACGAATTCCCTGAGGCCGTTTTCGTGATGCTCTTCTTCCAGGTTGGTGAACTCTTCGAGGGTTATGCCGAAGGCAAGAGCCGCAACAGCATCGCCCATCTGATGAATATCCGTCCAGATGTGGCTCATGTCGAGGGACGTGGCGATGTCAGTCCTGAGGAAGTCGGAGTGGGGGAGATCGTCTTGATTCGTCCAGGTGAAAAGGTTCCGCTTGATGGCGTGATTATCGAGGGCGCTACGGCACTGAATACTGTGGCGCTGACGGGTGAGAGTGTTCCTCGCGAAGTGGCGGTGGACGATGAGGTTATCTCAGGCTGTGTGAATCTATCGGGTGTCGTCAAGGTGCGTACCACCAAGTCGTTTGGTGAGAGCACTGTGGCTAAGATTATCGACCTTGTGGAGAATGCAGGTGAGCATAAGTCGCAGAGTGATGCCTTTATCACCCGCTTTGCCCGAATCTACACGCCAGTCGTCGTGTTTGCTGCTTTGGCTTTGGCAGTGATACCGACTCTCTTTGGTGGTGCTTTTGCCACATGGCTCTATCGAGCTCTGATGTTCTTGGTGGTGTCTTGTCCCTGTGCGCTGGTGATCAGTGTGCCACTCACGTTTTTTGGTGGTATTGGCGGTGCTTCGCGTAACGGCATCCTCGTCAAAGGCGCTAACTATATGGATGTTTTGGCGAAGGTTCATACCGTTGTCTTCGATAAGACGGGCACGTTGACGCATGGACAGTTTGCAGTGACTGCCGTCCATCCTGATCATGTTAACGAGCAGCAACTGCTTCATCTTGCGGCCCATGTCGAACATTTCTCTACGCATCCGATAGGTGCTGCTCTGCGCGATGCATTCCCTGATGAGGCTACAGATGGTTGCAAGATATCTGATGTCGAGGAGATGGCCGGTCATGGTATCAAGGCTAATGTGGAAGGGCGCAACGTCTGCGTCGGAAATACGAAGATGATGGACGCTGTTGGGGCCAAGTGGCGTGACTGCCATCATGTCGGTACGATTATTCATGTTGCTATCGATGGCGAGTATGCTGGTCATATCGTCATTAACGATAAGGTCAAGGCGGATAGTGCTGAGGCGATTGCACAGTTGCAGTCACTTGGGGTCGCAAAGACGGTGATGTTGACAGGCGATCGGAAGGAGGTAGCAGAGAATGTCGCTCAACAGCTCAGTCTGAATGAATATCATGCAGAATTGTTGCCTGCTGATAAGGTTGCTCATATCGAACGTTTGCTGACGGAAAAGCCTGAAGGCCAATATCTTGCTTTTGTTGGTGATGGTATCAATGATGCTCCTGTCCTGGCGCGCGCTGATGTCGGTATCGCTATGGGCGGACTTGGCTCTGATGCTGCTATCGAGGCTGCTGATGTGGTGCTGATGGACGACAAGCCCTCGAAAATCGCACTTGCCATCCGCATCGCCCGTCGCACGCTGTCCATCGCCAGTCAGAATGTCTGGTTTGCCATCGGCGTCAAGGTCGCCGTACTCGTCCTCGCCGCTTTGGGTATCGCTACCATGTGGCTGGCCGTCTTTGCCGATGTCGGTGTCACCGTGCTCGCCGTCCTCAATGCGATGCGCGCCTTGCGTGTGTGATGCAAAAATAGCGGGATGCATTTGCATCCCGCTATTTTTGCATCGAATAGGCTCACGCTCGGAAGAGCTCAAGCGAGCTTGGCTCTTCTCTCGCTAAATCGCCTATTTCCAAGGATTCTCGAAGCCTACTGAGCCGTTCTCGAGCTTCTGGCATACGAGCTCGATGTCCTCGTAGTGCTCTTCACCGTCTGCCCAATACTCCTTGTACTTCACACAGTAGCAGCCTGTGCCCTTCAGCTGTTTCATGTCCTTGCCGTCAACTGTGCTCTGGAACTTGAGGGTGAAGTCGCGCGGATCTGTCGGAGCCAGCATCCAGCCGAGCAGCTCGGCGTTGCCATCATTCAGGGCCTTCACGCGGATGTTGATGCGTCCGCCGCGGGGGATACCTGAAATCTGTCCTTCACGATCAGTTGCCTGATTGAACTTGTAATCCACTAAGATTACCTCACGTGCCTTAAAATCTTTCACCTCGAGGGTTACTGGTGTTACATTCTCTGCCATATCTTGTTTCCTTTCTTTCTTTAATTGTTACTATTTACTATTAACTTTTCACTATTACCTATTACCTTTATTATGCCCACTCGTTCTCAAACTTGATAGAACCAACCTCAATCTGCTTGCAGGTGATAACGATCTCTTCAAAGTGGCCAGCCTTGTCTTCCCACTTCTCTTCGAAGTCAACGCAGTAGCCGTTGGTGAACTTAATAGTCTTCATAGCCTTGCCGGTCTTCGTCTCGAGGAACTCGATGCTTCCGTTCTTCGGCAGGTTGCGCTCTGTCATCCAAGCCAACAGGTCAGGGGTACCGTCGTTCATGGCCTTCACACGGACAGTAATCTTACCACCACGGGGAATACCACTCATCTGTCCCTCTACATCAGTCTCCTGTTCGAACTCGTAGTTTACCATCATTACTTCGCGGTCCTTGTAACCGTCGATCTTCATTGTTACTGGAGTCTTTGCCATAATTCTCTTCCTTTCTTTAATTTTAAATTGTTAATACTAATATTTATTTCTTACTTTTTTCTGTTGTCGCGAGTCGTGTTGGTGACTTTTGACATTGCAAAGGTAAGACGATTATTGGTTCATTCCAAACTTTTTTATCCTTTTTGTCTTAAGTTGTAGCGACACGTAAATGAAAAAACGACAGACTGGGCTAATAGCCAGAAAATCTGTCGTTTGGAGGGTTGAAAAACAGCTTAATAGGCGTGGTCGTTCCTGATTTCTTCCTTATCGAGTTTCTTGGCATCGATAGCGCGCCAGGCATAGATGATGTAGGCCAGTACGAAAGGTACGAGCAGGGATACATAGAACATCGTGCGCAGCGTGAACTCACTCGAGCAGGAGTTAGTCATCGTCAGTGATGACTGCAGGTCGGCTGTTGACGGATAATAGGCTGTGTGGTTCCATGCTGAACATAGAAGCAACGCAAGCACCGTCAATACGGTACCTATGCCGGCAGGCCAGATGCCTCCAATGTAGTTCTTGGAGACTACTGTCTTGCCGATGCCAAAGAGCACCAGCACCACACCTATAATTAATATTACCAGCAGATACCACATGTCGAGTAGGTTCGTCAGATACTTGTAGGGCTCCATGTAGATAATGCCATTGTCATTGTAGGCAAAGCCGTCCTTCATAAGCAGGTGGACAAGATAGGCCACGAAAAGGAGAACAAAGGGAATGGCAGCACCAACGAGACGTACAGAGCCGCGTGAGCGTATGTCCTCGTCGTTGACATTGTTGATGACATAGAGAATACCGAGAACACGGGCGAGGAAGACAACGGCAAAGCCGAAGATGAGAACCCAGGGATTCAGTAGGGCATCGAGGCCATGGGAGGCGTTGGCCCAACGGGAGATGATGGGGGTGATGGCATTCGGGTCCACCAGGTTGTCTTTCTCGATGATGAAGTTCGACCCCTCGAAGAATGTGGCTACGGCTCCGCCAAGGAGCAAGGGACCGACGATGCCGTTGAGCGTGAGGAAGAACTGGAAGGTCTTGGGACCTAGTATGTTGCCGATCTTGTTCTGAAACTCGTAGCTGACAGCCTGTAGGACAAATGTGAAGAGGATAATCATCCAGAGCCAATATGCACCTCCGAAACTGGTTGAATAGAACAGAGGATAGGAGGCAAAGAAAGCACCGCCAAAGGTGACGAGTGTGGTGAAGGTGAATTCCCACTTTCGGCCTGTGGAGTTATAGACCAGACGGCGACCTTCCTCAGTATAGCCAAGACTACGGGCTGCAGAGTTCGCCCCTTGTACGAAAAGCAGGAAGACGAGCAGAGCCCCAAGTAGTGCGACGATAAAGCACCAGTAATGCTGTAAGAAATCGTATGTCATAGCTTTTTCTTTTTTACTTTGATCTTGTTACTTTTAATTCTCGTATTCCGGTCCCTTCTTGATCTGCTTCAGTAAGATGTTGATCTCGACAGCCAGCATCGTGGTGAAAAGGATGAGGAAGAGGAAGAATGTTATCATCACACTCGACGAATGCAGATCGCTGACGGCAGCCCACGTGGGAAGCATGTCTTGGATGGTCCAAGGCTGGCGACCAAACTCAGCCACAAGCCATCCACTCTCCGAGGCAATGTAAGCCAGTGGGATGAGGGCGATGGCAAGCCAATAGTGCCATGCGGGTAGAGCTGTGATGTCGTACTTCCCAAGTAGTCCTTTGGGGAACTGATAGGCGACGGCCAGGATGACAGCAAAGAAGAGAATAAACAGACATCCCATACCGACCATGATGCGGAAGGCCCAGAAATTGATGGGGATGAATGGCACAAGCTCCGACTTGTCGCGGATATAGCCATAACCGAAATACTTCATATTCTCCTTCAGCGTCACCAGTTCGGTGGCAGCAGTCTTTTCGTCTCCGTCTTTTTTCGCTTTGCGATAGGCTGCAAGGGCAACTATGGCCTTCTTGCCCATTGCGATCTTTTCGTCGGCAGAAGGTTCTACATGGCCGTCAGGTGTCGTATAGCCATTCAGGATGTCATTCACGCCAGGTACGAAGCCATGAGGGTCGTTGGTCGCCATCATCGAAAGGGCATAGGGCATCTCTATCTTCAGTGGCGCAGACTCTCCGTTGGCATAGTCGGGCTGGGCAAAGGGATTCACGAGTGCTACAGCCGTCAGTCCCTGATCCACACCACCATTGTAAAGTGCCTCCATAGCGGCGAGTTTCATGGGTTGCACTTCTGCGACATCCATACCCGACTTGTGACCAGTTGCTGCAGCAAGCAGAGAAGCTACGAGTCCGACGGCAGCACCGATTTTCAGACTCTCAATGGCTAACTTCGTCTCACGCTTCTTCAGCAGATACCAACAGCAGACACCTACACAGAATACGGCGCCGATAATCCATGCTGAAGTAACGGTGTGGCAGAACTTTGAGATGGCAAATGGCGAAAGGGCAACCTCGAAGAATGACACCATTTCGTTGCGCATCGTGTCAGGATTGAATTCACAACCTACGGGGTACTGCATCCAGGCATTAGCAACAAGGATCCACCAGGCTGAGATGGTGGCACCGAGGCCTGTCAGCCAGGTAGAGGCGAGATGGAAGCCAGGTGACACTTTCTTCCAACCGAAATACATCACAGCCACGAAAGTGGATTCCATGAAGAAGGCAACAATGCCTTCGATGGCCAGTGGGGCACCGAAGATGTCGCCTACGAACCAGGAATAGTTCGACCAGTTGGTTCCAAACTCGAATTCGAGGATGATACCTGTGGCTACACCCATGGCGAAATTCACACCAAAGAGCTTCTGCCAGAACTTCGCGGCATCGCGCCAGAAGCCGACGTCGGCAGCGACGTCAACTTGGCCCTTATTGAGGGCCAGTTTTGTCTTGTAGTACTTTGTCTCGACGATACCCATGATGACTGCCAGTCCGAGGGTCAAAGGTACGAAGAGCCAATGGTAGATTGCCGTGAGGGCAAACTGCGCCCTTGACCAGTCGATGGTTCCGGCATCAATGTTTAAGAATAGATGACTAAACATAATTGATATGATTATTTGTTATTGTGCACGATCGACCAATTCCGTTGCCACATAGCCGGCTTCGTCACCTTGGGCATGTTGTTTCAGGAAGTTTGGAAAGAAGAAGACCTTGAGGATGGCAAACATGATGAACAGTTTGATAAGGATGATAGCCCACAGCGTCTTGCCGAGGCGCATGGATCGGAAACCTTCGTAATACAGGTCAAAAGCCTTGTAAAGAAAACCTTCCTTGTTCATAGGCGTAGTATTTGGTCGCAAATATACATTAAATATTTAATGAATCCAAACATTTAGCCGACAAAACTACAAAAAATGTGATTTTCTTTTGTCGTTTCAGGGGAAATAAGTAATTTTGCACAAAAATTTGTAAGCAAGTATTATGAATAAGAAAATTCTGATTGTCCTGATTGTCTTCATCATGGCGCTCTGTGGCGGTATGGTATGGCTTTTTATGAACTTGCAGGAACAGAAGCAGGTGAACAAAGACATGCAGGAACTGGCGGAACTGGATAAGAAGGAAATGGAGAACGAGTATGAGCGCTTTGCCTTGCAATATAGTGAGATGAAGACGCAGATTAACAATGACTCCATTGTTGCTCAGTTGACGCAGGAACAGATGAAGACCCAGCAGCTATTGGAAGAGCTTAAGCAGGTAAAGGCTACTGATGCCCGTGAGATAGCCCGTCTTAAGAAAGAGCTTGCTACGGTCAGGGCCGTGCTGCGTGACTACGTGATGCAGATTGACTCGCTGAATAGACTGAATGAGAATCTGAAGGCTGAGAATACACGTGTGAATGCTGAGTTGGAACAGCGTAATACGCAGATAGCAGGTCTCAGTAGTGAGAAAGCCTCTCTGTCGGAGAAGGTGGCTATTGCTGCCCAGCTTGACGCAACGAATATTCAGTTGCAACTCCTCAATAAACGCGGAAAGGATGCAAAGAAACTGAAAGACTGTACACAGATGAAGGTGAATTTCACCATCACGAAAAATGTGACGGCTTCTAATGGTAACCGCACGGTGTATGTCCGCATCCAGAATCCTGGCGGTAATACGCTTGGTGGCGGTGGTACCTTTGCTTATGAGAATCGTAACTTGGAGTGCTCTGCCAAGAAAACGATCGAATATACGGGCGAAGAGACTGGCGTGACCGTTTTCTGGAATGTCAGTCAGATGCTGGAAGCAGGTGACTACCGTGTGAGCATCTTTGCAGACGGGAATATGATTGGGTCAAGAACATTTAGTTTTAAATAAAATATGATTATGAACAAAAAGATTGCTTTTTGCTTTTGGCTTTTTGCCATTGGCTTCATGCCGGCAGGTGCCCAGAGGGTGCTGTCGCTCGACAGTTGCCGGCAGATGGCCTTGCGCAACAACAAGCAACTTGGTGTCTCAAAGCTGAAGCAGGACGTAGCTGCGAACCTTCGCAAGTCGGCGCGCACGAAGTACCTGCCTCATGCGAGTGCCATCGGCAGCTACCAGTACACCAGTGAGCCGATATCGATTCTTAGTGAGACTCAGAAAACCGAGTTCGGCACGCTTGGAACAACGATCAGTACCGGGTTGGCCCAAAGTATGAAAGACCTGATTGGACAGCATGAGGCATTGGCTAAAGTGATGGGTAGGGTCGGTCCTGTGACGGAGAAAATGCTGAACGGTCTTGGACAGAAGATTGTGGATGCCTTCGATACGGACACCAGGAATATGTTTGTTGGCTCTGTAATGCTTACCCAGCCGGTGTTTATGGGTGGAAGTATCATTGCCATGAACAAGATGGCTGACATCAACGAGAAGTTGGCGGCCAACTCTCTGGATGCCCGTAGGCAGGCTACCATCTATCGTCTGGATCAGGCTTACTGGCAGGTGGTATCGCTCTATCATAAACAGCAGCTGGCACAGAGCTATCTCGACCTGGTGAAGAAATTCGATACGGATGTCTATAAGATGATCGAAGAAGGTGTGGCTACTAAGAGCGACGGCCTGAGCGTGGATGTGAAGGTGAACGAGGCTGAGATGACACTGACAAAGGTGAATGATGGTCTCGTGCTCTCAAGGATGCTACTGAACCAGCTCTGCGGACTGCCGCTCGATGAGCAGGTGACACTGGCCGACGAACAGGTTGCAGAGATCGCTGTGGTGGAACTGAATCCAACACTCAATGTGGAGCAGGCGATGGAGAACCGCCCGGAGTTGAAGATGCTGCAGAACACGGTGGATCTCTCAAAGCAGACCACCAATATTCTTAGGGCTGGTAACCTGCCACAGGTATTGCTGACAGGTGGCTATGCTGTGAGCAATCCCAGTCTGTTGAATGGTTTTGAACGGAAGTTCCGCGGTTTCTGGAATGTGGGTGTGACGATGCGCGTGCCTCTCTGGAACTGGGGCGACGTGATGTATAAGGTGCGTGCTTCAAAGGGCGCTACCTCGATTGCTAATCTTGAACTCGCCGAGGCGCGAGAACTGGTTGAACTGCAGGTGAACCAGACCACCTTCAAGGTGGATGAAGCCAACAAGAAACTGTTGATGGCTCAGAAGAATATCCAGCGTGCAGACGAGAACCTGCGCATGGCTAATCTCGGTTTCCGTGAGGGTGTGATCACACCTACCGTAGTGATGGAGGCCCAGACGGCTTGGCTGCAGGCTCAGTCGCAGAAGATAGATGCAGAAATTGATGTTAAACTTAGTCAGGTAGAACTCCAGAAGTCGCTTGGCACATTAGAATAATAGTATTATGTCAGCAAAAAGTCAGCATAACAACATTGTACTTGCCATTATCGGTTTTGTGGCAGTCGTGATTATTGTGGCACTTATCGGATATCTCGCTCTCGATCGTGATCCGGATGTCATTCAGGGACAGGTAGAAGTAACCGAGTATCGGGTGTCGAGTAAGGTGCCTGGTCGTATTCTTGAGCTTCGTGTCAAGGAAGGTGACTATGTGAAGGCAGGCGACACCCTGGCCATCATCGATGCCCCAGAGGTACGTGCCAAGATGGAGCAGGCACAGAGTGCACAGAGTGCAGCTGCTGCTTTGGAACTGAAAGCACAGAACGGTGCGCGCAAGGAACAGATTCAGGGCGCCTATAGTGTTCTACAGCAGGCTAAGGCCGGTTTTGAGATAGCAGAGAAATCTTATAACCGTATTCAGCGCCTTTACGACGAAGGCGTCATGAGTGCCCAGAAGCGTGATGAGGTGTATGCCAACTACAAGGCTATGGAGGCTCAGATGAAAGCTGCCCAGAGTCAGTATGATATGGCTGTCAATGGTGCTCGTATGGAGGATAAGTTGGCCGCAGCAGCACAGGTGGGACGTGCCAAAGGTGCCGTCAACGAGGTAACCTCCTATATCCATGAGACGGTGCAGATTGCCCAGAAAGAGGGTGAGGTGTCTGACGTCTATCCGAAGGTAGGTGAACTGGTTGGTACAGGTTCTCCCATCATGTCGATTGCTATGATGGACGACATGTGGGGCACGTTCAACGTACGCGAGGATCAGTTGGACGGCATGCAGGTTGGTTCTGAGTTTACGGTTTTCGTTCCTGCTTTCAACAAGGATGTCAAGATGAAAGTCTATTTCATGAAGGATCAGGGTTCCTACGCTGTATGGAAAGCGACGAAGGCTAACGGTCAGTACGATTTGAAGACCTTCGAAGTGAAGGCCCGCCCAGTAGAGAAAATTGAGGGGCTCCGTCCTGGTATGTCATTGATTATTAAGAAGTAAAGACCTTGAAATATCTTATTGACATATGGGCTGTCGCGAAGCGTGAGGCGAAGATCCTGACGGTGAATCGCATCTACCTCTTCAGCATGGTCGTCTTTCCGCTATTGGCGATGGTGTTCTTTACCACGCTGTTGGATGATGGCCTGCCGCAGGAGATGCCTGTAGGTGTCGTCGATCTGGATAATACCTCATTCTCGCGTACCCTTGTGCATAAGCTCGATGGCTTCCAGAGCTCAGAGGTTGTTGCCCACTATGCTTCCGTTGCTGAGGCTCGTCATGCCATGCAGACGAACGATATCTACGGATTCCTCTACATCCCTGCTGGTACCACCGATGCCCTGCTCTCTTCCCGCAGGCCTACAATATCTTATTATTATAACCAGACATCGCTGACGGCCGGCTCCACGATGATGAAAGATCTCAAGACGGTGGCTACCCTAGGATCTGCCGGTGTGGGAATGGCCATGCTGAGTGCCAAGGGGCTGACTCCGCAGCAGATTCAGGCCTTCCTCCAGCCTGTGAAGATTGATCTCCATCAGATAGCTAACCCATGGGGTAATTATAACATGTATCTTTCCACGGTTTTCGTACCTGGTATCATGATGCTGTTCATGTTCCTTATTTCAGCCTATTCTTTGGGTATGGAACTGAAGTTCGGACGAGGTAAGGAGTGGCTTTCAATGGCTCATGGCAATATCGTTGTGGCTATCCTTGGCAAGTATCTGCCTCAGGCGCTGATCTTCCTGACGCTCATATCCACTTATGAGCTGTATATCTATGGTGTGCTCCACTTCCCCTATAATGGTGATTGGTGGGATATCATTCTCTTGGCTCTGCTTGCTGTGTTTGCTTCCATTGGTTTCGGCATCTTCATCTTCGGCCTGATGCCGTCGTTGCGAATGTCGATGAGTATCTGTTCGCTGTGGGGCGTACTGAGTTTCTCACTGGCTGGTTCTGCCTTCCCCATGATGGGAATGGATAGTCCGCTACAGGCAGTCACTTGGCTCTTCCCGTTGCGCCATTATTACATGCTCTATCAGATCACGGTGTTCAATGGCTTCTCGCTTATCGATGCATGGTTCCATTTCGTGGCGCTTGTGGCATTCACACTGATGCCTTGGTTCGTGATCAGTAAGATTAAAAACGCAATGCTCACCTATGTCTATATTCCATAAAATATATAGTTGGCTCCTGGATGCAGCCTATGTGTGGCGGTTTGAGATGAAACAGGTCATCCGCGACGAAGGCGTGCTGATGTTCTGTCTGGTAGTGCCGTTGGCCTATCCGCTGATTTATTCGTGGATATACAACAACGAGACCGTACGCGAAGTGCCAGTGGTTGTCGTTGATTTGTCTCACTCACAGGAGTCTCGTAAGTTCATACGGATGTGTGATGCCTCGCCTGATGTCCATGTGACCAGCTATGCCGTCGATCTCGACGACGCTCGGTCGCTTGTCAGCCGACAGGTGGTGAAGGGTATCTATCTTATTCCTGCTGATTTCGGTACGAATCTGAATCGTATGCAGCAGGGGACGGTCAGTGTCTATTGTGATATGGCACTGATGCTCACCTATAAGGCGATCTATCAGACGGCAATGGCTGTTGCTTCGGAGATGGGAGCGGAGATACAGACTAAGCTCGCAGGTAATTACACGAACCGAGAAGATCTTATCACCACGAGTCCTCTGGAGGTGAAAGATGTGCCAATGTTTAATCCTCAAGGGGGCTACGGTACCTCTGTGCTTCCAGCAGTGCTGATGCTGATTATCCAACAGACGTTGGCGCTTGGTATTGGTCTTGCAGCCGGAACGGCCCGCGAACGTAACCGTTATAGCGACCTTGTACCTATCCATAAATGCTATGGTGGGGTAGGCCGTATTATCAGTGGTAAGGCTCTCTGTTATCTGATGGTCTATGCTGTCATGAGTACTTATCTCACGATGGTGGTGCCTCGTTGGTTCCACTTCCTCCAACTGGCAGCCTGGCAGGATTTGCTGGCGCTGTTAGTGCCTTATCTGCTGGCCTGCGTATTCTTTGGTATGACGGTGTCTTGTCTGGTTCATTATCGTGAGAACGTCATACTGCTGATGGTGTTTGTGTCTGTACCTCTGCTGTTTATGAGTGGTGTGTCCTGGCCGCAGTCAGCAATTCCTGGCTATTGGCAGGGGGTATCGTGGCTGTTCCCCAGCACCTTTGGTATTCGGGCTTATGTGCGTATGAATTCGATGGGTGCTACGCTTGGCGACGTGATGTTCGAGATTCGTTGTCTGTGGCTACAGGCTGCATTCTACTTTGGTACTGCTTGTCTGGTTTATGGTGCACAGGTTCGTCTGACGAGACGTCATGCAGAGGAGCGCCTGGCCGTATTACGTAAGAAACGTGAAGTACGACAGCTCATGAAAGGTAAAACTAAAAAATCCGAGGCCTGATTCAGGTCTCGGATTTTCATTTAAGTCTCTTTGATCAGACTTATTTCATACCGACAATCTTGGTCTTTGGTTGCTCCTTGTTGCGACGGTTCACAACGGTGACCACAGCCTGTGCAAGGTTGATGAAGGCAAGACCGGTGGCGGTATCACTACTGAGGGCAGCTGGCGTACCAGCATCACCGCTGTCGCAGATACCCTGAACCAGTGGAATCTGAGCCAACAGGGGCACGTTCATCTCTTCTGCCAGTTGCTTACAGCCTTCCTTACCAAAGATGTAGTATTTGTTCTCGGGCAGTTCGGCAGGCGTAAACCACGACATGTTCTCGATGAGTCCGAGAATGGGCACATTGACCTTCTCATTGCGATACATATCGATACCCTTACGTGCATCAGCAAGTGCTACCTGTTGTGGGGTTGATACGATGACAGCACCAGTGATGGGCAGTGTCTGCAGCAGTGTCAGGTGAATATCACTTGTGCCTGGGGGGGTGTCGAGGATGAAATAGTCTAATTCGCCCCAGTCTGCGTCGGCTATTAACTGCTTCAATGCACTTGTTGCCATACCGCCGCGCCAGAGGGTGGCGGTGTCAGGTGATACGAAAAAGCCGATGCTAAGCAGTTTTACACCATATTGTTCAATAGGACAGATGAGGTCGCGTCCGTCTTTGTGCACAGCGTAGGGCTTCTCGTTCTCTACATGGAACATCTTTGGCATCGATGGACCGAAAATGTCGGTGTCAAGCAGACCGACCTTGTAGCCAAGTCGTGCCAATGCGATGGCTAAATTGGCTGAGACGGTGCTTTTGCCTACACCACCCTTACCACTGCTTACGGCTATGATGTTCTTCACGCCTGGCAGTAGTTGCTCTACTTCTGGGCGGGGGGCCGACTTGAACTCGGTCTCGATGGTGACTTCTACGTCCTGACCACAATGGTACTTGATAGCGGCCTCGGCTGCCTTGATCGTTGATTTGAGAAACGGGTCTGTATCGCGTGGGAATGTCAGTACCACTTTCACGCGCCATGGTTCCCCTTCCTTTGAGGGAGCGGCGACAGACGGCGTGTCTGCCACCATTTCACTCTCAACAAGGTTTTTCTTCGTGCCGGCATACATGACTGTTGCCAGCGCATCCATAATCAGTTTGGGATAAAGTGTCATTATTATAAGATTATTTCTCTTTGAGACCAGTAACCTTTGCCCATTTCTTATTGCTCATGTAAGCCATCTGGGTTCCCTTTGGGATCATAAAGGTTGCATTGACTCCCTTGAAAGTATCACCGCTAATTGATGGGGGAGTGGGGCAATTGAGGTTGACCTCACGTAATGAGACGCACTTCTGGAAAGCACTGCCACCGATGCTCTTAAGTGATACAGGGAGTTCTACATAGGATAAAGATGTACACTCTTTGAAGGCATCACCGCCGATTGTCTTCAGTCCGACAGGTAAGGTGAGAGATGTCAGAGAACCGCAGCGTTCGAATGCGGCATCCTCAATCGTTGCCAATACAATAGGCAGGTTGATGTCGCTCAGCATGGCGCAACCCTCGAAAGCAGAACTGCCAATTCTTCTTACGGATGCAGGCAGCACGACCTTGGCAAGACTTGCGCAGTTGCGGAATGTCTTGGGCTCAATCTCATCGATGAATCCATTGATGGTCACCGTTTCAAGGCTGGTACAGCCCTTGAAGGCGTCGTCGCCAAGGCTCTTGACCATGTTAGGCAGTTCTACGGATTTTAGGCTGGCACAATCTTCGAAGGCACAGTCGTTGACCTTGGTAAGAGCTGAGGGGAATTCAAATGCCGTGAGTGACTTGCAGCCGTCGAAAGCATGACTGCTGATCACTTTGACAGATGAGGGTACGGTTATGCTCTTAAGGCTGGTGCAGTTCTTGAAAGCGGCAGAGTTGATGTCGCTGAGGTTACCTTCGATAGTCACCTCCTCCAGGGATTCACAATTCTCAAAGGCGATCTGTCCCAGTTTGCTAAGTCTGGCGAGGGTGACCGTCTTCAGACTCTTGCAGTTATGGAAGGCACTGGCTCCGATCTTTTCTACGGAGGACATCTCGATGCGCTGGAGATTCTTGCAGCTTTCGAATGCTGCTGACTCAATCTCTTCTACCGAAGCGGGCAATTCGATGGCCGTCAGACTCTCACAGTCCTTGAAAGCAGAACCGCCAATCACTTTCGTGCCATTGGGGATATTAATCTGATTCAGTGCTTTGCAATTGTTGAAAGCCTGGACTGCAATCTTGTTGATACCGCTGGGCAATGTGATTGAAACCAGACTCTTGCAATCTTCAAAGGCTTCGCTTTCAATGGTCTTCAGTCCACTGGGCAGTGTGATGGATGCAAGTCTTTCGCAGCCCTGGAAAGCCTCGTCCTTGATGGTGGTCACAGAGGCAGGGATGGTAACGTCTGCCAGATTCTCACAACCGGCGAAGCAGTTCTCACTGACTTCCTGGATGCTTGAGGGCAGAACAGCCTTTACCAGTTGCTTGGCACCGGAGAACATACCCTTGGGCAGTTCATTGGCCTTGGTCTTCATACCTTCTTTGCCTTCGACTATCGTAACGCCTGAGAGGTCAATGACTGTTACCAGACATTCGCCGGGATTCTTCTTGTCAATTTTCGTACGATTTACGATCTCCTGTAGCAATTTGAGGTCTGTACCATTCAGTGTACCACTGACGGTAAGGTCTGCAATCTTGAACTTCTGGTCGATGGAGATTTTCGAAGCCAGTTTGCCAACGGAATCTACTTTCACGTTTAATTTCTCTTGCGCCATGGACAGCATCGGAATCACTGCCATGAGGATGATCATTAGTTTTTTCATAATCGATGGTTTTTATTTTGCTTTATCAAGTGTACTTCTTTTCGTACGATGGTAGCTGCGATAGTCGTCGAGCTCGATTTCCACATCAGGCTCTTGGAGGGCAGACTGTCGGGGCAACTGCCACTTCATATACTTGATATTCAATCCGCGTGCTATCCACATTGATTCGTAATAGGTCTGGATGGAGAGGATCTTCTTCGTAGCGTCGTCGATGCGCTCATCGTGGTAGAGATCGAGCGTGCGGAAGATGACGGGCAGCTGATTGTGCTCTACCATATAAGAGGTATAGGTGAAGAGGAAGTTGGAGTCGGTCTTTAAGTGGATGATGCCGCCATCGATGAGGAACTTACGGTAGCGCTCCATGAAATAGGTGCTGGTGAGGCGCTTGCGGGGGTTCTTCATCTGCGGATCACTGAAAGTGAGCCATATCTCCTGTACCTCGTCAGGCGCAAAAAAACGCTCGATGATTTCGATATTGGTGCGCAAGAAGGCCACATTCTTCAGTCCTTCATTGAGGGCCTGGGTGGCACCAGTCCACATGCGGGCGCCTTTAATATCGACGCCGATGAAGTTGGTGTCTGGGTAAAGCTTGGCCAGTTCGACGGTGTATTCGCCTTTGCCACAGCCCAGTTCGAGTACGATGGGGTTCTGATTGTGGAAGTACTGTTCATGCCAATGTCCCTGCATCTCAAAGGGAACATGTTCCACTACCGAATAGGGGTACTGGAACACGTTCTCGTAGGATGCCATATCGGCAAATTTAGCAAGTTTGCCTTTTCCCATGTATCATTCGTTAACGTATTTAGGAGATTCTCCGTATTTGTTCGCACCTCGTGTGCTGTCGAGTAAGCACATGATGAAAACGATGAAGGCGAGAATACCCATCGCTAATGACAAACAACTGAGTAATGCTATATCTCCGCTGCCTTTTTCCACAATCTTTTCTATCGCACGATCATTGAAGGAACCGGTGCTGAGTTCTTCCATTATTCTATTCACAGTTGTTGATGTGCCAGTAACTAATTGAGTTGCACACCCCAATCCATAGCTAATGTAAACCCAGACGGCACTCTTCCCTGAGTCTTGCAATCGACGTGCTGTTGCTGCAAGGCCGAAGAACATGATGATAATAGACATGATAGCGCTGACCAATAGATTTGGGGCGAATGCTGTGATTACCCAGTTGGTTAAAATAACCACCAGCATCCACCACCAGAATTCTGATCGGCGGCTTCGGCCCTTGAACTCCAAGATGCGACTTGAAGCAAGTTTTACGGCTTCAATAAAGCCAAGACTTGGTAATTCTTTCATATTGTCTTACTCGATAACAACGGTTGTCCAGCCGTGCTTGTCTTCAATCTCGCCATACTGGATGCCACGGAGGGTGTCAAACAGCTTCTTGGAGATAGGACCTGGCTTGTCGCCGAATGAATAGCGCTTGCCAGTGTCGAGGTCGTCAATATACGAGATGGGTGAGATTACGGCTGCAGTTCCACAGGCACCTGCCTCCTCGAAGGTCTCGAGTTCCTCCTCAGGAATCGGACGACGCTCTACCTTCAGACCTAAGTCTTCTGCTACCTGCATCAACGACTTGTTGGTGATAGAGGGCAGGATAGAGGTTGACTTCGGTGTCACATAGGTGTTGTCCTTGATGCCGAAGAAGTTGGCTGCACCGCACTCGTCCATGTATTTCTTTTCCTTAGCGTCAAGGTAGAACTCGCAGGCATAACCCTTCTCATGGGCCAGGTTGTTGGCGAAGAGGGATGCGGCATAGTTACCACCTACTTTATATTTACCAGTGCCAAGAGGAGCACTGCGGTCATAGTCACGGATAATCACGTATGGATTAGCTGCAAACCCTCCCTTGAAGTATGGGCCTACCGGTGTGACGAAAATCAGGAAACAGTACTCCTTGGCAGGATGAACGCCTACCTGAGCACTCGTACCGATGAGCAACGGACGGATATAGAGGGTGGCACCACTCTCGTAGGTGGGAATCCACTCCTGGTTGAGGCGAACCACCTTCTTCACCATCTCTGTGAAGAGTTCTGTGCTTACCTCTGGCATCATGATACCGCGGCAGGTGCTCTGCAGACGTGCTGCATTCTCTTCTACACGGAAGATGCGCACCTTCCCGTCTGGGCAGCGATAGGCCTTCAGTCCCTCGAATGCCTCCTGGCCATAGTGCAGGCAGGTAGCTGCCATGTGCAGTTTCAAATACTCGTCGGAGCAGACTTCTATCTCGCCCCATTTGCCGTCACGATAGTAACAGCGTACGTTGTAGTCGGTCTTCATGTAACCGAACGACAGATTAGCCCAATCTAAGTTCTTCATTGTTATAATCTTGGTTTAATGTTTCGAATTGCTTGCAAAAGTACACATTTTTGTTGTAATCAGCAACAAAAAGAAAGAAAAAGTGCCTTTTGACTGCCAAATACTTATTTTTCAGCAAGTATTTTCTTGATTTCCTCGTCGGTCTTTGTGAGTTTGTCCTTGCAGAACTTGATCAGTTCTTGTGCGCGCTTGAGTTGTTCTGACATCTCGTCAATGTCGAGTTCGTCATTTTCCATCTTGCGCACGATAGTCTGCAGTTCGGCAAAGGCCGCTTCGTATTTCTGTTCTTGTTTCATGTTGCCTATGTATTTTTGCGGATTATACGGATGTTACTTTAGAGGTGATGCTTCCCTTTTCTACACGGGTTTCGATCTCGTCGCCTGACTTCAGGGTCTTGGGGTCGCGTACGGCCTTGCCCTGATGGAGTGTTATGCTATAGCCTCGTTTCAGCAGCAGGGTGGGGTCGAGGTTCTTGGCTTTCTCCTCGATGAGTTGCAGCCGATGGCGTTCAGCGGTGATACGCCGCTCAATGAGCAATGGCATACGCTGTTCGAAGGCTTCTATCCGTGCTTCCTGACGGGTCTTGACAATTGAGAAGAGTCGTGGGATGGCTTCGGCGATGCGATTCAGTCTGATCTGTTCCATTTGCATGCGGTCTTGCACACGACGGACGATGGTGCTTTCTGTCTCATTGATCGCATCTGCCACCTCTTTCAGATGCGAAATCAGGAATGCCGCAGCCGCCGTAGGTGTTTTCACCTTAGTGTGTGCTACCATATCCAATATCGACTCGTCGCGCTCGTGTCCGATGCCTGTGATGATGGGGATGGGGAAGTTGGCCACGTTCTCTGCCAGTGCCAGTGTGTCAAAGCCCGACATATCGCTTGTGGCCCCACCGCCTCGGATGATGACCACGCAGTCGAATGTCAAGTCTTCATAGATTTTCTCCAGGGCACTGATGATGCTTTGTTCCGTACCCTCTCCTTGCATGATGGCTGGGAAGAGCCGGGTGCGGAACTGAAACCCGTAAGGATTGTCGGCCAGTTGGTTGCAGAAGTCGCCATAACCTGCGGCGGTTTCTGACGAGATGACGGCTATGTGTTGGCAGAAAAGGGGCAGTGATAGTTCCTTCTGCAGATCAAAGACACCCTCTTCTTTCAGTTGGCGGATGATTTCTTGGCGCTTACGGGCCATGTCTCCCATCGTGTAGGTAGGGTCGATGTCTGTCACAATCCAAGAGAAACCGAATGCTTCGTGAAACTGTGGTTTGACCTTCAGCAACACCTTCATCCCTACAGAAAGGCGTTGGCCGGTGATACGTTCGAAATAGGGGCGGATGATCATCCATTTCGATGCCCAGCATTTGGCTGGGGCCTTGGCGATGGGAGTGGCGGAAGGACCGTATGCGGGAGAGTTGTGCTCTGGCGTGCTTTCATCTTTCTGAATCAACTCCATATAACAGTGTCCTCGGCTCTCGCGGCATTCCGACAACTCTGCCTCTACCCAATACTCATTGGGCATCTCATACTCGATCGTCTCACGTACGAGACGGTTTAGTTCGTAGAGGGTAAACCTTTCTTTCATTATAGTCTCCCGATCATATAGGCGCGCCAGAAGTTTGGCAGGCCGTAACCATAGATGTTGTCTGGCTGTTGGAAACTGTTTCCAGCTTGTCTGACGAGGTCGATAATCTCGAGGGCCGTTTTCTGGGGCATTGCCTGCCATAGACAGGCCACAAGACCTGCAACGATAGGGGTGGAGAACGAAGTACCCATGTCTCTGACAACCGTACCTCTGCCAGATATCAGTGCGGTAGGACTGCCTAAGGCCATGACGTCTGGCTTTACTCGTCCGTCCTGTGTCGGTCCAACGCCACTGAAGGGGGCATTTTTCTTCTCTGTATTCAGCGCGCCCACCGTCAGGATGTCCTGGGCATCTGATGGGAAGACAATCTTTTTCCATGGTCCCATCCCACTATTGCCGGCGGAGTTCACGAGGATGATGCCCTTATGGGCCAGCAATGAGGCTGTGTGACTGATAAGGGCCGTATGTCCGTCGAGATTGCGCTGGTGATAGTAGCCGCGATAGCCGTCGTATTCGTTGTAGCCGAGACTCGAACTGATGATGTCGGCTCCGATGGAGTCGGCAAATTCCGCTGCCATTGCCCAATAGTCTTCTTCCACTGGTTGCTCTGTCTGCTGGTCTTCGCAGCGCAGCAGCCAATAGTTGGCCTCTGGTGCCGTGCCGACTAACACTTCTGGTTCGTTGACGGCCATGGCAGATAGTACTTTTGTGCCATGATCGGTCTCCTGGAAGAAATAGGGACTATTGGGATAGACGAAGTCTCTCGTGCCGACGATGTTAGCGTGTTGGAAGGCTGGGATGACGTCGGTATTCTGGAAACCGCCGTCGAGGACGGCGATGGTGATACCCTTGCCCTTATAGCCGATGTTGTGCAGTCGCTGACCTACCACCATCTCTACCTGTTCCTTGCCACAGCCGTAGAGTTCTCCTTTGATGCTGTCCCAGGCATTGAAGGTTTGGTGATAAGGATGTTTTACCATCTGGGGAATGGAGTCTGGCGACGTCCACACTTGTTGGCTTCTGGCGATACATTCAAGACTGTCCAGACGGTGCAGCATCGTACTGTCATTGGCACGTACGAGTACCGTATTGTTCCACCGCGAGGTGCCGATGACTTTCCACTCGATCGAATTTCGTTTCTTGCTTCTGCTCATCTCGTCGAGTTTCCGTTCGATCAGGCGGATGTATCTCGGATTGACAGGCAGGTCGGTGGAGTCGATGGCCAGCCCCTGTCTGCGGCGACGCTCAATACTCTTGTGCGAGAGCCATCGCCCGGGGTGGCCGATGGAATAGGGCGACCCTTGCTTGTCTTTCAGCGTATAGCGCCAGATGTAGTATTTGCCTCCAGGATATTTCCTGAGGCCCTTGCTCGCGCTGGTGGAAAGGAAAGGCATAAGCGCAGCGAAAAGTATGATTAGCAGACGTGCGTACATCGTTTCTTCGGAAGTTTGCGACTGCAAAGGTACGAACTTTTAGCGAGACTTCCAAATCTCCGCCCAGATATTTGGCATTCTCGAAAATAATGCGTACCTTTGCAGCGTTATAAAATAGAACATACGTATGCAGGACAATAGACAAGCCGCACTTGAGTTGGGAACTAAGCCTGTGGGCCAGCTGCTTTGGCAGTATGCCCTGCCTGCTATTGTGGCCATGACCGCATCGAGCCTCTATAACATCATCGACCGCGCTATGATTGGACAGTTGGTGGGACCAGAGGCCATTGCCGGACTTGGCATCACGTTCCCTTTCATGAACCTCAGTGCTGCGTTCGGAGCGGCTGTAGGTGTGGGTGCCAGTACATGCATTAGTGTCAAACTCGGTCAGAAAGACTATAAGACGGCCGAGAATCTGTTGGGCAACACCGTGACGCTAAATCTGATCATTGGATTCCTGTTCATGGCGGTGAGCCTGATATTCCTTGATCCTATCCTTCGGTTCTTCGGCGCGAGCGACGTGACATTACCCTATGCCCGGGAGTTCATGATTGTCATTCTGCTTGGCAACATGATCACGCACATGTATTTCGGAATGAATGCTGTGTTGAGGGCAGCAGGCAAACCCCGACACGCGATGTACTCCGTGCTTTTCACCGTGGCGATGAACATCGTTTTTGTGGTGACCTTCGTGTGGTGGTTCCGTTGGGGCATCAGAGGAGCGGCTTTGGCTACGGTTACTGCTCAGTCGATGGCGCTTTGCTGGCAGATGTGGCTCTTCTCCAACCCTAAGGAGTTGTTACACCTGAAACGGGGCATCTATCGGTTGAAGAATGATCTGGTGAGGAATATCATTTCCATTGGCATATCCCCGTTTCTGATGAATGCCACTTCGTGCGTGATCGTGATTTTCATGAATAATCAGTTCGTTCGCTACGGTGGTGATATGGCGGTAGGTGCCTATTCTATAGCCAACTCAGTGGTGATGGTGTTCTTTATGTTTGTGATAGGCATCACGCAGGGCATGCAGCCGATTGTGGGCTATAATTACGGCGCAGAGAAGTATGATCGTATGTTGCGCTGTCTCTTCCTGGCCATTGGATGCGCCACTGCGATATTACTCGTGGGCTGGGGACTGTCAATGCTCTTCCCGCGTCAGATAGCACGGATATTTACGACCGATGCAACATTGCTGGACTTGTCGGCACGTGGTATCAAACTCGACATGCTGGTGTTTTTCGTGGTGGGCTCTCAAGCTGTCATCACAAACTTCTTCCAGTGTATAGGCAAGGTGAAGATTTCTATCTTCCTGAGCCTCTCGCGTCAGTTGTTCCTCTTGTTGCCGATGGCCTATTTCTTCCCGTTCGTCTGGGATCTGGATGGCGTCTGGTACTCGATGCCCGCCAGTGATTTCGGTTCGTTTGCGATGACAATCCCGATGCTGCTTTGGTATATGAAGAGATTCAAGCGTAAGTAGAAATATGAAGCATATTATCATTAACATTGGAAGACAGCTGGGTAGCGGCGGACACGACATCGGACGGATGTTGGCGCTTGACTTTCAGGCGAAATACTACGATCGTGAATTGCTCAACTTGGCTGCCAAGGAGAGCGGTCTCTCTGAAAAGATCTTTGAGCAGAATGATGAGAAAAAGGGCTTTTTCCGAGGTCTGCTGAATCTGGGGTCACCACATGTCAGTAGCGGCAGCGTCTATAAGTCGGGCGTGTCGCAAGAGAGTCTGTTCCAGTTTCAGAGCGAGGCCATCAAAAAGGCAGCAAACGAGGGCAGTTGTGTGTTTGTCGGACGCTGTGCAGACTATGTATTGCGTAACCTTCCAAATACAGTGAGTGTTTTCGTAACCGCTGCGATGGATTATCGAGTTCAACAGATTATGAACAAACGGCACTTAGACGAGGACGCTGCCCGTAAGTTCATTGAGCAAGGGGAGAGCGAACGTGCTACATACTATAATTACTATACGGGTAAGAAGTGGGGAGCCGCAGAGAGCTATGACCTGTGCATCGATTCGTCGGTCCTTGGTTTGGTCGAAACGGAGAAGATGATAGCCCTGTTTATAAGAAAGAAATTCGGAGTATGAAACGGATAGGCATCTTGAGCGATACGCACAGCTACTGGGACGAGAAATATCTGCACTATTTCGAACCGTGCGACGAGATATGGCATGCGGGCGACATCGGCAGCGTGGAAGTGGCAGAGCGTCTGGCTGCTTTCCGCCCGTTTAGGGCTGTCTGTGGCAACTGCGATGGTGGCGACTTGCGTCTGATGTATCGTGAACTCAACCGTTTCAAGTGTGAGGATGTCGATGTGCTCATCAAGCATATTGGTGGCTATCCTGGCAACTACGATTTTTCAGTTCGTAGCACTCTTTATGCCAATCCGCCGCAGTTGTTCGTGGCAGGACACTCGCACATTCTCAAGGTGAAGTTCGACAAGACACTCAACATGCTGCACATCAATCCCGGGGCTGCTGGCTTGCAGGGCTGGCATAAGGAAAGAACGCTTGTCCGACTGACCATCGACGGAAAAGAATTTAAGGATTTGGAAGTTATCACATTAGGAGACAATAAAACAAGATTATAACAGATATGAAACGTACAATTGTAATTACTGGTGGCGCAGGCTTCATTGGAAGCCACGTGGTGCGCCTGTTTGTGAACAAGTATCCTGATTACCACATCATCAACCTCGACAAACTGACGTATGCTGGCAACCTTGCCAATCTGAAGGACATCGAGGATAAACCCAACTACGAGTTTGTGAAGATGGACATCTGCGACTTCGATGCCTTCTACAAGCTGATGCAGGACAAGAAGGTGGATGGTATCATCCATCTGGCTGCTGAGAGTCATGTAGACCGTTCGATCAAGGACCCCTTCACCTTCGCAAAGACTAACGTGATGGGTACACTGTCATTGTTGCAGGCTGCGAAACTCTATTGGGAGAGCCTCCCTGAGAAGTATGAAAATAAGCGCTTCTACCACATCTCTACCGATGAGGTCTATGGCGCACTCGAACTGACGCATCCTGAGGGGATTGAACCGCCGTTCACCACGACGGCCAGCAGTGCTGAGCATCATCTGGCTTATGGTGACAAGTTCTTCCTGGAGACCACGAAGTACAATCCGCACTCTCCCTATTCAGCCTCAAAGGCTTCTTCCGACCACTTCGTGCGTGCCTTCCACGATACCTATGGCATGCCCGTCGTCGTCACCAACTGTTCGAATAACTACGGCCCCTATCAGTTCCCTGAGAAACTGATTCCGCTGTTCATCAATAATATCCGCCATCGTAAGCCGCTGCCTGTCTATGGCAAGGGTGAGAACGTTCGCGACTGGCTCTATGTCGTCGATCATGCCCGTGCCATCGACCTCATCTTCCATGAGGGCAAGGTTGCTGATACTTATAATATCGGTGGTTTCAACGAGTGGAAGAACATCGACATCATCAAGGTGCTTATCAACACCGTAGATCGTCTGCTCGGCCGAAAGGAAGGCGAGGATATGGACCTCATCACCTACGTGACAGACCGTGCCGGTCATGACCTCCGCTACGCCATCGACTCCACCAAACTCCAGAAGGAACTGGGCTGGGAGCCCTCGCTTCAGTTCGAGGAGGGCATCGAGAAGACCGTCCGCTGGTATCTCGACAATCAGGAGTGGCTCGACAACGTCACCTCTGGCGACTACCAGAAGTATTACGATAATATGTACGCAAACCGATAACCCATTATGAAGAAGATTTTGCTATTAGGCTCAGGTGAACTGGGCAAGGAGTTCGTGATTGCCGCCATGCGTGCCGGCCAGTATGTCATTGCTTGTGATCGTTACGACAACGCTCCTGCGATGCAGGTAGCTGACGAGCGCGAAGTGTTCTCCATGCTCGACGGTGATGCGCTCGAGGCTGTGGTGAACAAACATAAGCCCGACATCATCGTACCCGAGATTGAGGCTATTCGCACAGAGCGCCTCTTCAAGTTCGAGGAACAGGGTATTCAGGTCGTGCCCTCAGCCCGTGCCGTCAATTACACGATGAACCGTCGTGCCATCCGCGACCTTGCTGCTAAGGAACTCGGTCTCCGCACGGCCAAATATTTCTATGCCAAGACTTTCGAGGAGTTCAAGAAGGCTGCCGACGAGATCGGCTTCCCCTGCGTGGTGAAGCCCCTGATGTCGTCATCTGGTCACGGTCAGAGCTATGTACATAATGATGGCGAATTGGAGCAGGCTTTCCGCGAGGCTATGGAGGGCTCGCGTGGCGACGTGAAGGAAGTGATTATCGAAGAGTTCATTGACTTCGATTCTGAGTTCACGCTGCTCACCGTCACCCAGCAGCACGGTTGGCCCACACTCTTCTGCCCGCCTATCGGCCATGTGCAGAAAGGTGGTGACTATCGTGAGTCCTGGCAGCCCTACAAGATCTCTGATGAGGCCTTGAAACAGGCTCAGATGATGGCCGATAAGGTGACCAAGGCGCTTACGGGTGCTGGTATCTGGGGTGTCGAGTTCTTCCTGTCCAAACAGGGTGAAGTGATCTTCTCCGAGCTGTCTCCACGTCCGCACGATACGGGTATGGTGACTCTCGGTCATACCACCAACCTCTCTGAGTTCGAACTCCATCTGCGTGCCGTGCTGGGTTTGCCTATTGCTGGCATTCACCTGGAGCACGCCGGAGCCAGTGCTGTGATTCTTTCTCCGGTAGAGGCAAAGACTCCCGTGGATCGTTCGCTGCTGCCTTACAACCTCGAAGAGGCTCTGAAGGAAGATCGCACCCGTATCCGTATCTTCGGAAAGCCTGAGGCTCATAAGGGCCGTCGCATGGGTGTCGTACTCTGTTATGGCGAGGTTGGCGACGATGTTGATGCTCTTCGCGACAAGGCCAAGCGTTTGGCCAAGACCGTTATCGGCACCGACCCCTATATGAAGAAATGATAGGTCGTCTGATAGATTTACCCAAGATCGTTGACACGCGCGGTAACCTGACGGTGGCAGAGCAGATGCGCCATGTTCCGTTTGATATCGCGCGCGTCTATTGGACCTATGATATTCCTGGTGGCGGGCGTCGTGGTGGCCATGCTCATCGCTCTTGCGAGGAGGTCGTCGTGGCTGTCAGCGGCTCCTTCGACGTGGTGCTCGACGATGGCTGCGGTCACAAGGAAGTCTATCACTTGAACCATCCCTATCAGGGGCTGTATATCGGTACAAAGGTATGGCGAACGTTGGAGGATTTCTCCTCTGGCGCAGTCTGCTTGGTACTCGCCTCCGAGCTGTTCGACGAGGATGAGTATATCTACGATTATGAGGAGTTTAAGCGACTGACTGAGTAATGTTCGACATCATACGATACACACCAGCGAGGGCTGATGAATGGAATCGGTTCGTAGCTACGTCGAAGAATGGCACGTTCCTCTTCTTCCGCGACTACATGGACTATCATGCCGACCGGTTCCGCGACCATTCGCTGATGTTCTATCGTGATGGTGGGCTCTTTGCCCTTCTGCCAGCCAATGAAGAGGACGAGGTGTTGTGGTCGCATCGCGGACTGACCTATGGTGGTATTATCATGAATGAGAAGACCACTGCGGCCCGTGTTCTGCAGTTGTTCCGTGAACTGAATGATTACCTGCGTGCCGAGGGCTTCCGGAAGGTGGTCTATAAGCAGGTGCCGCATATCTTCCATCGCATTCCTTCCGAAGAAGACACCTATGCGCTGACGAGTGTCTGTGAGGCCAGACTGAGGGATCGCAGCCTGTCGTCGGCCATTCTGTTGACAACGCCCCTGAAGTGGCGTCGCGATCGCAGGTATGGGGCTAACAGGGCTTTTGCCGATGGCATCGTCGTTCAGGAGAGCGACGACTGGGCAGGCTTCTGGCTGGTGCTCACTGGTAACCTGCAGCATAAGTATGGAGCACGTCCAGTTCATTCGTTGGAAGAAATCCAGCTCCTTCATGCCCGTTTCCCTCACCATATCCGTCTGTTCACAGCTTCGAAAGAGGGGCGGTTGCTTGGTGGTACGGTCCTCTACCTCACTCAGACCGTTGTCCATACTCAGTATATCTCTGCCAGTGAGGAGGGAAAACGGTTGCGCGCTATCGATGCTCTGTTCGATGAGCTGTTGCACCATCGTCAGTGGCACAGACCGTATTTCGATTTCGGCACCTCCAACGAAGAGGATGGGCGCATCTTGGTGGAGCCTCTCATCTATCAGAAAGAAGGCTTTGGCGGACGAGGTATCTGTTATGACTGTTACGAGTACGACCTATGATCAGTTATCTTGACCTCAGGCAGGTGAATGCTCGTTACGATGACGAGATTCGCGACGCTGTCAGCCGCGTGCTCGACAGCGGGTGGTATCTGCGTGGAGAGGCGACGCGGCGCTTTGAACTGCACTATGCCGACTATATTGGTACGCGCTACTGCGTCGGCTGTGCCAACGGTCTGGATGCGTTGACATTGATTTTCCGCGCCTATATCGATATGGGTGTGATGAAAGAGGGCGATGAGGTCATCGTGCCTGCCAATACCTATATCGCGAGCATCCTCTCTATCACCGAAAACCGCCTCCAGCCGATACTCGTGGAGCCTGATCCCGATACCCTTCAGATCGACGAACGGCTGATAGAACAGGCTGTCACCCCTCGTACCCGGGCTGTGATGATCGTTCATCTTTACGGGCGTTGTGCCTATACCGATAGGATAGGGGATATCTGCCGTCGTCATCATCTCAAGTTGATTGAAGACAATGCCCAGGCCCACGGCTGCCGTTTTAAGGACAAACTGACAGGCAGTCTTGGCGATGCGGCTGCTCATAGTTTCTATCCTACGAAGAATCTTGGTGCCTTAGGCGATGCTGGGGCTATAACTACCAACGATGAGACGTTGGCCCGACTGATAGCTGCGCTCGGCAACTATGGGAGTGCTCAGAGATATAGCTTCGATCATGTTGGTAGGAATAGCCGTATGGATGAGATACAGGCGGCAGTGCTCGACGTGAAGCTTCGCCATTTAGAAGAGGCCAATGCTGCCAGACGGGAGATAGCCTCCATATATATTAATAAGGTGAACAATCCATTGATACATATCCCCCGATGCGACAGAGACAGTGTATGGCATATTTTCCCTATTCTGTGTCCACAGCGTGATACCTTGCGGCAGTATTTGCTCGATCATGGTGTAGAGACGCAGATACATTACCCGATACCTCCCCATCGTCAGCAGTGTTATCCTCAGTGGCATCATCTCTCTCTTCCCATCACAGAGCGCATTCACAGTCAGGAACTTAGCCTTCCTTGCAATCAGACGATGACACCGTCAGAGGCCGACCAGATATCTACCCTTCTTAATGATGTCTAACATGATTTGCAACTTTTAGTCAACATGAGAAAGTCATTTTTTTACATCCTTGGTCGCACCTTCTATTGCCTTGGCGAACTCCCTCGCGCCCTCGAAACCTATTACGAGGCAGCCGACTGTGCAGATACGACGGCTTCCGACTGTGATTTCGCAAAATTAAGCCGCATCAAAGAATTGGAGTAACTTTACACCCATACGTAGCAACCAGCATTCTTGTAGGTCTCTCGAATTACCTTAGGCTTCCCTTCGGCAGCTTGGTCTATGCTATGTCGAATCTATGTCGAATCTATGTCGAATCTACGTCGAATCTACGTCGAATCTACGCCGAAGCTACACCTTAGAGGCGCTACACAAAAATTTAGAAGCTCTGGTGGTTAGAATCAACCACAGAGACTCAGAGATTATAATTGAAAGCGAATGAAGAGTTAGTCGGGGAGTAGCAGTACCGTGACACTGCGTGCTGCCTGAGCGCCCATCACCAACACCTGGGCTATGTCGGCCGTCTTCGAGGGGCCACTGATAAAGGTGCCGTAGCCGTCGTAAGTCTCGTCGAACTCAATACGCTTGTAGGCCTCGTGCATATTGTTGACAATCTGACTCTTCGGCAACAGGATGACCAGGTTCTCGGAGATGAAGCAGACGGCTTTCTCTTTCATCTGCTGGGGAATCCAGATGCAGGCGTTCTCGGCTACACCGAATTTTCCGCGGATGATGCCTACGTCGGTGCCATTCAGGGCTTGTGCACTCTCGATGGTGTCGGGATTTCGGGTGGCAATCGTAATCTCAGGCAGGTTTGAAGCAATCTCCTTGGCATCGGGATAGAGTTCCTTGATCAGTGTGTTGATGTCGCGGCCTTCAGCGACCTCAATGACCTGACCGCCTACCGACTCGCTCATCTTGATGAACTGTACGAGTGGATCGGGGTAGGTGATGCCTTTGATATCGTCGAGCGACGGCATGTCGAACTGCTCGCGGATATGCTTCTTGTATCTTGACAGGATGGATTCTTTCGTACTCATAACTACTACAGTCTTTGATTTTTTTACTTCACTTTGCCTTTCTTCCAGAGTGAGTGGAAGGTTTCCTTCGGGAATTTCATCATCTCGTGACCTTCTGCCCACGGATTCAGTTTCAGGTTCATCAGGGGCGAGGGGATGAGGTTCGCCATCGGCGCCATCGCTGTGGCCGCGTTATAGACGCCACTGTTGCCAAAGAGTGCGCTCATGCCTTGACACATTAGCTTCTTCTCGGTATTGGCCGTTCCGAAGCTGTCGAGCTGCTGGCGCCACTGGTAGATCTGGTCGCCGAGGTTCACCTTGACGGGGCATACCGTCTGACAGCTCAGGCAGAGAGTGCAGGCACTCACGTTGCCAGAATGCTTCTGGACGTCGCGCAGCATGCCGAGGTTGATACCGATGGGGCCGGGGATGAAATAGCTGTAGGAGTAGCCACCGCTACGACGATAGACGGGGCAGGTGTTCATGCATGAGCCACAGCGGATGCACTTCAGGGCCTCCCAGTGCTCTGGGTTGCCGATCCACTCGCTGCGCCCGTTGTCCACGAGGATGATATGCATCGGAGCGGCCGTCGGACGGGCCTTGCGGAAGTGTGAGGTATAGGTGGTCGTCGGCTGACCGGTGCCGGCACGACAAAGCATGCGTTGGAAGACGGCCAGACAGTCGTAATTCGGAATGACTTTCTCCAGGCCGATGGCGGCGATATGGAGCTTCGGACAGGAGGTTGACATATCGGCATTGCCCTCGTTGGTGCAGACCACGATATCGCCCGTAGAGGCAATACCGAAGTTGCCGCCCGTCATACCGGCATCGGCTGTCAGGAACTCATTGCGCAGGCTCAGGCGCGCACGATAGGTAAGATAGGTGGGGTCGTGGTTGCCCTTCTCGGTTGAGATGCCTTTCTCCTCGAACAGTTCGCCCACGTCGTCGTGGTTCAGGTGGATGGCCGGCATCACGATGTGACTGGGCTTCTGGCCTTTCAGCTGGATGATGCGCTCGCCGAGGTCGGTCTCGACCACCTCGATACCCTTCGACTCCAGGAAGGGGTTCATCTCGCACTCCTCCGTCAGCATCGACTTCGACTTCACCATCTTCTTGACATGGTGCTCCTTCAGGATGTTATACACGATGTGGTTGAACTCCTTGGCGTCCTTCGCCCAATGCACGATACAACCGTTTTTCTCGGCATTGGTGGCAAACTGGTCCAGATACTCGTCGAGATGGGTGATCGTGTGGCGCTTGATGGCACTGGCCTTCTCGCGCAGTTGCTCCCATTCCTCCAGACCGTATGCCATATTGTCACGTTTCGTCCGTACTGACCAGAATGTGGCGTCGTGCCACTTGGCGTATGTCTGGTTCTTCAGGAACTCTTTTGCAGCCTTGCTATGTCCTGTACTCATAACTTTACCTTTTTACTTTTTTACCTTTTTACCTTTCAGAGTCCTGCTGCCATGATTTCCACGGCGTGCATGAACTCCATCTTCAGTCCCTGTTTTTTGGCGACGCCTGCCATGTGCATCAGGCAGGAACAGTCGGGGCCGGTCACGTATTCGGCACCGGTCTGGATGTGGCGCTCCACCTTGTCCTTACCCATCTGCGCACTGATGGCCGTCTCCTCGACGGAGAACATACCGCCGAAGCCGCAGCATTCGTCAGGACGCTCGGGCTCTACCACCTCGATGCCTTCTACCAACTGCAGCAGGTCCTTGATCTTATTGAACTTGGGTACGTTCTCCTCGCTGGGCGAACTCAGTCCCAGCTCGCGTACGCCGTGACAGGAGTTGTGCAGACTCACCTTGTGGGGGAACTTACCCAGGGGCTGGTTCACCTTCACCACATCGTGCAGGAACTCCACGACGTCCATGATCTTGCTGGAGGTGGTACACTCGTGCCTGCCTTTCAGCAGACGGGGATAGTTCAGCTTGACGAAAGCCGTGCAGCTGACCGACGGGGCGACAATGTAGTCGAAGCCCTTGAACTTATCTTCAAATTTCTCTGCCAGCGGAACCGCCTTTTGCTCGAAACCGGCATTGGCCATCGGTTGGCCGCAGCACGTCTGGTTGAGCGGATAATCCACGTCAAGACCCAGATGCTTCAACAACTTATAGGTGGCGACACCGACCTGCGGATAAACCACGTCCACATAACAGGGGATAAATAGTCCGATCTTCATTTCGTTAGTGTATTACTTATAGTCTTTCTTGGGCACAAATATAGTGAAAAAGATTCAAAAATGCTAATTATTGAGTATTTTCATGCCCTAATTTATGCTTTATTAAAACTATTTGCTTACCTTTGTGGCATCATATTTGCAGTGTAAGTATTGTATAACGAAAATTTTTTAGAGTATGAATTATAACGAATTGAATTTTGAAGCCATGACACGCGAGCGTGATTTTGCGATGTCGGCAGCCTTCCCCGTACTGATGCGGAAGGTGTATGTGTGGATGACGTTGGCACTGGTGCTGACTGGTGCGACAGCGTATGGCGTAGCTTCGAGTCCTGGTGTCATGATGACGCTGTTCTCTAATAAGCTCCTGTTCTGGGGATTGATTATCGCTGAGTTTGGCTTGGTCATCGGACTGTCGGCAGCCATCAACAAGTTGTCGCTGACGACGGCCACGCTGATGTTTGTGGTCTATTCGGTCATTAACGGTGCCGTGCTATCGTCGATCTTCATGATCTATACGATGTCGAGCATTGCCAGTGTCTTCTTTATTACGGCTGGCACCTTTGCCGTGATGGCCTTCATTGGCTATACGACTAAGAAGGACTTGACCTCGATGGGAAAGATCCTCTTCATGGCACTTATCGGCATCATCATCGCGACTGTCGTGAACATCTTCCTGAAGAGTACCGGACTGGAGATGATTGTCAGCTATCTGGGTGTACTGATCTTCGTCGGACTGACAGCCTATGATTCTCAGAAGATCAAGCAGATGTTGCTGATGGCGCCTGATGCTGGCGAGGGAGCTCAGAAAATAGCCCTTCTCGGTGCATTGACGCTTTATCTGGACTTTATCAACCTCTTTATTTATCTGCTCCGCATCTTCGGACGTCGCGAATAGTCGCGTACATTATATATATTAAGAGTAACTCTAAAAAGGGGAATTTTGGCGCATTCTGGCCGGAATTCTCTTTTTTGATGGGCGGAAATGGGGGATTTTGTCAATAATCCCGAAAACTTTCATGTTTTTCAAAACTTTTTTGCTTAAATGTTTGGATGGTATTGATATTTTGCGTACCTTTGCACTCGCTTTCGCCCAAAAACG
>OMZO01000002.1 GCA_900315525.1 uncultured Prevotella sp. | reverse complement strand
CTATTGTCAGTTATAATGTAAAATATAGTAAAAACTGCAGTTTAACGATTAAACAATGCTAAATTATGGACCAATTATTTGGTTTGCAACATAGAAGAATACCTGGCTGCGGTGCTACAACATTAGAGATAATGACGGATCGAAACTCTATCATTATCGTGCCGAATGTGCCTGTGATTAATAGCAAAGAAAAGAAGTTCACTAACATAAAAGGAGTTTATGAAGATGTCAAAGTGTCCGATATAATAAAGTATTTGAAGGAGAATAGCCAGTATAAGATTATGACCACTCCTGAAAGCTTTGGCAAGGTAAAGACTGCGTGTAAACGATGCGGCCTCAATATCTATTCCAACTTTTTCCTGTTGGATGACGAGTGTCACCAACTCGTTAAAGATGTGGACTTCCGAGGAGATATAGTTCTGCCAATGGATGATTTCTTTCAGTTTGAGCATAAGGCATTAGTCTCTGCCACTCCAATAAAATTTAGTGACCCACGTTTTAAAGATTTCAATACTGTCGAGATCTGTGCTGACTATGATTACCAGCAGAACATTACGGTAACACATACCTATAATATTGTTGTGGCACTCAAAGAATATTTGGAAAATCATGACGGAAGAATCTGTATCTTCTTCAATTCTGTAGAGGGTATTATTTCACTAATTAGAAATAAACAACTGGACATGTCAGAGGAAAATACCACTGTTTATTGTGCGCCTAAAAGCCGTACCAAACTTAAATCTGATTATGGTTTTACTAATGCTTATCATAAATGGTCTGCCAGCACAATGAGAAAATACAACTTCTTCACAGCCCGTTTTTACACAGCATTCGACTTGGAGCTGGATTATAAGCCTGACTTGTTAATGATTACCGATCCGCATTTTTCGCCATATACGATGCTTGATGTTGACACTGACTGCATACAAATATGTGGTAGATTCCGTTATGGCATCAGTTCTGCCACCCATATATATAGGACAGATGAAAAGATTAATGCCAAAACTAGAGAACAACTTGAATGGGAAATCTCTGCACATGAATTTGCATACCAGACGGTACAAACCTTATATAATAGTGCTGATAGCAAGGAAAGCCGATATGCTTTTGGTGGAGCACTTGAAACACTGCCATTCCGAAAGTATCTCTACCCCAACCTTACAAAGAATTGGTTTGCTATCGACAATGCTATAAATGAAGCTCTAGTAGAAAGCAAATACAAATTCCAAGGTCAACTTGATTTTTGGTATGAGGATTGCCATTTCTTCACTCCGACCTTCAATCATATTCCATATAATAAGAATGACGAGAAACTGAAAAAAGTCAAAGCTGCCCGATCAGTGAAAGATAGACGCAGGAAGATGGTGCAACTTCTAAGTGAGTGTAAGAAGCCATATTCTGAAAATGACTATGATTTCATTAATAAGATCCGCCAGATTGATCCGCAAATTGTCAAGGCTTATGAAGTCTTGGGTAAGAGAAAAATAGAGGAACTCAAATATTCATCGAAAGGGATGGAAGAAGAAATAATAATGAAACAGCGCAAGGGAGTTAAAGTCGTAAAGATTATCAATAACTCCTTCAGAGTTGGTTGCACCTATCTTAATGATGATATAGAAAATGAGCTAAAACGAATCTTTAACAAGGTAAAAATACACCCCGAAAAACCGATAAAGCCCAAGATGATCAAGGACTACTTTGTTACTGAGGTTTGGAAGGGATGGACGAAGAAATATAAAAAATATAGCAGAGGATATATAATTCTTTCTGCTAAAATATAGTCTCTGATGACAAAATCACTCATTTTCTGTATCTGTTATACCCCTTACAAGAATAGTTTTAAAATGTCACACAGAATTAACAATCAAACAAATTATAAATATGTCAAACGTTAGGAAAGGTAACATGTACGGTTTTGTAAACATTACTTGGAATCCCGTTAGTGGAAAATGCTACCACAATTGCAAATACTGCTATATGAAACGTATCACCCCGAATGCTAGTCAGATAAGGCTTGCAATAGAAGCATTTAAGGATAATCTAGGTAAAGGTAACTATATTTTTATCGGCAGCTCAACGGATCTGTTTGCAGAGAATGTCCCATCTAAATGGATTGAATGGGCACTTCAATACTGCAATTACAATAACGATCCAGAGAAGCCCAACACCTTCTTACTACAGTCCAAGAACCCTAAGCGTTTTCTGGAGATCATAGATCATCCGCTGATGGCACATGTTGAGTTTTGTACGACATTAGAAACTAACCGCTATTATCCTGACATTATGAATAATGCCCCCCATATAGAAGAACGAGTAGAAGCAATGGCGAGAATTACAGAACTTGGATTCAAAACGATGGTAACAGCAGAGCCATTGATGGATTTTGATTTGGGCGAGTTCGTAGAGTTGATTAGACGTTGCAAACCTTACCAAGTAAATATTGGAAGGAATAGCATACGTGACATTATTTTACCTGAACCCGATCCGAAAAAAGTCCAAGATCTCGTTACCTGCTTGCGAGCATTTACACGGGTCGAAATAAAAAAGAATGCATCTATATGGTTTGAGTGATCATTGACCATGCACAGGACTGTCAGGCATGTTTTTGGGTACATTCCTGAATCGGCCTGGCATTCATTTTATATGCATATTATAGCACTTACAATTTCAATACGGAATTACCAGAAACACACAATATCAGCAGCTGACAGATGATTCTTTTCCAAACAGTAATACTAAAAATCACCTATAGACACCTTAATATATAATTATATAGCCTCAACCATTCATGCCCCCCTCCCTCATGCTCCTGAAATGATTTATGAAAGACATGTGCGTGACGGCATACTAAACCTCTTATCCCCTCCACCTATCACTAAAGTAAAAGAATGCTTATTATACAAAAATAGGCAATCCCATTAAATCATTTATTATTCACACTTTAATTATTATCATTATGGAGCAAATTTTATTGCCTACCGTTCAGAACGGTAAAAGATTCGACTTCTCAGATGCTGAGATTGTCGAGCCAGTGAGTGAGGTGCAAGTTAATGCCGTTAAGCGTACAAAACACTTCATTGAAGCTAACACAGTCGAGGTTACTTTAGACCAACTAAAGAACGACTGCATTACTCCCGTATTTGCTAAAGATAATGAACTAACAATTTCTCACCCTCTCTTTATTGAGACTATAGAAGAAGCTACAAAAGACTTCTTTAGGGGTGAAACTGTTGAAAGCCCAATTATCAGAGCATCACACGTAATCAAGGGGCGAATCCCTTCTGCTATCCACAAGCCAGCAAACCAGCTCTTAGAAACTGACAAAACACAGTACTTTGAGCGTGCTTGCTTTAGTATTGACGTACCTACAATCTATCAGGACATCAATGGCAATCGTCTTTATCTCTCTATTGTTGGGGTAAGAGCCTATAATCTGCAAAATCTCCACTCTAAGAAAGTTCCCGAATTATTTAAATTGGCAGTGGGCTTTAAAAACACCGTATGCTGCAATTTATGCATTTTTACTGATGGCTACAAGTCTGAACTAAGAGCAATTAGCATAAATGAACTATATCGTCAGGCTCTTGAACTGTTCCAAAACTTCAACCCTGCAAAACAGATTTATTTGATGCAACAACTTTGCAATTCTTCACTATCAGAACACCAATTTTGCCAAATACTTGGTAAAATGCGACTTTATCAGTATTTACCCATGAGACTCCAAAGAGATATACCTCAATTGCTAATAACTGATACCCAACTCAACAACGTAGCCAAATCTTACATAAATGATGAGGATTTTGGCAGTTATGGCAGTGACATCAATCTCTGGAAATTCTATAACCTTCTCAATGGCTCTGTTAAGTCTTCTTACGTGGATTCTTTCTTGGATAGGACAGTAAATGCAACAGATATTGCATTAGGAATAAATGATGCATTGCACGGCGGCGAGCGTTATCAATGGTATATCGATTAATAATCACACTAAGGGAGTGCTTTCGGGTACTCCCTTTTATCTTTCTAAATATGGAGACAAAAATTAAATTATACCCCACAGACTATTGGAAATACGAAACAAGAGCATATTTAAATGCATATTTCCATATATGTGACAAAGAAGAAGGTAAAACTTTTGAAGGTTGGGCTGAAATAAGAATCTATCCTATTATCAGGAACAAAATAGTTATCTTAATGAGGACTGTTGACGTACAATATAATAAGCAGATTCTGAAAGATAATCCCGATAAACCTTGGAAAAGTTTCTTTCTAGTGAAATATGAGGTACAAAGAAATGTTTTTGGTATTGAATCAGTTGAATATCGTCAAAACCAAGGGTTCTTTGCTATTGGTAAGAATATAAACTTATTTGCTAGCACAACACCTTGGTAAAAACATTAAATTCCGCCTCAACTCTGGACGTGCCCAATATATAAGGAATGGTGGCAAACTTGGTCGTAAGGTTGGAAGCATCAAAACACTAGAACAGAAGAAAGAACAGTATAAGGATATTATCTCATATCTAAAAAGAGGCTACAGTATCAGGACTATTGCAACACTGACAGGAAAAGGAATATCCACAGTACAACGAATCAAGAAAGATTTCAATCTATAAATAGGGATAGGGGTGCAAGCCTCTATCTCATTTTTAATTATTGTATGTAGGTATTCTTATTAAAAATGATGGCTAAAATGCAGTTTTTTGAAGAAAAACATTGTTATGTGAGAAATTATTCATATATTTGCCACTGAGTTTCAAGTGCTTCTATGTGCAGGAGCATGTTATAAAGGGCTCAATTTAGTAAAAGGAGCGATTGATGCTTATCCCAGTACCGAAATCTGGACAATTTCGACCAATGGGGAGAGTAGCAATAGGCTCACGTATTGATTATTGTACCCTTATGGGCATAATATATCAGGTCGTGGGCACTGTTGTTTATTATCCATTGGTAGGTAGTCCAGAACCTCGGTCTGATAGTATTCAATAGTCCCACGCTTCTTAAATCTACTAACCCGCTATTCATCTTGGGAACTGATAGCATAATAGTTTTATACCAAATGGGAAGATGCCTTTCTACATTATTCATCCTTTTTGTTTGTATGGCTTCTTATGCTCAGACATCAATGTCTGAAAATGAACTTAAAAATTACTTGGTAAATAACATACATAATCTCCATCCAATAGAAGGCATTTATAAAGAACGTATGTGCCATAACCTTTCTTTTAAAGATGAAACCACCACATTTATTCGGGCATTCATATATTCTACTAGTAAAGGATTATATGAAAAATTGTATTTTGATGAAAAAAGTGGCAAATACAAATTTTTGGAAGACGTACTTTATGACAGTGATACGCATATTTTTAGCTACCGTGGTATAAATAAACAATATGTTGTATCAAATCCATCACATTTCACCTTAGATGATAGTGAAACTTATTCATATTATTATTGCGAATTTAGTAAGTTATATCCAACAGAGGAAATGTATAAAGAAGCATATACAGGGAAAAGAATACAAGAGGCAAGCAATTTGCTAAGTAACAAATACTTTTCTTCTGCGTTAGCTATTCTAAATGATGTCCTAAAAACTAATGAAGAACCTTATGCTTACTATTTAAGGGCTGGAGCATACTACGGCTTAAAGGACTGTTATTCTGCTATACAAGATTGCAATAAAGCATTATCTTTCAGTATTCCATCGGATAATGCTAGATCAGTATATTATTTAAGAGGCTTGTGCAATTTTCTGGTAAACAACAAAGAAGCTGGCATTATAGATATGAAGCAAGCTGGTGAAGATGGAATAAAATTCTTGGAAGAACAAGGCTTTGTTGGGAAGCCTAGTGAGCCACAAAGAAAAACAACCCAAAGCGGATCATCGTCAAAGCGAGCAAATACTACTCCAATTTTGAAGAAAACCAAGTGAACTATATAGATTCTTTCCACAAATGATGAACAAATGAAGTATTTAAAGAAAATGTATCAAATAACAAAGATTATTACTTTTGTTTATATTTGCTTATTGAGTTGTAAGATTAATGCTCAACCAATTCTTTATGTTGAGAATCCAGAATACCATTCTTATTCGACTTCGTTTAAATGTCTGTCTGTTAGATTGACGGCAAATAAAACGATTTTAACTCATAGATTCAAAGCCTCAAATGGTTCTGACGGATTTTGGGTAAACAAAGGGTGCTATTTACAAACTTATGATAGTCCGCGCAAATATAAGCTATTGTACATAAAAAATGCATCATTCGACAAATACAATAGGGAAAAGATTCATGATTATTCTGATTTTACTCAGGTCTTTGAACCATTGCCTACTAATTGTACTAGATTTAAATACTATGAGCCAGATGGTAGATATGAAACATATGACTTAAACAATTATACAGGACGAAAAATTGTATATTCTGACAATAAAAAAACATACAATTTTATACAAGTGGCAGATGCTTTCTCGAGATTATTTAGTGATAACCCAAATGTTATAGAGGTTTGTAGAAATAATGTTTCGACCTCGCCAAGAATCGACAAAGTTGAAGTTTCATTAAACTATCCTATGATTACTCTTCTTTGCCGTGAAAATGGTGGTATTACTGCATATGAATTTAGATTCAATATTAATGATGCACAAATCGAAGAATATTCAATTGATACAGGAAAGAGATTTTACGTTATAAATAGTGAAAGCGCTATTGCTTATAATGCATTACAAACCATTTTCGATCGTGAAGATCTCATTATAGGAAGTCATAGTTACAAATATATTTATTTTAATAGTGATTATCCTGTACTTAATCGAAGAATTGGGAACGCACTATTAGCTTTGATAAAAATATCTAAAGATCCTAATGCATATGTTTCTACAGATTTCGACAAAGCTCCTTCAGGTATGTCATTTGTGAATAGGGTACGCAATTCTAAATCTAATGCGACTCGTAGAACAGTGAAGAAAAATGGAACCACTAATCGAATTCCAACTCTAAAAAAAAATAATAATCAAATAATTAAACTATGAATAAGATTATTAAAATTGCTTTATGCATTGTCATTTCAACCACAATGATTGGTTGTAAGAAGGACGTCAAAACAATTATCAATGACACGAAGGAAGCCTCTTTTATCATTTACACATTCGATGAATTTGGTTCACCATCAGGTAGTGGATCAGGCTTTTTCATTGACTCAGATGGTACAGGCATTACCAATTATCATGTTCTTAATGGAGCGGTTAAGGCTCTCATTAGAATGAATGACAGCACAGAGGTCGAAATAGACAAGGTGCTGGCTTCTGATGAAAAGTGGGATATTATTAAATTTTCGGTTAAGAATCAAGACAACAAGAAATTTAAGTATTTAAAATTCGCTGATAAAAAGCCAGAGCAAGGAGATAAAGTGTATAATATAAGTGCTCCTATGGGATTAGAGCATACAGTATCGGATGGACTAGTTTCTTCAATGCGAAAAGATTCTCATGGGGAAGTCATACAGATTACAGCACCGATTTCTCCTGGCAGTAGTGGTAGTGCTGTTTTAAATGAGAATGGTGATGTTATCGCTGTTGCTACATTTTATAAACAAGGAGGCCAAAATCTGAATTTTGGTGTTACTATTGACAATGAGAAACTATCTGCATTAGCAGAGAATCCATTTGAGAAGAAGAATAAATCTTTCAACTCAAAGGATAATTTTGTCATTCTCAATATTCCAGAAGAACACAATGGAGATGTAACACTTCATGCGTTAGAGTTTAAAAAAGATGCAACAATAGCATATCTTTCTTACACAAACCTTGATTTACAGCATACACAAATGAATATTTGGTGCGAACTTGGTAAGAGTGATGAAGGCTTCATGATTAAAGACATTAACTCGGGACGGAAATATTATGTTACATCCTCTACTATTGGAATTAACAAAATAAATGGTACAGAAGTTCCTTTAGCATCGAATTATAAGTTCAAAGTGTATTTTCCTGTAATTAAAGACAAATTACATAAAATAGATGTAACTTATGGCCACACTTCCAGAGGATGGGCTTTTACCAATATCGACTTAGATAAATATAGAAAGAAGATTGTTTATGACGTAGCAAGCTACACCAAAGAATATGCATATTCTACCATGCAAGAAGGAGATTTGAATACCGCAATCAGTATTTTCACTTCTATTTTGGAAGAAGATCCTGAAGACATGGCTTCATTAAATGCAATGGGTATTATTTCTGCTGCCTTAGACAACAAGAGTGATGCGAATTACTATTTTTCTAAGGCTATAGAGGCACACCCCAATAACACATTGGGATATATTAATCGTTGCCAACTTTATAAAGCTCAGAATGATCTTCAAAAAGCACTATCTGATATAAATGCCGCAATTAACATCGATTCTGCACAACCAGACAACTATGTTATAAGAGGATTTATTTACGCTCAGCTAGAACAATGGGCTGATGCAATAAAAGATTTAACAAAAGCAATTGATACCGATGATTTCAAGACAGATGCTATGGCATATTATTATAGAGCTCTGTGTTTTGCATCTTCTGGTGATGTGGTATCAGCGAGAAAGGATGTTCAAACATCTTATAATTTGACGAATGAGCCAGAAATGGAGCAAGCCCTTCAAGCTCTATGGCAGAAACTATATTGAATCTGTATATTTATGGAAGATTATAGGTCAAGCTACAAAGGAAAAGTCTTTGGCATAAAAAGAATAGGTGGCTTCTTCGCTGTTGAAGAGGCTGACCTATTCGGCGACTTATCCAAATATGATTTCATAATGAAGGATAAGCTCACATATAGCTACAATGGAAATCATAACTACTGTGCTGAGATTATGAAAGAAGCTTGTGCCGAACCTGTATTTAATGGATGGAAGATAGACAATCTTTATTTCTATGGCAATTGGTACGGACAGGCACCTGCATTCAATCTTATAAATGAGAATGGCGAGGAATACCATTCGCCCCAATTTACACAAGAAAGGAATTGGTATGACAAGCAACCAGAAGTAATGATAAGAGAGACTCTATTGAAAGTGTTGAAATTCACAGAGCAGAATCATACAAAGAGTCAACAATGAATAACTATGAAAAGTTGATGCAGGAAGCATCGCAAGGAAGTAAGAAAGCATTTAAAGATTTGTATTCTTATGCATGCTCTGGCAATGCCGAGGCACAGTATTATCTCGCCTTGTATTATAAAGGTGTTGGGCAAGATTCTGACTATGCATATTGGATGAACAAGTCAAAGGATAATGGCTATGATGCTGCACAGAATAGTCCTATTCCAGAATCAAAACCAGAGGAAACAGAAGAGACATCAAAAATAGAATCAGATGATTCATTGAAGAAACTGTTGATGAAGTTTTCTTTCTCTGGCAGAATCAACAGGACGGAATATATTATCAGCGTTATAATATGTGTTATTCTGGTATTTGTTGTAGCTAATGTAGAAGATTCTGTTCTCAGAAGGATATTAGGTTTGGTTATCGATGTATTCTTGTGGTCTCAGTGTGCCAGACGGCTGCATGATTTTGGAGCATCTGGATGGTATGTGTTAATCCCTGTGGTATCGTGGATATTTGCAGCCTTTCCCAAAGGAGATAAGGGTGAGAATGAATATGGGAAAGCCCCCAAATGATATTCCTCTATTTTGATAATTAAAGACAAAATATCATTGGTAATATGGACTATACATTAGAAGATTTAACAAAGGTAATCTCAATGGTTAAGAACGTTGAGAAGAAATCAGAGTACATTATCTCCTTTACTAAAGAAGATGATGGATTCTGGTATGTTGATTATCCTAATTGGCCATTTGACCATAGTCATTTACAAATGGTTAGTGGGGCTGATAAACTCTGTGAGCTTCTGTCCTATGATGGGAAGCATACGAAAGTCAGTGTTACTCCAAGTAATGAGTTCAAAGTACTTCAGAGCCATGACATAAATGAAAGATTTGCTCTTATTAAAACTAAGAGTGGTCTTACTGAAGGTGCTACTTATCAAGTGCAACTTGCTCCATTTAAATATAATGGAGGTCCATGGATTTGGTTGTGTCCTGTAACTCTCTTCGTACTTGGAGAATATCCTGAGTATTTATATGTAAAGACTTTGATGAAGCCATTATATAAAGAACCTCATATTTTAGATGACCTTTTCTTGTAAAAAATGATACTATATACTCTTTTCTTAAAAGGTCACTCCAGACTAAAAATAGGACTTGAAACATGAATATACTGCGTTTTACTTCCCAAACCCGAAAACAGCAAAAAGTGTGCCAAACAGATAAATAATTGATTACTAGCGCTTTATAAAATTTGGAGATTTCAAATAATTGTTGTAACTTTGCACCCGCAATTGGGAGACTCCCAGATGCGTTTAACTAAATCTTGTTCTAAATGTTTAATCGTACAATCATGTATGCTAAACTCGCATGGGTTTATGCAAAAGGAATCTGCGGCTTACGTCGCAAAGTTTATGACCTCAAGTTTGTCCATGACGGCAACATGTGGTACATCGATATGCCTTGGCCTGGCGACCGTTATAACCTCGCTATGGTTTCTGGCTCAGACCGTCTGCTTTCATATTTAGATAAGAAGAATGAGAATCGGGTGCGTGTGCTTGTACGTCCAAGTAAGAAACGACACACAGACTTGAAAGATTACTTTGAGTGTGTGCAGCAAGACGCAGGACTATTTGCAGGTGCTACTTATAAAGTAAATAGCTTAGAGGGTTTCACTCGTCACATCTGGATATGTCCTGTTACTCTTACGGTTCTTGGGTATTATCCTAAATACATATATATTAAACAGATGAGTTTGGGGCTACAGAATTACTAATCATTTAATAAAGGAGGAAAGATATATGGAAATAAACTTAAAGCAAATTGAAGACAGTGCAAAAGATCTTGGGATTCCAAACGATTTCAGAGATCCTAGATTGCATTTTATGTTTGATGTCATTTGTGGCGCCTTATTTGTCCTGAAGGACGGAAAGGTGATGGGTGAAAAGCTCTTTAAAGACAGAGTACTCTCTAAGCGGGATAATCTCATTGAATATTATAAAGCATTAATAAACTTTTCACATGGATTTTAAACAAATAATAAAAGGAATATAAAATTAATTAAAAGTATCTCCAATAAAGTTATTTGATAACTCTTCAAAAAGGATTTGCCAATGAGTTCTATTCTTTATATTTATAGTAGCCAAGAATTTGATATTCTCAGATGGTGCTACATTCTCATCTTTGGATATATGTTTTTATTGGTTGTGGTATTTGTAGTAATGGTTTTTCGTGAAACGGAAAGTCAGCAGGCACCAGATGATAATGATAAGGCTGGAATTATTATCGATGAGTCTGAGACTGGTTTCAAAAGAGCAGATAATGTTGAAAAAGCAGATAAGAATGAAGAAACTGAAAGCAAGTAGTATTTCTGTATTTACCATCTTAGGGGTGTTTGGTGCAGTCGCATTAGCCTTAAAAGTGATGGCTAAAGCCCTGCACATGAACTACAATGAGATAAACATTATTGTTTACTATCTCATTATCCCTCTCTCTTGGTGTGTCATGATAGACTATATCATCGGACTTCCTATAACTACTCCGATATGGATCCTGCTTTGGATATACATTATTTGGAGCAAGCAGAAGTTCTTCAGAAAATGGTGTGATGTAGCATTTCAGTTATCAGTTGATTTCCTATTGAAATTCCAAAGAATCGGCTGGAACTATTGGAAAGCCTCAGTAATTATCTGCGTGGTCATACCTATTATTATATATGCAGCGTTGATTTGGCTGATGATGAACTCAAACTAAAATAATCAAGTAGAATGGGCACTTAGGCTCATTCTCTTTATTATAGTGCAACTCCAGATGAAAAATCGGACTTTAGGGATGCATAAATAATTTTTCGTCCAATGACTTGTTTTTTACGACAGACCTTACTATATTAGCAATAGGAACTTGAAGGATGATTATTTTCTTTTCTCAACACTTTTTTCTTTGTAAGTCATGGCATATTGTTTAATTTGTTTACATACAGTCCTTCAAGTTCTTCATAGAATAAGTCCATAAAAAAGTATATATGCTTACTACTGCGGCGGTAAGCCAAGAAACAGGAGCAGAAATGCTCCTTTTCTTTTATACATTGGTGTAGAACATTCTCCAGATGAAAAAATGAAGAAGAAGTGCATTTAAAGTCAAATAATTACTGTCCACTTGGTGAGGTGTTGGACTGTCCACTGCATGACATAACATACTAATAACTATAGAGAGACTTTTTACTAATACGCTATTTTACCGCATTCCCCTTCGGGTACTGCGGATAATCAATTATTTTTGAGAAATGAATTGGATTTATCTACCTACTGGTTTTTCTTGCAGGACAAGAAAAGAGATGAAAGATTATTTGGGCAAAGTTAGCTTTTTCAGAACAGCCTTAAAAAGAAATGAGATTATCTACATTACTGATACTAATTGCATTGCTGACGATGAATTACAGGAAACTAAACAATGGGATAGCAGAGGTTTTATCACCTGCTGAATGCTATACATACTTCTGCTTAACTTTAAAATCTGATTTTAAAACGTTGGAATCCAATGTAAAGCAGGAAACATTAGCAGAATATGTTGGTATTTCCACAAGTACAATTCAACGACATTTGGCAAAAATGTGTGATGAAGGATTTATATTGATAGATAGAGATACTCACAAAAAAGATGAGAACGTATTTAAGAAGAACCATTATACATTACTATATGATTTTTCTATTCATGTTGATGAACCAGACTTTGCGCATTGGGTGATGGTAGATGAGAAATTGGTGAAAGAACCAATATCCAATGAACTGAAAGGTTTTCTGATTATGTTAAAGATTCGATGCCTCAACTATACAAATGTGTGTGGATATTCTGTACGTGCTTTAGCTGATACTTTATCTATAGGAAAGTCCATGGTTGATAGATACCTTCAACAAGCGGAAGAACTCGGCTATATCAAAAGAAATAAGAAGAAAAAGAATATCACTTTATTAAGGGATGATATTTTTATCATAGCCAGAGAAACAGATATTCATAAATTGAGAAATTTTTGTGCAGAAGCAGTCTGTGATGATGATTATGACAGTAAAGGACATTACATTAGTAGCACAGGAACTACAGAAGCTCTATCATACAGGAGATAGAGTAACCAACAAAGAATTGAAGAAACAGATTCAACTTATATATGACAGATTAGGCTATAAGGCGAAAGCAAAGGGTACTGATATAAAGTTGTACGGCTACAGTACACATAAAGTTAAGATTCGTATTGGAGATAAAAGATTAGACGGAGTAGAACTAACAACAATTTAATTATGAAGCAGAAACTTATACCAAGAGGTGAGAAACAAGTTAAACCAATGGACGTGATAAGCCAGAATTGTAAGATTGAGTATTTGGAGATTATGAAGAATCGGAAATAACGGGATAAAGGAAAGGTGATAGATTACTTGAATCTCATGAAGAGGGAAGTTTTTTAATAAACAGGCTTTAGGGCGATGTGGCTATTTCAATTATTTAGGATAGCCGCTTCGCCCTTTTATCATACAGTTCTCTGCCCAAAGGCTGGTTCCGTAGCTCAGCTGGATATGAGGCGGGAAAACCGCAGGTTTTCATGCCGATGCAACTGCCTCATAAACATATTCACATCACAATTAGGTATTTCTAAAATGGTCAAGCACCACATATTAGAAAGAATATAGAAAAACAGAATAACACATATTTGATAATAGGAGATGATTTTTATTGTTTTCATCATTTTTATCACGCATTATTCTTGTTTTTCATTTTAAATAGTTACTTTTGCCAAACAAAAGCCAGCAAAGTTGACCTATAGTTGACCGCTGGCTAAACAAAGAGTTCATTAACACGCTGATATTGAGACTTCTACAGCATAAAAGGCAACTGCCTTCTAAGCAGTAGGCCTCGGGTTCGAATCCCGACGGAATCACAACAGCCAAAATAGCAAATCCCGTCTGAAAGTTCCCTTCAAACGGGATTTCTTGTTTAGTACCCGATGCAGGATACGGTTCCCATCGCTGTCAGTATCGCCGTCGCAATAGAGGCAATAATCTGCACAATCCACTTAAAAGTTTCCTTCTTCGTCATAATCGGTTAATAGATTTTAATTTAATCCTGGTCAAGCCCACACACCCTGTCACGCCACTGAGCAGAGCCGCCTCGCGGATTACCTATGCCTGACACAGCGCGATGTAGAGCTCGGAGCTCATCACATAGCGATACACGCCAGGATCGTTCTCGTCCTTAGTGAACTTTATCTTTCGTTCAACTGCTTTTACTTTCAATGCCATAAATTCAAAAATTTTAAGGTTGTAAAATAATTTCCTCTTCCTTAAAACCTTTTCCTTGATTCGTGCTTTTCGTTGCTATACTAGGGAACACTTTCTCGTGCACTAAGAAAAAATTGTCCGATAGTTATGCCGCAATTTTTGCTGCTCGATGTCATTCTTGCAACTTTGTTGCAAAGGTACGAATTATTCCTAAATTGTGCAAGTTTTTTCGCTATTATTTTTGTCTCCAGAGCGATTTTATTATTGCGGGGTGGGAGTTATTACACTTATAACTTATTCACTTTGGACATTTATATTTCCAAATTTCAAAATTATAGATATAGAGAATTATTATATATTATAATATATAATAATTTAATAATATAATTAATACTTATTTATTTTAGTACGATATCCACCATCAAAAACCTAAATGTCCAAAGTGAATAAGTTATAACTCGAATAACCTACTATTAGGGTAAGGAGAGCCGAAGGAGATTCACACGATGTGGTCGAGTGCTTTGATGCCTTTTTCAGTGCACAGGCCGCGCATCGTGACGAAGACGAGATTCTGGAAAATCTCCTCGATCGTATATTGCCGATAGAGCTGATTGACCATCACATACTTGCCGAGCGCATCAAACAAGAGCCACGCAAGTTCGTAGTTGACATCATCCCGGAAATAGCCTTCATAGATTCCGCGCTCCATGAACTTCAGCATGTCTTTGTGCGTCTGTTGGTTCTGCTGGTTAAGGAATCGCGCCACCTTCGGATACTTATCCATATCGGCATAGAACTGGGGATTGGTCTTGCGGAACTCATCGACCTTGATGCGATAGATGGCGACCAGCACCTCCATCACATTCTTGCACTGCTGCGTAACCCGCCTGTAACAGTCCTGACGCTCTGCATAATATTTGCGGATGCCCTCAGAGAGCAAGAGCTCCTTGGTCTCGAATATTTCGTAGAGGGTGCGCTTGGAGATACCAAGGGCGGCAGCCACATCATCCATCTTCACGGCGCGGATACCTTTCTTCGCAAAAGCATGCATGGCCGTTTCGAGGATGGAGCCACGTAGATTTTTCTTATAGTCGGATATTTCCTTGCTTTCTTGCATAATCATACGATTTTGTCGGCAAAGATACAAAATAATTGTAAAAAAAGGCATCTATTTCCATTGTTTTTTGTAATTTTGCGTCCAAAATTTCAAATATCAATAATACAAGTATGGTAAAGATCTCGAAAGAAGCGGCTCTGGAATATCATGAGAGTGGCCGTCCTGGAAAAATTGAAGTAAAGCCGACCAAGGCTTATCGTACACAAACCGACCTTAGCCTCGCCTACTCGCCTGGCGTAGCATATCCCTGTCTGGAGATTCAGGAAAACCCCGACAATGCTTACAAGTACACTGACAAGGGCAATCTGGTGGCTGTCATCTCTAACGGTACAGCCGTACTGGGATTAGGCGACATCGGCGCCATGAGCGGCAAACCCGTCATGGAGGGTAAAGGACTGCTTTTCAAGATCTATGGTGGCATCGACGTGTTCGACATCGAGGTGGCCGAAAAGGATCCCGAGAAATTCTGTGAAGCCGTAGAGCGCATCGCTCCGACCTTCGGTGGTATCAACCTCGAGGATATCAAGGCGCCTGAGTGTTTCTACATCGAGGAACGTCTGAAGAAGACGCTCGACATCCCCGTGATGCACGACGACCAGCACGGTACGGCCATCATCTCTGCCGCTGGCCTGAAGAACGCGATGGAGGTCATCGGCAAGGATATCAGCAAGGTCAAGATTGTCGTCAACGGTGCTGGTGCTGCAGCCATCTCTTGCACGAAACTCTACATGGCCATCGGTGCCGACAAAGCGAATATCGTAATGCTTGACTCGAAGGGTGTCATCTCTAAGGAGCGTCAGGACCTGAACGAGCAGAAGAAATTCTTCGCCACCGACAGGACTGACATCCACACACTAGCAGAGGCCGTGAAGGATGCCGACGTATTCGTAGGACTCTCCAAGGGCAACGTGCTCTCAAAGGAGATGGTGAAGTCGATGGCCAAGGATCCCGTGATTTTCGCTCTCGCCAACCCCGTGCCCGAAATCTCTTATGAGGATGCGATGGACGCCCGCCCCGATGTGCTGATGTCAACAGGTCGCACGGACTATCCTAACCAGATCAACAACGTGATCGGCTTCCCTTATATCTTCCGCGGTGCACTCGACGTACACGCCACTGCCATCAACGAGGAGATGAAGCTCGCAGCCGTTCATGCCATCGCCGACCTCGCCAAGCAGCCTGTGCCTGATGTTGTCAACGATGTATATAAGGTGAACAACCTGACCTTCGGCCGCAACTACTTCATTCCGAAACCCGTCGATCCACGTCTCATCACGGAGGTGAGTTCGGCTGTTGCCAAGGCTGCCATCGAGAGTGGTGTGGCCCGCAAGAACATCGACGACTGGGACGCCTACAAGAACTCTCTCAACGTGTTGTTGGGTCAGGAGACCAAACTGACACAGAAGCTCTATGCCACAGCCGCTGCCCATCCGCAGCGCGTCGTATTTGCCGAAGCCGTCCATCCCACGATGCTGAAGGCTGCTGTCCAGGCTAAGGCCGAGGGTATCTGCTACCCCATCCTGCTGGGCAACGACGAGGTCATCCAGAAGATGGCGAAGAAGCTCGAACTGAACATCGACGGCATCGAGATTGTCAACCTCCGCCATCCGTCAGAGCAAGAGCGCCGCGAGCGCTATGCCCGCATCCTGACTGAGAAGCGCCAGCGTGAGGGTTATACCTATCAGGAGGCCAACGACAAGATGTTCGAGCGCAACTACTTCGGCATGATGATGGTAGAGACGGGTGAGGCCGACGCCTTCATCACAGGTCTCTATACCAAGTACTCCAACACCATCAAGGTCGTCAACGAGGTCATCGGCATCCGTCCTGAATACAAGCACTTCGGTGCCCTGCATATCATCAATTCACCAAAGGGTACGCTCTACATCGCTGACACGATGGTCAACGAGAATCCTGACTGTGACACCCTCGTGGATATTGCCAAGCTGGCCGCTACAGCCGTACGCTTCTTCAACGAGAAGCCCGTCATCGGCATGATCAGCCACTCGAACTTCGGCTCTAACCAGAGCGACGGTGCCAAGAAGGTGAAGTACGCCGTAGAGCGCATGCAGCAGCTCTATCCCGAACTGCCCATCGACGGTGAGATGCAACTGGGCTTCGCCCTCGACAAGGAACTCAGAGACGAGGAATATCCGTTCACTCGCCTGAAGGGCCTGGATGTCAACACGCTGGTATTCCCCAACCTGACCTCCGCACGCTCTTCTTACAAGATGCTGCAGATGCTGGGCAGCGACGCTGAAATCATCGGCCCGATCCAGATGGGTCTGAACAAGCCTATCCACTTCATCGACTTCGGTGCCAGCGTACGCGACGTCGTGAATATCGTGGCTGTCGCAACAATCGATGCCTACGTGGACAAGATCAAGTCGAAGCTCGCCGCTCACGGAAAATAAGCCTACACCTTATTATATTTATATGCAAAGCCGTATCGCACTGTCGATGCGGCTTTGTTGTGTCTTTAGGTGTGTCCGAACACAATGTTTTTAAGGTATTATATCCTTTTGTCCTTGATTTATATCAATTAAGTGACAAAAAGAAAGCTTTTCGATGATTTTTTTGATAAAATGTTTGTTATTTCAATTTTTTGATGTAATTTTGCACCCAGAAACAATAATCATTATAACAAACAACACTAAAAAGTAAAAAGATTATGAATGCAGCAAAAGTTGTAGAAGAGTTGAAGCAGCGCTTCCCAAATGAGCCGGAGTACATCCAGGCAGTTTCTCAGGTACTTCCTACTATCGAGGAAGAGTACAACAAGCACCCCGAGTTTGAGAAGGCAAACCTCATCGAGCGCCTTTGCATCCCCGATCGTGTTTGTGAGTTCCGGATCACTTGGGTAGATGATAAGGGCAATGTTCAGACCAACATGGGTTATCGTATCCAGCACAACAATGCTATTGGCCCGTACAAAGGCGGTCTGCGTTACCACAAGTCTGTAAACCTCGGTATCCTGAAGTTCCTTGCTTTCGAGCAGACCTTCAAGAACTCACTGACAACCCTGCCTATGGGTGGTGCCAAGGGTGGATCTGACTTCTCTCCCCGTGGCAAGAGCGACGCTGAGGTGATGCGTTTCTGCCAGGCATTCATGAACGAACTCTATCGCGTGATTGGTCCTGATGAGGACGTACCCGCTGGTGATATCGGTGTAGGTGGCCGTGAGGTTGGTTATCTCTTCGGACAGTATAAGAAGCTCACCCACCAGTTCCAGGGCGTGCTCACAGGTAAAGGTCTCTCTTTCGGCGGTTCACTGATCCGTCCTGAGGCTACTGGTTACGGTTGCGTATATTTCCTGACCTCTATGCTCGCTACCCGTGGTATCGAACTGAAGGGTAAGAAGGTGCTGATCTCTGGTTCAGGTAACGTGGCTCAGTATGCTACTGAGAAGTGCATCCAGCTCGGTGCTATCCCCTTGACCCTCTCTGACTCAGACGGTTACATCTACGATCCAGACGGTATCGACGAGGCTAAGCTCGCTTATGTGAAGGAGCTGAAGAACGTAGAGCGCGGACGTATCAAGGAGTATGCTGAGGAATATCCTAACGCAGTATATCATGCAGGTGAGCGCCCCTGGCACGAGAAGGCCGATATCGCTCTGCCTTGCGCTACACAGAACGAGATCAACGGCGAGCAGGCTCAGGCTCTGATCGACAACGGTGTAATCGCTGTTGCTGAGGGTGCCAACATGCCTTCACTGCCTGAGGCTATCAAGATCTTCCAGGATGCCAAGATCCTCTACGCTCCTGGTAAGGCTTCTAACGCTGGTGGTGTGTCAGTATCTGGTCTGGAGATGTCACAGAACTCTGAGCGTCTGAGCTGGACTTCTAAGGAAGTTGACGACTACCTGAAGCGCATCATGAACGACATTCATGAGAACTGCGTGAAGTACGGTACACAGGCTGATGGCTACATCAACTATGTGAAGGGTGCTAACGTAGCCGGCTTCATGAAGGTTGCCAATGCCATGATGGCTCAGGGCATCGTGTAAGCTCGACGAAGTCAAGGTTACAGAAGATGCATCGCATCGTGTAAACATTGCATCGTGTAAGTTGAACACAAACGCAAATTCATAAAACCACTTAAGGAAAAGGGGCGGATTCCGAGAGAGTCCGCTCTTTTTTATGTTAATAATCTATAAATAACACTCTCCAAAAACATTTTCAGTCATTTTTCCATACTTTTTCAGTACCTTTGCACCCGCTTTTGTCCCCCGTAGGGGGAAATAGGGGCCGGAACAGGCGCTTGCCCCTATCATTATTAACCCTTTAAAGACGGTCTGGTAAACGTCTGTTCAGACCCCGCCCCGACAACAAACGAGGGGCAACCATTTTAATTATTATGTCAGATTTAACAAAGAACGTAAAGCCGCTCGACGATTTCAATTGGGACGAGTTTGAGAATGGCACAAGTGCATCTGTCAGCAAGGAAGAACTCGACAAGGCTTACGACGAAACCCTCAACAAGGTAGCCGATCATCAGGTGTGCGAAGGTACAGTCATCTCTGTCGACAAGAAAGAGGTGGTAGTGAACATCGGTTACAAGAGCGATGGTATCATCCCCGCTTCAGAGTTCCGCTACAATCCCGACCTGAAGGTTGGTGACAAGGTGGAAGTCTATGTAGAGAGCGCAGAGGACAAGAAGGGCCAGCTGCTCCTTTCTCACAAGAAGGCTCGCATGAGCAAGTCTTGGGATAAGGTTAACGAGGCTCTCGAGGCTGATGCAATCATCCAGGGTTACATCAAGTGCCGCACGAAGGGCGGTATGATCGTTGACGTGTTCGGCATCGAGGCTTTCCTGCCGGGCTCACAGATCGACGTTCATCCCATACGCGACTACGACCAGTTCGTTGGCAAGACCATGGAGTTCAAGGTGGTCAAAATCAACCAGGAGTTCCGCAACGTCGTTGTATCTCACAAGGCTCTTATCGAGCAGGAGATTGAGGCTCAGAAGAAGGAGATCATCGGTAAGCTTGAGAAGGGTCAGATCCTCGAGGGTACTGTCAAGAACATCACCTCTTACGGTGTATTCGTTGACCTCGGTGGTGTTGACGGACTCATCCACATCACAGACCTCTCTTGGGGCCGCGTCGACGATCCCCACAAGGTGGTGGAGCTCGACCAGAAGATCAATGTCGTGATCCTCGACTTCGACGACGAGAAGCGTCGCATCGCCCTCGGTCTGAAGCAGCTCACTCCGCATCCTTGGGATGCTCTGGATGCTGACCTCAAGGTGGGTGACCACGTGAAGGGTAAGGTAGTCGTGATTGCCGACTATGGTGCATTCGTTGAGATCCAGCCCGGTGTTGAGGGTCTGATTCACGTTTCTGAGATGTCATGGAGCCAGCACCTGCGCTCAGCTCAGGATTTCCTGAAGGTAGGCGACGAGGTAGAGGCAGTCATCCTGACACTCGACCGCGACGAGCGCAAGATGTCTCTCGGCATCAAGCAGCTGCGTGAGGATCCATGGGAGTCTATCGAGGCTAAGTATCCTGTTGGCTCTAAGCACAACGCTAAGGTTCGCAACTTCACCAACTTCGGTGTATTCGTAGAGCTTGAGGAAGGTGTTGACGGTCTGATCCACATCAGCGACCTCTCTTGGACCAAGAAGGTAAAGCATCCTTCAGAGTTCACTCAGGTTGGTGCACAGATCGACGTCATCGTACTCGACATCGACAAGGAGAACCGTCGTCTCAGCCTTGGTCACAAGCAGCTGGAGGACAACCCCTGGGATGTATTCGAGGCTAAGTACACCGTTGGCTCTATCCACGAGGGTAAGATCAGCGAGATGCTCGAGAAGGGCGCCGTTGTATCTCTCGAGGAGAATGTCGAGGGCTTCGCTACTCCTAAGCACCTCGTGAAAGAAGATGGCACTCAGGCCGTTGCCGGTGAGGTCCTGCCGTTCAAGGTGATCGAGTTCAACAAGGACTCTAAGCGCATCATCCTCTCTCATAGCCGTACCTTCGAGGATCCCGCACGCGAGGAGAAGAAGGCTGCCGCTGCTGCCAAGAAGAGCGCACGTCCTAAGAAGGACGACACCCCGAAGATCGAGAACATCGCTGCCAGCACCACTCTCGGTGACATCGATGCTCTGGCTGAGCTGAAGGCTAAGATGGAGAAGGGTGAGTAATCTCCCTCCTACCCCATAACTTCAATCCCTCCGATATCAAAGTCGGGGGGATTTTTTTGTTTGGCACGGTTTTTGCAATCTCCAAGTCAGAAGATTTTAAAAAACAACAAGAGTTATGCAAAAAGGTAACATCGGGGTTACGACTGAGAACATTTTCCCCGTCATCAAAAAGTTTCTCTATAGCGATCACGAGATTTTCCTCCGCGAGATGGTATCCAATGCCGTCGATGCCACACAGAAGATGAAGACCCTCGCTGAGAAGGGCGAGTTCAAGGGCGAACTGGGCGACCTTACCGTCCGCGTCAACTTCGACGCTGACAAGGGCACCATCACCATCAGCGATCACGGTATCGGCATGACCGAAGAGGAAATCGACAAGTATATCAACCAGATTGCCTTCTCTGGTGTCACAGACTTCCTCGAGAAGTACAAGGACAACGCCAACAACATCATCGGACACTTCGGACTCGGCTTCTACTCTTCATTCATGGTGTCGAAGAAGGTGGAAATCATCACCCGCTCATGGAAGGAAGGCTCAAAGGCCGTGAAATGGAGCTGCGACGGCAGTCCAGCCTACGAGATCGACGATGCCGACCGTGAAGAGCGCGGCTCGGACATCATCCTCTACATCGACGATGACTGCAAGGAGTTCCTCGACAAATACAAGCTCGAAGGCCTGCTCCAGAAGTACTGCAAGTTCATGGCCGTTCCCGTGGCATTCGGCAAGAAGACTGAGTGGAAAGACGGCAAGCAGGTGGATACCGACGAAGACAATATCATCAATAATGTAGAGCCCCTGTGGACCAAGACCCCTTCTACCCTGAAGGACGAAGACTACAAGTCATTCTACCGTACGCTCTACCCCATGAGCGACGAGCCTCTGTTCTGGATTCATCTGAATGTCGATTACCCCTTCAACCTGACGGGTATCCTCTACTTCCCGAAGATCAAGTCGAACATCGAGCTGCAGCGCAATAAAATCCAGCTCTATTGTAACCAGGTCTTCGTCACCGATCAGGTCGAGGGCATCGTACCTGAGTTCCTCACCCTGCTTCACGGCGTTATCGACTCTCCCGATATCCCTCTGAACGTTAGCCGCTCGTATCTGCAGAGCGACCGTGAGGTGAAGAAGATCTCCACCTACATCACCAAGAAGGTGGCCGACCGTCTGAATGCCATCTTCAAGGAAGACCGCAAGCAGTATGAGGAGAAATGGGACGACCTGAAGCTCTTCATCAACTACGGCATCCTCTCTGAAGACGGTTTCTACGATCGTGCCAAGGACTTCGCCCTGATGAAGGATACTGAAGGCAAATATTTCACCTTCGACGAATACAAGACCCTCATCGAGGCTAACCAGAAGGACAAGGACGAACAGCTCGTCTATCTCTACGCCACCGATAAGGAAGAGCAGTACAGCTATATCAAGGCAGCTCAGGACAAGGGTTACAGTGTGCTGCTGCTCGACGGCCAGCTTGACGTGCCCACCATCCAGACACTGGAGCAGAAGTTCGAGAAGAGCCGCTTCACCCGCGTAGACAGCGACATCATCGACCGTCTGATTGTGAAGAGCGACGCGCCTAAGAGCGAACTGAGCGAGTCACAGTCTGACAATCTGTCAGCCGTCTTCCGCACCCAGCTACCTAAGCTCGACAAGGCCGAGTTCATGGTACAGGTAGATGCCCTCGGCGAAGAGGCCCGTCCAGTCATTATCACACAGAACGAGTATATGCGTCGTATGAAGGAGATGAGCCGCTTCCAGCCTGGCATGAACTTCTATGGCCAGATGCCCGACTCCTTCAATATCGTACTCAATGCCGACCATCCGCTCGTCAAGCAGGTGCTCAGCGACTGCGAGGCTAAGACCGCCGAGGCCTTGAAGCCCATCGAGAGTGAACTCAAGGGTCAGGAAGCTCGTCTAGCAGCCATCCGCTCAGCCCAGGATAAGAAGAAGTACGACGAACTGACACAGGAAGACAAGGATCAGAAGGCTGAGGCAGAGAAAGCCGTGCAAGAGCAGAAAGACAAGAAGCAGGCCGTCATCGCCGACTACGCGAAAGACAACTCTATCGTCCACCAGCTTATCGACCTGGCACTCCTTCAGAACGGTATGCTTAAAGGTGAGGCCCTCGACCGCTTCCTCAAGCGCTCCGTCGACCTCATCAAGTAATGAGATATTGATGAACAAAAGAAAATATAATCCCCCGCTCAAAACTGAACGGGGGATTGTCACATATTGTACTAAATGATCGGAGAATCATCCGCCGAAGTTATCGTACATGATGCTTTCGGGCTCTACGCCGAGGGAGTCGAGCATCTGAACAACGGCCTTTGACATCGGGCCAGGTCCGCACATGTAGTACTCGATATCCTCGGGAGCCTCGTGGTCCTTCAGATAGGTGTTGAGCATCACCTGATGGACAAAGCCCGGGGTGTACTTCACGCCAGCAGCATCGGCTGCGGGGTCGGGACGATCGAGGGCCAGATGGAAGTGGAAGTTGGGATACTCCTTCTCCAGACCGAGGAAATCGTCGAGATAGAACACCTCGTTGAGCGCACGGGCACCATAGAAGTAGTGCATCTCGCGATCCTTCGTGTGGAGCGTCTTGGTCATGTGCATGATCTGTGCACGCAGCGGAGCCATACCAGCACCACCGCCTACCCAAATCATCTCCTTTTTCGTGTCGAAGTGAGGATGGAAATCCCCGTAAGGGCCACTCATAATCACCTTATCACCAGGCTTCAGCGAGAAGATATACGACGAGGCGATACCAGGATTGACATCCATGAAGCCGCTGCGATCAGGCTTGAATGGAGGCGTAGCAATACGCACGGTCAGCATAAAGACATCGCCCTCTGCAGGATAGTTGGCCATTGAATAGGCACGAATCGTGGGCTCGGGATTCTTACACTTCAGATCGAACATCTTGAATTTCTCCCATGAGGGCACGTACTCTGGCGTAATCAGGTCGCGGTCGTATGAGTTGTAATCGATGCAATCGAAGGCAGGAATCTTGATCTGAGCATAAGAGCCAGGCAGGAAGTCCATGTGGGCGCCTGCGGGGAGCTGCACCTTGAACTCCTTGATGAACGTAGCCACGTTCTTATTGGAGATGACGGTACACTCGTACTCCTTCACACCAAGGATAGACTCATCAACGTGGATCTTGAGATCGCCCTTTACCTTACACTGACAGCCCAAACGCCAGCCAGACTTGATTTCCTTACGAGTAAAGTGAGGCTTCTCAGAGTCGAGGATCTCACCCCCACCCTCAAGCACCTGCACCTTGCACTGGCCGCAAGAGGCCTTACCACCACAAGCAGAAGGCAAGAACACACCGTTCTCATTGAGCGTGTGATCAACGAGAGGAAAACCCCTATACTAATTGCTATAAACTGTGCCATACCTTATCAAATATTTAAGCCAGAGAAACACATCATCGCCATAGCCATCAAGCCAACGGTGATAAACACGATGCCGAGGCCCTGCAAGGGCTTGGGCACATCAGAATACTGCATCTTCTCGCGGATGGCACCCATAGCCACGATAGCCAATGCCCAGCCGAGACCAGAGCCGAAGCCGTAGATAATGGCATCAAAAACGCTGGTGATGGCCTGCGAGTTGGAGGGATCCATGAGGATGCGCTGCTGCATGAAGAGCGAAGCACCCATGATGGCACAGTTAACAGCAATCAGCGGCAGGAAGATACCCAGAGCAGCATAGAGCGAGGGAGAGTACTTCTCGACCGTCATCTCCACCAACTGCACCATACCGGCAATCACGGCGATGAAGAGGATGAACGACAGATAGCTGAGATCAACGCCCTCAACAAGACAGTCGGGACCCAGCACCTTGGTCTGTAACAGATAGTTCACGGGCACGGTGACGGTGAGCACAAAGGTCACAGCCAGTCCGAGGCCCAGAGAGGTCTTCACGGTCTTCGATACGGCAAGGTAGGAACACATGCCGAGGAAGAAGGCGAAAATCATATTGTCGACAAAAATCGAACGAAATAAAAGACTTATTGCGTGTTCCATATCTTACTTCTCCTTATAAAAATATGCACGATGTACCCAAATCACACAACCGACGAGAATCAGCGCCATAGCAGGCATCGTCATCATACCGTTGTTCACATAGCCCATGTCGTAGCAGGCATCGGGAATCACCTGGAAGCCCAGCAACGAGCCGCGGCCAAGCAGTTCGCGAACGGCACCGACGATCACGAGAATCATGGCATAGCCGAGTCCGTTACCCACACCGTCGAGGAACGAGGGCCAAGGCTTGTTCATCATGGCGAACGCCTCAAGGCGGCCCATCAAGATACAGTTGGTGATGATCAGACCCACATAGACGGAGAGCTGCACGCTCACGTCGTAGGCGAAGGCCTTCAGTATCTGGGAAACGATAGTCACGAGAGCTGCCACAACGACCAACTGCACTACGATGCGGATGCGGTTGGGGATGGTGTTGCGGATGATAGAAATGATTACGTTAGAGAAAGCGGTAATCACGGTGACGGCCAGCCCCATCACGATGGCAGGCTTCAGCTGCGACGTCACGGCCAGGGCCGAGCAGATACCGAGGACCTGTCCCAGAATAGGATGATCAACGTTCAACGGGTTTGTGAAAACCTCTTTATTTTGTTTACTGAATAATGCCATAGTCTATTCCTCCTCTGCTTTCGTTGGTTTAACATTCTTCAGGCAGTCCTTCAGCATAGCATCCACACCGTTTGAAGTCAGCGTGGCACCCGTCACACAGTCCACCTGGGTAGCAGGATCTTCCACTTTCTTCACGACTGACAATACTACGCGTCCGTTTTCATCGAAGATTTTCTTGCCGATAAACTTCTCCTGCCACTCCTGAGAGTCCTTGATTTCAGCACCGAGTCCGGCTGTCTCGCTCTCGTGGTTGAAGTAGGCACCATAGACGGTACCATCGGTCTTGACAGCCATATAGCCGCTGATGCCGCCCCAGAGGCCCATGCCCTTCATGCTGGCCACAAGAATCTGCTGACCGTCAATCTCACACTGGTAGAGCTTCTGGCCGTCGGCATCCTTCTCTTCCTTCACCACCTCGGCATACTTGGCCTCAGCCTCGGCACCGTCAAGGTCGCGGATATTCAGCGAATAGAGAATCTGCTTCTTCACGTCGAGGGCCACGTTAGCATCCTGCATCGGCTTCAGGGCCTGATAGACGAATGCCAGCAGGAAGGCCACGATGACCACCAGAATCGCACTATATATAATAATGTACGAGTTCGAATTTGTATTCAGTTTCATTTGGTACCTCCTCTCTTTAAGCGTTTCGAGATATTACGCTCCACAATGAAATGGTCGATCGTAGGAGCAAACATATTACCAAAGAAGATGGCAAGCATCATACCCTCAGGATAGCCGGCATTCATCACGCGGATGATCACAGCCATCGCACCAATCAGGAAACCATAGATGAACTGGCCCGTGGTGGTGCGGCAAGAGGTAACAGGGTCGGTAGCCATGAATACGGCACCGAAGGCGAAGCCACCGAGGATGAAATGATGCCACCATACCATCGACTGGCCAGTCTGCTCGAAGATGCAGGCCATCACGGCACCACCGACGAAGACTGAGCACATCGTGCGCCAAGAGGCGATGCCCGTCAGCAGCAGGATGCTGGCGCCAATGGCGATGGCAACCAGTGAGGTCTCACCGATAGAGCCAGGAATGAAGCCGCAGATCATATCGCAGATAGAAGCATCGGGATTGACGCCCTGTGCTATCTGTCCGAGCGGTGTGGCAGCAGTGAAGCCGTCGGGCAACGTGTTGCCCAGTCCGAAGATCGAATCCTGAGCCACCCACACCTGGTCGCCCGTCATCTTAGAAGGATAGGCGAAGAACAGGAACATACGGGCTGCAATGGCGGGGTTGAAGATGTTCATGCCCGTACCGCCAAAAATCTCCTTACAGAAAATCACACTGAAGGCGCAGGCCAGAGCCAGCATCCACAGCGGACAGCCGATGGGAATAATCAGCGGGATGATGATACCAGAGACAAGATAGCCCTCCTGGATCTCCTCGCCCTTCCACTGAGCCCAGGCAAACTCGATGCCGAGACCCACGATGTAAGAGACAAGGATCTTGGGCAGTACGGCCAGGAAGCCGAAACAGAAAATCTCGAGGAACGAGGCCGTAGCCAGTGTTCCTGCAGCGAGATAGTTCTGGTAGCCAACATTATACATACCAAACAGCATGGCAGGCATCAGTGCAATGACCACCATACTCATGATGCGCTTCGAGTCGATGGCATCGTGAATATTGACACCCGACTTGGAAGTATCGTTAGGCACAAGCGCAAACGTCTCAAAACCGTCGAAGACGCTGCGGAAAGCATGCAGCTTGCCGCCCTCTTCGAAGCTTGGCCTCATCTTGTTAAATAAGTTTCTTATAGCACTCATGTCTTTATGCATTTTCTTTACGTAAAATGTTCAGTCCTTCACGCACAATGCGCTGCAACTCTAACTTTGAGCTATCCACAAACTCGGCCAACGCAAAGTCCTCAGGACTCACCTCATAAATGCCCAGCGCCTCCTGACGGTCGATATCGCCAGAGATGATCGCCTTGATGAGGTATTCACCGTAGATATCCATTGGCAGCACCTTGTCGTACTCACCACTCATGATCATGTGGCGCTCACCACCCTTGATACGGGCATCGAGCGCATACGACTTATTACCACAAAGCCATGAGAAATAGCTGCGGCTGACAGAGAACTGCTTGAAGCGCGGCAGAATCCAACCCAGCACCTCGTCGGCATCATTACCCTCAGGGATGACGGTAATCTCAGAAGCATGAGCACCTAGGAAGCCTTCTTTAGTAGTGGGGCGACCTGTGAGCACGTTACCGTTGATGACACGCACGCTCTTCGAGGCATCGTAGCTGTTAGAGAGCAACGTAGAGAGTTCCTCGCCCACCAGCATATCAACATAGGCTGGCGACTTGACCTCACTGCCGCAAAGGGCAACAGTACGACGCAGATCGACCTTTCCCGTATTGAACAGACGACCAATGAAGAGCACGACCGTAGGATCGCCGATGGTCCAAACCACCTCGCCCTTATTCACGGGGGCGACATGATTCACCTGTACGCCGACGTTACCTGCAGGGCACTTGCCGTCGAAGATGGTCAGTTCAGCAAACTGATCAATTCCTAACTTACAGATCTCCGTCTGGAAATCAGGCTGGATACCCAAACCCACATGAGTCTTAGCAATCTTCGAGAGAGCCTGAATACCTGTTACGAAATCCTGCTCCTGACCCTTAGCTTCGAACTGGAAGTCACAGGCCAGCGGCTTGTCGCGCAGAGCAGATACAAAAATCGCCTTAGGCATGACCGACGGATTTGTCGAGACTGCATAAGGCAACTGGTCGATGTAACCAAAGAGACCTGCTTCGAGCAGCGCGTCGATGACGGCTTTGCCGTCGAGCTTGCTGACATCCTTCTTGCCGAAATCCACATAGCTCTGCTGGGCATCGGCATCGACCTTTATGCAGAGCACCTTCCTTCGTTCACCACGCACAACGGCACTCACCGTACCGCTTACTGGCGAGGCAAACTTCACCTCAGGATACTGTTTGTTGACAAACAAGGCATCCCCGGCCTGAACCTTGTCACCCTCACGGACTACGACCTTCGGAGTGACACCTTCGAAATCATCAGGAACAAGTGCGTACTTGCCATTAGACTTCAGCTGGATCTTCTTCTCCTCAGCCCGTCCTTTCAGGTTGATGTCCAAGCCTTTGTTTAGCTTAATAACATTTGCCATTTATCTAAAAATTATTGAATAGTTGCAAGATGCGACGGCAAAATTACTAAATTTTGGGTAGATAACGGACAAAAAACTAAAAAAAATGTAGAAATACCGATAATTTGTTGTATTTTTGCCACGTGAAGATACTAAAACGATTCATCAGCATCGTCATCTGGACAGTCATCGCCGTGAACTTACTATCGGCAGCCATTCTCCGACTGCCAAGCGTTCAGCAGTTTGCAGGCAACAAGGTCTCTGAACTGCTGGGAGATAAGCTAGGCACAAAAGTAAGCGTGGGGCGGGTCGACCTCGGATTCCTCGACCGAATTATCATCGACGACATCAATATTTATGACCAGCAAAAGAAACTGATGCTCACCGTATCTCGCATGGCCGTGAAAATCGACTATCTGTCGCTGGCTAACGGCAGGATCTCCATCTCATCAGCTCAGCTCTTCGGCGCCAACGCCAGGCTCTACCAAAAGAATGCGGAGACACCAACGAACTTTCAGTTCGTCATCGACTCACTAGCCTCGAAAGATACCACCAGCCATACCCCACTCGACCTGAGAATCAACTCGCTCATCATCCGACGCTCTGGAGTCATATACGACAGACTGGACGTGGCGAGAACCAACCAACAACTGAATCCTCATCATCTGCGGTTCAGCAGTATCAGCGGACATATCAACCTAAAGGCACTGACTGACGACTCGCTGCATATCAACGTGAAGCGTCTCTCGCTCCACGAGAATTCCGGATTAGACATCAACCGCCTGAGTTTCCGGCTGGCAGCTGGGAGAAACCAATCCACACTGTCGGACTTCATCCTGCAAATGCCCAGCTCTGACCTAAGACTTGACTCACTGAAAGCCTACTATAGCCTGGACAAGAAAGGGCTCATCGCAGGAACACTGAGGTTCTATGGATCAATCAAAGACGCCATCATAACACCTTCAGACCTAAGGAGTTTTGAACCTGCACTCAAGAATTTCCAGAGAGGGATTTCGCTGACAGCCAACTTCAACGGCACTGATGAGCAAGTGAACATTCCAGAGCTACTGATAGCCACCAAAGAAAAGGATATCGACATCAGCATGGAAGGTTGGATGGCAAACTGGCAACAACAGCCTGCATGGCATCTCAACGTACAACACCTCATCCTTAGTGAGGCAAGCCTGGACTTTCTCTCGAAGACTTTCAAACTGCCTGATGAACTGAAACGCATCGGCAACCTGCAGCTAACGGGTCTTTTCGACCACAACAGACTTGGAGAGACCAGCCTCAAGAGCCATGTGCAGAGCGGCATCGGCGACCTCGACATACAGTTCGGCATGAACAAAAGCCAGCGCTTTCAGGGAGACATAGTCACAAAGAACTTCAACCTTGGGCAAGTGCTCAACAACCAGCAGCTTGGCATGCTCTCCACACAATTGAAGACAGAAGGTCTATGGCGACAGTCGCCACAGAAACCTGAGATCAAGGTCAACGGAACTATCAAACAACTGGACTACAATAACTATTCCTATAGTAACATCAATCTTGACGGGCTTTACGACAAAGGGATCATCTCAGGCCTTTTCAGCATCGACGATCCCAACCTGTCGGCACAACTGAACGGAGAAGTCAGTGAAATCGTGTTCACACCATCGGCTGGGAAACCAGGAACTATCAAGCTTCAGGGCGGCATCGGTCACTTCTCACCCGAAGCCACACATCTTAGCCACACCTTCGGCTCTTCTGTCTTTTCTGCCGACATCGACGCAGATATCATCATGAGCAAACTGGAGGATGCAGAAGGGAGCATGCGAGTCAGCAACTTCACCATGACAGCTACAGAGGAACACCCCGCATACAAACTGGACAATTTCAGCCTCTCCTCGGGTTTCAGTGAGGGCATCCACTTCATCTCACTGAAGAGCGACTTTGCCGACGCAGAGCTAAAAGGACACTTCAACTACCAGACACTGGCTCAGAGCTTTGTCAATCTCATAGGGTCACGACTCCCCACCCTACCCGGACTGCCGCCTATCAAGAAAGGACCAGACAACAACTTCAGCCTGAGACTGCTGATGAGCAAGACCGACTGGCTTCAACGTTTCTTCGGCATCAACCTGAAGCTCCAGCAGCCTCTGAACCTGACAGCAAGACTCAATGACCAGACCGACGATCTGGCATTGACTGGAGACCTGCCCTCGTTTGCTTATAACGATGCCTGGTACAAAAACGCAGATATCGAAATCAGCTCTCCTGGGGACTCCCTGAACTGCAAGGCTAGTATCCTGAAGCTCATGGACGACGGACAGCGTATGAGCATCAGCCTCAATGCGCAGGCTGCCAGCAACAACATCAACACCTCACTGAACTGGGACAACCACGATGATGAGGAAAAACTGAGCGGTGAACTGAATACCATCATCCGACTCTACAAGAACCTAGCCAACAAACCAGAAGCACATGTGCGCATCCTACCTTCTCATGCCATCCTAAACAACAGCCAATGGGACATCGAACCGTCGGCTATCCTCTATTCAGACAAGCGGCTGCTAGTAGACGAATTCGACCTGCATCGCGCTCAGCAGCACATCATCATCGACGGCATTGCCTCAGAAAACCCCAACGACACGATGAAAGTCGATCTCAACGAGGTGGAAGTGGACTATATCCTAGACCTGGTGAACTTCCACACAGTAGAGTTCAGTGGTAAGGCCACAGGCATCGCTAATGTCTCGTCGCTTTTCGGACGCTTTGCTGCCAACGCAGACCTTCGTGTCAATGACTTCAAGTTCGAGAACGGACGCATGGGTACTCTCCAGGCCAAGGCTGACTGGAATCAGGAGGCTGAGCAAATAGACATCCACGCTATTGCAGACGACGGCGAAGAGGCCAAGACATTAATCAACGGCTATGTATCGCCCGTGCATGAAACCATCGACCTGGAGATCGACGCCCAAGGCACGTACCTGGACTTCATGCACAGTTTTACCAAGACTTTCCTCAGCCACATCACAGGACATGCAGAGGGCGACGTCAGACTGGCAGGCACCCTCGACAACATCAACCTGACAGGCAACCTCGTCGTAGATGGGGAAGCCACTGTGACTGCCCTCAACACCACCTACAAGCTGGAACGCGATACACTGGTGATGATACCTGACGAGATAGAACTCAAGCACATGACCGTACTTGACAAAGACGGACACAGGGCCTACCTCTCTGGTGGCATCCATCATGAACACCTGACCAACCTAAGTTTTGACCTCTATGTCGATGCAGAGAACCTGCTAGCCTACGACTTCGACGACTTTGGTGACTCGTCGTTCTACGGGACGGTATATGCCTCAGGCAACGTCGGCATTCACGGTCACGGAAACGACGTTGTAATTGATTGCGACGTTACGCCTCAAAAGAATTCCGTCTTCGTATATAATGCCGCTACGCCAGATGCTATCTCCAGACAAGAATTCATCGAGTGGGACAATGACGAAGCGACAGACAACCAGAAAAAGACCGACAAAAACAGTTCGAACAGAGCCACAGAGACTGATATCTACATCAATTTCCTCGTGAATACCACTCCTGACGCAACCCTGCGTCTACTCATGGACAAGAACACCAACGACTATATCACGCTAAATGGTGAAGGCAGCATCCGGGCAACCTTCCATAACAAGGGAGCCTTCAACATGTTCGGCACCTATACCGTCGATCACGGAACCTATGGGATTACCATACAAAACATCATCAAGAAGAACTTCACCTTCAACAGGGGCGGCACCATCGTCTTCGGCGGTGATCCCTATCAGGCTGCCCTCAACCTGCAGGCCGTCTATACTGTCAACAGCGTCAGCCTCTCTGACCTGAATATCGGCAACTCGTTCACCAACAATACCATCCGAGTAAACTGTCTGATGAATATCGGCGGACAACCAGCAGCACCTCAAGTGGAATTCGACCTTGAGATGCCGACCGTGAATGCCGATGAACAACAGATGGTGCGCTCTGTGATCAATGGACAACAGGAAATGAACCAGCAGGTAGTGTATTTGCTTGCCATCGGACGATTCTACAACCAGGGAGCCAACAATGCTGACGAACAGAAGCCTGATCGGACAACCTTGGCCATGCAGAGTTTCCTTTCTGGTACGCTCTCCACCCAAATCAACACCCTGCTCAACCAAATCATTAAGAATGATAACTGGAACTTCGGCGCTAATATCTCAACAGGTAATGAAGGATGGCATAATGCTGAATACGAGGGCATCATCAGCGGACGTATGTTTAACAACCGACTGGTGCTCAACGGACAGTTCGGTTATCGCGACAACGCCACCCGAGCCAATCCCTCGTTTATCGGGGACTTCGACCTACAGTATCTGCTCTACCCCAGCGGTAACCTCGCACTGAAGGTGTATAACCAGACAAACGACCGCTATTTCACAAAGTCGAGTCTGAACACTCAGGGCATCGGTATCATCATGAAGAAAGATTTCAATAACCTACGGGATCTCTTCTCCAGTCAGAAGAAAAAGAAAAAGAGAACTACGGAAACTGAAAAAAAACAAGAGAGGTAACTGTGCTCTCTCCCCCTATTTTTCAATCGCCTAGCGACTATTTGTGGACAAAGCAAGCCAAAAGCGACAAATTGCCATAAAAAAGTCCCAAATTGTTAGTGAACTGATATGAAAAAAGGCATTTCATCGGCTCACAATTTAAGAATTTCGACTCACAATTCATGATTTGTGAGTCGTTTTTCTTAACATCTGAGGAAAACCTGCTCGTCGCAGAGGGTGCTGACGGCGGTGCGGTGGGTGATGAAAAGCATGGTCTTCTGTGGGTAGGTCGTAAAGAGGCGGTGGTATAGTTCGCGCTCGGTGGGTTCGTCAAGGGAACTGCTGATCTCGTCGAGCAGGAGGATATCGCCACCGTGGAGCAGACCACGGGCGATGGCGATGCGCTGGGCCTGACCTTCGCTGAGTCCACTACCCCGCTCTCCCAGTTCGGTGTCGAGACCGTCGGGCTCACCACCAACGGCGACCTTGCCTTCCGTCGGTTCGATAAAACCGAGGATCAGCCTGAACAGCGTCGTCTACACTTTCTTCCATATAAATATGGTATTCTGCCCGTACATGTATTTATAGGTGATGTCGGGGATGATATTGGTGACCAGTCGCAGTCCCATGTGCTCATTATCCTGGGTGCCGATATGCTCGTCGGCCATCTTGCCAGCCTTGATGGGATCGAAGGGCTTGCCAGCATCCTTCAGCGTGACATAGATGCCCTTATCGTTGACGCAGAGATGTACGTCGAACGACTGTGTGGTGATGCGCCCCTTGGAATGCTGGGCAATGTTGCTCATCAGCTCCTCGCAGCACACGTTGATATCGAATGCCGCCGCTGCCGGCACCTTGCTGTCCTTCAGGAACTGGTCGATGTCGGTGAGCGTCGCATAGACATCCTCCACATTGTAACTGACAGAGCGGTCGAAGGAGAATCCCTCAGCCTCCTTCGGTATCATGGTGAGCGGCGAGATAGGCATATGGTACATCCGACTGCGGGCCGTGGTGTAGCCAATCTGGAAGAGCAGCACCAACAGACAGCCAGCGGCAAAGCCCCACCAGAGCTCGATGCCCCCAATATGAGTAATAGACCATACACCGATGACGAGCATGGCCGTCTGAGCCGTTGCCGTCACGACACTGGTCCTCTCGTGACCCAGTATCTGGTAGGTGCTCAGCAGGATCTGCGTCACGGCAAACGGTATCAGCATCAAGGCGAAGATACGCAGCACGTGGGTCAGTTCTACCGACATCTCGCTGCCTGGCTCCACACCGAAGAGGATACCGACAAGGCCTGGCACGTACATCAGGACAATGACGATAGCCACAAGCGAGGCTATGAAGGTCAGCGCCTGCTTGACAAGGATCTCCAGTCCTCGCATGTCGCGCTCACCCATCAGCACACCGCCAATGGCAAACATCGACTCGATGACACCGTCGATAAACACATAGGAAAGCAGCAACATCTGCAGACATACCGACCAGATGAAGAGGCCGTCGCTACCCAGATTCTCCAGCACGATATCATTGATCATCATGATGGTAATGGCCATCAGCGTATTGCTGACCGTAATCGGGGCGCCCTCCTTGACATTGGCAGAGAAGATGCCTGCAATGCTCTTGCCAGGCCACTTCAGACGATAGGAGCTGCTGGGCTTGCGCAGGTAGCTGACGAGTATCAGGATATTGACGGTGAACATGGAGAGCGAGCCCAGGGCTGCACCCTCTACACCCATACCCAGCACGGAGATGGTGAGGAGGTCCACCAGGCCATTGACAACGGCACCTGCCACCACGGCTATCGTCACCATACGCGGGCGGCCATCGGTAGCCACAAACAGGCATAGGCCATACGACAGCATCTGCAGCCATCCACCCATCGCATAGTGGTGGATGTAGTCATAGGCCATCTCGTTCAGCTCCGGCTCTTCCGACATGGCTTCGACAATCTCGCGGCTAAACAGGCTGATGCCCAACGAGACAGCCAGTCCCAGCGTCATCACCGTCAGGATGGTAGCGGTGAAGGTGCGCGCCACCTTGTCCATATCGTTGCTGCCGATGGCATGCGCACAGATGGCGTTGGCACCGAAACAGATCAGGAAACCTATGCAGTTGAGCATCTCAACCAATGGGAGTACCAGGTTAATAGCGGAGACAGCATCTTGCCCGACAACATGGCCGACAATCATCGAGTCGGCGGTATGTGCTAACTGTGAGGCAGCGGCTGTCAGTACCGCCGCCGTCACAAAAGTCCTTAATGCCTTAGAGACAATAAAGGAGTTTCTCTCAGTTTTTCGCATGATAATCAAGTAAATCTTCGTGCAAAGGTACACATTTTACTCAAAAGCAGCAAGAAAATCTAAAAAAAATCCCCCGCTCGGTGAAGAACGGGGGATTCGTGTTATCATGAGATATGCTGATTATTCTGCCATATCGAAGGGGATAACGGAGAAGGTGAGCTTCTCGTAACCCTCAAAGTCGTCGAACTGCACCTGGAAGTTGGCATACTGGTAGTAGTTGCCACCCGTGTTGTGGGTGTCTTTCACCGAGTTACTCTTGGCCAGGGCGTTGAGGATCTTGTTGTAGATCACCTTGTCGTTGTTGGTATCCTCAATCTGGATAGCCATAGAGGTGACCAGGCCACGCTCAATCTTGTAGGTGTAGTCACCTGCAGAGTAGAGCTGGAATTCATCGGTCTCAAGGATGGTCTCGAGTTCGCCGACAGCTGCCACGAGGTCTTCCTTCGTCCAGTTCACGTAGTTAATGGGCTCAAGGTTCTCGTCGAGCTTGATATATGTGGTGTCAACCTCACTGGTGACATTCTCTTCTTCGGCAAAAACAGCCGTGCTTGTCAGCATCATCATGCCAACAAACATCATTTTCATCATTTTGTTCATCTTTTTCATCTTTCTCTTCTCTTTTGTAACCTTTTGACGGTGCAAAGATAGCAATAATTAAGATTACCTCCAACTCTTTTTGGCAAAAAATTCAAAAAATATCCGCTTACGGCCGACTTTTTGACTAAAGTCAACCATAAGCGGTATCAAATTGTCATCCAATTCGCGAAAAACGCTATCGAACTGGTTTTATGACGTATGTAAAATCGTAGTCACGATAAGGCAGCATATACTCCTCGCGAGGCCATGCACCCCAGGAGTTGACGCAGCCGAGTCCCATCTGGCGCTGCTGGATATGTACCTGGGTGAGCGGACGCTCCATGAGGTCGCCGCTATGACGGCCGATGACCTTATCCTTCACAGGACCGTCGTCGAGGTCTTCCGTGAGGTAGTTGAGGGCGCTGACCTCGATGGGGGCACCAGCGTAGAACTCAAGTCCCCTTCCCTCAGCATCGAGCACGCGGAACCAGCGCACATCGGTGTGGTTACCCGACTCCTGCGGACGGACATAGGGGAAATACTCATCGGCAACCTTGGCCTCATAGACGCCGAGGAACTCGGAGTCGTGGCGATCGCAGTAGTTCTCCACCGGTCCGCGTCCATAGTACTTCACGCTGTTGTAGGCCTGTGGCATCTGGAGTTGCATGCCGTAGCGGAACATAGGGGCGACCTTGGCCTCGTCGTCGGCATCGAGCTGCTGGCGGATGATGACCTCGCCCTCAGCGGTGAGGGTGTAAGTAAGCTTGAGGGTGGCCTTGACGGCAGGCAGTTCGAAAGTAGCCTCAGCACCGTTGTCCTCGACATCCAGATCCTTGAGTTTCATCTCGGGGCTCTTCCAGACAGCGAAGCGCTCCTGGAAGCGGGCACCATAGTCATTATCCGTCGGGGCGCGCCAGAACTCTGGCAGGATGGAGTGACGGTCGAGCAGCATGGGCTTGCCATCGACATCGAGATAGTCGATAAGGCCCGACCACTTGCCGATGGTCAGCGTGGTACCTGCGGCAGTGAGCTTGAGATAGCTGACGGTCTCCTCCTTGGTGATGCCGGGCGTCTTGACATCGTCGGAAAGGACGGGGAACTGATAAGGCTGGATGCAGAACTGCTGGCGGGCAAGCACCTGCCCCTTTTCGATGAGGGGCTGGGCCTCGCGGCTGCGGAACTCGAAGTTGACGAGAATCTCGGCATCGGGATGATGTTCGAGTACACGAGCCACCGTGGCTTTGAGCTCGGCATCGGTGATGAGCTTACGCTGCTGGGGAGCAATGCCAGAGACATCGATGGTGCCACTATGACGGCGGATGGTCCAAACAAGTTCGAGGTCGTCGAGGCTCTTGAAGAAGTTCTCGTTATAGACCTCAAACTGGCCTTCCTTCAGATTTTTCTCGGTGATCCATACATTCTGGTAGTAGTAGCCCACCTCGTAAGCATGTGGATTGAGACGACGATCGGGGGCAATGATACCATTGCAGTTGAAGTTGTGGTCGCTGGCGGGATAGCGTCCGTAGTCGCCACCATAGGTGAAGATCTCCTTACCCGTGATGGCACTCTTGTCGCGGAGGCCCTGATCGACGAAGTCCCAGATGTAGCCACCCTGATACTTGGGGTACTTGCGGATGATATCCCAGTACTCCTTGAAGCCACCCATCGAGTTACCCATCGCGTGGGCGTACTCACACTGGATGAGCGGACGGGGATTGTCGCCCTGGGCGTATTTCACGCAGTCTTCATAGCCCAGGTACATCGGGCAGAAGATATCGGTCTTGCCGTTCTGACGAGCCTGTTCAAACTGGCAGGGACGCGTCTTGTCGTAGGCCTTCACCCAGTCGTAGGCCCGTTCGAAGTTAGGTCCGTAGCCAGCCTCGTTGCCGAGTGACCAGACGATGATGGAGGGATGGTTCTTATAGGTGATGACATTGCCTTCCTGACGCTCGATGTGCATCTTGGCGAAGGCCTCATTCTTGGCGAGGGTCTTCTCCTTGTAGCCCATACCGTGACTCTCGAGGTTAGACTCGGCGGTGAGATAGATACCGTATTCGTCGCAGAGGTCGTACCAACGTGGATCGTCGGGATAATGGCAGGTGCGCACGGCATTGATGTTGAGCTGCTTCATGATGCGGATATCCTGGATCATACGCTCGACGCTGACGACATAGCCCCCATCAGGGTCGAGTTCGTGACGGTCGGCACCCTTGATGAGGATAGGCTGGCCATTGACCAGCAACTGGCCTCCACGGATCTCTATGTGGCGGAAGCCCACCTGCTTACGCACGACTTCCAGCACCTTGTCGCCCTGCTTGAGCTGGAGTTCCAACATATATAAATAAGGTGTCTCTGCCGTCCAGGGCTTTACGTTCTCGACAGTAGCCTTCAGCCCTTCTGTCACCTTGTTGCCATCGGCATCGTAAAGCGTGGCCTCCACATCAGCCTTGCCGCCAGCGACCTTCACATCGACATCAAGCAGCCCCTTGCCGTCGGCATAGTCCTGACCAATCGTGATATCCTGGATGTGCACCTTCGGCGTGGCATAGAGATAGACCTCGCGGGCGATACCCGTGAAGCGCCAGAAGTCCTGGTCCTCGAGGTAGGAACCGTCGCACCAGCGCATCACCTGCATGGCGATGAGGTTGCGGCCCGGCTTGAGATACTTCGTGATGTTGAACTCAGCAGCGACCTTTGCATCCTCGGAGTAACCGACATAGCGTCCGTTGACCCACAAGAAGAGGTTGCTGGTGGCAGAGCCTACGTGAAAGAACACCTCCTGTCCCTTCCAGTCGGCAGGCAAGTCGAAGGTGCGGCGGTAAGAACCGGTATAGTTGTTGGTCTCACCGATATAGGGGGGATTGTTCTCGAATGTGGTGCACCAGGCATAGCCCATGTTCTTATAGGTCTTGTCGCCGTAGCCGTTGATCTCGAAGAGTCCTGGCACGGGGAAATCGACCCACTTGGAGTCGTCGTACTTCAGGGCATAGAAGTCCTTCGGCGCATTCTGGTGGTCCTTGACGAAGCAGAACTTCCACGTGCCTTCCATCGAAAGATAGCGGGCAGAAGCGCTCTTGTCGCCACGGGCCTTGTCGCTGTTCTCGAAGGCAAAGAAGTGGGCGCGTCGCGGTTCACGGTTCACCTGATTCACACTGGGGTCTTTCCAGACGGGTGTCTTGTCGGCAGCAAGCATCGGCAAAGCCACCAGACAAGCAATTGATAATAGCAGTCTTCTCATATTCGTAGGATTAATGTTTTGGGTTCAGAAATATCTTGCAAAATTACACAATTCCCGGCTATCGTGCAAAAATGATGTCTTAATTGATGCTAATTCGAAGAAAATTTGTATTTTTGCCCACACAATATGAAAAGGGAAGAAAGATATGAGCGGATACTGGCCCACTTCAGGGCGCAGATGCCGAATGTGAATACAGAACTGGAGTTCGGTAGCGTGTTCCAGTTGCTGGTGGCAGTCATCCTCAGTGCGCAGTGTACGGACAAGCGCATCAACCAAGTGACGCCCGACCTGTTTCGTCGCTACCCGGATGCGAAGGCGATGGCGCAGGCAGAGCCCGAGGACGTGCTGGAATACATCAGCAGCGTCTCCTACCCCAACGCGAAAGCCGCCCATCTGGTAGCGATGGCGAGAGCACTGGTGGCGCAGCACGGCGGCGAGGTGCCTTCGGATATGAACCAGCTGCTGGATCTGCCTGGCGTCGGCAGGAAGACTGCCAATGTCGTGCAGAGCGTCGCCTTCGGCAAGGCCACGCTGGCGGTGGATACCCATGTGTATCGCGTCGCCCACAGGCTCGGTCTCGTCAGCAAACGTGCCAATACACCCTATAAGGTGGAGCAGGAGTTGGTGAAGCACATCCCCGAGGCAGACATTCCCGATGCCCACCACTGGCTGCTGCTACACGGACGCTACGTATGTACATCAAGAAAGCCGCACTGCGAACGGTGCGACTTTGCTGATATCTGTCCTCAGGAAATCGAGGGATCGAAACTGGGATAGCCTGCTCTACTTATTTCTTGTCTTTCGGTTTGTCCTTCGCTGGCATGGGTTTCGGCTTGTGATGGCCGCCCCACTGCTTGAAAGCGTTACGATGGAACTTGTCCTCGGCGAGAATGACGCGATAGACCTTCTCGGCTGGGAGCACGCTGAAGAACTTGTTGTGATAGCACTGCAGAATCTGCTTCAGCTCTATCTCCTGACAGTCGCGCTTCTCGACAGCCTTCTTGAAGGAAGCCTCATCGGTAGGCTTACACTTACGCGCCTGCTTCATCTGATTATAAATCTTGCGCTGCTTCTGCTGCATCTCCCTATAGAGCGGGAAGAACCTCTCGGCTTCCTCGGGCGTGAGCTCTGCCTCCTTCGTGATATACTGCTCCATATCGGCCTGGAACTTCTCGGGTGAGAACTTCTGGGGATCATGCGCACGAGCCGTCGTAACGGCTAATGCAAAGGTGAGCAGACAGAATAGAATCTTCTTCATCGTTTGTTTTTAATCTATTAGTTTTCAGCTAGATATGTATATATATCCTGATTGTCAAGCATCATATAGTCGGCAGCCTCATCAAAGGTCTCATCGACAGTCTGCTCCTGCTGGGCAGCAAGCTGCGCTGCAGGCTGCGTGGCGACATTCGTGTCGGGCGCCGACTGCCACATCCACACACTGACCACAAGCACCAGAGCACAGGCTGCGGCATACAACCACGGACGCATCCGCACCGTCAGCGCAGGCTTGCGCACCTTCGGCGAGGCCTCAACAGAGACAGGCCGCTCGGGCAGCTGCTGCATCATGCGATCGGCAAAGCTGTCGAAATAGCCCTCAGGAACCTGAAACGGATTCCGCTTCCCTACTCTTTCCTCTATGTACTTTTCTTCGTTCATCGTATGTTTGACGTATGATTATCCAAATAGTTTAATCCCGCGACTTAAAAAATTCGGAAATTTTCTTCACCGCGATATGATAGGAAGCCTTTAATGACCCCTCGGAGGTATTGAGCAGCTGACTCATGTCGCTGTACTTCATCTCCTCGAAGTAGCGCAGCTGGAAGACCGTGCGCTGAACATCGGGCAGCGAGGCAACGGCTTCCTGGAGCTGGGCCTCAATCTCTGATCCGTCGAAATAACGGTCTGCCATCAGGCTGTTAGCCACCGACGCCTCCTCGGTACTGATGGTCTGCTGCTTGTTGCGTCGTAGGAGATCCAGACTCTCGTTGATGGCGATACGTGACAGCCACGTGCTGATCTTCGCGTCGCCGTGAAAGCCATCGAGCCCGTTCCAGGCCTTGAGGAAGGTATTCTGCAACACGTCGTCGGCATCCTCATGTGTCAGAACGATACGACGTATCTGCCAATACAGCTGTTCACTATACAGGCGCACCACTCGCTCGAAAGCACTGCGTTGTGTCTCGGGATTCAGCAGCTGAGCAGATAAGTCACGTTCGTCTGTCAAAATTGTAAATGAGGAAAACTGTCAAGGCCGTTAGCGGACGGATATCTTACGGACCACATTGCCCACCTTGACGATATAACAACCTTTAGGGATATTCAGTTCAAATTTCTGTGCCGGACTATCAATCTGTTCCTCCATGACCTTACGTCCTGTGAGGGAGACGATCTCAAGCGTCTTGCCTTCTGCACCATTGATGTAGAGGACACCCTGCGTATAGGTAATCGTCGGTTCGATATCCTGATATTCCAATACGCCAGCCTCATAGACAGGATCAGCACTGGCCGAAACCGGTGCCACCAGCAAGAGTGCCAGAATAGCGGATATATGGAGTAACTTTCTCATCATAGACATGTTAATCTGGTGCAAAAGTAGGGAATTCTCCTGAAAAATCCAAATTTTCAGAGAGAAAACTGCAGTTTGAGAGGGATTCAGACGTCAAAAACGTCCATTTCATTCGTCAGGAACACGTTGTCGAACTCTTCCTTGGCCTGTGAGAGCAAGACCTGCTCATCGTCGTAGCGCGAGCTGTAGTGTCCGAGCAAGAGGCGCCCAACTTCGGCTTCACGCGCCACCATAGCCGCCTGGCGAGACGTAGAGTGACAGTACTTCTCCGACTGCAACAAGCGGTCGTCGCCATAGGTACTCTCGTGGTAGAGTGTATTGACCCCTTTGATGAGATCCTTCAGTCGCGGCAGATAGCGCGTATCGCTGATATAAGCATAGCTGCGCGGAGGGTCGGCAGGCTTCACGAGGCGTGCATTGGGGATGACTTCGCCATCAGGCAGCGTCCAGTCGGCGCCATTCTTAATGTTCATCAGCTGACTCCTCGGAATCTGATAGACCGACATCACATCAGGACGGATATGCGGCAAAGTGGCCTTCTCACGGATGAGATAGCCGCAACAGGGCACACGGTGCTCCAGCGGCACACTCAGCACCTCGACGCTACGGTCTTCATAGACCACCCCGTGAACCGTCGTATCTACCGGATGGAACACCACCTCGAAGTCGAGGTCGTGGGTGAAGAAGCGAATCTGACGATCCAACTCAGCGCCCAGGGCCTCGGGAGCATGGACATGCAGACGAGCCGTACGCCCCAGCAATCCGAAAGTGGAGATCATGCCTATCAGACCAAAACAATGGTCGCCATGAAGATGGGTGATGAAGACATGACTCAACTTGGTAAAACGCACATGACACTTGCGCAACTGCATCTGAGTGCCCTCGGCACAATCGAGCATCAGCACCTTGTCACGCACCTCCACCACCTGTGACGATGCATGATGACGAAGGGTGGGAAGCGCACTTCCACACCCTAAGATATGTACTCTGAACGGTTCCAAAAGAAGCGCCTTAGATCTTGTTGAACTCGTCGCCGGTATCCTCCAACTCCAGTCCGTGGAGATCTACCTTCGGTTTCTCCTTCCAGCGATTGTACTCGAAGGTCTCAGTCTCCTCACGGGGCTTGCCCAATGTGCGATAAGCCAGCGTATCGGGACCCAGCGTCAGGATCTCGTAGCGGTTCTCCTCCTGTTCGTCGCCACCGCCTTCACGCACCAGCAGGATATCCAGGTTGCCGTTGAAGATGCGCCATGTGCGATAGATGATGGTGCTCTGGTCGATGCTCTCGGCTACGCCACCTTCCTTGATGCGGATACCGATCTCGGCACTGCCGTCAATAGGATCAGGCATCACCCAGTCGCCCATCAGCGTATTGAGGTTGATGACTATCAAGGCATTTTTCTGAGACTTGTCTGTAACGACAGCCAGACGGTCTGAAGGCTGGAATCCACCGAATACTTTACCGTCTTCCTCTGCCTTCTCAAGATTCAGCTTCAGCGTGTCACCGCTGTCAGTCAGCATCTCCAAGGTTGACATACCAGAACTGCTGGTACAGATACCATAGACAGTAAGGTCACGCGGTACCAATTCTTCCTGTGCGGTTGTGTCCTCATCATCAACCGCAGCCTGTTGTTTGTTTCCACCACAACTACCGAACGTCATGACACCAGCCACGAACAATCCGAAAAAAACAGATTTCTTCATATTACCTTTATATAATTAGTTATACTTCCTGTTGCTTTGCCTCTTCCCACAGACGATCCATCTCTTCAAGCGACATCTCGCTGAGCGGTTTCCCCATCTTGATGCTGTGGGCCTCGATATAATTGAATCGATTGATAAACTTGCGGTTAGTCTTCTCCAGCGCGTTGTCGGGATTGAGTTTGTAGAGTCTGGCAGCATTGATGACGGAGAAGAGGAAGTCGCCTAACTCCTCGGTCGAGCGCTCTTTATCCTCGCGGTTGAGTTCCGCTTCCAACTCACCCAGTTCTTCGCGCACCTTTTTCCACACATCCTGACGATCCTCCCAGTCGAAGCCCACGTTTCGGGCCTTGTCCTGGATGCGATAGGCCTTGATCAGACTCGGCAGCGCCTCCGGCACCCCAGAGAGCACGCTCTTGTTGCCGTCCTTCTCCTTGAGCTTGATCTGCTCCCAGTTCTCGAGCACCTGTGTGACCGTCGTCACCTTGGGCTGTTCAGCCGTCTGAGCCTCATCCGGCACATAGGGCAGCGGCCTGGGGTCGGCGGCATCGATCTGCGAGGGATGATAGACATGCGGATGGCGTGTGATCATCTTTCGGGTAAGGGCATTACAGACATCAGCCATATCGAACTGTTCCTTCTCCTCGGCAATCTTGGCATAGAAGCAGATGTGCAACAAAACGTCGCCCAGTTCCTTACAGATATCATGGACATCGTTCTTGATCAGCGCATCGCAGAGCTCGTAGGTCTCTTCTATCGTATTTGGTCTAAGGCTCTCGTTGGTCTGCTTCCTGTCCCAGGGGCAATTCGTCCTCAATGCGTCGAGCACATCAAGAAAACGCCCGAAAGCCTGCATTTTTTCTTCTTTCGTGTGCATAATTCGTCAAATATTGGGGCAAAGATACAAAATAATTGAGAATTGGGATTTGAGATTTGAGATTTTTTTATAATTTTGCACCGATTTTAGGGAATTAACATCAAATATATATGGAACTTGCAAGTAAATATGACCCAAAAGAGGTCGAATCGAAATGGTATCAGTACTGGCTTGACAATAAACTTTTCGCCAGCAAACCCGATGGACGTGAGCCCTACACCATCGTCATTCCACCGCCCAACGTGACGGGTGTGCTCCACATGGGACACATGCTGAACAATACGATTCAGGATATCCTGGTGCGCCGCGCCCGTATGGAAGGTAAGAATGCCTGCTGGGTACCGGGTACTGACCATGCTTCTATCGCTACAGAGGCCAAGGTGGTGAAGAAACTCGCCGCCGAAGGCATCAAGAAGCGCGATCTCACCCGTGAGCAGTTCTTGAAGCATGCTTGGGACTGGACTGATGAGCACGGTGGCATCATCCTGAAGCAGTTGCGCCGCCTGGGTGCCAGCTGCGACTGGGACCGCACCGCCTTCACGATGGACGAGAAGCGTTCGAAGAGTGTCATCAAGGTATTCGTTGACCTCTATAACAAAGGACTCATCTATCGCGGACTCCGCATGGTGAACTGGGATCCAAAGGCACTCACCGCCCTCTCTACCGAGGAAGTGATCTATCGCGAGGAGAAGAGTCACCTGTTCCATCTGAAATATTATGTAGACGGTCTGAAGGCTCTCGACAACGAGGAGGCACTCAAGGCTGATGGCAACGTCATCCATAAAGATGCAAAAGGTTACTATGCCGTAGTGGCTACCACACGTCCTGAGACCATCATGGGTGATACCGCCATGTGTATCAACCCCAAGGACCCGAAGAACCAGTGGTTGAAGGGCCGCAAGGTGATCGTGCCGCTGGTGGGCCGCGTGATTCCCGTCATCGAGGACCGCTATGTAGATATCGAATTCGGTACGGGTTGCTTGAAGGTGACTCCTGCCCACGACACCAACGACTATATGCTGGGTAAGACCCACAACCTGGAGACCATCGACATCTTCAATGCCGACGGTACTATTTCCGAGCAGTCACCGCTCTACGTCGGTATGGACCGCATGGACTGCCGCAAGCAGATTGCCAAGGACTTGCAGGAGAGTGGTCTGATGGAGCGCATCGAGGACTATACGAATAAGGTCGGCTACTCAGAGCGTAATCCTGACACCGCTATCGAGCCCCGTCTGTCGCTGCAGTGGTTCCTCAAGATGAAGCACTTTGCTGACATCGCCCTGCCGCCAGTGCTCAATGGAGAATTGAAGTTCTACCCCCAGAAATATGTGAACACCTATAAGAACTGGCTTGAGAACATTCAGGACTGGTGTATCTCTCGTCAGTTGTGGTGGGGTCATCGCATTCCTGCCTATTATTACAATGAGGCAGGCGACTATGTCGTAGCCGAGACTGCCGAGCAGGCTCTGGAACTTGCACGTGAGAAGAGTGGCAACGCCAACCTCCAACTCTCCGACCTGCATCAGGATGAGGATGCACTGGACACCTGGTTCTCAAGTTGGCTGTGGCCTATCTCCCTCTTCGACGGCATCAACAATCCCGGCAATGAGGAGATCAAGTACTACTACCCCAGCGCCGTACTCGTTACTGGTCCGGACATCATCTTCTTCTGGGTGGCCCGTATGATTATGTCGGGTTATGAGTACATCGGCGACATGCCTTTCAGAAATGTCTATTTCACAGGTATCGTCCGCGATAAGCTGGGACGCAAGATGTCGAAGTCACTCGGCAACTCGCCCGATCCTATCGAACTCATCGAGAAGTTTGGTGCCGACGGTGTGCGCATGGGTATGATGCTTTCTGCACCTGCCGGCAACGACATCCTCTTCGACGAGGCACTCTGCGAGCAAGGACGAAACTTCAATAATAAGATCTGGAATGCATTCCGCCTTGTGAAGAGCTGGAAGGTAGCTGACGCTGAGCAGCCTGAGACCGGCAAGATTGCCACTTCATGGTTTGAGGCCAAGCTGCGCCAGACCAATGCCGAGGTGGAAGACCTCTTCAAGAAGTATCGTATCTCTGAGGCTCTGATGGCTGTCTATAAGCTCTTCTGGGATGAGTTCTCAAGCTGGTATCTGGAGATGGTGAAGCCCGCCTACGTGAATGGTGAGGCACAGCCCATCGACAAGCAGACCTATGACAAGACACTTGAGTTCTTTGAGATTCTGCTGAAGATGCTGCATCCTTTCATGCCGTTCATCACCGAGGAGCTCTGGCAGCACCTCTATGACCGCAAGGAGGGTGAGAGCATCATGCGCGACAGCTTGAAACTCCCCGCCCCCTCTGAGGCCGACGATAAGCTTGCTGCTCAGATTGAGAGTGTGAAGCAGATTGTATCGGGTGTACGCATGGTACGCTCTTCGAAGAACATTGCCCCGAAAGAGCAGTTGGAACTGCAAGCCATCGGCAAGAACGACTACGAGCCGTTCAACAGCATCATCTCGAAGATGGCCAACCTCAACGCCATCACCGTTGTAGCAGAGAAGGACGCTACCGCCTCAGCCTTCATGGTAGGCACAGACGAGTTTGCTGTTCCTCTTGGCAATATGATTGATGTAGAGGCAGAGATCCAGAAGATGGAGGCTCAGTTGCAGCACCTCGAAGGATTCCTGGCTGGCGTGAAGAAGAAGCTCTCCAACGAGCGTTTCGTGGCTAATGCCCCTGAGGCAGTTGTAGCACTGGAGCGCAAGAAACAGAGCGATTCTGAGGAGAAGATTGCAGCCCTCAAGGAGTCAATCGCCGCCTTGAAGAAATAAGCAATGACATCAACCAACAAATATTGAGAACAATGAAAAAAGTATTCACTTACGTGACCGTGCTTGCCGCCATTGCTATGTTGACAATGGTGACAATGACAAGTTGTAAGGACAAGAAAGACCCTTATGACGTCGCAAACGGCATTCTCGCAAGAGACTGGCAAGGGTATATCCAAGATCAGAAGGAGAACGCCTCCAGCTGGAAGGATATGGATCGCTCAAAAGTCACCATTCATTTCCAGAAGACGACAGACTCTCCCTTCCGCGGGATTGGCTACCAGCTTGAGTGGGAAGATGATGGCAGTGTGAAGGACAAGAACAAATTCAATTGGTACATCACCAGCGACCGTATCGATATCGACTACGATACCTGGACAGACGTCTTCATCGAGTTCAACAACGATGTTTTCCAAGTGGACGCCAACCAGTTCAAAGGCGAGATGTACGACGGCAAGCAACATAGATATGTGTTTGATCTGACGCCGACGCCTGCCGTTGACTGGAACAGATACTTCAATTAATACTTGGGGATTTGACCAAAAGAAAAGCGAGACGCTCCTGTTGTGAGTATCTCGCTTTTTCTTTTAATATCTTCCAGACAGACTATCTGATGCGGTCCATCGAACGAACCAGTTTCTCGTCGGCATTGATAGCGTGACGCGCCATGAAGTAGAGAATGCAGGCGATAGCAGGAAAGACTGCCGGCCACGAAGGACGGAAGTCAACTGTACCCCAGGTCTTATCCCCTACCGTCTGTCCGACAACGAAATAGCAGACATACCAGCCCACGATCAACAAGGCGTTGAAAAGGCAGAACAGAGCCTGCAGTTTACGATTGCGATACAGGAAAATGGTATAGGTACCAATAGCCGTCGTAGGCAGCAGCACCGCAAAGAGGGGCCAGGTATCAAAGTGATGCTTGCCCAGCGGGTCTGTGAACCACAGGTTATAAACCTTTGCGACCTCAAGGCCTGCAGCCTTAAAGGAACCTATCTGCATACAAAGACAAATGACGGTCATAATAATGGCCGCCAAGATATAAAGTGTCTGTTTACGCTGAATCATGACACGCTGCTGATTAGTTCTCCTCGGAAGAGGTCTCACGCAGCGGATCACGCCAATAGACCTTGTCCTCTATGAATTCCTGTGTAGCGAGGAGTGTGGGCTTCGGCAGTTTCTCATAGTAGCGCGAAATCTCAATCTGTTCACGGTTCTCGAACACCTCCTCGAGGCTATCGTTATAAGAAGCAAACTCTGCCAGCTTCTTGCTCAGGTCTTCTTTGATCTGAACACTGATCTGGTTGGCGCGCTTTGCGATAATAGCAACACTCTCATAGATATTATCTGTATCACGACAGAGGTCCATGATGTTGCGGGTTACGGTATTAACCGGTGCTTTTGATTTCTTGTAATCCATATTTTAATCTTTAATGACTTTTTTACATTTTGCAATATACTTCTCGGCTGTGGCCACATTCTTCGACTCAGGGAACTCGTTGATGAAGCCGTAGCACTCATCTTCTGCGTCGCGGTAACGTTCCAGACGCTTCTCCTGAGTACTATTCTCTGCCAGCTGGAACTTACTCTTCATGATGAGCAGCATGAACTCCTCACGCAAGCTGCAGTAAGGATAGGTCTTCAGGGCATTCTGAGCCGTAATGATGCTGGCATTGTAGTTACTCTCGTCGTTGGAATTGATATTGCCGAAATAACCACCGAGGTTATAATACAGTTCTGCGGAGAGATACTCCTTCTGAATCAGCTTGTCGTAAAGCACATAGAGACGCTCCTGCGCCCTATTGCGCAACTTCGAGTCGGGATAGAGATCCATGAACTGCTGATAGGCATTGATGGCACCATTCGTAGGAGACTGGTCGAGGCGCGGCTCTGGCGAACTCTCAAAGAGCGACTGCCCTACGTAGAAAGCTGCAGGCTCAGCATAGATACCACGCGGATAACTGGCACCATACTTCTTGAAAGTCTCAGATGCAGCCTGATAGTCCTGATTGTTATATTGGGCCATACCCAGCATGTAAAGACACTCCTGTGCCTCCTCAGTGCCTTTCTTCATAGTCACCAGTTCTTCCAACAACGTGGCAGCCTGCTGGAACTTGCCGCGGGCAAAGAACTCCTTGGCATACTCATACTTGGCTTCCTGGTCGCCGTACTTATAGACAGCATTAAACTCTGATGCACAACTGCACATCAGTAAAGCGATGCTTGAGAGTATAATGATACCTTTCTTCATATCGGGGTGCAAAGTTACATAATTTTTGGCACGCGCAACGCGTATTAGGCAGATTTTTTGAAAAAATTAATAATATTACTGTCAATATGGGGCATTTTTATGAGCTACATTTGCATTTTTGCGTGTTAATTCGTATCTTTGCATCCTGTTATGGGAAAATTCATACTTACATCAGAATACAAACCCACGGGAGATCAACCAGAGGCTATCCGTGAGCTAACCGAGGGTCTGGATCGCGGCGACAGAGCCCAAGTGCTGTTGGGTGTTACGGGATCGGGCAAGACATTCACGATGGCGAACGTCATCGCACAACACAATCGCCCTACCCTCATCCTGAGTCACAACAAGACGCTGGCACATCAGCTCTATATGGAAATGAAGGAATTCTTCCCTCAGAACGCCGTAGAATATTATGTCAGCTATTATGACTACTATCAGCCCGAAGCCTATTTGCCTTCAAGGGATTTATACATCGAGAAGGAACTCAGTATCAACGACGAGATCGACAGACTCAGGCTCTCAGCTGTATCCAATTTGCTTTCAGGAAGAAACGACGTCGTCGTCATCTCTTCTGTTTCCTGCATCTATGGTATGGGCAGTCCTGTTGCCCTGCAGGAGAACGTCATAGAATTACACAAAGGTCAGAAGATAGACCGTAATGCATTGTTAAGAAAATTAGTACAGTCTCTTTATGTCAGGAACGACCTTGACCTTCAGCGCGGTAATTTCCGAGTGAAAGGTGATACCGTCGATGTGGCGATGGCCTATAGTGAGGTCGTGCTTCGCATCACGTTCTGGGACGACGTGATTGATGCTATCGAGGAATTGGATGCTGTGACTTACGACCGTCTGTCAAGTTTTGATGAATATAAGCTCTACCCGGCCAACCTCTTCATGACCTCACAGGAGCAGACCAATATCGCCATCCACGACATCCAAGATGACTTGATGAAGCAAGTGGCCTTTTTCGAGGAGATGGGAGAGCCGGAGAAGGCCCATCGCATCAAGGAACGTGTGGAATTCGATATGGAGATGATTAAGGAACTCGGCCATTGTTCCGGTATTGAGAATTACAGCCGCTACTTCGATGGCCGAAAAGCAGGCGAAAGACCTTACTGCCTGCTCGACTTCTTCCCGGAAGACTATTTGATGATTATCGACGAGAGTCACGTCTCCGTTCCACAGATAGGCGCCATGTATGGCGGCGACCGCAGCAGGAAGACCAATCTCGTGGAATATGGCTACCGTCTGCCAGCCGCCTTCGACAACCGCCCACTCCGCTTCGAGGAGTTCCAGGAGGCTGTCCACCAAGTGATCTACGTCAGTGCGACACCTGCCGACTTCGAGTTGGCAGAGGCTGAAGGCGTCGTCGTGGAACAAGTCATCCGTCCGACAGGCTTGTTGGATCCCGAGATAGAGGTTCGTCCCAGTCAGAACCAGATTGACGACTTGATGGACGAGATTCTGACACGCAGTCATCGCCATGAACGCGTACTCGCGACAACGATCACCAAACGTATGGCAGAGGATTTGACTGGATACTTGCTGGATCATGGGGTCAAGGCAAACTTTATACATAGTGAGGTGAAGACCTTGGAACGCGTACAGATTCTCAACGACCTACGTCGGGGTGTCTATGACGTGCTGGTAGGCGTCAACCTGCTTCGTGAGGGACTCGACCTGCCAGAGGTATCGCTCGTCGCCATCCTCGATGCCGATAAGGAAGGATTCCTCAGAAACCATCGCAGTCTGACCCAGACAGCAGGCCGCGCTGCCCGTAACGTCAACGGTAAGGTGATCATGTATGCCGACACCATCACCGCCTCCATGCAGCTTACCATCGACGAGACCTTGCGCCGCAGGGAGAAACAGATCAAGTACAATACCGACCACCATATCACGCCGAAGCAGATTGTGAAGAACATCAGTCTGGAGGCCCTCCAGCAGGAGAAGCGTCCTGACGCGAGAGAGCTGTGTCGCGCTATTGCACCTGAGACTGGTACTATCGCTGCAGACCCCATCATCGAACGTATGACCAGACCGCAGCTTGAGAAGAGCATCGCGGAGACCAGGCGTCTGATGCAAGAAGCTGCCAAGAGCCTTCAGTTCCTGCAGGCCGCCCAATATCGTGATGAGATCCTCAGGTTAGAAAAGGAACTTGAGCTGAAAGAAAGCTAAAAAGCAAAGGGCAAAAACGTGAAAAAAAGACAAAATGGATGTTAATCCATGTAATCCGTGCTTGATTTCTGATTATTATTCGTAAATTTGCCCGAAATTTTAAAACATAACAAGATGAAGAAACTATTTTGCATATTACTGACACTGCTGCCCATGATGGCATCGGCACAGGACAATACTTGGGAACGTATCAATGTCGAACCCGAGCAGAAGGACAATCCAGACGCCAAGTATCTGAAGGAAGACGCTGTGCCGGAGATTGATGGAAAAATATGTTGGACTAAGTCTATCAGTGCCCCAGGCAAGACAGGCAAACAGATCTACGACATACTGTTGGCACAGTTGGAGAAGATGACCGGCGAGCCCAATCAGATCAAGAACAGCGTCGTTGCCGTGAAGGATGAGGGAGCCCTTGAACTGGGTGCCGTATTCCACGAGTGGCTGGTGTTCAAGAATGCGACATTCTCACTCGACCAGACACAGTTCAACTACCAGATCCTAGTCAGTTGCTCCGACGGCAAGGCCGATGTGAGGCTGACGCGTATCACCTACGACTACGACGTCAATCGCAAGCCCATCCATTATTTGGCTGAAGAATGGATCTCAGACGAATATGCTGTCAACAAAAAGCGCACGAAGCTCTATCCTCTTTCCGGCAAGTTCCGCAGAAAGACCATCGACCGCAAGGATTTTATATTCAACAAGTTTGAGGCACTGCTTAACGAGAAACAATGAGCAAGGACCAGATACGCAATTGGCTGAATATCATCTTCATGATAATGGCCGTTATCGGAGTCATCTACTATCTCACTAAGGATCGTATGACTGGCACCTATATCATCTTGATTGCTATGTGCTTCAAGATTGCGGAATCATCTTTGAGAATGATTAAATGAAAGCAAGACTGACACTGCTGTTGACGTTGATGCTGACCATAACTCGTGTTATGGCCCAGGTCACCTACAATCAGATTGACGAGTCGGGAAATATCACCCAACACACTGAGAACAACAACTTCAACAAGCACAACAACGACACCACGCGCAATAAGGAGATACCTAAGGGACTCTATGTTTGGACGATTGACAGGAAATTCGGTGACGTGATTCCCAGCGTTCCCGACACCCTGCCCCACCTCTTTATGAACACCACCTTCAATAACGGTGTTTACGGTGAATACAACACTACGGGTAGCAACTACACCTCCCGTCTGAGCCGTATCTTCGTCAATCGTCCTGATATGGCCGACTATTTTATCTTCACCCAGCCATACAGCTTCACGGAAAAACGCCCGGAGACGTTCCTCTTCATGAACACGCTGTCGCCCTACACCAATATCCAATATGACAACTGCGGTGACAAGACGAACGGAGAAGACCACATCGACGCAAAATTCGCCGTGAATGCAGGAAAGCGCATCAACGTCGGCTTCGACCTTGACTATGCTTACGCGCGCGGCTACTACAGCTATCAGAATCTGTCGCACTTCAACGGTACACTCTTCGGATCGTATCTTGGAGACCGTTACAACATGCACCTCTTCTTCAATGCCGGCCATAGGAAGGTGACAGAGAACGGCGGTCTCACCGACGACAACTACATCACGCACCCAGAGTCTCTTCCGGATAGTTATGCGGAGAACGAGATGCAGACGATGCTAAAAGACAACTGGAACCGAAACGACCACCAGCATCTGTTCTTCACGCATCGCTACAACATCGGTTTCTACCGCAAGGTCAAGATGACCGAGGCCGAGATCAAGGCCCGTGAGTTCGCGCTGGCCTCCAAGAAAGAGAAAGAAGAGAAGGAACAGCAGAAGCTTGAAGGCAAAGACGGTAGCTCCAACAAGAAGAAAGTCGAACCGCGAAAGCCAACAGGCCGCCCCGAGAACGCTAAGATCATGGGTGCAGAACCCAAGAAAGACTCACTCGCTGTCGCAGCCATCGACACCACGCGCATCAAGGTAGATGGGCAGGCCGCCATCGACAGTCTGATGCGGGCACAAGCCATTCAAGACTCCATCGACGCCACGATGAAGAAGGAGTATGTACCAGTGACAAGTATCTTCCATACGTTTGAATGGAACAACGACTCACATATCTATCAGGCATATAACAGTCCAAGCCAAGTAGAGAACTATTACAAGAACACCTATTATAAGAAAGGGTTAGAATACGGCAACGACTCCATCTACGACCAAGTGAAGGCCACACAGATGAAGAACACCGTAGGTCTCGCCCTGCTGGAAGGCTTCAACAAATATGTGAAGGCAGGCCTGAAAGGCTTCGTCACCTTCGACCATACCAGCTACCGTATGCCGGACGTATCGGATATTAAAGTGGCCTATATGAACGACTGGTCAGAGAACAGCGTCAGTCTGGGTGGCGAACTGAGTAAGACGCAAGGCAGGACCCTCCACTTCAAGCTCAGGGCAGAGACATGGGCCGTAGGACCCTATGCCGGACAGCTGAAGCTTGACTTCAATACCGACGTGAACTTTGCCCTTCTGGGCGACACGATGCGTCTGGCCGCCAAAGCGTTCTTCCACCGTCAGGCCCCTGTTTTCCTGCAGAAGCGCTTCCACTCGAAGCATTTCTGGTGGGATGACGAAGACAAGAGCATGGAAACGCGGAGTCACATCGAGGGCATCTTCAGCTACGAGAAGACCAACACAAAGCTGCGCGTAGCTATCGACGAGATACAGAATTATATCTATTACGGCATGAGCTACAATGTGGCGAAAGAGGGGCGCAACCTGATGACAGCCGGCGTATTCCAGGAGACGGGTAACATCAATATCCTGACTGCCCAGCTCCACCAGAACTTCCGTCTTGGTCCGCTCAACTGGGAGAACGTCATCACCTACCAGAACAGCAGCAATCAGGATGTGCTGCCGCTACCCATGTGGAACTTCTTCTCGAATCTCTATCTGAAGTTCAAGGTTGCCAAAGTGCTGGGTGTGGAACTGGGCGCAGACGCAACCCTCTTCACCAAGTACTACGCCCCCGACTTCTGTCCGATGATCAATCAGTTTGCGGTACAGCAGAATGAGGCCAGCCGTGTAGAACTGGGTGGATATCCCTTCATCGATGTCTATGCCAATATGGTACTGAAAGGCGTACGTTTCTTCGTGATGATGACCCACGTGAATCACGGTTCAGGCAACCGTATGGCCTTCCTCACCCCCCACTACCCGACGAACAGCAACGTGCTGCATCTGGGTGTTTCGTGGAACTTCTTCAACTAAGCTAAATCAGCAGCAGGCCAATACTGACGCAGAGGCCGTAGATAAAGATATTACGCGCTGTTTCTCCTAAGCAGAGATTCAGCGCTTTTCCTTGATAGATACGCTTGATCTTCAGATAGGTGAGTATGTGGAGCAGCAGATAGATGAACGGGAACAGGAAGGCCAGCAGATGACCGTTCAGCCAGAACGTTCCGCCCAGAATAACAGCACCGACGCCAACACCCGCATAGAGTTGCAGACCTGCCTCCGGACCCAGCTTCACGATGATGGTGTTCTTGCCACTCAGACGGTCGTTATCACGATCGCGAAAGTTATTCACAATCAACAGAGCATCAATCACCATACCGCAAGCCAGCGAGGCGAGGAACACCTGCCACGTAATCGTGTGCAGCTGGACATAATACGTACAGCAGACAGGCACGATGCCGAAGAACACCAGCACGAGGATATCCCCGAGTCCACGATAGGAAAAGAAGGTCGTATAGAGGAAGGCGAAGACCACGCTGAGGATGCCTATCAGCACCATCTCCATCCCTCCATACCAGGCAAGCGGCAGACCGACGATACAGGCGATGCAAGTCGTAGCGGCAATAGCCCGCTTCATGGAGTCGAGCTTCACCCACCCCTGCGCACAGGCACGACGGGGCCCGAGACGCGTCTCCGCATCGTCAGCGCCATTGGCGAAATCAAAGAAATCATTAATGAAGTTGGCATCAATCTGCATCGCAAACGCAAACAGCAGACACAGCAGAAATGCTATCCAACTGAAGTCGGCATCAAAATATGAGTCCACATCCGTATAGGCAAGCGCCCCACCAATCATCACCGGTACGGCAGCTCCCGACAGCGTCTTCGGGCGAGCCGCCAGCAGCCACGCCTTCACAGAATCAGTCTTGAATTTAGTCTCTTCCATCACTATTTTGCTGAATTTTCTTGCAAAAGTAATCAGTTTTTCGTATATTTGCAAAAATATTCGCCACTTTTTATGATTAGCAATAGCCCAAGTCTGGATTTAGTAGAGTTCATCGAGACCCAAATCCTCCCCAGATATGCCGAATTCGACCGTGCACACAATCTGGAGCACGTCACGCGCGTCATCCGCAATTCACTGGAACTTGTCAAGAGCACAGGGGCCGACATCAATATGGTCTATACCATAGCCGCCTATCACGATCTGGGCATGTCGGGCCACAGAGCCGATCATCACCTGCGTGGCGGCAAGATCCTCGCTGCTGACGCCAGACTGAAGAAGTGGTTCTCGCCCGAACAGCTTAAGATCATGAAGGAAGCCGTAGAAGACCATCGGGCTTCAGCCAGTCGTGCACCACGCAGCATCTACGGCAAGATTGTGGCCGAAGCAGACAGAGATATCGACAGTGATACCGTCTTCCGTCGCACCATCCAGTATGGACTCAGCAACTATCCCGAACTCGACCGGGAGGGCCATTGGAAACGTTTCCAAGAGCACATGCAGAGCAAGTATTCGAAAGATGGCTATATCAAGCTATGGATTCCCAACTCCCCCAACGCCCAAAGGCTGAATGCGCTGCGCAACATCATCGCCCAGCCCGAACAGCTGCGCAAGGAGTTTGAACGACTCTTCGACGACGAGACACAGCCCTAAGGCTCGCCGCTACCTGAGGTACATATAATAGATGTATGCGAGTACTGCCACAAGCACCAAAGTAACGACAGTACGCACCATACACGACACCACGCGCTTGATAATCAGAAACGCGAGGATGATGGCCGCCAGCATGGCGGCATAATAGCCTATGTTCTCCATTCTTATTTAAACATTTTTCTAAACTCTGTGGGTACTGGTGTCTCAAACTCCATCGGCTCTCCCGTCACCGGATGATGGAAGCAGAGCAGCCACGCATGGAGGCAGAGACGATGCAACGGGTCGTCACCGTTACCGTACTTCGGATCGCCACAGACAGGATGCCCCATATCGGCCGAGTGCACACGGATCTGATTCTTACGTCCCGTCTCTAGTTTAAACTCCACCAGAGAGTGCTCTGTCGTACGATCCAGCACATGATAGTGTGTCACCGCATACTTTCCTCCGTTATCTACTGGTGATGAGTAAGTTATATACGCCTTGTTATCTTTCAGCCAATTAGCGACAGTACCCTCATCATGCTCCATTTCGCCAGAGCAGACAGCCACATAGCGACGGTCATACACGATGTCGTGCCAGTTGTGTTCGAGGATCTGTTCCGTCTCCATATCCTTCGCATAGACCATCAGTCCGCTGGTGTCACGATCCAAGCGATGCACCACGTGCGCCGTACACTTCTGACGCGACTTCTTGAAGTAGTCATCCAACACCGACTTGACGTTCAGCGACGAGTGGCCGGCAGCCATCGAGAGGATACCAATGGCCTTCTCGACTACGATGAGCCACTTATCTTCGTAAACAATTTTCACGTATCTACTCTTGAAGCCTTGCTGGTTGCGCTTGGTCTTCGACACCGCAATCTTCATGCCGCGCTCCAGCGGGAAGTCAAACTGCGAGACGGTCTTACCGTTCACCTTGATACCCCTGCCCTGCAGCGTTGCCTTGATTTTCGACTTCGACTGCGGCACGTTTGCCAACAGCCATTCCAGCAGCGGCATCGGTTCTGCCACCGTATAGTGCTCGTAGTCACCCTCACGATTATAGCCTGCGTTGTATCTCATTGATAATCATTTTCTCGATTTCACGCTGCAAAGTTACGGAAAATCGAGTGAAATACAAAACAAACTGCCATTTTTCCGCACTACACACCAAAGAAAATGGATACTCTGCCGAATATCGACAAAGTATCCACCACAATTTAGTATACTAGTAATAGTAGTGTGATCAATAGAACTTGAAGTAGCGGCGGGCATTGTTATAGCTGATGTCCTCCACCATACGACCGAGAATCTCCATATCGCAGGGCAGCAGGCCCTTCTCCACATCGTTGCCGAGCAGATTGCAGAGGATACGACGGAAATACTCGTGACGCGGATAAGAGAGGAACGAGCGAGAGTCGGTCAGCATACCCACGAAACGGCTCAGCAGACCCAGCACTGAGAGCGCGTTCATCTGCTTGATCATACCGTCCATCTGGTCGTTGAACCACCAGCCCGAACCAAACTGGATCTTGCCCGGCTCACCACCCTGGAAGTTACCCAGCATCGTAGCGATGACCTCATTGGCACAAGGATTCAGGGTGTAGAGGATGGTGCGTGTGAGCTTGCCCTTCATGTTCAGCTTGTTCAGGAAGTGCGACATCGCCTTAGCGGTATTGAACTCACCGATAGAGTCGAAGCCCGTATCAGCGCCCAGCTGGTTGAACATAGCCGTATTGTTGTTGCGGATAGCGCCATAGTGGAACTGCTGTGTCCAGCCTGCGTCGGCGTCCATCTCGGCCATCACAGTCAGGAAGCAGTTCTTGAACTGACGTACCTCCAAGTTGGAGAGCTGCTGGCCGCGCATAGCCTTCTCGAAGATCGTCTCAATCTGCGAGTCGGTGTATTCCTCGTCGTAGAACTCCTCGATACCGTGATCGGAGAGCTTGGAGCCCTGCTCTGCGAAGAAGTCATGACGCTTCTGGAGTGCATCGACCATATCGGCAAACTTCGTGATGGTGACACCGCTGACCTGCTCCAGCTGGTTCACATAGAGTGAGAACTCAGGAGCATCGATGTTCATCGCCTTGTCAGGACGCCATGCAGGGATCATGATGGGATCGTCGGCAGCCTTGTGCTTGGCATACTCGATATGATTGTGCAGGTCATCGACGGGATCGTCGGTCGTGCAGACGCACTCCACGTTGTAGTGCTTCATCAGTCCACGAGCAGAGAACTCTGGCTGCTTCAGCTTCTCGTTACACTCGTCGAAGATCTCGCGAGCCGTCTTGGGGTTCAGCTGCTTGGTGATGCCAAAGGCCGTCTTCAGCTCGAGGTGTGTCCAGTGGTACAAGGGGTTGCGGAAGGTATAGGGCACCGTCTCTGCCCACTTCTCAAACTTCTCCCAGTCGCTGGTGTCCTTACCTGTACAGTACTTCTCATCGACGCCGTTGGTACGCATAGCGCGCCACTTGTAGTGGTCACCGCCGAGCCACAGCTCCGTGATGCTCTTGAAACGATGGTCGGTAGCCACCATCTCGGGAATCAGATGACAGTGATAGTCGATGATGGGCATCTTAGCCGCATGATTGTGATACAGGTCCTGTGCCACCTGGGTCTCCAGAACGAAGTTATCGTCATTAAACTGCTTCATAAATCTTTTTTGTTTTAGAGGTTCGTTTTAATTTTTCCGCAAAGATACTACTTTTTTCGAAGAAATGCACTATCTTTGCACAAAATAATTCACGTAAACGTTTTAAATATTCCATGCACAGCAGGATTCTACTCATCTATACAGGCGGTACGATCGGCATGAACCGCAACCCGCAGACGGGCGCCTTGGAGCCCTTCGACTTCGAGCATCTGCTCCACAACGTGCCCGAACTGGAACAGTTTGACACGCAGATCGACACCTATCAGTTCCAGCCGCCCATCGACTCCAGCGACATGACGCCAGCCCGATGGACCGACATCTCGCACTGCATCGCCGACCGCTACGAGCAGTACGACGGCTTCGTGGTGCTGCACGGCACCGACACGATGGCCTACACCGCCTCTGCCCTCTCCTACATGCTGGAGAACCTGACGAAGCCCGTCATCTTCACCGGCAGCCAGTTGCCTATCGGCCAGCTGCGCACCGACGGCAAGGAGAACCTGATCACGGCGGTGGAGATAGCAGCGGCCAAGGACGAGGAAGGTCATGCGATGGTGCCTGAGGTGGGCATCTTCTTCGGCGGGCATCTGCTGAGGGGCAACCGCACCACGAAGCAGAGCGCCGAGGAGTTCAACGCCTTCGAGTCGTTCAACTATCCCCACCTCGTCGATGCCGGTGTGAACATCACCTACCATCGTGAGCGCATCCTCAAGCCCGACTATGCCAAGCCGATGACGCCCCATTTCAGGCTCGACAACAATGTGATCATCTTCTCGCTCTTCCCGGGCATCCGCGAAGACCTCATCCGTCATATCATCCACACGCCCAACCTGAAGGCCATCGTGATGCGCACCTTCGGCTCGGGCAATGCCCCGCAGAGCCCTTGGCTGCTGAATGCCTTAAGAGAAGGTACGCGCAACGGCAAGGTGATCGTCAACATCAGTCAGTGTCTGCAGGGCGCCGTCGAGATGAGCCGTTACGACTGCGGCTATCATCTGCAGGAGGCAGGCGTCATCAGCGGCAAGGACATGACCGTAGAGTCGGCCGTCACCAAGCTGATGTTCCTCCAGAGCCATTATCCCAACGATCCCGACACCGTGCGTCACCTCATGACGCAGAGCATCCGCGGTGAGATGACACGATAATCGAAAAAGAAAGGGCTTGCGATTGTGCAAACCCTTTCTTCTTATCAATGAAGCTTTGACTTTTCCGGATAGAGGTCGATGGACCACTCGACGTACTTCAGATCGTAGATAAACACCTCGAATCCGCTGCCGTCGACAGCCTGCTGCTTGAGGCAGAGGCCGTTGGATGGGTCAATCCAGTAGGTCGTGCCTACGGAGCCTGGAAGAGGCTTCTTGCGGGTGTCAAACTTCCAGCACTTCACGCCGCAGACGGTCTCGTCGCCCACATAGTAGTCTGCCAGTCTCTTGGCTGGCCAGCCCAAGCCGTGAAAGCGCTGCATCACCGAGCCGCGCTGCTCTTCGTCGCCCGTTGTCACAGTGCCAAACTCAACCAGTTCCCAGGGGATGCTCGCATCACAATTCTTGGGTGCGAAGTTGTCGAAGAAGGAGACAAACGACTCCTCAGAATCACTCCCCGATTCGCCATAATGCCTCATATCCACCGAGAAGCACTGATAGCCGACCTTGTTCTTGTAGTTAAACCGCTGGAAGATGGTTCCCTGCTCATCGCCCGACTCCGTAGCGTCTGCGTATTGTTCAGCAATGCGTCCAGCCCACATACGGAGCCCCGTAGAGAGGTCCTTGAAGGCGATATGCCAACAGTCTTTCGGCTGCACCAGCTCGTAGGTTCCCGCCCACTTCGTCTGCGCCGAAGCCGAAAGGGCAGCGAGACACAGGATCAGTGTGAATACCTTCTTCATCGCACCTTACTTCTTGATAAACTCCACGCGGCGGTTCTTGGCGCGACCGTCCTCGGTGGCGTTGTCGGCAACAGGTTCGTGAGAGCCCTTACCTACGGCACGCATATTGAACGGATCGCAGCCTAAGCCTTCGAGGGCCTTCACGACGGCCTCAGCGCGCTGCTGAGAGAGCGGGTCGTTGATCTTGTCGGAGCCCTGATTGTCGGTATGTCCCTGCACCTCGAAGCGAGCCGTCGGGTTCTTCTTCATATAGTCGGCCACCTTCTGGATCTCGTCCATCGACTCCGGCTTCAGCGTAGCCTTGCCCGTCTCGAAGAGGATGTTGTTGGTCACGAACTTACCCGTCTCGGCAATGGCCTTCTCAACGGCAGAGAGATCTGTGGTCTGGCGCTGATAGAGATCAACAGCACCCTTGGCGAGCACTACATTAGCAACGCCTCGGTAGGGATTTTCATCCTGAATAATGAATACGAAACGAGCAGGCGCTGCTACATTAGGCAGATTGATGAAGCGGTTTCCATTGACGTAGAATTTGAAGGCTCTTTTGTTGAATGAGATAGCAAAATGGTTCCACTGACCAATCTTGATAAATTTCTTCATATGATCCCAGTCAAAACTGCCTGTGACATTCTCATCCACGCCACCACCTTTCTTAAAGCTGTAGTTGCCATAGAAATCTGGATTACCTGGGCGATACCTTTTATAAATATGGCCGACTTCGCTTCCGTTTGCGTCATAGAAATTAAAATCAGATGGAAAATCAGGTATATCTCCACTCTTACAGAAGAACTCATCCCACTCCAGTGTGAAGACCTCGGGCAAGTAAGATTTCATATTCTCCATCAAAGGCGAAAACCAAGAGTCAGGGGCATTGCTGTGCAAATACTTCTTTCCGTTGATAGCAGCTGTCTCAAGACTACCTTCACTGATATCCCACTTCGACGGGAATTCGCCCATCTGCTCGTTAGCGAAATCATCCTCGAAGAGAATCACGCTACCACGAACAAAGTCGCTCTTCTGGTTCTCAGCCACGGGCGTATCGTCGTCTTCGGCCTCGTCGAGGTCGGCCTCATCGCCTTTCGACTTCTTGGAACCTTTCTTTTTATTCAGGACGGCGTCAGAAGCATCACTTGCCTCTTTGTCAGCCTTACGCTCCACATTGCGCTCTACGGCGTTCTTGGCTGCATCGACAGCCTTGTCCTTAAGTCTGTTCAGCCAGCCCTGGGCATCGGCGTTTACTGAGAAGGCTATCGCCAGCATCAGCATGAGAAAAAGTCTTTTCATCATATTATATTTAGTTTTTAGTTAAAATAATTAATCTGCTGCAAAGATAAGGAATTTATTCCATAGTTCCAAATTTTTCGGCCACAAATTACCTTAAAAAAGCACGGGCCTATCTTTTCAGGCAACTCATTACAGATTACAGATTACAGTTTTATTTTTGCGAGAGGGGTATGTGGATAAAATGGAAGAAAAATAATAATTATTATATAAGAAATAATATAATATATATATTATATTATTTCTTAACTTCAAATGACCTTTTGATAGGGGGTCGCTATTTTTAAACTGTAATCTGTAATTTGTAATGGAAGCATACATTCACTCAAGTGCGTGCTTTTTTGCGTGCTTTTTTGGCGTTTAAATTTGGAAGACTTATGAAATTTTCGTACCTTTGCATTGTCAACGAAAAAAGACGGAATTTGCGCCCTAACTAGGTAACAAATTTTTCCTGGCGCGCGGACACTTGTTTCCCAGTAAAAGCACAAAACGACGTCGATTCGGAGACTGATGAAAAAATTTTCGTTCTTTGACTTGCTGATTACAATTAAAATGCGTATCTTTGCCCACGACGATTCATTTGTATAACTAAAAGCAAATACGATTATGAAAGAACTGAAAGGGACAAAGACAGAGAAAAACCTGCAGGAAGCATTCGCAGGCGAGAGTATGGCACGCAACAAGTACAGTTACTGGGCTTCGAAGGCCAAGAAGGACGGTTATGTACAGATAGCAGCCATCTTCGAGGAGACGGCCAACAACGAGAAGGAGCATGCCAAGCTGTGGTTCAAGCTGCTCGAAGGCGGTGCCATCAAGAGCACAACGGAGAACCTGGAAGCTGCTGCCAACGGTGAGAACTTCGAATGGACCGACATGTATGCCCGCATGGCTAAGGAGGCTCGTGAGGAAGGATTCGACGAGATTGCAGAGAAGTTTGAAGGCGTGGCCAAGATCGAGAAGGAGCACGAGGAGCGCTACCGCAAGCTGCTCAACAACATCAATAAGGAGCGCGTATTCTCAAAGGACGGCGACGTCATCTGGCAGTGCTCTAACTGTGGTCATATCGTGGTTGGCAAGAAGGCACCCGAGGAGTGCCCCGTCTGCAATCACCCACAGGCTTACTTCCAAGTAAAGGCCGAGAATTACTAAAGCCCATCCTATTTTTAGGCACGGATTCACGCGGCTTTATAAATAAAGACACGGCTTTAAGTGCTGATAAAAACAGTGTCTCTCAGAATGAGAGCCGTGTTAATCCGTGCCAACTAAGAACTATTGCCTCAGTCCGAACTATTGGAGGAGGATCTGGAGAATGCGCTCTGCGGTACGACCATCCCAACGGTCAGGCAGGGCGCATTTCTTCCACTCGCCATTGACCATATTTTTCACAGCCTCACCGAGCTTACCGGCATCCTCACCGACCAGCACATTGGAGCCCACACTGACCGTCTCCTGATGTTCGGTATAGTTGTTGAGCGTGATACAGGGCACACCATTGAAGGTAGCCTCTTCGGCCACATTGCCAGAATCGGTGATCACGCCTGCGGCATGAGCCGTCAGCCAACCAAATTCAAGATATGATAGTGAATTGATAACCAATAAGTTATCAAATCTATCCGAATCCTTTGCTTTGATATCACAAAACACCTGACTCGCACTGCCGCGAAGAGGCGCTATAATGGGCATATCACCAGCCGACGCCGCCATCGCCGAGAGCATCTTCGAGAGATTTTCCGTATCGGCGATCAAGGCCTTACGGTTCAGCGTGAAGACCAGATAGCGCTGACTGTCGAGCACATCGCCCAGCGGCGATATGTCAGGTTTTTTTAACCGTCCGTGATTGAATCTCAGCGTGTCCATCAGGATGTTTCCGACCATATAAGTCTGTGAGTTTTCCGACTGCTCACGCGTTGCCACACCCGTGCTGCGCACACCCGCCGTGAAGAGATAATCGCTCAGTGCGTCGATGACCAGCCGGTTGATTTCCTTCGGCATATTGATGTTGAAAGAGCGCGTGCCAGCCACGAGATGAGCCAGACGGATGCCGCGCTTCTTGGTGACGATAGCCGCCGCCATTGTCGAGGCGAGATCATCGACGACGATCACCACATCGACGGCATGCTCGTCGAGGAAACGGTCGAAGGCCGCCATCACCTGACTCGTGATTTCATTGAGACTCGTGGAGTTGACACCCAGGAAGAACTGCGGACGGGGCATCTGCAGGTCGTCGAAGAGCGACGGCTCCAGCGTAGGATCGTCGGGCGAGCCCGCATAGACCAGCAGGCACTCAGCCTCAGCATGATGATCAATCGCTCTGACGAGGGGCGACACCTTGACAAAATTCGGTCTGGCACCAGCCAGGATACAGATAGTCTTCTTCATCTTCTCACCTATTTTTCTGCAAAGATAAGAAATTAATCCGAAATATTTGTTTATTTCACCAAAAATAATTATCTTTGTGGCGAAATCTAAAACAAAAATAATATAAACATATAGAAATATGTATTTTACAAAAGCTATCAAACGACTAACGATCCTCGCCGCACTGGCGCTCACCTGTCAGACAGTCGATGCCCAACAGATCGAGGCCGCCCGTTCGCACTACTCCACCGAAGACGGCTTATGCAGCAATGCCATATCGATGCTCTACCAAGACGATCTGGGCTATATCTGGATTGCCACCTGGAACGGTCTGTCGCGCTTCGACGGGTATAACTTCTACAACTACAAGACCGGCAACGGCAGCCGCATCAAGAACCTGCACAACCGCATCCGCGACCTGGCCATCGACCAGTCGCAGAACATCTGGCTGCAGATGTACGACAACCGCGTGTTCGTGCTCGACCGCGCTACCGACCAGATCACCAACCCCTTCAAGGCCTATAAAGGCAACTACGAATTCCGCGCCAGATGTCCGTTGCTGACAAGCAGCACAGGCAAAGTGTTTGCCAGCATGAACGACGGTCATCTCTACATGATGGAACTCGACCGCAAGGGACTGAAAAGCGAGCAGATTGCCGCCGACGGCGTTGCCATCACCTGCCTGGTCGAAGGCTTTCAGGACGAGATATGGATCGGCACCAAGAAAGGCATTCACAGGCTGGACCGCACCAACCTGAGCATTGAGCGGAACGCCATCCTGCCGAACGAGGCGATCACCTCTCTCCACGCCCACGGCTTCAGCATCTACGCAGGTACTGCCAGCGGTGCCATCTACTCGTTCGTCTATGGTCAGGAACCGAAGCTGCTGCGCAAGCCGACAGGCATGGAAGTCTTCGGTCTGTTTGTGGACAGCAAAGAACTCATCTGGTTCTGCGACGACCGGATGGGTGCCTCACAATTCAACCCAGAGACAGGCAAAGAGAAATTCTTCCAGCAGTACGTGCCCATGCCCGAATATGACGGTCGCGGCGGCGAGTTCAACGAGAGCAACGGTACCGTCTGGATGGAGATGAATCACGGCGGGTTCGGCTACTACAACCGCGAAAAGGACGTCGTAGAGTATTTCCATAACGACCCTTCAAACCCCTGGAACCTCGCCAACACCGTCTATACGGCGCTGGAGCTGCCCGAGGGTGTCGTCTGGGAATCCACAAGCCGCCGAGGACTTGACAAGCTGGAAATCCTCCGCAACAACATCGTCAGGGTAAGACCTATCCCCAACGCCACGACGGCGATGGAGAACGAATTCAGGGCCATGTTCTACGACGCACAGCGCAAACTGCTCCTGCTGGGCAACAAGAGCAGCAGCCTCTTCCTGAAATACGACAACGGCAACGAGAGCGTGATCACCCACGACTCGCAAGGGCACCCGCTGGGCCGCCTCTACGGCATCACGAAAGGCGCCAAGGGCAACTACTGGATCTGTTCGAAAGACAGCGGTCTCTTCAAGATGTCGCCCGACGGCAGCGGCTGGAACATCGAGAAATACAGCCATCGGAAAGGCGACAAGCAGAGCCTCAGCTCGAACAAAGCCTACCAGGCCATCGAAGACAAATACGGCAACCTCTGGATAGCCACCTACGGCGGCGGCGTGAACATGATGAAGATGGAAAACGGCAAGCCCACATTCCTCTATCCCGGCAACGGCATGCCAGGCTATCCTGAAGGCACCCATCTGAACGTGAGAACCATCGCCAGCGACGGCGAAGGCCATGTGTGGGCAGGCACCTCCGACGGCATCCTCCTCCTGTCGTACAAAGACAAGAAGATGAAGGTCGAGCAGCTGAAGATGCCTGCATCCAGCGACAAGATGCTGATGAGCAACGACATCGTATGCATCCGCCGCGACAACAAGGGCGTGATGTGGGTAGGCACCAACGGCGGCGGCATCGCCCACAGCATCGGGAAAGACGAAGACGGCACCTGGCTGTTCGACACCTTCGACACACAAAGCGGACTCCCCTCCGACGAGATCCGCAGCATCACCTTCGACCAGCGCGGCAACACTTGGTTTTCGACCGAGCACGCCATCTGCTCGTTCGATGCGAACAAGAACATCATCACCACCTTCTCCCATCTGGACGGTGTCGACGAGACCAGAATCTCTGAGGGTGGCGCTATCTGCAACGGCAACGGCGATATCCTGTTCGGCACACTCGACGGCTACTACATCGTGGACCGCAAGAAACTGATGACCGACAACGGTGCACTGCTGAAGCTGCAGATCACCGACTTCTTCATCAACGACGTGTTGCAGAGTCCGAGACTGAACAGCACATACGACTACTATGTGCCTACCAGCAAGCGCGTAGAACTGCCGACGGGCAACGACAACTTCGCCTTCCGCTTCGCCGCGATGAACTACCAGCTGCAGCATCGTATGCACTACCAGTATATGCTCGAGGGCTACGACAAGGACTGGCAGAATGCCGGCAAAGACCGCATGGCCTTCTATAGTGGCGTGCCGGCCGGCACCTACACCTTCAAGGTGAAAGCCTTCCTGCTGGAATCGCCCGACCAATACGACCTCCGCACCATCGAAGTCGTCGTACCCAACACCTTCCTGCTGTCGCCTACGGCCATCATCATCTACGCGATACTGCTGATACTGCTGGCCGTTTACATATTCATCAGATACAGGCGGGCGAGCAGGGCACTCAAGTACAATCAATAAAAAATGCTAAAAGGTTTGGCTGATTCACGAATTAGCCTTACCTTTGCACCCAGAATACGGGTCGTGCCGCATAGATCGGGATACTCTACATTAAAAAAAACTTTGAGACCGTTTCCCTTGCCAATGGCGGGCCACAGTCCATCCTTCACAGGAGAGCAGTAATGCCGGTGGATTACAACAGCAGGGAGCACTCATATCGTGTGAAACAGGAGTTTTCACCAAATCATCGGCACGTACCCGCTTTTTTTTCGTGAAAAGCTAAATACTGAATAATTATGTTTTCTGGAATTATCGAGGAGTTTGCTACGGTTGTAGCTATTCAAAAAGACAGGGAGAATATCGATTTCACGCTGAAATGCTCATTTGTCGACGAACTGAAGATCGACCAGAGCGTCGCCCACAACGGCGTCTGCCTCACGGTGGTCAGGATAGAGAACGGCACCTATACGGTGACAGCGATGAAAGAGACGCTGGACCGCACGAACCTGGGTCTGCTGCAGATAGGCGACAAGGTGAACGTGGAGCGCTCGATGCTGATGAACGGTCGTCTGGACGGTCATATCGTACAGGGACACGTCGACGAGACGGCCAAGTGCATCGCGATGGAAGATGCCGACGGCAGCACCTATTTCACCTTTGAGTATCCGGAGAACAGAGAGATGGCGAAGAAGGGCTACTTCACCGTAGATAAAGGCAGCGTCACCGTCAACGGCGTGAGTCTCACGGTGTGCAATCCGACGAGCAATACGTTCCAGGTGGCCATCATCCCCTACACCTTCGAGCACACCAATTTCTGCGACATCAAGGTGGGCACCGTCGTCAACCTCGAGTTCGACATCTTAGGCAAATACATTGCCAGACTACAACAGTTATAGGATTCCCTTTACAACAGCAATTCTGACGGGGCGGAGATGAAAGTCTCTGCCCCGTGTTGTATCAAGAAGTCGCGGTCGCGAAAACCCCAGAGCACGCTGATACAAGGCAGGCCGCTATTGCGGGCCGTCAGGATATCCACATCGCTGTCGCCGACATAGACAGCCCTCTCCTTCCCCACGCCGAGCTGCCGGAAGGCCTCATTGACGGTATCAGGAGCCGGTTTCTTGCGAATCCCCTGTGCCTCGTGCTCACCGATAGCTACCTCTATCGTGTCGCGGAAGAAATGACGGCAAAGCTCCTGTGTGGCAGCCATCATCTTATTGCTCACCACCGCCAGACGGCAGCCTTCGGCCTTGAGCGTCTCCAACGTTTCGAGGATGCCGTCATAAGGCTTTGTGGTATCAAGGGAGTGCTGCATATAATGCTCCCGGAACGTCTGGAAGGCAGCTTCGAACTGCGGGTTCTCTGCCCCTTGCGGAACGGCCCGTTCCATCAGCACGCGGACACCATTTCCGACGAAGCGGCGGACATCATCCAGTGAGTGTTCGGGCATTCCGTGCGTCCGCAACGCGTAGTTGGTAGAAGCCGCCAGATCACCAAGGGTGTCGAGCAGCGTACCGTCAAGGTCAAATACGTAAGTCTGGTATCTCATCGCTTGCTACGGGTAATCATCGTGTGCACCTTATTATTATACTTATCGGCCTTGAGCAGTTCCTCGATCGTAAGATGCATACGGTATTTCCAGTGGTTGTAAGGGTCGCTGGGCACATTGATACGTTCTTCGCGCGGTGACTTCGAGCGCAGCTCGCCGTCCATCGCCAGCCAGTCTTGCAGAGACAGCAGACAGAGCATCGACGGACAATAGAGATGACGCGCGATGATCTCCTCGGCCAGATGGGCAGGCAAGTGCTCAGGGGCGCGTCCCTGTTTCTGGAGCATCGAGACATAGTAGCGCTGGGTGCGCTCCGGACTCTCCTCCCACCAAAGTCGCAAGGGCGGCATATCATGCGTCGAGAAGGTGGCCACACTCCGATACGGGTTACCGTCAAGGTGGGCAAACTCAAAGCCGCTCTGCTTCGGCATCGACTGAATCTCCAGCGTCAGCACGCGCAACTGGTCGAGCACAGGCGCCACACAGTCGGGAAGCATCCCCAGATCCTCGGCACAGCACAGCATCCGGGTACCGCCAAAGACATCCTTCAGCCTGTGGATGGCATTAGCCCCCCAGAACATATTATGACGCTGATAATAGTAATTGTTGTAGAGACGCAGATAGGCATCCTTTTCCTCGGCCGTCAAGGCCTCATAGACCGACTCCTGATAGGCACCGATGCGCGGATGATACATGCCGGGCTGCTCGGAATCCTCGAGGAACAGCACGTTGCTGACCAACCGATAAAGGCCGTCACGGATCCAGAGGCTGTTCTCATCGCCCTTTCCCTCGAAACAGTCACGGATCTTCTTCTGCGTGTCATACTCCGGCTTCAGGTCATAGAACCCATAGCTGCGCGGCACCAGGAAGTGTTCGCGGACATAGGGCGCATGCATACCGAAGAGACGGTCGAGCACGCGGTCGTTGATGAATGGACGCGTCAGCAGTTCCTTGCGGAACGGGAGTCCGAAATACTCAATCTCCCCTACCGTCATCGGCAGAGCCGGCGAGAAATGTCCCATGAGGCCGAAGAGGTATTCATTCGGTATCTCCCAGATACGGAAGAATCCCAGCACATGATCGATACGGATGGCGTCGAAATACTGCTCCATCCAGCGCAGGCGATGACGGAACCAAGCTGTCAGCTTCGGACTCCACCTGTATGTCGGGAAGCCCCAGTTCTGTCCGTTCAGCGAGAAAGCATCGGGCGGTGCTCCCGTCTGGGCATCCAGATGGAATAGTTCCGGACGAGTGGCCGTCTCCACACTCTCACGGTTCACGCCGATGGGCACGTCGCCCTTCAGCACAATACCTTTCGAACGGGCATAGTCGGCAGCCGCCTTCAACTGACAATGAAGATGATACTGGACGTAATAGATAAGGGAAGAGTGAAGAGTGGATAGTGAAGAGTGATTTGCACACCAGAGGGCATAGGGTTCGAGCCAATCCTTATTGTCGTCAAACCACGTCTTGAAATCCTTCGAGTCCAGCGTCTGCTGACCGCGCTCAGCAAAAAGTTCTGCAACATAGCTCTCCTTGACACGAGCAACAGCCTCGTAGTCGGAATAGCCGAGGGCGTTGAGTTCCTGACGCTGACGGCGGAAGGCTGTCATCTTCGTCTTATTCTTCAGGATGCCCAGTGCCTCAAGATCCAGATACTGCGGGTGGAGCGCAAAGGCCGAGACGATGTTATAAGGATAGGAATCGCTCCAGGAGTGCGAGTTGGTGGTATCATTGACGGGCAGCAGCTGAATCATCCTCATGCCTGTGGCAGCCACCCAGTCGACAAACCGCTTCAGGTCGCCGAAGTCACCAACGCCATAGGAATGTTCACTCCTCAGCGAGAACACCGGCACCACGACACCAGCCGCCCGCCACGTCTGCTCCTTCACCCTCAGCGTCTCACCATAGGCAACGACCACAGTACCGTCGGGAATACCCATCTGGTCAGAAGATATCAGGCTCTCCGTCGTGCGGTTGTCACCCTCCTCCCAGGCTATCAGGGTATGCGTCGCATCGTCGATAATAACATACTTATACTCTATCGGCAGCGGGATAGCATCCACATTGACGGACAACAGCCAGTCGTAGCGTCCCAGATACTCCATCCTCAGATAGCGTGTAGGATTCCAACTGCCCAGAGCCGGATGACTGCCGACAACGGCCATCGCCTGTCCGGACTTCAGCTGCGGCGCCGACACGCGAAACAGGATCGTCTTGCGGTACAAAGGCACGCGCAAGGCCTTGACCTCCTCGTCGCACGACATATGTTCCATCGTCTGGTAGGCACGACTGTAAAGATGATATTGCAAGGGGATCTCCCGCCACTGGTCAGCCAGCACGTAATTCTTCGAAGGGTCAAAGTAATAGACGCGGGGAACGGCCGTCCATTCGCGACGGAGCACGTTCTCATCAGCGTCTTCCACCTGATAATAGTAAGAGAAGGAGGCTATCGGATGCTGGCGCGACTCGACCGCAGAGGTCTCGAGTTCCCACTGCCAGCCATCAGTCGTCGTCATCATCTGCCGGCGGCTCTTCTCTGTCCCGTCGAGGCTCCTGTAGGTGATCACCACCCAGAGGTTCTCGCCCCATTGGGTACCATAGTTTATAGTGAATTTCAACTTCATATGCTCAATATTTCATTGCAAAGATACAAAAAAGTTGGAATTCAGAGTTATGAGTTGAGACTTTTTTGTAACTTTGCAGCAATTTTTAATGAACATCGAGATGAAAGCAATAAAAAAGCAGCATTACCTGATAGCCATCGTTATCTGCGTAGCATGTATCATTGGATTGTGTATCTACTATTTCGTAGGTAATTTCTCCCAGTCTGACAAGACGGAATATGTCTATATCTACGACACCGACAATCTGGACGATGTGTCAAAGAAATTATCAGCATTCTCCACAGAACGGGCTATCACGGCATTTCGGCTGATGGCCCGCCACAGCGGTTATGCAGACCACATCCGGAGCGGTCGATACGAAGTGCGCCCCGACGAGAGTACCATAACGGTTTTCCGTCATCTGAAGAACGGTCATCAGAGTCCAGTCATGCTGACCATTCCGGAGAGCCGGACGACAGACAGACTGGCCGGTGCTTTGTCAAAGAAACTGATGCTTGACAGCGCCTCTGTCGCCATCTTGCTCAAGGACTCATCGTTTTGCGCCAAGCTGGGTTACGACCCAGCCAATATCGTCTGTCTTTTCGTGCCCAACACCTATGAGGTGTGGTGGAACACGTCGCTGGACAACCTGATGGCCCGCATGCATAAAGAGCACGACCACTTCTGGGATGCCGACCGTACGGCAAAGGCAAAGGCCATCGGTCTCACCCCGAACGAAGTCTGCACGCTGGCCAGCATCATCGACGAGGAGACAGCCAACAATGCTGAGAAACCGATGATCGCAGGTATGTATATCAACCGTCTGAACAAAGGGATGCCCCTTCAGGCAGACCCCACCGTCAAATTCGCCCTTCAGGACTTTGCACTGCGTCGCATCTATCACGATATGCTGACCTACAACAGTCCTTACAACACCTATCGTAACATCGGACTGCCTCCCGGCCCCATCAAGATAGCCTCCGTCGCCGGCATCAACGCCGTACTGAACCGCGTGGAGCACAACTATCTGTATATGTGTGCCAAAGAAGACTTCTCCGGTACCCATAATTTCGCCGCTACCTATCAGGAGCACCTCAGGAATGCGGCCAAATATTCCAAGGCCCTCAACGACCGAGGAATTAAATAAAATAAATGATTTGATGTTATTTCGAATATTTTTCGTAATTTTGCAGCCAAAAATAGAAATATCAAGGATATATGGAAGAGAAAATCATTAATGAAAGTGAAGAGAAGAAATCAGTAAGCTTTATTGAGCAGAAGGTGAAAGACGACCTTGCAGCCGGCAAGAACGGCGGCAGACTACAGACCCGTTTCCCACCAGAGCCCAATGGCTACCTGCATATCGGTCACGCCAAAGCCATCGCCATCGACTTCGGACTGGCCAAGAAATATGGCGGCACCTGTAACCTCCGTTTCGACGACACAAACCCCATCAAAGAGGATACCGAATACATCGAGAGCATCGAGAACGACATTAAGTGGCTGGGATTCCAGTGGGCCAACGTCTATTATGCCAGCGACTACTTTCAGGAGTTGTGGGACTTTGCCGTATGGCTCATCCAGCAAGGCCGCGCCTATGTCGACGAGCAGAGCTCAGAGGTCATCGCCCAGCAGAAAGGTACGACGACCAGCCCGGGAACCAACAGTCCGTTCCGCGACCGTCCCGTCGAAGAGAACCTGCGCCTCTTTGAGTTCATGAACAGCGGCAAGTGCGAACCAGGCACACTGGTACTTCGCGCCAAGATTGATATGGCCCATCCGAACATGCTGTTCCGCGACCCGCTGATCTACCGTGTGCTCAACATCCCCCATATCCGTACCGGCAACAAGTGGAACGCATACCCGATGTACGATTTCACGCACGGACAGAGCGACTACCTCGAGGGAGTCACCCACTCATGGTGTACGCTCGAGTTCGTAGAGCACCGTCCCCTTTACGACCTCTTTGTCACCTGGATGAAAGAATGGAAGGGTGAGACAGACAATATCGAGGACAACCGCCCACGACAGACAGAGTTCAACAAGCTGAACCTGAACTATACGCTGATGTCGAAGCGCAACCTGCTGGCCCTCGTCAACGAGAAGCTGGTAAACGGTTGGGACGATCCCCGTATGCCGACCATCTGCGGTTTCCGCCGTCGTGGCTACAGCCCCGAGAGCATCATCAAGTTTATCGACAAGATCGGCTACACCAAGATTGACGCGCTGAACGATATGGCGCTGCTGGAAAGTGCCGTACGCGACGATCTGAACAGCCGTTCCATCCGCGTAAGCGCCGTACTGGATCCCGTGAAGGTCGTACTGACGAACTACCCAGAGAACCAATTCGAGCAGCTGACGGCCGTCAACAATCCTGAGAACGAGGCCGACGGCACACATGAGGTGGAATTCAGCCGTGAGCTCTGGATCGAGCGCGACGACTTCATGAAGGAAGCCGACAAGAAGTTCATGCGTCTGGCACCAGGCAAGGAAGTACGCCTGAAGAATGCCTATATCATCAAATGCGACGAGGAGCATCCCTGTGATGAGGACGAGAACGGCAACATCACCACCATCTACTGCACCTACGATCCCGAATCGCGCAGCGGGCTGCCCGGTTCCAATCGCAAGATCAAGGGCAAGACGCTACACTGGGTGAGCTGCCACAATGCAGTCAAGGCCGAAGTGCGCCTGTACGACCGTCTGTGGAAGGTTGAGAATCCGCGTGACACACTGGCCGAGCTTCGCGAAGAGCAGAACTGCGACGCTGTGACAGCCATGAAGCAGATGATCAACCCCAACTCACTGAGCATCCTGCAAAACTGTTATATCGAGCCATTCGCTGCTACGATGAAGCCGCTGACCTATCTGCAGTTCCAACGTATCGGCTACTTCACGCCCGATACTGATTCTACACCAGAGAAGCCGGTCTTCAACAAGACGGTCGGTCTGAAGGACACTTGGGCAAAGATCAATAAGTAATGGCAGACGAGTCGGTATATTTCGAGAGTAAGGAATTCAAGAACATTCTGAAACAATACGAAGAGTCAGTCAAGTCAGGGCATCCGGCCTATATGGATGCTGACGACTTGGCCGACATTGCCGACTATTATCATTTCTACTGCCGCTATGATGAGGCACAAGCGGCCATAGAACTGGCTCTGAAATACAATCCCGACGCTATCGGTCCCCTGCTCTATAAGGCAAGAGAGGCTTTGGCCCAGAACGACTACGAAACCGCCTATGAGTATCAGACACGCATCGAGGCTATCGACAGTCAGGAGGGTCTCTATTTCAAAGGAGAAATCCTGATCTGTCAAGGCAAGGCCGAAGAGGCCGACGAGCTCTTCAGGCAACAACTGAAAGAGGTCTATCCCGACGAGCTGACAGACTATGTCTATGATGTAGCCCACCTCTTCTCAGACTACAATCTCCACGAGAAGGCTTTCGAGTGGATCGCCCGTTCAAAGGGAGATGACTCCGATGAGTTCAAGGAACTGATGGGTTGCACACTTTTCGGACTTGGGAAATACAAGGACAGCGAACGGATCTTCAACGAGCTGATCGACCACGACCCCTACTCCATCAGATACTGGAACGCGCTTGCCAACGCCCAGTTCATGAACGAAGACTACAACTCGTCCATCACCAGCAGCGAGTATGCCATCGCCATCAACCCGAACAATGCGGAATCAGTACTCTCGAAAGCGAATGGGCTGTATAGTCTGGGCAACTTCGAATCGGCATACTCCTATTTCCAACGCTATTCGGAAATGATGCCCAACGACGACTTCGGCTATCTCCATCAAGGCACCTGTCTCATCAACCTCGGACGTAGCACAGATGCCATCAAGGTACTAGAGAAGGGGGCGCAGGTCGCAGAGCCAGATTCGCAATATCTGCCAGAGATCTACCAAGAGCTGGCCTTTGCGTATAGTGAGCAGCACCAGCTTGACAATGCGCTCTACTATATAGACAAGACGGAGCTACTCGACTGCGACCACGTCAACATGGAGGTTATACGAGGTCACATCCTACTCTATAACAACAATATGGAAAAAGCGGAACAAGCCTTCAAGAAAGCCCTCCAGCTCTCCGACAATGCTCCGAAGACCATGCTCCGGATTAACGTTTCGCTCTACGACAATCAGTATTACCAATCATCCTATCTGCTCTTCAAGAATTTCTTCAAGTATGCTGGTAAAGACTGGCACGATGGTTATTCCTACATGGCCCTCTGCTGTCGGGAACTGAAAAAGGAGAAGGAGTTCATGCAGTATCTCGAACTCGCCGTGAAGCACAATCCGCGAGAGGCGAAGCTCGTTCTTGGCAGTCTGTTTCCAGAAGGAATGACGCCTGAGTCATACGTTGAATATATGTCAAAACAAAAAAGCAATCAATAGAATATGAATTTCATTACAAACATACTGAACAGTCTGGGCTGGTATCCCACCGTATTCGTCCTGATGTTGCTGGAGAGTACCGTTGTACCGGTTCCCTCAGAATTCGTCGTTACCCCTGCGGCCTATCATGCCGCCAGCGGTTCGCTGAATGTCTTTCTCATTGTGCTGTTTGCGACCTTAGGCGCCGACGTCGGTGCCAGCATCAACTACTTTGTGGCACTCTATGTAGGACGTCCAGTCATCTACAAGTTTGCCAATAGCAAGTGGGGCAAGATGTGTCTGCTAAACCAAGAGAAAGTCGAGAAGAGTGAAAGATACTTCGATGAGCACGGTGTCGCTGCCACACTGACGGGGCGCTTCGTTCCGGTCATCCGCCATCTGATATCCATTCCTGCAGGTCTGGCTCGCATGAATTACTGGAAGTTCCTGCTGTTTACGACTATCGGTGCCGGCGGTTGGCATAGTGTACTCGCAGCGATGGGTTGGTACCTGCACGCCATCGTGCCTGAAGACCAGCTGAACGACAAGATCAGCGAGTATGCCGAATACATCAAGATTGCCATCATCGGCCTGATCGTCCTGGCAATTGTCTATTTCGTCGTGAAGTCGAGACTGAAGAAAAAGAATGGGGAAAACGCATAAAATCAGAATTTTCCCTAAAAATTCTTTTATTTCATAAATAATGTGTATCTTTGCAGATTATAATTAATATGTTTAGGTATGGCGAAGACAAACAATCATCTGGTAATCATGGCAGGCGGCGTTGGCAGTCGTTTCTGGCCCATGAGCACTTCCGACAAGCCAAAGCAGTTTATTGATGTCCTCGGGACAGGTAAGACCCTGCTCCAACTAACCGTTGACAGATTCGGAAGTCTGGTCAAGCCAGAGAACATCTGGGTAGTTACGAATCAGAAATATGCAGCTATCGTCAAGGAACAGCTACCCGATATGCCAGAGGGGAATATCCTCTGTGAGCCATGCCGCCGCAATACAGCCCCTTGCATCGCTTATGTCAGCTGGCGCATCAAATCCAAAGATCCCAAAGCCAACATCGTGGTTACGCCAAGTGATCACATCGTGACCGACAAGGCTGAATTCCAGCGGGTTGTGAAGGAGTGCATGGTGTTTACCAGCGAGACCGACTCCATCGTCACCCTGGGCATGAAGCCGAATCGTCCGGAAACAGGCTATGGTTATATTCAGGCAGACCTCAGTACCAGTTCTCTGCGAAACAAGGAAATCTTCCGAGTTGACTCTTTCAGGGAGAAGCCCGACCTCGAGACTGCCAAGGAATACATCAAGAAGAACTACTATTTCTGGAACGCAGGCATCTTTATCTGGAATGTCAACACGATAGTCAATGCCTTCCGTGTCTATCAGCCAGCGATGGCCAAGCTCTTCGAGTCACTCCTACCCGTCTATGGAACCGAAAAGGAACAAGAAGAGATCAACCGTCTGTTCCCGGAATGTGAGAATATCTCTGTGGACTATGCCATTATGGAAAAGGCCGAGGAGATTTTTGTCTGTCCGGCAGACTTCGGCTGGAGCGACCTCGGAACATGGGGTTCCCTCCACGAGCAGAGCAAGAAAGACCTCTATGGCAATGTCAGCATTGGTCCGGAAATCAGTCTTTACGAAAGTCATAACTGCATCATCCACACCACGCAGGAGAAGAGAGTGGTCGTTCAAGGCCTTGACGGCTATATCGTCGCAGAGAACAATGACACCCTGCTCATCTGCAAACTGACAGAGGAACAGCGCATCAAGAATTTTTCAGGAAACGAATAAATATAATATAATGGATAGAAAAGTAGCCCTTATTACAGGCATTACCGGTCAGGACGGTTCGTATCTGGCCGAATTCCTTATCGAGAAAGGATATGAGGTACACGGATTACTCCGCCGTTCCTCTTCATTCAACACAGGACGCATCGAACATTTGTATCTCGACGAATGGGTTCGTGATATGAAGAAGAAACGTCTAGTGAATCTTCACTGGGCAGACATGACAGACTCTTCGTCGCTGATTCGCGTCATTGGCGAGGTGAAGCCGACAGAGATTTACAATCTGGCAGCCCAGAGTCACGTAAAGGTTTCGTTCGACGTGCCGGAATACACTGCTGATGTGGATGCCGATGGTGTACTTCGTCTCCTTGAGGCTGTACGCATCTGCGGACTGGACAAGACCTGTCGTATCTATCAGGCCTCTACTTCTGAACTTTATGGTAAGGTACAGGAGGTTCCGCAATCAGAAACGACGCCGTTCTATCCCCGTTCGCCCTATGCCGTAGCCAAGCTCTATGGTTTCTGGATTATGAAGAACTACCGCGAGTCATACGGTATGTTTTGCTGCAATGGTATTCTCTTCAACCATGAGAGTGAGCGCCGCGGCGAGAACTTCGTCACCCGTAAGATCACCCTTGCTGCCTCACGTATCGCCCAAGGCTATCAGGACAAGCTCTATCTGGGAAACCTGAATTCACTCCGCGACTGGGGATATGCCAAGGACTATATCGAGTGCATGTGGCTGATTCTTCAGCAACCCGAACCAGACGACTTCGTAATCGCTACCGGTGAATACCACACTGTCCGTGAGTTTACGACCCTTGCCTTCAAGGAAGTGGGTATCGAACTCGAGTGGAGAGGAGACGGCGTCGACGAGAAAGGCTATGACAAAGCTACAGGCAAGCCACTCGTGGAGGTCGATCCGAAGTATTTCCGTCCTGCTGAAGTAGATCAGCTGTTAGGCAATCCTGCGAAGGCAAAGGCCAAACTTGGTTGGAATCCTCATAAGACATCTTTCGAGGAACTCGTGAGAATCATGGTCAAGCACGACATGAAGTTCGTGAAGAAATTATTCATTAAAGCCCAGATGGAAGAATGACTTTAGACCAAAATAGCAAAATTTATGTAGCGGGACACCACGGACTTGTGGGTTCCGCTATTTGGAATAACCTGCTGCAACGCGGTTATACCAATCTGGTCGGACGCAGTCATAAGGAACTGGATCTCACCGACCAAGTTGCCGTCAAGAGATTCTTCGACGAAGAACGCCCCGATGCAGTGGTCCTTGCTGCCGCATTCGTTGGTGGTATCATGGCCAACTCGCTCTATCGCGCAGATTTCATCATGATGAACATGAAGATTCAGTGCAATGTCATCAGCGAGGCCTACGCTCACGGTGTCAAGAAGCTCCTTTTCCTTGGCTCGACCTGCATCTATCCCAAGAATGCTCCCCAGCCGATGAAAGAAGACTGTCTGCTGACATCTCCACTGGAATACACCAATGAAGAATATGCCATCGCAAAAATTGCCGGCTTAAAGATGTGCGAGAGCTACAACCTGCAGTATGGCACAAATTATATCGCCGTGATGCCGACGAACCTCTATGGTCCCAACGACAATTTCCATCTCGAAAACAGTCATGTGATGCCGGCCATGATGCGAAAAGTCTATCTGGCCAAGCTCATTCACGATGAGAACTGGCAAGCTATCAGGACTGATATGGACAAACGTCCAGTAGAAGGCATTACCGGTTCTGCCAGCGATGCAGACATCCTGACAGTCCTCGCCAAATACGGTATATATAATAATAAGGTGGTGCTCTGGGGTACTGGTACCCCACTCCGCGAATTCCTATGGAGTGAGGATATGGCTGATGCCTCCGTTCATGTATTGTTGAATGTTGATTTCTCTGACATCATCGGTGTTGAGAAATATTCATCAGTCCACTACGGCGCAAAGACAGATGGAGCTGTAGACCGCAATCACTCAGCCGGTCGCGGCGGTGCTATTCCCAGCTTGGGTGAAATTCGCAATTGCCACATCAACGTCGGCACCGGTAAGGAACTGACGATACGTGAGCTTTCAGAACTCGTCGTAAAGGCTGTTGGTTTCGAAGGAACTGTAGAATTTGACGCTTCCAAGCCCGACGGCACGATGCGCAAGCTCATTGATGTAGCCAAGCTCCATTCACTGGGATGGACTCACAAAGTAGAGATTGAAGATGGTGTTCAGAAACTTTTCGAATGGTATAAAGAATCTCTGAATTAAGGTTTTGCTCCAAAATCATCGCAAGAGCATAAGAAAAGCCCGCCGATTGACGGGCTTTTTCTTTTAAAGATTCTTCTTCAGCGTTTCTTTCCAAGCCGCATAGGCATTCAGATACGCATCCCGATTCTTTGCATCAGGTTCGATGACCTGCAGTTTATCCAACGTTGCAAAGGCCTCGTTATTATCTTTATAGATTCCTGCACCGATACCAGCACCCTTAGCTGCACCGACAGAACCATCAGTATCATAGAGCTCGATGGTAGCTCCACTCACACCAGCCAGCGTATCTCTGAACAATGGGCTCAGGAACATATTGGCCTTTCCAGCATGAATTTTACGTACATCCATACCCATCTGCTGCATGATTTCCATACCATAGCAGAAGGAGAACACGATACCCTCTTGAGCAGCTCTTACCAAGTGAGCCTTATTGTGCTTGTTGAAATTCAAACCATTGATAGAGCAACCGATTTCCTTGTTCTCGAGCACACGCTCTGCACCGTTTCCGAAAGGAATAATAGTCACACCCTCACTGCCAATGGGCACTGTAGCAGCCAAATCGTTCATCTCGGCATAGCCCACATCAGGTGTAATATTACGGTGAGTCCAAGCATTAAGAATGCCCGTACCATTCACACAGAGCAGAACACCCAAGCGTGTCTGATCTGCCGTATGATTCACATGTGCAAAAGTATTAACACGACTCTGCTTGTCGTAGTTCACTTCACCGAGCACACCATAGACGACACCAGAGGTACCTGCCGTTGCGGCAATTTCGCCAGGATTCAGAACATTCAGTGAAAGTGCGTTGTTCGGCTGGTCGCCGCCTCTATAAGTAATAGGTGTTCCTGCTTTGAGTCCGAGTTCTGCAGCCGCAGCAGCACTCACCTCGCTCTGTACGCTAAACGTCGGAACGATGTCAGCAATCAGATTCTTGTCGAAGCCATAATAGTCAAGCAAGAAATCAGCCACCTGATTATTCTTAAAGTCCCAGAACATACCCTCACTCAGACCGCTGACCGTCGTATTAACGGTACCACTCAGCTTCAGAGCAATGTAGTCACCAGGAAGCATCACCTTATATATATTATTATATACTTCAGGTTCATTCTCCTTCACCCAAGCCAACTTAGCGGCTGTAAAATTACCAGGTGAATTCAAGAGATGACTGAGACACTTGTCTGCACCAAGCGCATTGAAAGCCTTTTCACCGTAAGGCACAGCACGAGAGTCACACCAGATGATGGCAGGGCGAAGGGCCTTCAGATTCTTATCCACGCACACCAGACCATGCATTTGGTAAGAAATACCAATCGCCTTGATTTCATCAGCAGTGGCGTTGGCATCCTGCATGATTTTCTTCAGACTTAACTTAGCATTCTCCCACCACATTTCGGGATCCTGCTCTGCCCATCCTGCTTTTACAGCCATAATGGGAGCCTCCTTTTCTGGATAGAATGCTGTTGCTACACACTTGCCGTTGTCGGCATTGACCAACGATGCCTTCACTGAAGAGCTACCGACATCAAAACCTAATAGATATCTATTTGCCATAATTGTTAGAATTATACTTTATTATAATACGGCCTAATTGCAAATTTCCCTAATTTTTCTGATACTCGCAATTTTTTTTCATAAAAAGACATTTTTTTTATCATATTTTGTGTTCAATTAAAATTTTTTGCTTACCTTTGCACCGAATATTGGCACAACAAGAGATAATTACAATTCATATATGAAGAAGAAAATACTAATACTTGACGACAAAGAGACCATTGCAAAAGTGCTCTCAATATATCTGATGAGCGATTATGACGTGCAATGGTTACCAGATGGACTGCAGGGAGTAAAATGGCTTCAGGCAGGCAATACGCCAGACCTCATTATCTCCGACATCCGTATGCCGGGAATGCGTGGCGACGACTTTTTGGAGTGGATTAAGCAGAATGAGCTGTTCCAGCACATCCCTGTTATCATGCTTTCCAGTGAGGACTCTACCAGTGAGCGTATCCGTCTATTGGAAATCGGGGCAGAAGACTATATTGTAAAGCCTTTCAACCCTATGGAATTGAAGATTCGCGTCAAGAAGATTATTCCTTGATGTATAGTATATATGATAGGTGTATTATATTTAGGTAAGAATTCAGAAACAATAGAGCGGCTGAAGTATATCCCAGGTCGTCTCGTTCAATGCGCAGACAACTACAAGGATGCCGCTAACATTTGTGCGCCCCATGTACGCAATGAGCATTTCATTGTGTTCTATGAGCAGGGTGTGCAAACTGAAGACGTTACCGCCATCACCTACCTTCGCAAGAAATGTAAGAACGTCTATATCATCCTGCTCACCCACCAATTGACCTTGGACGACAGGAAGATGTACCAGAAGTGTGGTATCAACGACACAATGGACTCCAATGCCACTATCACAGAGATGAACAAGAAGATTCAGTTCATCGCAGATCGTGAAGGCATGCTCTTCGACGAAGCCCCTTCCAGACATCGCATCTTACGCTTTAAGATTCCCCTTTGGAAACGTCTGTTCGACATCGTCTTCTCCCTATTGGCTATCATTATTCTCTCACCGGTATTCATCCTTACCGCTATAGCCATCCGTCTGGAGAGCAAAGGTCCCATCATTTTCAAGTCGAAGCGTGTAGGTACGAACTATACCATCTTCAATTTCCTGAAATTCCGCTCCATGTATGCCGATGCAGAACAACGTCTGAAGGAAGTTGCGAAAGAAGCCGGAAACCAATACGCAGAAAAGGCAGAGGAAAAGAAAGAAGAGGATCATCAAGCCGTGATAACAGCACCGCTGGGTGATGAAGCAGAAATGATGATGATGGATATGGGTATGGAGTCCGACATGATGATCAGCGACGACGAGGTCATGCTGGTCGGTGATGACTTTGTAGTATCCGAAACCGATTTCAACAAGGAGAAAGAAGAAGACATCAACAATGCCTTTGTGAAAATCGAGAACGATCCCCGCGTAACGAAGGTAGGTCGTTTCATCCGTAAATATAGCATAGATGAGCTACCACAGCTCTTCAACATATTGAAAGGCGATATGTCCATCGTTGGCAATCGCCCGTTGCCTCTTTATGAGGCTGAGAAGCTCACCGTAGATTCCAGCATCGACCGCTTTATGGCGCCTGCAGGTCTCACAGGCTTGTGGCAGGTAGAAGAGCGCGGCAAAGGCGGACTTATGTCAGCCGAAGAGCGTAAGCAACTGGATATCACCTACGGACAGACCTATAATTTCATGCTTGACATGAAGATTATCTTCCGCACGCTGACAGCATTTATACAAAAAGATAACGTTTAAGAAACATAAACCTTTCGCAATGAACAAGTTAAGACGACTACTAGTGATTGTAGTAACTGCAGGCATCAGTTCCACTGCCCTCGCCCAGTTCGACGAGAGTGGTATTGCCGCGGGATTCTTTGATTCGAGTAAGGATAAGGACATCAACTTCTCCGAATTCCACCTGCCGCCATTGGCCGTTTTGTTTGAAAATGCCAAGTCAACTCCCCAAATTATGACATTGGAGAAAGCTAGACAATTGGCCCAGGCGGAAGTGGCTAAACAGAAACGTCATATTTTCTCATACATCACGGGCCGCGCAAGCTATAGCTATGGCAAAACAGACATGTGGGGTAATAACTCGACTACCGCTAGTCCAATGGTTTACCAGTTCCAAGGCTCAGAGCAGAGCTATTGGAATGTAGGTGCAAGTTTAGCCGTACCACTTGAAGATATTTTGGATTTAGGTGCCTCAGTTAAACGTAAGAAATTAGAAGTCGATCAAGCTGTGCTTGCTAAAGACATAGCATATGATCAACTTAAGTTACAAATTGCATCCCTGTTTGTGAAAATCACAAACGATCTTGTAAAACTAAAAACTTATGGTGAAGCTGCCGCTGCCTATCAAGGTGCGGGAGCACTCAATCGTGAGGATTTTGAAAATGGCAACTTGAATATTGAAGAATTTGCAGCAACAAAAATGTATGAAGGTTCTAATGTTAATCAATACCAGACTTTACAAACTAATATTACAACAGATATTTTGACATTAGAGATTATTACTCATACACCTATTATTACAAACGCCACAACTGAAATCACATTAGACAAGTCAATCCATAAGTCTGCTAAAGAGATAGCCAAAGAGAATAAGGCTGTTGAAAAACGTATAAAAAAGGCTGTTGCTGAGGACGAAAAGAGACTCAAAGCACTCGAGAAAGCAGAGAAAAAAGCAGAGAAAGCTGCAGCCAAAGCCGCAAAAAAAACAAAATAATAACCCCAAAAAGAATTAGCTATGGATTTATTCAGATATATCGTTCGTTTTCTATATAAAATACGTTGGTATTTAATTATTTTACCATTAATTGCCTTGATTGTTGCATGGTTCTTAACACGCAATATGGATCGTGTATATGATAGTAACACGACCATATATACTGGTATGATTACCGGTTATAACATTGAAGGCGGTATTGGTTCTGCAGGAGGTCAGTCACAAACCAATATGACAAACTTGATGTTGTTGATAACAACAGATGCAACTATTCATGAAGTATCCCTTCGTTTGTTTGCTCGTTGTATGATGTATGGTAACCCAAACAAGGACAACAATTATATCTCATCTGAGCATTTCCGTCAGTTGAATAATAGTGTTCCTGCTGATGTAAAAGCACTTGTTAATCACAATAGTGAAAATGCCACATATGCAAATTTGAAAGCATATGAACGCCCATCTCAGGACAATTACATCTTTGGTCTTCTTAATTATCATCCTTGGTTTGGCATCAATAATATTACGGCACGATTAAAAGTTCAACAACTTCAAAAAAGTGATATTATTGATATTAGTTATACTGCTAATGATGCAGGTATCGCTTACAACACATTGGACATTCTCAATGAGGTGTTTGCTCGTCAATACGCTCAATTAAGATATGGCGAAACCAATAATGTGATTAAATTCTTCGAGCGCGAAGTAGCCCGCCTTTATCGTATTCTAACCAATGCAGAAGATGATTTGATTCGTTACAATGTAGAAAAAAGAATCATCAATTATGGCGAACAAACCAAAGTTGTCGCAGGAATGGATGGAGACCAAAAAGGAGCAGATAACCAAATTCTTATGAATATGGCAACAACACGTGCACTCATGGACTATTTAGAGCGACAATTAGGAGACCGAGCAAAAATTATTAAAGCCAATAAAGACTTTACTAATCAGGTAACAGATATTTCACGCATTCAGTCACGCATTTCCAACCTTCGTCTAATGAGTAGTGAAGGTAGCGGAAGTGGTGTTGAATCTCAGTTGGAACTTGCCAAAGCTGAACGCATGTTGCAAGATGCGACAGCCAATGTACGTGGTCTTGTTAAAGACATTGAAGCAGGAACCTATAGCACAGAGACTGGTGTAAAAGCAAATGATATGATTAGCCGTTGGCTGGAACAGGTCCTTCTATTAGAGAAAACAAAGGCAGAATTAGGTGCCCAAGATATTATGCGTTCAAAAATCGATAAAGAAATGATATATTTTGCTCCAATCGGTGCAACGATTGCCCGCAAGGATCGTCATATAAGCTTTATCGAAGGAAACTACATGGAAATGTTGAGAGCTTTAAATGCAGCTCGTCTCCGACAGAAGAACCTCCAGATGACCACTGCGACATTGCGCGTTCTCAATCCACCAATGTTCCCCATGAATGCGCAGCCAACCAATCGTCTGATGATATTATTAGGTACATTCCTGCTGACATTCTTACTGACAGCCATGTACTTCTTCATCATCGAGTTGCTCGATCGTACACTCCGTGACCGTATGCGTTCAGAACGCATCACAAAGATTCCTGTCATGGGATGCTTCCCGAAAGAAAGTACGCTGCGTTATCGCCGTTTTAACAAGACAATTGCCGATATGGCTATGCGCCAGTTAAGTAAGGCACTTCTCCCCCATTTCAAGGAAGGACAGCAGAATGTTTTGAACTTGTTATCTACAGATGCAGCTAATGGAAAGAGTTATTTGGCTCAGGAATTGGAGAACTATTGGATTTCCATAGGCCTGCAAGTACGCCGTCTCACTTACGATGAGGACTTCTTGGCAGAAGATAGCCGATTCATCATGGCCAAGGATATCAAAGACATTTGTCCCGATATTCTTCCTAACGAAATTGCAATCGTTGAATATCCTAATTTGGACGATCATTCCATCCCACCAGCTTTGCTGAACATGGGAACTATCAACTTGATGGTCACACGTGCTAATCGCACTTGGAAAGATGTAGACCAGAAAGCACTCAAGGAGCTTGAGTCACAATTGGAAGACAAGAACACCTTGTTCATGTATCTCACAGAGGCACAGCGTTATGCTGTCGAGGAGTTTGTTGGACAGTTGCCACCATATACAAGATTTAACAACTTTGTATATCGTATTTCCCAATTGGGATTGACTGCTGTTGAGAACAATCACGCAAAATAGTAATCATGGCAAAAGTCTATTCTAACAGATTGTCTGAATATACCCATGAAAACGGAGGAAGAGTCCTATTACTCTTTCTCCTGTTTTTACTTGCAATATACGAACTTGCAACTGCAGGTTTCCCTGCATTCGTTGCTATTAGCATATTGCCATTTATCATATTATATATAATTGCAGCTTTCCGATGGAAGATGCTGACATTTTGGTTGCTATTCTTAATCAACTATTTTTTACAGATGAAGGATTTGCCATTACCTGTCCCGGTATCACTTCCAAATGAGATGCTACAGATTGTTTTATTAGCAATTGCTATTATCGATATTAAAGACACACCACATTGGGAGAGAGTTGGGAATCTAATGCTCCTTGCATTAGTTATATGGTGTGGTTATTGTACACTTGAGATTCTTAATGACACTTGTAACTTAGGTATCAATATTGGAGCTTGGTACACAGGCGCCAGATTGATGGCTTTTCAATTGCTATATATCTTTCTTGTATTTTCTATTTATATATCCAAACCTGAGGATCTTTCAAGATATATGATATTTTGGGCTCTTCTTTCTCTATTTTCCGTTTTTTGGGTTTGGAAACAAATCAATTTTGGTTTTACCACTGCTGAGAATATTTGGATGGAAACAAGAGGTAGAACAACGCATATTTTGAATGGTGGAACGCTTATAAGATATTTCTCAACCTTTAGTGATGCCGCAAACTATGGGTGTAATGCAGCAGCAACTGCAGTAGCTTTTATTATTTTTGGCATTACAAATAGGATAAAAAGATATAAATATTTTTTCCTTATAGCAGGAGCTCTTGTCATTTGGGGAATGTTTCAGTCGGGTACACGTACGGCTATTTTTTGTTTAGCTGCAGGATTAATTCTCTTTATTGTATTGTCAAAATCTATCAAAATTGCCGTACCATTTACGATTGTGTTGATATTTTTTTCCATCATATTAATATTTACTGAAATAGGTAATAGTAATCAACAAATTCGAAGAATGCGCTCAGCTTTTAGAAGTGACGATGCGTCAATGAATGTACGTGACATTAACCAAGAAGTAATGAAAAAACATATTAAAGATGCGCCATGGGGAATAGGACTTGGAATGGGCATGGACAATGTACCTAAAAACAATAAATACTGGAGATTAGCAACTATTCCTCCTGACTCTGAATATGTATTTATATGGTTAAGAACAGGTCCTATTGGTATTACATTATTTATCATAACCATGCTAATTATGATAGGAGGGGCTTGCAGAATTGTATTATTTAAACTAAAAAATAAATCACTAATAGGCATAGGCGGAGGTTTATGTGGAGCATTTGTAGCAATTCAATTAGGTGGATATGGTAATCAGGTATTAATGCAGTTCCCTAATTGTCTCATTTTCTATGGTGGTTTGTCAATCGTTTACATTCTACCATACATTGAGCCAGAATGGATTAAATATGAAGAAAAACTCCTTGCTGAACAAGAAGAAAGAAAACGCTTAAAATTAGAAAAGAAATTAGCATCAAGAGTATAATACATATTGAAGATAGATGTATCCATTATCACGATCAATTACAACGGGTTAAAGGACACCTGTGAACTAATTGAGAGCATCCCCTTCAATGAAAATTTGGAGGTGATTGTGGTAGATAATGCATCTCTGAATCAGGAAGCAGATATCATTTCCCAAAAGTTTCCTCATGTCAAAGTCATCAAAAGCAAGAAGAACTTGGGCTTTGCTGGTGGAAATAATCTTGGCATTAAGGCTGCTCTGGGGAAATATCTGTTTCTTGTTAATAATGACACCATCTTCAAGGAATTCAATATCCTGGCATTAATCAATCGAGCAGAATCTTCTGCTGAGGTTGGTGTCGTCTGTCCTAAAATCCGTTTTGCATGGAATCCGCAACCCATCCAGTTTACTGGATATACAGAACTCTCCAAGATAACCATACGAAATCAGGCTATAGGTTTTGGAGAAGAGGATCACGGACAGTACGAAATGGCTCATACAACCCCTTATGCTCATGGCGCTGCGATGTTTGTCAAAAAAGAAGCCATTGACAAGGTGGGACTAATGCCTGAATGCTATTTCTTATATTATGAGGAATTAGACTGGTCTATGATGTTCACAAGAGCAGGCTACCAGATATGGTATGAACCACAATGTACCATCTACCACAAAGAGAGTCAGACTACTGGTCAGAACAGCCCATTGCGCACCTATTATATAACACGAAATAGGCTATTGTTAGTCAAACGCAACTGGAGAGGTTTATCAAGATATCTAAGCTATTGCTATCTTTTAGGACTTGTTGCTCCAAAAGACATATTAAAATTCGCGCTTCAAGGCAGAATGGATTTAGTAAAGGCTGTATATCAAGGCATTAGTCATTATCAATTATCAATTATCAGTTAAGATTATGGATTTTTGGGTTATCTTATATATCATAGATTGGTTTCTATTCTTTATTGTTGCAGTAACAGTGCTATACCTCGGTATTTTTGCTGTGGCAGCTCTATTTAGCCGCAAACCAGTCCTAACCAAATCAAAAAATCAGAGTCGATTTGTTATTTTGATACCTGCTCATAGGCAAGACGAAGTTGTTGAGCAGGTTGTTATTTCCATTTTAAGTCAGGCATACCCCCAACGTATGTTCGATGTAGTGGTTATTTCAGACCATCAGAGCGAAATGACCAATATGCGATTAGCCCAATACCCAATCACTTTATTAACCCCAGATTTCGAAAAAAGTTCCAAAGCGAAATCTCTCCAATATGCCATCCTAAATTTGCCAGAATTCAAAATTTATGATATCGTTGTAATACTAGATGCAGATAACATCGTCGAACAAGATTTCTTGCAGAAAGTAAATGATGCTTTTGAAGTAGCCGCTACTCGGGCCATTCAGACACATAGGATATCCAGGAATCGAGATACAGCTGCCGCTCGCATGGATGCCATTTTTGAAGAGATTAATAATGCCATTTTCCGTCGGGGGCATATAAGCGTTGGTCTCTCATCTGCTTTGGCTGGTTCTGGAACAGCATATGACTTCAACTGGTTCAAAACGAATATTATGAAGGCAAAAACGTCAGGAGAAGACAAAGAATTGGAGGCCCTATTGCTACGTCAAGGATACTTTATCGACTATTTCGACAACATCTATGTTTACGGCGAGAAAAAGCGTACAACCATCAAGTTGAATGAGCAGCGCGGACGCTGGGCTTCACAGCAACTCCATAATTTCGCAAGAAATATCAAATTCTTACCCGGTGCCATTTTCAGAAAGCAGTACGACTTAGCAGACAAAATCATCCAATGGATGCTGGTACCACGTACAAAGATGGTTGGTATCATCATTCTAATGAGTATTCTCCTGCCCTTTATCTATCTGACAATTGCCCTCAAGTGGTGGCTATTAGGAGCTATTGCATTGTTTTTCTTTGCATTAGCGACACCAGACTATCTGGTAGATGAGATGTGGGACAAGACTTTCCTTCGTTCGCCCTTTGTCAGCCTGTGGAGTTTATTCAGTGTGAAAGTGTTAAGAAGGAAGAAAAAGTGATTTGGAGCATCTTTCATATCATCGACATGACCCTATGGGTAGTGATAGCAGCATCGGTAGCCTATGTTGTTTTCTTTGTTATTATTTCTCTCTTCTACGACAAAGAAGACCGCATCGCTATTCATGCGGCTGTCCTTCATCATAAAATGCACAAGTTCCTCGTATTATATCCGGCATATAGCGAGGATCGCGTAATCATTAATGCTGTAGAACAGTTCCTCCTCCAAAAGTATCCAAAAACACATTATACCGTAGCTGTGATTTCAGATCACATGCAGCCAGAAACGAATGACGCATTAAGAGAAATGCCCATCACCCTGCTCACACCTGATTTTGAGAAAAGCTCGAAAGCTAAGGCTATGCAGTATGCTATCAATGAGGTGAAAGGCGATTTCGACAATGTCGTTATTTTGGATGCCGATAACGTTGTACGCCCTGATTTCCTGTCACAATTGAATGTACTATGCACCATTTACGAAGCCATCCAATGCCATCGTTGCGCTAAGAATGCCAATAACGATGTCGCCGTTCTCGATGGCGCCAGCGAGGAAATCAATAACACCATCTTCCGCAAGGCACACAACCGATTAGGTCTTTCTTCTGCCCTCATTGGTTCTGGCATGTGTTTTAACTATGACCTATTCAAGAAGAATGTCTTTCAACTTACAACGGCTGGTGAAGATCGTGAGATGGAAGCCCTCCTACTCCGTCAGGGTGTTTTTATCAAATATGCGCCAGAAATTCATGTATTCGATGAAAAAGTCAGCAACCAAGACAATTTCCAACGCCAACGTATGCGTTGGATGACAGCTCAAGTCCAGAGTCTGATAAGCCAACTACCTGAGATTCCCAATGCCATCAAACATGGCAACATCAATTTTATAGACAAGACTATCCAGCAAGCGCTCATTCCGCGCTCTATGCTGATTGTGCTGCTATTTGGAATATCTATCTTCATGACAATCACCGTTCCTGCATGGTGTGAGAAATGGTGGTTCCTACTTGCAGCTCTAATTGTCGCCCTATTCATTGCTTTACCTAGCCAGATACGTTTCAATTCTTTTAAGAAAGCAATAGCCCTACCCGGTTTAGTATGGCGGATGCTAAAAAACGTGCTGCACATGGATCGTAAGAATACTGATTTTATTCACACAGAACACAATTCATAAGACCATGAGTGGAAGAGTCCATAAAAGTGTATTAAATGCGGAAGTAAATTTGATCTTTTACTTCCTGACACTTCTTTTGGCATTCTTCTCACGCAAGATTTTCCTTGACTGCCTTGGAGCAGAGTTCATTGGTCTGACAGGTACACTCGGAAACATTCTGGGATATCTTAACTTAGCAGAACTTGGCATCACAGCCTGCATTGGTTATTTTCTTTTTAAGCCGCTACAATCAAACAATAGACAGGAGATCCAGGACATCCTATCGCTCTTAGGCTATCTGTATAATTGGATAGGCTGTATCATCTTGGCTGGTGGTGCCCTTATCAGTCTGTTTTTCCCATTCATTTTCTCTAAGGCAGAATTAGGACTTGGCATCATCTATTTTGCTTATTATTCGTTCTTAGGCTCCTCACTCATCGGCTATTTCATCAATTACCGACAAATCCTATTGACGGCTGATCAAAAGAATTATCTTGTTGCCATCTATTTTCAATCGGCCAACATTCTAAAAATAATCCTCCAGATATTCTTGGCTTACACCTACCAAAATCTGTATATCTGGGTGGGGGTAGAATTCCTGTTTGGTATCATTGGCTGTATCATCTTAAATTGGAAAATCAACCAAGAATATCCTTGGCTAAACGTAGATAAAAGTCGAGGAAAAGTTTTGCTGAAACAATATCCTGAGATTATCACAAAGACTAAACAGGTCTTTATACACAAAATCAAAGACTTTGTTCTGGTCAAAAGCGACGAATTATTCATCTTCCTCTTCGTATCATTGAAGATGGTTGCCTATTACGGTAACTATATGATCGTTATATCCAAATTGATATCTTTGTTTTCCGCCATTACAGGAAGTGTTGGAGCTAGTGTTGGAAACTTGGTGGCAGAAGGAGATAAAGCAAAGATGATGAAGGTGTTTTGGGAATTTACAACCATTCAGCATACCATAGCAGCCATCCTTAGTTTCTCACTCTATTCATTTATCGAACCCTTTATTGCCCATTGGCTTGGCCCAGAATATATCATGGATCGGTGGATTCTTGTATTACTGATTATCTATATTTATATTACCAACTCTCGTACTTCAGTAGATAGTTTCAATTATGCCCATGGTCTATATGCCGATGTATGGTCTGCATGGGCAGAACTGATTATCAATGTATCTATTACTATTATTGCAGGTTTGAAATGGGGAATCATTGGTATCCTGCTTGGAAAAATAATCAGTTTATTAGCTATCGTTGTATTATGGAAACCCTATTATCTGTTCACCTCAGGTTTCAAAGAATCCGTATACATCTATTGGAAAGGAGTCATTCGAAACTACGGTATCTCTATCTTCGCCTTCGCACTATCAACTTATCTCATCCGGTTTATTCCTTTTAATCCTTATCAAAGTCTCTGGGAATGGGCATTATATGCTGCCATTGGAATGACGATTTTTCTAACCATCGAACTTGGTGCGACTTTATTGTTTGCTAAAGGCGCAAAGGATAGTCTGTCAAGAATCAAAAACATCAGAAAGAAATGAAATACTCCATCATTACCGTCAATTTCAACAACAAAGAAGGGCTGCGCAAGACCATAGAAAGCGTAATCCATCAAACTTTCCGTGATTTTGAGTTTATAATTATTGACGGAGGTTCTACTGATGGAAGTGTAGATGTATTAAAGGAATACAATTCCCAAATTGATTATTGGGTATCAGAACCTGATGGAGGCATCTACCAAGGTATGAACAAAGGTGTCAAAAAAGCCACAGGTGAATACCTAAATTTTATGAATTCTGGTGACTGTTTCTATTCAACAGACATATTAGAAAAGGTATCAAGCTATCATTTCAATGCAGATTTCATCGTTGGCAAGGATTATCACTATAATAATGAGACTCATCAAGGTCACGCTTCTATTCAACCACCACGCACAACCATGATACATTTCTTCGTTGCAACCTTAGATCATCAAAGTTCTTTTATCAAACGAGAATTGTTTTCTAATTCTCCCTATGACGAGACTCACAGATTGGTGTCCGATTGGATATTCTTCACGGAGAAAATAGTCAAAGAAGGAAAACAAGTTCAATTTATTCCAAATATTATCTGTAGGCGTGAGGAGGGAGGATTGTCCGAACAACAAAGAGAAAAGAACAGAAAAGAGATTAATGAATATCTCCACCAATTCTTACCCTACGGAGTATATGAAGACTATGCAACATTGGCAAAACTTGATAAAACGAGTTTATATCGGTTATTTGACATATTGGAAAGTAACAAAAAACGCAGGCTGCTGATTACGTGCATAAAACTTATTCAAAAGTTTAATTAAAGCGAAATTATAATGCTATTTAACTCAATAGATTTTTTAATATTTCTTCCTATTGTCTTTCTGTTATATTGGTTTGTTTTTCGAACTATTAAGCAGAAGAATTTGCTTATCGTTATTGTAAGCTATATTTTTTATGGCTGGTGGGATTATCGTTTCTTATTCCTTATCGCACTCACGTCCGCTTGTAGTTTCTTAAGTGGATTATTAATTGAAAGATACGAAAAATCGAGGAAGGTTCAAAAACTAATCAGCGCCAGTAATATTTCTCTTAATTTGATTATTCTTGGCATTTTCAAGTATTACAATTTTTTTATTGACAACTTTGTTTCACTCCTTTCTCTTTGGAACATTAATTTGGATATTGTTACACTAAATATCATTCTCCCTGTAGGCATCAGCTTTTACACTTTTCAGGCCCTAAGTTATACTATCGATGTTTATCAGCATAAGATAAAAGCAACTCATAATATCATCGAATTCTTTGCTTTCATCTGTTTTTTCCCACAACTAGTTGCAGGACCTATTGAGCGTGCAACGAATCTATTACCACAATTCCAGAAGAATCGTACTTTTGAGTATGCAAAAGCCGTGGATGGCTTACGTCAGATGCTATGGGGATTTTTCAAGAAGTTAGTTATAGCTGATAATTGCGCAGCAATTGTCAACCAATATTGGGATAGCTATCAAGAATTATCTGGCACAATGCTACTATTGTTAGGAGTTCTTTTTACATTTCAAATATACTGTGACTTTTCTGGATATTCCGACATTGCAATCGGATGTGCACGCTTGTTTGGCATCAACTTAATGAGAAATTTCAATTATCCATACTTCTCAAGAAGTATTCCTGAATTCTGGCGGAGATGGCATATATCTCTCACGACTTGGTTCAGAGACTATATATATTTCCCTTTAGGAGGTAGCAGATGTGAAAAATGGAAAGTTATTCGTAATATTTTCATTGTATGGGGTATTAGTGGTTTATGGCATGGCGCGAACTGGACCTTTGTGTGCTGGGGACTATTTCATGCTTCGTTATTAGCTATATATAATATTCTCAGCATCAACACCAAGTTCCAACACGAGGTTGCCTATGGAAAGCTCCTACCTAACTTGAAAGAGACATCCCAAGTTCTTTTGACATTTGTGCTGGCAGTTTTCGGATGGATAATCTTTAGAGCAGAAAACCTATCGCAGGCAGCAGATTACATTTTCTCGATTTTCACACATCCTATAATAGGATATGGGATTATTGATGGAAAGAAATGGTTCATTGCTGGTTTAGCTCTTCTTCTTATAGAATGGCTACAACGAACCAAGCAACATGCTTTACAATTTCCCTACAAAGGAATATTTAAATTCCGTCTCGCTAGATGGGGAGTATACTATATTATTATTTATCTAATCTTCAACTTTGCTGGTTCAAGTCAATCTTTTATCTATTTCCAATTCTGAATATACAATGAAAAAAGTACTATATTTTATAAGCATGTTCATGCTATTTGCATCACCTATCGGTTTTTACTATACGGTAAAAACAATATATCTATTAAAAGATGATCTTTATAAAAAAACTATATATGGAAACGAAATATATCGTGCTATTGAAAAAAGTAAGAAAAAGACGAAATATAAGAAATTGATATTAGGCGATAGTACTGCCAATCAATTCTATAACTGCAAAGAAGAAGATCCTGACAGTGCCTATTCTTTATCATGTAATCAAGCTATTGGTATGATTGGGCAATATATACTTCTAAACAACTATTTAGAAGCTGGGAACAGACCAGATTCTGTATTCCTTGTCTATACCCCATTCAGTTTCTGGGACAATCTTGACCAAGTATATACCTATCACTATTTTATGAAACCATTTTATTACGATAAAAACAAATCTTTAATGTCCCCAACAGTCATTCAACAGATACAAAAGATACCAAAACGCCTAATTTGTCACTTCCCCCTAATTCAGACCACCTCATGGGCTCCATCAATAAAACAAGAAGAGAGAGATTATTCATTTCTCTCACCAATTTGCAAAGAATATCTCTCAAAGATAGATTCATTAAGTGCTAAGTACAATTTTACGTTCAGTATTATCCCAACATTCGTTGCAGAACATTGGAGAGACAGTGTCAATCTCTTTAAACGTAACGAATTTGCAGGCTATAGCTATCAAAAAGAATTAGCACATTACTTAGATAACATCACCTATCTGGCAGATTCATGCTTTGTTGATGAAGTACATTTAAAGAACCCTCAATTGTATAAGCCTATAATGAACCAACAGCTCAATTTGCATTAATTCTATATTGTCCAAGTATTACGGGGAAATATTTTTCGGCAATTCGAATAATAGGAACAAATGCCAAGAGGATTAAAATAGCAAAAGCCAAATCTTCCCCCCAAACACGATCTGGGAGTTCTGTCAACCTCCTTACTATTATAATATGCAAGCCGATAACCAACAGAGATCCCTTTGAAAGAGTTTGTACCATAGCATGATAAGGGAGTCGGCTTAGCCACATAGATAAGATATACAACATTCCTGTTCCTGCCATTCCACCTATTATATATAGAACATAATTATTGCCAAATCCATTTAGATACATCCAAACATAACCATTATAGTTTCCACAAAGGTACACTCCCATAACAAAAACTAAAAACAAAACTAATTCAAGCATATAATTGTGGATATTATTTAAGATTGACTTATATGGTTTTATAAAGACACCTATTAAGAAGAAAGGCATGCATAATAAAACATTAATATTCGAATTGCTTGCCTTAAATCCTATGATATGGAGATATATCGCCCCACCAGACAGCGCAACAAACAAGATGAAATAGATCCACTTTTTCTCCGGCAGCATTTGCATAATTATTCTGATAACAATTAGGGAATAAAAATACCAACAGGGCCCCATACACCATCTATGTCCTAACAAAAGCCATTCAAAAAACCAAGGCCAAGAGATATCATAAGATTGCCCCAAAGCCATACATCTAAAATAGGCCTCCAAGTGCATTAATGTACTCATTATCACAGTGGGGACAAGAAGTTGCCAAAAACATTTTTGAATACATATCCACCAATTAGGAGCTTTTTTATATAAGAACCCAGAAATAACACAGAATACCTGAAGGTTAAAAACAAACACATATACATCTCCTTTTGCAAAAAAGTGTCCCCAAATAACAGCTAATGTTGCCCAAACCTTCATCCAATCAAGCCACAATAGCCTTCCCACATTATTAGTCTGACTCATATTTTAGTTTTCATTATACTTATTTCTGCAAAGATACATATTTTCTTCCAATTATTGAACAAATCACCTTATATTTTTGAATATCTCATAAAATATACCTATCTTTGCATCATATTCACTAACAATGTATAAGAATTCTATTTTTACTAAAGCCATTTGGGCAAAACTCGTTCTTAAAAAAGACAGCTATGACCCTTTCATTGATTTTCTGAAAGGAGTATGTATTATTTTTGTCATCATCAATCATTGTATGCCAGAAATAGTCATGAAATACTCAGGCTTTATGTTTTGGGGAGTATCTGCTGTACCAATATTTCTTTTAATCCAAGTTTTTCACGCATACAAGAGGGAATGCAACAATACTAAAGTGAATTACAAAAAAATATGGAACAAAATAGCTTTGCCATTCTTCATTTGTCAATTCATTATTTGCATTGCATTCATACTGAAATCACATCATGCCCAATTATCGGATGTTATAACAGTCATCAGCAATTGGATGAAATCAGGAGGATATGGTCCTGGGGCTTATTACCCATGGATATATTTGCAATTTGCCATCCTTCTTCCTCTATTATCGCCTATCTTTAAAAAAAACAGCCCTTTATTCTGCATCTTATTCATAATGATATCTCAATCCGTAGAAACTGCATGTGCCTACTATCATTTGCCCCAACTCGCATATAGATTATTATTCCTGAGATATATCTTCATTTTTTACCTAGGATATTTACTCGCGACCAAGGGATATCAATTAAACAGATATACTTTCGGCGCATCTGCTATATGCTTATTGTTTTCTTTCATTATTGTTTATGGTGGTATAAACCTTTCACCTTTTATATATGACTTTGTTAATCCCGTCTGCCATTGGTTCTGTTATGTATATATAGCATATTTGTTGCTATTCCTATTAAAATTGGCCTATGATCATATACCTAATGGTTCTTTTCAGAACTATCTGCTTGATGCGGGAAAATATTCTTATGAGATATTCTTATTCCAAATTGTATATTTTGCCATTGCAGACGAATGTATATTTGAATACTTGGCAAGAATCATCAGCAATCACATTCTATTTTCCGTGGTCAAGACTATCCTCCCTATCTTCATCTGTACATTACCAATTATTCTATATAAGAGAAAGAGAAGTTTACCAAAATCTTTATGATAAGAAATATGATATATAAAGACATTTCTACATATCGTTCTGAAATAATGGGATGGTCCATCCTGTGGATAATGATGCTACATTTTACTTTTCACCAAATTAAGCCCTTGGGATTCGTGGCACAATATGGATTTGCAGGTGTGGATATGTTTTTATTTGTATCTGGATTTGGTATATATTATTCACTTAAGAAAGACAGTAGTTTATATTCTTTTTATAAGAAAAGGCTATTTCGCATTTTCCCAACTTATTATTTATTAGGTATCATAGCCAGTATCGTATTATTCCATGACAATATACTCACTTATTTATACAGATACTCGACCATTGGATTCTGGATTGACAACATTTACTGGGAGTGGTACATCCCATCTCTATTACTTCTATACCTTCTTGCACCATTTCTTAAAAAGATAATTGATAGAAAGATGCTATTTGCTATATCATTTATATCTATTGTTTGCTTAGTTTGTGCTTACCTCCTAATTAACGAAGACATTATTAATCGCGAGCATTTCTTTACTCTATACCGCATTCCTGCATTTATTTTCGGCATGGTATGCGCATATTGTTTTGAATGTAATATTTCAAAAAAACTATTCTATTTCCTTCTCATAGCAGGAATACCTATTTTTGCATTTCTATATCCAAACCATCATAATATTTACAACTACAAATACTTCTCTCTCCTATTCTTATTACCGTTATTTATTATTGCAATCGTCTTAATTTGCAAATATTTACGATTTACGAATTCAATAACATCTAAGATTGGGAAATCTAGCCTTGAAATCTACCTAATTCAGTCTATTTTCTTCTCTGCCATAATTCAAGGACTAATTGTTATACCTTCCCAATGGCACGATATACTGACAATCTCAATCATCATCGTCAGTTCTATTTTGGGAGTTTCCGTCCATTGGCTCATCCAGGAAAGTGGCATCTATCACAAAGCATAATCATTTGCGATCTGCTTTGCTATACATGAATCTAATGATTCATATCCTCTTTTGTTAAGATGTATGCAATCTTCAAGAAATAGACTATGATTAATTTCAACTCCATTCCCATTCCATTCTTTCATTGGAATATAAAGAATCCGTTCCTTTAACCCCTCACTCTCTAGCATTGATAATAATGCGTTGCGATACTCTTGGTAATTATACATGGTACAATTTGTCATTATTGACTTAACATAATCAGATGCAAGATCTTTAAATGGCTTATTCCTTAGCATCAACCAAAGATCAACATTAGGAACCTCAATGACAACTGGACGAATATGATTCTCCAACAAAAAATCTAAAATTAGGCGATAGTAGTAGCAAAATTGTTTTGTCCCCAAATTAGCAGCAGCGTCATTTATACCTGCAGAAATGACACAATAGTCTGGAGCTGAAAGCATTAGCTGTTTTGTTCCATAACTCCCCTCTTTAAACATTAATTGGTAAACACCCTTTGTCTTCTCCCCTCCTTTACCTTTTGATACAAATAAAACCGGGAGTCTCGAATACTTCTCCAATTTTTGAATCATGAAATTATCAAAATCCGAATGCATACCAACCCAACTATCACCAATCATTACGACACGTAAAGAATCTTTCTCTTTCTGATGATAGTTAACCTGATATTTCTGAGAGGGTTGCTCAAGAGCCCATAAATGATTCCATTTGGCATAATAAAAACAATATACCAATATAAGCATTATAAGCAGCAGCAGTAGTGAAAATAACAAATATTTCATATTACACACTCAGTTAATATGCTGCAAAAATAACAAATAAATTCTTCATTATTCTATTTTCTTAGTAATATTTTGTCACCTACAAATAATTTTCGTATCTTTGCAGAAAAATATGCGAATCATTTGTGACGCCCCAGGGCAGACATGCAATAGGCTTTGGACATATGTGGCTTCTGTAGCTCAATGTATAGCAGAGAATAAAAAGATGGTCATCATCTTTTATGATTGGACTATTGAAGATTTCCCGAATCTGTTGCATGCGAAATTCATATATTATCCACTTTGGCAACCATGGTTCTTAAGGTTGCCTAAAGGATGGGGGTGGTACAAACATTTAACATGGAAAGTTACTCATAATAAGACATGGAATGCCATCTTTAAATGGCTTCGTTTCACAAAAGGATGGGCAACAATGGATGATACAAGATATCTTTCCAAGTCCAAAAAAGAACTTGTTCGAGTGTTTAAGCCAAAAGATGAGATTACTGCTAAAGCAAATGCGCTGGTTTCCAGAATCAGGCAAGATCACGACTTTATTATTGGGGTCCATATTAGACATGGAGATTATAAGACATGGCGTAACGGACGACATTACTATACTTTTGACGAATTTTATTCGTTCATGCTACAATTAAGAGATGTTTATTCAGATCATAATGTGGCCTTTTTTATTAGCAGTAATGCTCAGGTTGACACAAAGCTCTTTCAAGACTGCAAATGTTTTAAATTTGAAAAAGAACCCTCTGGAGATATATTAGATCTATACACATTGTCTTTATGTGATCGAATAATAGGCCCATGGAGTACATATAGCCGGTGGGCATCTTTCATTGGCGAAGTGCCATTATGCTTTATCAAAGATAAGACTCAGATATTGCAGGACAAAGATTTCTCGATAGTGACAGATTTCTATCACTTTGCTAGTGGGGAAAGTACAGAGGAGTTTTGGACAAAAGACGATTGAAATGAGAATTGCGATATTAACAGCTGGAGTTCTGCCTGTTCCTGCCGTTCAAGGAGGAGCAGTAGAGAATCTTGTTGATTTCTGTCTTGAGTATAACGACAAGTATCATCTACATGATATTACTGTATATAGTATAGCACACCCTGCCACAAAAAAACACCCGTCATTACAATCAAAGAGCAATCATTACTACTACGTCAATCTAAATAGTTGGATAGCAAAAATAAAGAAAAAATTGTACCTCTGTAAACATGGTGGAGAAGAATATTACCACTATTCTGTCGAATACTTCTTTCATGAAGCATGCAAGCACATCTCTAAGCATCATTATGATGTTATCATTATAGAGAATCGTCCTGCATTTGCACTAAAATTACGAAAAAAATCAAAGGCAAAACTAGTTCTCCATCAAGAAAATGATTTTCTTAATACAAATCTGTGTGGTTATTCAGAGATTTACAAAAGTTATTCCTGTATCATCAATACGTCTGCTTTTGTAACTCAAAGAGTTCTTACTATAGCTCCAAATGATTCTAAATGCCATACTGTGCTTAATGGCATTGACACGCAACGCTTTTACAAAGCAACAACTATCTCACGACACGAAATTGGCTTAAACGATGATCAGTTTATTATTGTGTTCAGTGGCAGACTTACGCCAGAGAAAGGAATCATGGAACTTATACTTTCAATAAAGAAAGTAATAAGCACTATCAATTGTAAACTACTCATTATTGGAGCTAGCGCATATGGAAAGGACAAGCAGCCAACCCCATTTATACAGAAACTTGAAGAAGAGACAAAACCTATCAAAGATTCCGTAATCTATACAGGATTTGTTGACTATAAAGATATTCCTTCATACCTAAAGGCTGCCGACATTGCTGTAGTGCCGTCCATATGGGACGAGCCTTTTGGACTGACAGTTGTCGAAGCAATGGCTGCCGGATTACCTCTGATAACTACACGAAGCGGAGGAATTCCTGAAATTTGTGAGGGAGTGGCAACGATTGTTGAAAGAGATAATATCGTTGAGAATCTCGCCAACGCTATTCTCGACCTCTACCAGCATCCCGAAAAACGGGAGGCAATGGCCAAAGCCTCACTTGAGCGCTCTAAGCTCTTCGACAAAGAAACTTATGCTAAAAATTTATTTTCTACAATTGAAAGAATGTAGAACAAAGATATTAAAAGATCTAAAAAATCAAGGTTTCTTATTATGTTTGCTTATATTTTGCTAATTACACACTCCAGGCAAGAAAGAATAGTCCTTATATGAATAATAATAAAAATATGAAAAGAGACAAATTTTGGGACTCATTGAAATTCATTCTGATTTTTTTCGTCGTATATGGCCATATGATTGAAACATACACACCAGACGGTAGTTTCAATCGAGCCATGTATAATTTCATCTATACGTTCCATATGCCATTCTTCATGTTTATCTCAGGACGCTTTTCTCAAATAAAGGATCGCAAGAAATACCTAAATGGCATTATATTTATACTTGAAACATACATAGTGTTTCAGACTATAAGATGCATAAAACCTATCTTAGCAGGAGGAACAATTTCCATTTCCGATCTTATTTCCCCCAAAGGGACATTATGGTATATAGCTTATTTGGCCATTTATCGTTTTATCATGTATATTGTGCCACATAAATACCTAAACAGATATCCCGTAATAATAATATCCACCTCTTTTGCGATTGGAATCTTATGGGGATTCATGCCAATTTGCACCTTTGAGAAAATCATCTCCTTTTTACCCTATTTCCTAATGGGTTACTACTCTGTTCAATATAATATAAAAGACAAAATTAAGAAGATACCATTATTTGTTTCACTCATTGGGATAATAACTATTTTTGCAATTATATATATATTTATAAATTACAATATTGGTTATATCATATATTATGAAATGAATTACTATTTGGTTGACTTTAAGACTTCACCACTCATTCTTTGCATAGATAGAATTATTGTCTATATTTCTGCCATAATCATCAGTATTCTGATTATGCGAGTCGTATTATACACAAATGTTTTTTCTTCATACGGTTCTACAACATTATTCATCTACATGTATCATACATTTATAATATTATCCTTACGCTCTCTTATTTCAAATAACTTTATTCCACAAAATGTAATTCTATTACTAATATACACAATATTGATACTTTTTAGCCTTATATTTCTCTCAAACATTTCTTTCTTAAGGTATCTTATGAATCCTATTACATACATAAAAAACAATCTAGAAAAGTGTCACAAGAATTCAATCTAAGGAATCCAACCAATTTTTCATATTTTCATACATTTGATCACGGTAAGGGAATTTATTTATATACCCCCACCCATGTCCTCCTTTTGGATAGATATGAAGGGAGACTGATTGGCCTTTCTTTTTAATTTCATTATATAATAAAATAGAATTAAGAGGACTAACAACACTATCATCTTTAGAAACAGCTATAAATACAGGTGGGTTGTTTCTCTGAATATGAAGTTCACTACTGAACTGGTATTCTATTTCTTTTGGAGCACCTATACCCATAAGATTATCATGAGTTCCAAGATGAGTCAATTCTTTCCTCATTGACACTACCGGATAAAAGAGTAAAACAAAATCAGGACGTACTTCTTTAGCATCTGACACCATCATAGTTGAGGCAAGATGACCTCCTGCAGAAAAACCCATCAACCCAATACCATTCTTTGAAAAATCCAAGTCGTTGGCTCGCATTCTTAGAGCAATTATAGCATTAGTTGCGTCAAACTTAGGTATTCTATAATCATGATGAGGCATCCGATAATCCAATATTGCTACAGTAAAACCAAGTCGATGTAAGAATGGTATCCACAAATAGCCCTCATTCACCTTGGATAAAGAAGAATACCCACCTCCAGGTAGTATCATAATAGCCTTTTTACGATTATTAATACAAGATGCCTGAAAAACATGCAGAGTAGAACCTCCTTGCAAAGATATAGGATAATAATGTATTGCCACATAAGATACAAGTAATGCTAACAGCAAAAGTAATATGCCTATAATAATACATATACTCTGCTTTACTATTTTACAATTCAATTGCATACCTATAACCTTTTATCCTCGTATAATTATATAAGTAAACTACAATTCCTTTTACAGAACCACCAAAGATTATAAAACAAATTCTTGCTTTTTGCATACACTGCATACACAAACAAGTTATCAACCTGATATTCAGCACTTTTGCCTAGTGTATGCAGTTATCATTTTAGTGTATGCAATGCCATCTACTCTCGTTTTTTTACCAAATATTGTTTGCTACTGCCTACACGGCGGTGCTGAAGCTCTGGCATATTCCAGAGATATCGCCCGAAGACAGAGACGCCATTTGCCTTGAGACCAGATCCTGCAATCCGGCGAAGCTGGTCATAGATGGCCGTAGGCGAAAGCCACATCCCATCTGATTCATCGACAGCAGGCTGATAGTATTCGTTGAAATACTGAATAGCTGGCGGCGTTAGCTGATATTGACGATTATGTTCCATAATCTCATTAACTTCCTCAGCACTGAACCACCAGTTCATATCCCTGTTTATCACCATCTTATATGCTTGTCCGTAAAGACCTTCATAGTTGGGTTTATAGTCGGTATTCACGGGAGCCGTCAGACTGACACAGATAAATCTTCTGCTACCCGAGGGATCGCTCAAGACATTCGTTTCATTCGTCGTAGCTATAAACGAGGCATAACGTTTAAACTCCTCGACATGTTTACCATACGGACGCTTGATCTTCACATTGGGCAACTGAATCACATTCTTCAGGAATCCCTCCTGTAGCTTCGGACTGATGGCATTAAACTCATCGAGGTTGATGAGCAGGAAATTGTGCATTGCCTGAAGCGTAGTGCGCTTTTCGCTCACATCAAGGTTTTCCAAGAATCCCCATCGCAGTTGTTTGGGCAGAATCATTCGACAAAATGTGGTCTTACCATCACCTTGAGGCGAAATCAACAACGGCACCACCGAATTACCATATTCCTGCTGGGGCATCACCCATTGTGCCACCATATAAAGGAACCATTTCTTGAACCACGTTTCCCACTGAGGAATGTTACAGGGCACGCATCTTGCAAGCATTGCGATATGGTCCGTCTTCCCATCCCACTTGTCGTAACAGTTAGAGAGATAGTCACCGATGGGATCGACCTTGCGAATCATGTTCGAGTGCACATAGCGTCGCACGTCTTTATCCCTTACATCATGGTTTGCCAGACGTGCCTCGATAGTCATGCCGTTGATAACATTCTCATCGCAAGGTGCCCAGTCTTGAACCCATGTGGTATTAGGACGATACTCTGTATAGCCCATCACCTCGTTATAGCGGAACACATATCTGGTCTTCAGAAAGTCAATCAGACGGCGCGTCTCCACACTGACCATCTCCCCTCCTCTCCTTTGCCTTGGACGCTCTTCCGAATAGACTGCGTCAACGATAGCACGAACGCGCGCCCCATCGTATATCTGTTTGTAAACGTGGTGGTTACGGATATGAACAAAAGCCTCTTCTTCTGGGACATTCAATTCGCAGAGCCGATGAGCCAGTTCCGTCATATAGGCATCATAACGCTGAGACTCTGTCAGATGTTTTGTTGACTCGAAGGCCTCTTGCGATGCCTGCCGGTAGAGCATCTCGTAGTCTTCATAGAGCCGAAAGTCAAAAGTACGCTGCTCAGACTCAGTTTTTTCTGCAATCGTCGAATCACCTCTTAACATCTGCACCATCATTGGCGTTACCTGCGGATTGTAATAGGGCGATTCATCGAGTGTCATCCTGAAGCTACACCTCGATGTAACATTCTGACGTTCAATGGGTTTGGGAAGCACACCGCTATAGGCTCTGAAGGCGAGCTCATAGGCTGCCTTACAAAAGGCATCCATATCAGCTTCTGTCTGAGGTGCGTTAGGCACATCTTTCTGAGCTACAGAAACCAGGATCTCCACACTCCTGTCATCGGCACCTATAAAAGCTGCAAAGGTGGTGGGCAGGATCTTAGATGCTTCTTTCACCGCCTTGATTTCTTCCGCTTTCATCAGGCCTCCAACATGGAGCCAAGTCAGGTGATTGAAAGCCGTTATCTCAAAGTTTCCATTCTCAGCCTTCAGCATTTCCACCAAAGGATGAATCATGGCAATGGGGACATTATCCTCATAAATACCGTTGTCGCCAAAGCGGGCTACATACTGTCGGAACTTGCCGATATTCTCGGCCTTGGTGTCGGTCTTGATGCGCTCAAGGAACCACTCAAAGGATTTCACCGTGAGGTGAGATACATGCTTCTTGTCTGTTCTTACTATTGATAGTTTCATATTTAGTACTGGCTTATTATTTGTCCCAGGGGGTGGGACTGTTCGTCCCATAGGGTGGGACAAAACATCCCAGGGGGTGGGACAAAAACTACTTAACTTACTGATTTCCGATTAATACTGAGTAAAGTCATAATCCTCGAAGGTTTTGTCGAAACAGACCTCTATGCCAGGTTCATATCGGTGCACGATATCAACAATCTCCTGTTGCAGCTTCGGATTAATCAGTCGCTCACCATCCTTATAACGATAGTAGGTACCTTTACTGCCAAGGTGAGCTGTCAATGCAAAGCGAATGCTGCTACGAGCTTCGCGCGACTTCACATTCTTATAGATAGAAGCGATACCTTGAGCCATCGTTACCTTCTCCGTTTTCAGATAATACTTACAATCATCCTCCTTGATGGCATGAGGAAGGATACACAACCAACGCGTATATTTTTCAGGTACATGCACACAAACCTGTTGACGAAGACAAGTCTCCGCCATCTTACAGTCACTCTTGGGACAAAATGCCCACCAATCTGGAATTTTCTTGTAATCAAACATACTGCAAAGATACAACAATTATTGGGGAATCCCAAACAATTTACTGCTTTTGTGCAGTTTTATTTGCTTGCATACACAAGTAATTTAGTTGCATACACAAAACTATGGCCTATAAATCAATTAGTTAAGCTCAAGTGTATGCAGTGTATGCAAAAACCAATAATCAAAATATCTCTGCCAACCACTCGGAGAAGAAGTAATCATAAACTCGATAACAGCCATCTTCCTGGGTAATGAGATCGTTTTGCAGAAGCAACCTTACAGCAGACTGAACCGAACTGGCAGAGCCAAGATTGTATTGTTTTACGAACTTCATCGATGTTACGTTTCTGGCCACACCTTCTTTCGCAATAGCCTGCAACACCATTTTCTGTCTTGGAGGCAAATTAGATAAAAGAGTCTTATAGCTGTTCTCCTGTGACAATATGACATTTTGTAGTGCAGCATCGACCTTATCCATTGTACAGACCTCATCCCAAGCCGTTAAGGCAAAGAGTTCATTCATCACCATTTGTACAAACCATGTATAGCCATCATATTTAGCCCACACATGCTCGATGACCTCTCTGTCAACATGCTTACCGTATTCTTCAAACAGTCGGACTGCAAAATCTGTGTAGGTATTCACAGGTATTGCCTCAAGTCCCATGCTGATGGCACTCTGATAGAAAGGCTTAGCTGGAGAATTGAACATATTGGTCATCGTATGACGCTTACTGCCAGAGAAAATAAACTGAGCCTTCTGACATTGTTGGATTTTAGTTCGCAAAAGAGCTTCGACGTTTCTCTCAGCGTATTCTCCTATCTGCTGAAATTCGTCAATTGCAATAACACACGGTTTGTCAGACTCTGCAATATAGGAGAAAATCTCATCCAGTGTCGTCTGTGGAACCTGAATATCACCGAGACCGATGTCCAGGCCTGGCAGTCCAGTCATAGCATCTAACTTAAATCCTACCCTAAACGAACTGACAATCTGGAAAAACTTCTCCTTCCAGACGGTAGATTGAGGTTTTAACTGCTCATAGATCTCCTTTCCAAGGGTATATACGAATTCTCCCAGAGATGTCGTCGCATAAATATCCACATAGAATACATGGTATGCTTCTTGAATATCCGGCTGATTAAAGAAATGCTGTATCAGTCCGGATTTTCCGATACGGCGAGGAGATATCAATGCCACATTTCTTCCATTCACTATCTGCTTCCTCAAGAATTCCGTATCGTTTTCTCGATCACAAAAGTACCTGTCTGACAAGTACTTACCTACAACAAAGGGATTACTAATCAAGAAGTCTTCCATACCATTTATCATTTTTATTGCAAATATAATAATTATAATCGCAATAAACCAACAAATCGGTCTTTTTTTAGCAATAATTATGAATCTGCAAAAGAGTGTTTATCAGTCAAAACACAAAAGAATTGAGAGAGATTATTGGAGATTTCAAGGAAAAAGCGTAACTTTGCGGCATCAAAACTGCGAATGATGATACACTACATCCAACTTCTTCGCCCGCTGCAATGGCTTAAGAACACGTTCGTGTTTGCACCCATATTCTTCAGCAATAATCTGTTGAAGCCTGAATATTTCTGGCCTACGCTAGTAATTTTCGCATCGTTCTGCCTCATTTCAAGTGCCATCTATTGTTTCAACGACCTGAGGGATGTGGAGACAGATCGTCAGCACCCCAAAAAGTGCAAGCGCCCAATAGCTTCTGGAGCCGTATCCGTCACAGGTGGCTACACGATGATGTTGCTGTGCACCATCGGTGCTTTCCTGCTGGTCCCACTTGCAGGGAGTGTGAATACACCTTATTTATATATAATCATCATTGCCTATTGGCTGATGAACATAGCCTATTGTCTGCGACTGAAGCAGTATGCAATTCTCGACGTATCGATTATCGCCATCGGATTCGTAATGCGCGTGCTAATCGGTGGTCTGACGACAGACATTTGGGTATCTCACTGGCTGGTGATGATGACTTTCCTCGTGACACTCTTCCTTGCATTTACCAAGCGAAACGACGATTATCGCATCTACGAACAGACAGGCACAAAGCCACGTGTCTCCATCACAGGCTATAACAAGACGTTTATCAATGAAGCCACAGCCATCATCGCTTCTGTCACGTTGGTGTGCTATATTATGTACACGATGTCGCCAGAAGTGATAGAGCGCATGGGCACCCGTTATGTATATTTGACAACGGGTTGGGTATTGGCTGGCTTGCTGCGCTATCTGCAGAACATGATCGTATATGGACTGAGCGGCAGCCCTACGAAATCACTGGTGAAGGATCATTTCGTACAGTTTTGTATTATCGGATGGATTGCGTCATTCTTTGTGATACTCTACCTCTAAAGGCTCTTCTGCTCGTATTTCACGCCAAAAAGATAATGGCCCAAGAAAGGACTGAGACGGATGATGTAGCTTGCCAACAAACTTAGCAACAAGACAATCAGCGAAACGGCAAGAATCACCCAGAACTCCACAATATGACTATCGAAAGCCTTTAGCTGATCAGCATAAGGCATCAGGAAACGGGGCAAGAAGAAATAGTGCAACAGATAGATATCCAAGGTTCGAGTGCCCACATACTGCAAAGGTCTGGAAAGGTGAATTCTTTTAAGCCACATACCAAAAAGGCGGAAACAAGTGAAGACGAGCCACATGCCTGTAATACCCCCAACATAGAATCTGAACATTTCAAACCATATATTATCGATATGCGGCGTAGAGGCTATCGCGAAAAAGGCAACAGCAATCGCCAAGATAACAGCAGGTTTGCTCGTCCATCGGATAAACGCATCAAAATGTCTGCGCATCCAGGCACCAACGCAGAAGAACAGGAAGAAACGCCACAAAGCGACGCTCAGGAAGCCGAGTCCATTCACCACTAAAGCCAAGAATCCTGTAGCCGACATCTGAATGCTATTATAATATCGGGCATAAACAAAGGATGCAAACGTAACAGTTAGCGCCACCCAAGGACGCCACTTGCTACCCAGACGGACTATCAACATATAGAGAATGAAGAACTCAAAGAGTACAAACGTAAACCAATAGCCTCCCTTCAACGCTCCTAACTGATGAAAGAACAAGGGCGGAGGAGCCAATAATAACAGGAAGATAAACGTAGGCACTATCTGCACCATGAACTTTTTGCGGGTTATCGTCGCAAAAGGTCGCATGGCAACAGGCTCAAACAACCAGCCACTCAACATAAAGAAACACGGCAGACGAAAAATGATAAATACCGAATTATAGCCCATCCGCGAATCGTCCAGACAGAAATGGCAGATATGCGCAAACACGACGAGAATCATCGTGAATCCCCGCATCGCATCGATATATTCAATTCTTTTAGTGGCCATATCTTCTGCAAAAGTACAGAAAAAAGCTTATACTTTTGTTTTTTTCGCAAGAAAATATTACTTTTGCCGTATGAAAGAGCGAATCAACTGGATTGACTGGGGAAAAGCGATAGCAGTGATAGGTATCGTCTACATTCATCTACCCCAATCCCAAGAGTGGTTCTATTTCCGTTATTTACAAGCCTGTGTTGTTACCATCTTCTTTTTTCTCTCTGGTTATCTGAAAAAAGACTATGGCAGCGACAAACAGAACTGGCAGAAATATTGGCACAGCCTGATTTTGCCCTATCTGCTCTACAATGCAATTGTCTATCCATACTGGTTAGTCAAATACTATATGCAAAGTGGCGGCATGCCTGATTTGTTTCAAGCCATGCGCCCCATCTTTGGTACCCTACTCTTTCAACATGAAAATAGCTTCTGCGAACCTCTCGATGGTCCAATGTGGTATCTGCCAGCTATCCTTATCATGCACATCATCATAGATTGGTGCAGGAAAACGAGGTATCCCCATCAAATGATGATAGCGCTTTGCATCGTCTCATTTTTTCTCTATGCAGCCAACAAGTACTATATGTTTCTGCCGAATCTGACGCCGATGGGCCTCTTCCGCAGTTTACCTTTCTATTATATAGGCTATGCTTTACGACAAAGGAATTTGTATCTTGGCACCATTTTAAACAGAGATCTTGCAACATTTGTTGGTGGGCTTAGCCTCAGCCTTCTGCTCTTTTATTGGCATATACATGAAAACAGGTTCTTACTGCATATAGCATTATTCTATCCCGTAGTAATCTGCTTTATCTTCGGTGTTCTATCTGGCTGCAAGCTATTGGATGGTATCAAGTCAGACATCATTAACAACCTCTCCATCGGAACATTGGTGATTGTGGGGCTCCACTACCCTATAGTCAGCCTCGTGAATCTCGTATTAGAGCATCTGCTCAAGATTGACGACATCTGCTATCAATGGCATGAAGCATTGTTCATCGCATTGGGCATCAATGTTATACTTTATCCTGTAATCCTATTTGGGAAAAAACATGCACCTATTCTGGTAGGGGCAAAGCTCACCATAATCAAGAAACATCAAAATAATGATGAAAACCGAGACAGACCATCCTAACAGATATAAACAAGTATCATTTTAATTGGAACAGCTGTCTGATAAATCTAATTTTTGCAAGGAGCCAGACAAGAAAAACACAATACAAAATACTGGCAACAAGTACTAAAAATGGATATGAGGGCGGTGGGTATAAGAGCTTAGTCTCAATCAAGAAAGAATGAACACATAAAATCAACATGGAATGCATGCCAGCCCATCCAAAGAAATCAGCCAATACCGGAATTTTTACCAGATATCTCTTGCACAAATAATAAATTATAATGGTTGTTCCTGTTGCTCCAAAAACATTCAACAAATAGCATTGATATTTACATCCAGCAAGAAGGATTGTTCCCCATGGCAAATTAACTAATACCACAAGACTCACTAATAGCAGATGCCACTTCTTTATAGTGAAGGTTCCTCGTTTATTGATTTGTTGAGTCAAATAACCAAAATAGAAGAATATAATAGCGGATAGCCCTTGATTAAAGCTTAATGGAATATAAATGATCCGCCTATCGATGTAAGTAAAGAGTACTGAAAGCAGGAAAGAAATAACACCTAAAGCAAACAAGTCTCCTTTAAAAAACTTTTCTACTAAACTTGTTATCAAAGAGAACGACTGTTTACACCAAAGTAACGCACATAGAAACAACAGGTAAATAGTCAGGAGCTTTACCAAAATAAGGTGCCTCAGAATAACCACCAGACCCCCACGATGCACGTCTCAGGAATTGCCAGACTCTCTCAAGTTGGTAATCAGGAGTCATGTCCAGCGAACTTAGCCAGATAAACAATGTGCAAGCAAAAGCTATAAAAAGATAAGGATAAAATAAACGTTTAAAATCCTGATAAAAACTCTTGGGGCGAAAGAAGAAACCTGCAACTATAAAGAATAAGGGCATATGGAATGAATATATGATTCTATGCACCACCTGATATGGCATATAATCAATAACATCTGCACAATTATCCAGATGTCCAATAACAACAGCTATGATAGCTACACCCTTGACTAAGTCTATTGCAAGATTTCTCTTTCCTTTTATCATTTATAGTTTCGATTGGAGAATCTTTAGAACCATCTCAACAGATTTCATCTCTGCGATTTCCTCGGGTTCAAATTCCACATCAAATTCATCTTCCAATTCACTCACTAAATTTAACTGGCGTAATGAATTCCAATTTTCACAGTTTCCTTGTGAGGTGTTGAGAGAGAGATCTTCTGTCTCTAACACTTCCTTCATAATTTCAATAACTTTCTCTTTCATAGTTACTTCACTTCAATTTTATAATATGGTTTTATAGGAAACGCCTCATGAAGAGGTAGTTCATAATACTTGCATTCATTTCGAATATCAGTAAGAGTAAATCCCATCCGATCATAAAAATCTGAGACCTGCCTATTCTTTGCAGTTGGTAGATACGATGCATGAATCGTTTGCACACCTTCTTGCTTTAACAGATTCAAGCAATAAGAAAGGAAGGCTTGCTCAATACCTTTGCCTAAAATACGACAACTCAACAACAATGTTTCTATTTCAAATTGATTGTCTGACATGGGCTTAAAAAACACAGTTCCTGTGATTCCATTATCACCAAACCGATCAGAAACACTAATGCAAAAAATTTTCCACTTTTCAACAAGCAACTGTTTGATTTCTGATTCGGTATATCGATGAGTAGTCAAATTGAATTGATTTGTCTTTTGCGTCATCTGAGCAATTCTGCTGATATTAAACTCATTAGCAGATATAATATCTATTCTCATATCAAGACTACTCAAATAGGCTTCCATATCGACAAACTGACTACGTGCTGCTGCTCTTTGGGCATTAGCCTTATATTGAGCTGTCTTCTGACGGTCTTCATCAGTAATTGTATATACCCGGAAATAGGTCGTTACAAGGTGCTTGAAAAATGGCATCAACTCATAAGGTTTAGAAGGAAACTCTGGAACAGCAACCATCGGCAGAGTCTGACTTACGAGCAGCCGTTCAGCAGGATTATCATCGAGGAAGACCATACTATCCAATCCAATATTCAGCTCTTTTGCTAGTTCTTGAATATTTGAAGCTTTATCATTCCAATTGATTCGCCATGCACTGAAATGCTCTTTACGTAACACAATAAAAGGATTACGTTTCCACAATTCCTCAACATCCTGTTCGTTATTCTTACTACATATTGTTAGGATAACTCCTGTCTTACTTAATTCCAATAATGCTTGCTGCCAATAATAGAAAGCCTTACCGGGATAATCGCCGCCTATCTTGATACCATCAGCACCATCTTCTCCAAGAATGCCTCCCCATAGCGTATTATCCAAATCCAGCACCAAACACTTCTTGCGTTTCAGTTCCAATTCTCGCTCCACATGAGTAAACCAATCAGAGAAGTTCTTGGCCAACTTCGTATTTAGTAAAGTCTGAGAAATCATATAGAACTTCCAGTTAACTAACTGGTCAGCAGGGTATTGTTCTGCAAATTCTGAAAAGTCTATCAGGTGTAAGTTTTTATGCGTTTTACTTAATTGCCTAACATCAGAGTTAAATTGAGATACGGCTTCATCAACGGCCCCAGAATCTCCAACCAAACGGCAACGAAATAAATGCACCAAAGTAAACACCAGAATGTCCTTATTTTCATTAATCTGACTAACTACCAGTTGGAGCATATTAAAGTACTCTCCTATTTCAGATGCCAATTGTTCGTCATTCGTATTAACTGGGATTTGATAGAACCAAATGTATTTGCTGGCATCTTGAGGCACAAAACTAATGTCGCCATATCCAGAATATGCGACATCTTTGTCACCAAGAAAAGGTTCTACAGTCTGATTTCTGAAAACAAAGTATTTCATTCTCTCTAAACCTCCACTAATTCAATAAGCCCAACATCCTTTCTAAACAAGAATACTACACGATGATTATCAATCGCACAAGCAGGTACAGCTTTACTAACTCGGACAAATTTCTCCTGTCGCAGTATCTTTGACATGACATCTAAATCCGTTGTTTCATAACATAAATGATATGGTGTCACACCCTGCGTCTCCAATATTCTATTTACAGGACTTGCTTCGTCTATTGGCGCAAGCAATTCCAATCTTGGCATTCCCTCTTTTTCAAGAAAACATATTCGAATATCCTGAATCGGGTCGTCTGTAATGTCTGAGGCCTTATACCCGATTTTCTCATAAAAGTTTTTGCTTTCCTCAATGGAAAAGCAAGCTATTCCAACATGATGTACTTTTAATTGACTCAGCATATAATTAGTATTCAATAACTGGTGAAATCTGGCAGTCTTTCATCTGCAGCAATGCAGTTCCCCAACTTAGACCAGCACCGAAGCCGCACATCATCACACGATGGTTCCCCTTCAACTTATCTGCAAGTTCAGAAACAATGGTCAAAGGTACAGAAGTGCTACTGGTATTCCCATATTTTTGAATGCAATAAGGGACCCTCTCTGGAGGGAACTTCAGTTTCTTAATAAAGAAGTCTGTCATAAATTTATTGCTCTGATGAAATACCAGGTAATCGATATCATCAACCTCCAAACCACATTCTTTTACCAACGTCTTGACACTTCGGGGAACTACGCGAATAGCGAAATTAAAGACATCCATACCATCCATATAAACTTCTAATTCATTACGGACATTACCTTCTTCCTGCTCGTGCTCTACTAAAGAATCAGGTGTAATCTTATGGCGCATTCCAGCATGGATTTTCACAGCATCCTCACCGCTGCCATCCGTATTAAGCATGAAAGCAGCCTCGCCGTAATCACCTTTTTCTATGAGGGTAGCTGTAGCGCCATCACCATAAAGAGGCCAATCCACTTTATCTTTTCTGTTCACAATTTTGGAGAAAGTCTCGCCATCAAGCAAAAGAACTCGCCGAACACCTTCCATACTGGCATAAGCAAAAGCCGTACTTAACGCAAATACATATCCAGAACATCCGAGTGACAGGTCTAAACAGGCCGTCGTTTTCGGCAACCCCAACCGATGCTGCAATATGCAAGATGTTGCAGGAATGCGATAATCAGACGTCTGACTCATAAACAACAAGACATCTATCGTATCAGGATCAATATGATTATCTTCCATCAGTTGAACGGCAGCTTTATAACATAAATCTGACGCACACACATCTTCATCTGCAATTCTACGTTCAACGATTCCGATACTTTCTATAGTCTTTTCTATTTCATGTTCAGGTATCAGATACCCTAAGTCTTTGTTACAAAAGACCTTTTTGGGCACACATGCACTCAAGGCACTGATACCAACGTTATTTGTCCTAATGATTGCCATTCCCCAAGATTAGTAAACCAAAGAACTTCCACCATCCACCATAATACTTGCACCTGTCACAAAAGATGAAGCATCAGACAATAAGAAAGCTATGACATGAGCAACCTCTTCAGGTTGACCATAACGCCCTAGCAGATAATGATCTTCAATATCTTTCTGATAGTCAGCTTCAGACAAAGTCCCCTCAGGCTTCGTCATGGGAGTCATAATCATACCAGGACAGACCGCATTACAACGAATTCCACGAGAAGAGAAATCTACAGCACATGATTTTGCAAAAGCATTTATGGCAGATTTTGTCATATCATACACTGAATTGCCAATCACATGAGCAACTACCCCTCCAATGGATGCTGTGAAAACATATGAAGCATTCTTGTTCAACTTTTTTTTCTTGTGAAGATCTCGAGCCAATTTTACATGGGAAAACAAATTGGCATCAAAAACATCATGCATAATATCATCCTTGATAAACTTAATGGGATATTGACTAGTCTGGACACCTGCATTACTTAAAACTCCATCAAAAAGTGGTAGTTGTTTAACAAACTGTTCTAAACTATCATCATCTGTCAAATCTGCGATTAACATCTGATGATTTTGTCCCTGTGAGACATCAAGGTCATTAAAGGTCTGTTCTAAGCGTTCTTTATTTCGCCCTGTAATAACTACCGAGGCACCCAATTTTGAGCACTCAATAGCAGTTGCTTGCCCGATACCAGACGAAGCACCTGTCACTAAAATAGTTTTTCCAGTTAATGAAAATGGATTATACATAAAATCAAATCGTTAAATTTCAACAACCTCAGGGCAAACAACGCCTGATGTTTCAAAATAGACAGAAGCCCAAGACAGTCCTGTACCAAAGCCACATGCCAATGTCTTCATGAGACGAGTACTATATTCATTGGCACATTGACTAACAATCGTCAATGGGATTGAAGCACTTGTGGTATTCCCATAATCACGCAAGCTAAAAGGAACACGATCTAATTCAACTTTCAGTTTCTTAGCAATTTTCTGAACCATAAATTTGTTTGCTTGATGCAAAACTAACTTATCTACTTTGTCCAGACTTAAGCCAAAATGCTCACAAAGCTGCTTAATACTCTTGGGAGGCGTGCTGATACCAAAAGAGAAAACACTCATACCATCCATCAGATCCTCAATGCCATCTGTACTCAATTCGCCAGATCTCATTCCTATCTCTTGTTGATATTCTTCCAAAGTATAAGGTTGACGAAAGCCACCTTTCTTTCGAATTAATGCTTCACCGTCCTTGCTGTTAGTTCCGGTCTGGAAATACATAGGAGACGCTGACTCATCATATTCCAAAGCCGTTGCAGTTCCGCAGTCGCCAAACAAGGGACGACCTTCGCGATCCTGACCATATTGAAGGGAAGAGATATTATCACCATCAAGCAATAATGCGCGTTTAATGGAGCCATGACTCATCAAGGAAACAACGGTACTCAAGCCTACTACCCATCCTGGACAGCCATGATACAAATCAAGAGACATACAATCGTTTTTCAGCCCCAATTTATCATGAAGTACAAACACATTGGGGTGATTAATATAGTCGCTCGTCTGAGTCACATTACAGATAAGATCAATAGAATCACGATCCCAACTCAATTTTTCGAGCAATTCTTCGCATGCGCGAAAACACAAATCACTCGCCGTTTGGCTATCAGTAACGATATGTTTTCTTTCAACGCCAGTTGTTTCTATTACCTTTTCAGCCTCTTCCGGCGTATATAAAGGCACGTCCTTGTTTTCCTCAATACATGATGGAACACAAGCAGACATGCCTTTAATGGCAACATTGGGAATTGACAAAAAAGCCATTATGCCTTTGACTTGACTATATTAAACAAATCTTCAATGGTACTTGAGTTACGGATATCATCTCCTTTGATGGTGACATCATACTCCTCATCAACCATAGCAATCACACTCAAGGCAATAAGTGATGACCATTCTTCAAGTTCTTTGAATACGGTCTCCGCTTTAATTTCACTTGCATCAGTATCATCAAACTGTTCTGCAAAATTCTCAACAAACTCGTTCAGTTCCATGTTTTCTAATTTTAAAATTGCTTACAATATACTTAACTATCACATTTTAATTGTGCAAAGATAGCAATACTTCTTGAATTTACCAAATTGTAGGAAAGATTTTTGTTGCTTTCAGTCTCCACTTTGCAAAAAAAACATAACGAATGTTTTGAAAATCCAAAAATTAGTTGTTGTTTCACTTATTCCACAAACAAATATTATCTTTGCATCGTAAATAAATAACGCAAGCCCATGAGTGCAAAAATCATACCTTTATCAGCAGAATACACAGCCTCCCTTGCTGTGTATATGCATAAAAAATTTCCACTTTATTCTAAGGAATACATATCATTTGATATTGAAGAAGCTATCAATAGTAATAAAGAAACTGTGACTTCATTTATTGTTTTAGATGATAACCAAAACATTGTTGGCTGCCATCTTAGTTTTAGTACCAAAGCATGGATTCAAGACAAAGAGGTTACTGCTATTTGGGGACACGACACATACCTTGATAGTGAATACAGACGAGAACTTGGCATGGATTTGGTGTTGGAAATAGCCGCATACAAATATGGATTTGGTATGGGATTAACAGATATCAATACTAAAATACAGAAACTTATTCGTTCAACTATCTTTGTCGACGGTGTACGCAAATATTGTGTTCTAAGTCCCTGGATCATCTGGAGAAAAATCCAAAGCTTTTTGAAAACACCTATATCAGTTCCATCATTGCCTTCGGTAATTCATATTGCAGACAAGTCTTTTACAAAATGTCAATCTCCAAAAGAAATACTCATTCCGAATAATGGCTATTGGAACAAAGGCATCTGTGAAGTTGATTTTATTAGAGACGAAGAATTCCTAAACAAACGTTTCTTCCAAAATCCTGTACACCAATATATTATATATACACTCAAAGACGAATCATGTTATTTTGTAATGCGTCCTGTCCTATTTAAGGGAGTTTATGCACTTATGGTTGTGGATTATAGGTACGATAATACCAAACCAGAACAAATAAGACTGATCTTCAAAGCAGCCCAAAAAGTATGTAACCAAAAACGATTAGGGGCGATTCTCTTCACAACCAGCGACAAGAATGTAAAATCATTGTTTGACAACAACAAACTTTGTAGAAGCTATCCTGTCGCTTTTGTTGGTGGAAAAAAGAATATCACTTCTAAAGACTCGATTGTATATCTGACAGCAGCAGATTCTGATGACGAATATCACAAATAGCTCATCTTCTCTTGGCCAAATGCATTTTGACTAGGCAAGAGTGATAAAGGTGATACCACGTCCATTTGTTCTGTTTGTAATCTGTTGCATAAACATATTTCCCATTGAATTTTGCGATATTCAATTGGTGCCCCCCATTAGGAAACAAATGATTGTCTGAGAAGATATTCCTTTTAAATACCTCCTCTTTATATTGTTCCTCATCCAACTCTACAATTTGAAGAAGAGAAACGTTTTCTCCATAGTCTTTATGACAATCTTGGGATACTCTCAACAATTTATCTTCATATTCAATTATTGATCCACCATTTCTTCCATATTCATGACTAATACATATTGGAGAACATGGATGTTTTATAAACACTCCATCGAGAAGGTTATCTGATATATATAGCTCCTGAGTCATTTTCCAATCCTTCATATATGAAGTAAACAAATAGAAAAGTCCTTGTTTCTTATATAGATGACTATCCACATAATTGCACTGAAAACCTTTGACTCTTTCTTGACGCAAAAGCGTTCTTACAAATGAGAACGAAGTCAAATCATCATTTGCTCTATATAATCTAATAGAATCACTCTGCTGCGACTCTGGTATCATAAATATATGATGATCTTCCTCAAAAACAAAGGGAAAAGACAAGTGAAATGATTCTTGCAAAACAATCACAGGCTTTGACCAATTAACCAAATCACGTGTTTTAATCATCGCAATCTTTCCATAGTCAAACCCATATTGTATCTCGTAAAAAAGGAATAACTCTTCATCTTTAACAAACATAAAAGGATCCGCCCTAAATAAAATAGGTTTCCATTTCCATAATCCAGAAATTCCCATGCGACTTATCAGATGATTTTTGTCAAATTCATCTAAACTCAGTTTGCTATTTGTAAATAACTGCACAGCAAAAACACCATCTCTCTTCTTGAAAAAAGCCTTAATAGGATTCATGTTTCCAAATGAATAATTGTTCACTTAATTATACCCGTATATAGTTTTTCCCATTGTCCCATAACAACATCCTGTTTCCGAGAAGCAGCAAAAACACGGGCTTTCAGCCCCATTTCCTTACGTTCAGCCTCATGAACGATTAGCCATTCTATCTTGGATGCCAAATCATTGACATCACCATCTTTAGCCAACAAGCCCGTTTCTCCGTCTTTAATAATAGCTCGAGGACCTGTTGGGCAATCCAGCGAGACACAAGGTACACCACAAGCCATCGCCTCAACAAGCACCAGTGGCGAAGCTTCGTGTTCTGAGCAGAGTACCAACATTTCACTCCGCTTATATTCATCATAGATAGCTTTTGTTGGCTCATGAATCACTACACGATTTACCAATCCGCATTCATCTATCTGACGCAACAGATTTTCTTTTTCATTACCGTCTCCAAAAATATCGACATGCCAGTCTGGATATCTATCGGCAAACATAGAGAAGGCAGTAATCAATCTGTCTATACGCTTTTCATGATTAAATCGACCCACAAAAATGATACGTCCATTATCTTTGGGTATGTCATCAATCACATCCGGATATAGGGTAACGGGATTGGGAATGACACAAACATTATCAAAATGCCGTCTCCAATTTTGAGCATCTATCTCTGTTAACACCACCAACTTTAAGCATTTCCTCAAATTGCTAATCGTCTGTCGATAATAGAATTGAGTCACTACTTTCCTTAACCAATTTTCAGAAGATTCCACCTTACGCATAATATGAGCATAAGTATTATGAAACTCGGCAATAACCGGTATTGGATTTACAGATTGTACAACAGCGCCCATCAACGTTTGCCAATCAGAAGCCAGAACAACCACATCGGGCTTAAAATTCTCAACTGTCGAGCGCAACGCTTTTCTAAACTTGTTCCTCAGACGTAAGAAATGGAAAATATGTAAGGGTAATGAATATTTAGACAAGGTAAAGAAACGGCAATCCAAGTCTTTATAACCTACAGACGGATGCAATTCATAAGGCAATGGATGCAACCCCTGTTCGTAACTGACAAGCAACAACTGATGGCCTGCATTTGCCAAAAAATTAGCCTTATCTGTAATAACCCTTTCTGCTCCTCCTACCAACGCGAAAGACCGATGCATAATTAATATTCTCATGAGTACAACTCTACTTTTTAAACTTCCAAGGCATCAAAAAACATTCTGCTCTACGGACAAAAGAATATCCAAGAATCTTTATCAAGAAAGACCTAAAGCGATAGTAAGCTTTTGCTTTGGTAGAAAACCACGAATTCTGATAGTGATGTATCGCATAGGTATATGGTGTAATTTCCACCTCTCGCGAATCGAAAACTTTTGGCGAGAAATAAGCATCATTAAAAATGAGCACTTCTTTCGAGAAGTCAAATGTGCGAATTCGTTTGCTTTCATTAATAGACAATACTCGGAGAGGTTTAAGCTTTAGGATCTGCTCATCCATAATCTCGGGAAGCTTTCTGATATCTAGACTACCATCTTCCTTTATAAAAGACCTATTATCATAATAGTCTAAGCACTGCTTTATCCAGTCACATCCTCTTTCTGATCCCATAATAGCAGCTTCAGGAGTACCAGCTTTCTCAGCCCCTATAAAATAAGGCAAGTCCAGCAAGTCATCAAAAGATTTAATCACCTCAACATCTGAATCCAAATAGATACCACCATGATGATAAAGTGCATAGAAACGAATATAATCCGCTGCGAAAGCATACTTCTTTTTCTCAAATGCCTGTTTTACCCAAATCGATGAGTTTAAGTCAAAGCGATTGGTATCCCATAACATAACCTGATAATCGGGCAGATATTTTTTCCAGGTTTCGAGACATCTAGCAATTTTTGCGGGGTATGGATCACCGCTTAACCAACAGAGATGGATGATTTTTGGAATCATAAATAGAGCGTATTACAATTTATGATGCAAAAATAAAAATAATTTTTGAATGCTGCAAATATTACTTATGTTTTTTAGATAATTCATCAAACAGAGCCAGCCATTGGGACATAACAAGGTCAGCATTAAACCTATCCGAGGAATCTAATGCAGCCTGTCCCATTTGCTTTCTAAGTGAAGTATCTTCTATTAATAATGACAACTTATCAGCGAAAAAGTGCATATTGTCAAAAGGAATCAGAAAGCCGTTCACACCTTCGCTGATGATAGCCGCAGGACCATAGGGACAATCAAAGGCGACAACAGGCAAGCCACAACTCATAGCTTCTGCTATCACCAAGCCAAAAGGCTCAAACAAAGAGGTAGACATCAAGATGGAGCTATTGGAATAACAATCAAAAATATGAGATGTTGGCTTATGAACAAAAACATTCTGCGCCGACGAAGCCATTAAGGTTACTTCAGACTCGTACTCTCCTTCCCCATAGATATCCAAGCACCAATCAGGATACCGATTGGCCACTTGTTTCCAAATGCCAATAGCGACCTCAGCCCGTTTTTGATAATCAAAACGCCCCACCCAAATCACATGCTTTGAATTCAAAGAAGAGGGTTCAATCTTACAGGGATGAAGCATATTGGGAATAACTATTACATGATGATGGAAATGACGCCATTCCTCAGCATCTCCTTTCGTTAAAGCCACTACGCATTCAGCCTTTGAAAGTGATTTAAAAAATATAAAGCGACGATATTTTCGCAACACAGCATACTTTCCTTGCTCAATAGTCCGACTACAAATTGAATGAGACTCTACGACCAAGGGGATTCTTCCCTTAACTTCTGTTATAATATCAATCGGGTCAGCTGTAGTGCAAACAATGACATCAGGCAGAATTCGGTTTATACAATTTGTTAGACTTTTTTTATATTGGTGGCGCATCAGATAAGAGATGCCCATACGTTCTAGATAGCCGAACTGATATTTTCGATGAAAATTGATACCCAAATCATCAATATGGATCTTATCATTAACCTGATAGGGAATAGGATGATCTCCTTGGTCCGTCGTCAACATACAAACCTCTATGCCACCTTTTGAGGCCAGCCAGTTCATTTTATCAACAAGAATCCGCTCTATACCTCCCCAGACCGCCAGTGATCTGAACAAATAAAGTATCTTCATGACACAGAAGACTTTGTCAATTTTTCAAAAAGATCTTTCCACCGTGGCATAACCTTATCAAACGAATAGCGTTGTGAAGAAATAACAGCAGCTTCACCCATTTCCTTACGTAAGTCATAAGACTCTATCAATTCGCAAACCTTCTCTGCATAACACGAAATGTCTCGATCAGGTATAAGAAAACCTGTTTTCCCATCTTCAATGATGTCTTTGGGGCCATATGGACAATTAAATGCCACAACAGGTAAGCCACAACTCATCGCTTCAGGAAGAACAAGGCCAAAAGGTTCAAATACAGAAGACATCACAAGGATTGAACTTTCTATATATTTTGCAAATATGTCACTACAGGGTTTATGGACTTCAATACCAATATTGAGACGCTTGGCCTCATATAGTAATTTTCCCATCATATGACCTTCTCCGTACAAATCAAGTTGCCAGTCCGGATACTTTAAATGTACTATTTGCCACACTTTAAACAAGTCATCAATGCCCTTTTGTTCTGTATAACGACCTACAAAGATGACACGTTTGGATGTTCTGTCACTGATCTTGTTTGTTGGATTCAGATGTACGACATTTGATATCACTGTCGTCTTTACATATTCGGACCAATCCTTCATGTCTTCTTTATTTAATGTTACTAACAAATCAAAAAGACGAGCAGAACGAGTAATAGATTTCATTAAAAATGAGGTATGAAGCCACCTTAGGAGACTCTTACGATTAAGAGGATCATTGTTCAAAATATAGCGTTTATCAATGTGTGATTCCAAGATGCGCACATAAGGTACAGGACATGATCCAACTATTGATATCAAATTATTATAATATGTAGTAGCGATTACAATATCCGGCTTCAAGGATTGCACTAATTCATCATAGCGAGACTTTAGCAACCTATCAAATTGTAATCCTTTAAAGGTACGGACTAAACTATTGTACTTGAACAATGGACCATAACGTAATCCTAAATCAATATGCTTAACCTGAGGAGACATTTTATAAGCCATTGGATAGTTTCCCTGTTCATGAGTTATGGAATACACCTCATAGCCTTCTTGACTGGCAAAATAATTCATTTTGTCAATCAAAACTCGTTCCGTCCCCCCAAAATCTCTAAAATGAGGATAAACATATACGATTTTCATCTTTTCGGTTTCACTAAGTTATCATCACTATCTTCATAGTGGTCTTTCTTATAGAAAATGCGCGAGATACCTTTGCTCTGTATCTTGACATGCTGAACAAAACTTTGCCACAAAGACTGATCTCCTATAGTGCCATAACCTGTAATAGCCCGACACCGGCGGTCTCGAACGAACTTAATCTTTCCATATTTTTTTAATGATAGAGCCATTGACCCATCCTCTCCGCGAATGATATCGACTCGATATTCTTCTTTACGGCCAAAGTCCGCATTATATGCGAAAACTAGACCACGGACACTTAACTCTGGTCGTTTAAAGTGTTGAATATAGAGAAAGAGATCACGACATAGTTCAAATAATTTCAAGCCCAACTTACCATGTTTCTCATCTGGGAAGTAAGTCCAAGTAGCGGAAACCGCAACGACCCCAGGTTTCAGCAGTTGTTCTATCATTAATTCATAATATAGAGGAGGATAAAGGGTGTCACTATCAACATCAAAATAAAATCTACCTCGAGCATGCTGCAACCCACAACGACGTGCATAACCACAAGAATGCTGGTATTCGGTATAATATGGAATACCTGATTTCTCAAAAATCTCAGCAGTCCGATCATTTGAATCGTTATCAACACCAATAACCTCTACAGGATAATTACAGACAATATCACTTATAGCCCACAAACAAGCCTGTAAATGCGTCTCTTCATTATAACCTATGACAACGATTGACGCTAAAGGGTTTTCACTTTGCAACTTTGTCAATCGTTCACGAGTTCCAGCAATGACATCCTGCGGGACTTCACTGAAGGGTTTGCCATAAACCGAAAGGTATTTATCGTACCACTGGGTCATAAGATTACATATTATTCATTTTCTGTGTGCGAAGATAAGATATTTTTATGAAAACTCCAAATTTTATACTATTTTTTTTATTTTACCAAGACATCTGATGGTCTCGACACACAAAAATGAAGGTAATTTGCCTATCAGAAAAAGGAGTAAATTCTTAAAACACGCATGCTGGAAAGAACATATCTCCTTCAATGTAGCAGGATGGGACATGAGGCTTCTGATTTCTTGGTATGTAAATGGCGGTTGGACATGCTTTCCTCGTTTCAAGATATTGCAAATCATGTAAAAATAAGTCATCATAACCACATAGCAACGTTTGGGATAATATGGCTTACATGAATAACGCTGAGTATTTGCTTTCAGAACATCTATTGCTTTCACATTATTCAGGATTTCATCTTTACTAATCTCCTGTCTTGCCTGATAATTGGATAACGAATTTTCACGACACTGATAATAATAAGTTATCTGACTTGTCAAAACGGCACGATGGATGTATGTCACCAAGTCGAATGTAAAAACCAAATCTTCCCAATAATTCACTTCAACAAAGCGAAGATGGTTTTCCCGTAAGACAGACAACTTTACAAGATAATTGCAAGCAGAAGCTTGAATACCGCCGAATTTACGATAAGAAAAGTTCGCAAAAGCATCTTTCTCAAGTAGCTGTATATCAGAATATTGATATAGAGTTCTTAAACCAGAAGTTTCAGTCTTCTCATAAGATCCAAAAGCTATTTCTGCCTGGTACAACTGAAGTTGATACATTAACAAACTGATGGCATTCTCAACAATCACATCGTCGGCATCCATAAAAAAAAGGTATTCTCCTCGAGCCTCATCGATAATTCTGTTTCGTGAGGCAGAAACACCAAGATTATTAGGATTTGAAAGTAATCGGATATCAGCACCACGTGGATGATTCATTTGAAATCGTCGGACAATATCTGCAGACAAATCACTGCTAAAATCATCCACAAGTAAGAACTCAATAGAAGGATAGGTTTGGGCTAATGCGGATTCCAAGGACTGAGTGATATATGGTTCCACATTATAAACGGGAATACCTATGGTGACATCATATTTCATTCCTCTGTTGTCAATTGGGCAAACAATTGAATCCATTGATTGGAAATCTTTTCTATACGGTATCGGGCTGAATTGCGATAGGCTGTCTCAGAGAACTTCATCCGTAATTCCTGATTCTGCATCAGTGTTTGCAATTTTTCAGCTAAAGCATGGACATCGCCAACAGGTACCAAAAAGCCATCCTCACCGTCTGAGATAATTTCATCGGGCCCCATCGGACAGTTGAAAGCCACCACAGGCACACCACAAGACATCGCCTCAATAATGACAAGGCCAAAGCCTTCGAAACGGGAAGGCAAGACAAATACGGAACTATTCTGATATTCTTTGGCCACATCATTGACTGGGCCATTCAACAAACAACGGTCTTCATCGATACCTAGGTCTCTCATCTGGTTCCGTAACGAATCCTGATTTCCCATTCCGTAAATAGCCAATTGCCAGTCTGGATATTTCTTCTCAATTTCAGCCCATGCACGTAACAACATATCATAACCTTTCTGATAAGCATAACGGCCGATGGTAATAATACGCTTAGCATAAAGATCAGACTTTGCATCTACCTGGAATGGCAGAGGATCTGGTATCACTTCTACATTTGACAGTTCTGGCCATAAAGCCTTACTCTTCTCCGTCAAAACAACCAGTCTGTCTAATTTCTTCAGTTTTTGAATCAAATCGCACATCCACACCTTTGCGAAAAACTTCTTGAAAAAGTTATAATGACGACTCTCAAGTTTTCTAAAATTTTTCCTGCTAAGATGCAGTTCTCCGATCTTCTTACTGCCATCAGGGATGTCTGTCAGGAAATTGATTTCCCGACGAAGCATACTGATTGTGAAATTTGGACGGATACGCATCAGTTCTGCTGTCAGCAACTTCTTAAACTGCCTCTGCTTCTGAAGATACAAGAGAACTTTTCGGAAAAATGATGCTCTCCACAGTTCCTCAAAGCCCAACTCAAAGTTAACAACCTTCACTTTATCCGACAATGGGAAGAATGATGCCCTACCCTTCCCTTCTGTGACAATCACAGTGACATCATACCCCAAGACATCAGCAAAATAACTGGCTTTGACTGAGACTATCCGCTCAACACCGCCTGCAGAATACAAAGCGGGGGTGCAATAGACAATCTTATATTTTGAATCACTCATTTTCCTTATCCTTATCAGGAATACCTCGCAAATGTACAAATAATTATTGAGAACACAAAAAAAAGAGCCAAATATTTGGAAGATTTCAGAAAAATAACTACCTTAGCACCAAATTACAAAACAGAGAACATGAAAAAAGCTCTCTTCCTCATATTCCATGGATTTGATCCCAACAACGGGATCAGCAAAAAAATCTCATATCAGGTCGATGCACTCAAGGCCTGCGGTATGGAGGTTCATCTCTGCTATATGGACGAATCAACAACCAAAAGAAGGATTGTTGACGGTACAACCATTGCAGACTATGGCACGGGAATAATGAGTAAGATCAAAAAGAGGACAGAATTCTCTTCGATTGTAAGATTTGCCCTTGACAACCAGATTGAATTCGTATATATTCGCTCGAATCACAATGCGAATCCATTTACCATCCATATGGTGAGGCAAATGAAAGCGGCTGGCATGAAAGTGGTGATGGAGATACCTACCTACCCATACGACTCTGAATACAAGGCGCAAGGAATGAGCAAACAGATTTTTCAGGACAAATTATTCAGGAAACACCTCGCCAAAGAGTTGGATGCCATTGTTACATTCTCTGACTATCCACAGATTTTCGGCCAAAGGACCATTAGGATTTCCAATGGGATAGATTTCGAGCATGTGAGTATGAAGACCACCGTCAACGATACTTCCCAAACATTAAACCTAATTGGTGTGGCAGAAATTCACAGATGGCATGGATTTGACAGACTTGTTAAAGGATTGGCAAATTATTACTCTCAGTCCCAGAAATACATCGTAAAATTCCATGTAGTTGGCTATTTCTATTCTGCCGAAGGAGAAAACGAATTCAAACAGCTGATAGCAGAAAACCACATGGAGGACTACGTCATTCTTTATGGGAAAAAGCATGGGGAAGAACTTGATAAGCTATTCAACATGTGCGATTTTGGCATTGGGAGCCTTGGACGTCACAGAGTTGGCATCCAAAAAATCAAGACGCTCAAAAACAGAGAATATGCCGCTCGCGGCATCCCATTTACCTACTCGGAAACCGATAGTGACTTCGATGACAGGCCGTACGTCTTGAAAATGCCTGCAGATGAAAGTCCTGTGGACATTCAAAAGATTATCCATTTCCACCAGAACCTGTTGATATCTGCTGCTGAGATCAGAGACTCTATCAAGGATTTGTCTTGGGAGCACCAAATGAAACACGTCATTTCAGAAACCTACAAATGAAACAGAGAATTTGCTTTTTGGTTGATAGTATTTTTAGCATTGGTGGTGTCCAGCGTGTCACTGCCGTGATAGCTAAGGAACTATCCAAAAGTCACGATATCACCATCGTCACTTTTGACAAACCAGAGGCCAAGAATCTCACTTTGTATGATCTGGAGCAATCTGACATTCACTATCGTTTCATATCGTATCCGCCAATCGGATATTTCAAGAATAAACTGTGCAAGGCTTACAGCGGACTATATATGCGCCTAATGCCCCAATCCCAATGGACATCAGATCTCTATGCACACAGTTCATTCCCGTCAGAACTGAGAAAGGTACTTATTACAGAACTCAAGGCCGGCAACTATCAGACCATCATTGGTGTTCACGCACCATTGAGTGGCAGGCTGGCGACTATCAAGAAGCATCTGCCAGGCGTAAAGACCATTGGATGGATACATAACTCTTTCGAAGCACTATTTGGCGATAACTTTATCTATATCGGGGGAGCCAGAAAGCGACATTATGTCTATCAGTTCAGAAAATTAGACCATGTCGTGTTATTATGCCATCATGATGCAGACACCTATCATAATTATGATCCTGTTTTCAAACCAACTGTCATTTATAATCCCTTGACACTTGAACCAGGTGAGGTTTCCAAAGGAGATTCAAAACGGTTCCTTGCTGTAGGAAGGTTCTCACACCGTCATAAGGGATTTGACCTGCTCATCGAGGCATTCCATATCTTTGCCCAGAAAAATTCCGAATGGCACTTAGATATTGTTGGTGAAGGCGTGGAAGAGAAAATGTATAGAAAACTAATTGAGAAATATCACTTAACTGACAGGGTAACCATCCACCCCTTCACAAACCATGTACAAGACTATTACTCTCAGGCACAAGTCTATGTGCTCAGTTCTCGATGGGAAGGGTTTGGATTAGTAATGGTAGAGGCTATGGCTCACGGGCTTCCTGTCGTATCATCAGACTTACCTACCAGCCGAGAAATCATGGGCGACTTCGGTCTCTACTTCAAGAACGGTGACATTGACGAACTGGCGCAACGATTGGAAGATGCAACCAGGTTAGACTGGGGCAAAAAATCCAAAGAAGCCATCGAAATATCACAACGGTTTGAAGTGGATCATATCATCAAACAGTGGAAACAACTCATAGAAGCAACAAGTCATGAATCACGAAGAAGTCAGAGCGAAATTTAAGAGTAACCCCAGACTGAAAAGAATGGTGGACTGGCTGATTATGAATCAGGTGGAGACGCGACCACGATGGTTCATCAGGTTATTAGCCCCTCTCTATCAGCATCGGGGCAGGCATGCCATTATCCATCATTCAGTGAGAATGGACACGCCACCTTATCGGAAGTTCTGGCTCGGAGACTATTCTGTCGTGGAATCTTTTGCCTGTATCAACAACGCCGTAGGTGATGTGATCATCGGTGACCATACAAGAATAGGTTTACACAACACCATCATCGGCCCAGTCACCATCGGAAGTCATGTCAATTTAGCACAGGGCATCACCATCACAGCTCTTAACCACAATTTCGACGACTCGGAGAAGCGCATTGACCAGCAAGGCATTAGCACCAAGGAGGTGGTTCTGGAAGATGATATCTGGGTGGGGGCAAACGCTGTCATCCTACCTGGTGTCACTATTGGGAAACATGCTGTTGTGGCTGCAGGAGCCATTGTAACAAAAGACGTGCCCCCACACTCGTTGGTGGCTGGGGTACCTGCTAAAGTAATCAGACAAATATGAGAATTGGTATTGAAGCTCAACGCATCTTCCGTAAGAACAAACACGGAATGGACTATGTGGTTTTGCAGGAAATCAAGGAACTGCAACAGTTTGACACCCACAATGAATTCTTTGTATTCGTCGCTCCTGGAGAAGACCGTTGTCTGGAGGACAGTAAGAATGTGCATATCATAGAGATAGGCGGAAACATATACCCTATCTGGGAACAAATCACACTGCCGAAGGCTGTCAGTGAACTGAAACTTGACCTGCTGCATTGCACCAGTAATACAGCGCCTATCTGGTGCAGTGTTCCCTTGGTACTGACACTCCATGATATCATCTTCATGGAACCGCGAGACAAATCCAACAAATCGCTTTATCAGAATATGGGATGGCTATATCGCAGGCTCGTCGTACCCAGGATTCTCAAGAAATGCAAATATATCATTACAGTTTCTGACTTCGAGAGAAACAACATCATCACAAGACTCGGTATTCCAAGCGAGCGCATGGTCATGATATACAATGGATATAATGAGTGGTTCAAGCCTTTGAAAGACTTAGATATGAAATATCGAAAATATATTAAAGAACCTGGTTACTTCTTTTTCCTTGGAAATACAGATCCGAAAAAGAATACAGAAAGAACGCTCATCGCCTATTCAAAATATCTGGAGCTTTCGAAAGTGAAACGGAAATTACTGATGGCAGATTTAGACAAGAGTTATCTTGACGATATCATTGTCAAAAATCATATCGAAAATATCTATCCCAACATCCAGATGTCTGGATATATCGTCAATTCCGATCTGCCCTACATCTATAATAATGCCTTTGCCTTCCTATACACCTCATTAAGGGAAAGTTTTGGCATACCTTTGCTGGAAGCTATGGCCTGCGGCACGCCCGTTATCACGTCGAACACATCTTCTATGCCTGAGATAGGAGGACGAAACGCCATACTGGTTAATCCCGAGAGTCCTGGCGATATTGCTCAAATGATGATTAAGCTAGAAAAAGACAGAGATTTCTACGATCAGCAGAAGGAGCTGGGTATCAAGAGAGCCAAACTTTTCTCATGGCGACAGACAGCAGAACAACTGCTTGATGTATATGAGCGCGTATATAAACGCAGGAGTTAACCAAACAAATCCAAGGAGAGATCCACATCTGTGTCAGGTCTCTCCTCTTTATCGCTAGCAAGACTTTCTTCCCTAAAATCTATTATCAACTGCCGAGCATCTGGATTGTTCTGGGTGTTCAGACGATAATAGCCCCTTCGCTCCATTTTCTCAATCAGGGAAGATGGCTGTTTGGAGTTTTTCAGAAGATATTGCTGAATATAGGCACGAATCTCCTCAAGGTTGGGCGTATAGAAAAACGACAGATTACTATTATAGACATGCTTGGCCAACAGCTGGACGCTGATGCCCTTCTCTCCCACTGCTGTGAGAATGTCTAATATCTGCTGGTCATAAGTCATCTTATTAAAAAAGGTCGGTAAAAATCTTACCGACCTCTCTTATCGTACTTAAATGGATTAAGCCAAAGTCACTTTCTCTCCATCGTTAGCGAGCTTACCCTCCTTGAAGAGCCAGCCGAGACCGAGAAGAGTCTCCTCCTCTGAAATCTTTGCAGCCTTTGCAATCTCCTTAACGGTGAGAGCCTTACCTGCTGCTGCCAGTGCCTGATAAACATCTCCTGCCTTGAAACCTGCATTCTCAGCATTTACTGCGAAAACAGACTTTGCTGCTGCCTTAGGAGCAGCTGCCTTCTTTGCGGTTGTGGTTTTCTTAGCTGCGGCTGCCTTTGTCTCAGTAGCCTTCTTAGCTGTTGCTTTCTTTTCTGCCATAGTTTAAAAAAAATTAATACTCGTATTGAAGTTGTAAATAATTACTTTTCGAGTGCAAATTTAACACTTATTATTCAGACAAGTTGTTGATATTTAAGTTTTTTTGACAAAAGACCGACTATTCTTGATGTAAGTCAATTTTCAACTGCAGCTCTTCCAACTGTTTCGGGTCCAGTTCACCGGGGGCGTCAAGCATCACATCACGACCACTATTGTTCTTCGGGAAGGCAATACAATCGCGGATGCTATCAAGACCTGCCATCAATGAGACGAAGCGATCAAGACCAAATGCAAGTCCTGCATGAGGAGGTGCTCCATATTTGAAGGCATTAATCAGGAATCCAAACTGAGCCATCGCACGTTCTGGCGTGAAACCAAGAATCTGGAACATCTTCTCCTGAAGTTTACCATCGTGGATACGGAGTGAACCGCCACCGACTTCGACACCATTGCAAACGAAATCGTATGCCACAGCACGGACTTTCTCCGGAGCTGTATCGAGCAATGGGATATCATCGGGATTCGGCATCGTAAACGGATGGTGGGTTGCCATCAGACGCTGCTCTTCATCACTCCACTCGAAGAGTGGGAAGTCTACAATCCAGAGACATACGAAATTGTCCTTATCGCGAAAGCCAAGACGATCACCCATCTCCAGGCGAAGTGTACAGAGCTGCACACGGGTCTTATTGGCATTATCACCACTCAGGATCAGCACAAGGTCACCATCCTTAGCGCCCATAGCCTCTTTGACCTTGGCCCACACTTCGGGCTCATAGAACTTGTCGATACTGGACTTGACGGTGCCATCCTCATTAAACTTGACATAGACAAGACCTTTGGCACCAACCTGCGGACGCTTGACAAAGTCTGTCAGCTGATCAAGTTGTTTGCGCGTATAGTTGGCACAACCTGGAACACAGATACCACCGATATAATTAGCTTCGTTGAAGACAGGGAATGAGCCAGTACCTTTCAGCACATCCATCAATTCCACAAACTCCATACCGAAACGAAGATCGGGCTTGTCGGAACCAAAACGACGCATAGCCTCGTGCCAAGTCATGCGCTGCAACGGGGGAAGCTCGACGCCACGCACCTCTTTAAACAAATGACGGGCCATATCCTCAAAGAGCTGAAGCACATCCTCCTGCTCCACGAACGACATCTCACAGTCGATCTGAGTGAACTCTGGCTGACGGTCTGCACGAAGGTCCTCATCACGGAAACACTTGGCAATCTGGAAATAACGGTCGAAACCGCTGACCATCAGCAACTGCTTCAAGGTCTGAGGAGACTGGGGCAATGCATAGAACTGACCTGGATTCATGCGACTGGGAACGACGAAGTCACGTGCACCCTCTGGTGTAGAACCAATCAGAATTGGTGTCTCAACCTCGATAAAGTCCTTGCCATCGAGGAAATTACGAATCAGGATGGTCATACGGTGACGAAGTTCCAGATTCTTACGGACTGCTGCGCGACGCAAATCCAGATAACGGTACTTCATACGAATGTCGTCACCACCATCTGTATTGTCCTCAATGGTGAATGGAGGTGTCAGACTTTCACTCAGCACATTCAGTTCTTTCACCAGAATCTCAATATCGCCAGTAGGCATCTTCGGGTTCTTGCTCTGACGCTCACTTACCTCACCCTTCACCTGAATACAGAATTCACGTCCGAGTTTATTGGCACGATCACAAAGCGGGGCGTCATCAGCCTCATTGAAAACCAACTGTGTAATACCATAGCGGTCACGGAGATCGACGAAAGTCATACCACCCATCTTGCGACTGCGCTGCACCCATCCTGCAAGTGTTACCACGCTGCCAGCATCTGAGAGCCGTAGCTCTCCACAAGTCTTAGTTCTGTACATATTTATTTCTATTTTATTCGTTTTGAGGTGCAAAGTTACAAAGAAAATCAAAAATAAAAGATTAAATATTAAAAATTATGCCTGCACAAGCAATTTTTTTACTTTTCATTTTTCTCTTTTAACGGCTTTTTTGTATCTTTGCCCCCGAATTTACAAATAAACAGATTCAGAAAATGAAAAAATTACTTTTAATAGTCCTGATGTTTGCTTGTGGCATCACAGTGACCTTGGCCCAAAAGCCAGCAGAAATCAAGTTTGACAAACTGACTCACAATTTCGGAACATTCTCAGAAAAAGAGCCCGTTGTCAGTTGTGTTTTCACCTATACGAATGTTGGTGAACAGAATCTGATTATCAATCAAGCTATAGCCAGTTGTGGCTGTACTGTTCCCGAATACACCAAGACGCCTATCAAACCTGGCGAGCAGGGAATCATCAAAGTGACCTATAACGGTGCGGGTAAATTTCCTGGGCATTTCAAAAAATCGATCACAGTCCGTACAAACGGCGCTGTAGAGATGACAAGGTTATACGTCGAAGGAGAAATGACGGAAGCAAAATAAAAATGAAGAAGCCTGGCCATGAGACCAGGCTTCTTTTATGTTTAGAAGGTATAGGCGAATCCCAAGGAACTGTACTCCTTAAACTGGAAATATCCTAGCTCATCATCATACATACTGGCATCGTCGAAACGCGGGAAGAGGAACAGATTGGCCGTGATGTACTTTGACACACGCAGCTCAAAGGTGTTCTCCCACTCTATCTCAGCACGCTTGAAGGAGGTAAAGGCATAGAAACGCGTTTTCCAAGTGACGACATCATTGAACTTCCAAACCAAGTCGGCTGTCATATTCGGACCGAACTCAACCAAGGAATGCTTTCCTGCATCAAGGCCGTAGCTGGGACCCAATTCTACTCTGCCCACATATCGATAGTTGATAGCTATCGGAGAAAGGTTGACCGAACCCGTCAGACGTTTATTCTTTGTCTCGACTTTGTAATCCATACCAAGACCGAGGTTTATATTGAAAGGCGAGAAGAAATCTGAATAGACTTTCGGATCATTGGACTTATAGCCCTTTGTGAACTGAGTATATGCTTGCAACTGCAAAGTGTAATACCAATGTTTAGAGGCCTGAAGTCCAACTTTACTCGTCAGACGAATAAGGTCTTCATTGGTCTTCAGCTTATGCAAGGAGTCTGTACGGGAACGTATGAAACCAAGTTTCAGTTCCAGTTTATTGTTCCAAAGCCACTTTTCCTTATTATCATAGTTGGCTTCTAATGTCAGCGCGCCCACCATTGAGTAGTTACTTTCACCACCCTTATACCAGTTGCCTGATACATAGTTCTGCATGAACTGAAGAAAACCGTCACCCTTATATGTCCAGAACTTGGGGACCTGTACCATCACCGTATCAGGAATATCCTGTGGAATATCCATAATCGATGGGGCTTCTACTTTTTCAACAAAATCCACCTTGTTTTCAAGAGGGGTGTTGACATCTTCACGAATCGAACCAGTTTCCTGGAGATCAGTCTCCGTAGCCTTCACCAGATCGGGGCGTTTCAGATAGACATTCAGAAGTGCTGCATCGATTTCATCAGAGAGCTTGTCTTTACCAGCAGACTCCGAATGGAGTGCCAACGATTTGTCGGCTACGTTGTGATAGAAGGTCAAGGGAGCAAACAGACGATAATAACGTCCATTGACACTGTCATTTGGCTGTGCGGCCTTCGCGCTGAGCGCCAAAGCAACCGCTAAAAATAATGTTAGTTTTCTCATATCTGACTGCAAAGTTACATTTTTTTCGCTATAGATTGCATAGAATTCCCATTTTTTTCGTAATTTTGCACCTTGATTTATCGCGTATATAAACAAAAAGCAACAAATAAATGAACAAAGACACTATCATCGGCTTTGTCCTCATAGCACTGGTCCTGATTGGATTCAGTTGGTATAACCAACCATCTGCAGAGGAAATTGAAGCCGCACGAAAACAAGACAGTATCGCTGCTGCCATCAAAGATAACGCAGCTAAGCAACAGAAACTGAACGAAGCTGCACAAAAGGCAAAAGCTGAAGCAGCCCGTGCAGACTCAACAGCCTTGTTCTTTTCTGCACTCTCTGGTACCAGCCAGCAAATTGTGCTGAAGAATGGCAAGGTGCAACTGACCTTCGACACGAAAGGCGGAACCTTATCAAAGGCCGTTATCGAAGGTTTTGAGAACCGTGATGACCAAATGGGGGTAACGCTCTTCGACGAGAAGACACAGCAGATGAACTTCATGCTGGCAGGCAAGTCGGAGAACATCCTCACTAAGGATCTCTACTTCACTCCTTCGAACGTAACAGACTCCACTGTCACCATGACTGCTCAGGCTGGCAACGGCGGAAGCATCGTGTTCAACTACCTGCTCGGACCAGACTATCTGCTCCATTTCACATTCCAGGCGAATGGACTGGGTGGTATGTTCGCTCCCAACTATCAGCAGATGGATATCGAGTGGAACGACTTGACTCGACAGCAAGAGAAAGGCTTCACCTTTGAGAACCGCTATACCTCTGTTACCTACAAGGAGAAAAACAGTGGCACAGACTATCTGAACGAGACATCAGAGATCATCGATGAGAATATTGAGGAGCAACTCGACTGGGTAGCCTTCAAAAACCAGTTCTTCTCTGCAGCCCTTATTGCCAAAGACGATTTTGCTGCCAACAGTCTCCTGACCAGTATCCCACAAGAGAAAGGCAGTGGTTTCTTGAAGCAATTCAGCGCCAAACTCAAAACGGCTTTCGACCCAACAGGTGCAAAGGCTTCAGAGTTTGAGATGTATATCGGTCCTAACGACTTCCGACTGATTAAGGACGTCGAGCAGCAGAGCACCTTTGGCAAGGATCTCGATCTGGAGCAACTCGTCAATCTGGGTTGGTGGCTCGTACGCTGGATCAACCGCTGGTTCACCATCTACGTATTCGACTGGCTTACCTCTTGGGGCTTCTCAATGGGTATCGTACTGATTCTGATTACCCTGTTGCTGAAGGTACTTACCTTCCCAATGGTGAAGAAGAGCTATATGTCGTCTGCCAAGATGCGTGTGCTGAAACCGAAACTCGACGAGGCTACCAGACAATATGACAAGCCAGAAGACCAGATGAAGAAACAGCAGGAGATGATGAGTCTCTATGCCAAATACGGTGTATCACCCCTCGGCGGTTGTCTGCCTATGCTGATTCAGTTCCCTATCTGGATGGCTATGTTCTTCTTCGTACCAAACGCCATTCAACTGCGTCGTGAGTCATTCCTCTGGATCGACGACCTCTCTACCTATGATCCTATCATCGAATGGGGCACCAACATCTGGGGTATCGGCGACCATCTCTCACTGACCTGTATCCTTTTCTGCATAGCCAACGTGCTCTACTCCTATATGACGATGCGCCAGCAAAAGGACCAGATGGTGGGCGCTCAGGCTGAACAGATGAAGATGATGCAATGGATGATGTACCTCATGCCGCTGATGTTCTTCTTCATGTTCAATGACTATTCTTCAGGTCTGAACTTCTACTACTTCATCTCACTCTTCTTCTCTGCAGCCATCATGTGGACACTCCGCAAGACTACCAACGACGAGAAATTGCTTGCCATCCTTGAAGCCAAATATCAGGAGAACAAGAACAATCCGAACAAGAAGACAAGTGGTCTGGCAGCCCGTCTGGAAGCCATGCAGAAACAGGCAGAGGAAATGCAGAAACAACGTATGAACCAGCAAAAGAGATAAGGCATGAAAAAGGTAATAACGATCGTTGCCGCAGTGGCCCTGATGCTGCCAGGCAGCACTAAAGCAGAAGAAACAGTGAAAATCGGAAAGCAAGACATCAAGCTCGCTAGTGAACTGATGACCCCTGAGGCGCTATGGGCTATGGGACGAATCGGAGCCGCTGAGGCCTCTGCAGATGGTAAGCAGATTGTCTATCAGGTGGGCTACTATAGTGTGAAGGCCAACAAGAGCCAGCAGAAGATTGCCATTATCAATGCTGACGGTACAGGCAATACCACACTCACTACAGGTACCAAGAGTGAGACCGATCCCACATGGTATCAGGGTAAGATTGCCTTCCTTTCTGGTGGACAGATCTGGACCATGAACGCCGACGGCTCTGACCGTAAGCAGATCTCAAAGACTACAAAGGATATCGAGGGATTCCAGTTCTCGCCTGATGGCAAGAAAGTGATCCTCCTCCACTCTATCGACTTCCATGAGGTTATCAAGAAGAACCCTGACGACCTGCCTAAGGCTTCAGGCCGTCTGGTGACTGACCTGATGTACCGCCACTGGGATCACTATGTGGAGAGCATACAGCATCCTTTCGTAGCTGATGTGACGGAGGACGGTATCAAAGACGGCATCGACATCCTCGAGGATGAGCCATACGAATGTCCGATGGAACCATTCGGAGGTATGGAGCAACTCGCATGGAGCCCAGACTCGAAGACGATTGCCTACACCTGTCGCAAGAAGACTGGTCTGGCCTACTCTATCTCTACCGACTCTGACATCTATTTATATAATATAGGTACGCGCGAGACCAAGAACCTCTGCAAGCCAGCTGACTACAAAGCGCCAGAAGTGGATCCAACCACTTCGTTGAAGTATCAAAGCGTGAATGCCAAGGAGAATCTGCAGAACAATGTAGGCTACGATCAGAACCCCAAGTTCTCGCCCGATGGCAAGTTTGTGGCCTGGACTTCGATGGAGCGCGACGGCTATGAGGCTGACCGTAACCGCCTGTGCGTCTATAACTTAACTACTGGCGAAAAGAAATACGTCACTGAGAGTTTCGACTCCAATGTCGATGATTTCGTATGGAGCGACAACAAAGACGCGATGATCTATTTCATTGGCGTATGGCATGCTACAGAGAACCTTTATGCCGTCAATTGGAAAGGAGAGCTCAAGCAGTTGACTGACACTTGGGATGACTTCGGTTCCATCCATCTGATGAACAACGGCAAGCAGCTCTTGATGGAGCGTCACAACTTCACCTCGCCTGCCGACCTTTACATCGTGACACCAAATTTCAAGAAGCCAGAGAAGACTGCTATCGCACAACTGACTTTCGAGAACAAACATATCCTCGACCAACTGGCAAAGCCGACCATCCAGCAGCGCTGGGTAAAGACTTCCGACGGCAAGGACATGCTCACATGGATCATTCTGCCCCCGAACTTCGACGAAACCAAGAAATACCCCACCCTGCTCTTCTGCGAAGGTGGTCCTCAGAGTCCTGTTTCACAGTTCTGGAGCTACCGTTGGAACTTTATGATTATGGCTTCACAGGGCTATATCGTTGTAGCTCCCAACCGTCGCGGTCTGCCTGGCTTCGGACAGGAGTGGCTGGAAGAGATTTCTGGCGACTGGACAGGTCAGTGCATGAAAGACTATCTGGCTGCTATCGACGATGCTGCGAAGAATCTGCCCTATGTCGATAAAGATAAACTAGGTGCTGTTGGAGCCAGCTTCGGAGGTTTCTCTGTCTATTATCTCGCCGGTCATCATGACAAGCGTTTCAAGGCATTCATCTCTCATGATGGTGCCTTCAACCTTGCAGCGATGTATCTCGAGACAGAGGAAAACTGGTTCTCTAACTGGGAATACGACGAGGCTTATTGGCATCGTCCGCAGTTGCCCAATGCCAAGAAGACCTATCACGATTCTCCTCACAAATATGTTGAGAACTGGGATACACCTATTCTCTGTATTCATGGTGAGAAGGATTATCGCATCAACTATACACAGGGAATGTCGGCCTTCAATGCAGCTCGTATGAAGGGAATTCCTGCAGAGCTGCTCATCTTCCCCGATGAGAACCACTGGGTGCTCAAACCCCAGAACGGCGTACTCTGGCAGCGCACTTTCTTCAACTGGCTCGACCGCTGGCTGAAGTAACCCCAGATTTGATTCCCACGCTGGGAACAATTCATTCCCAGGCTGGGAACATTTTATTCCCAGTGTGGGAACAAAAACGAGTAATAAAGAAATAATTAATAGATAATGACACAAACGATTCAAAAGACACTAAGAGACTCTGCCGGCATGCGGTGGACAGCGTTACTGCTGCTCGCTATGGCGATGTTCTGCAGTTATATTTTCATGGATATCCTCTCACCCATCAAGGACTTGATGCAGGAGACTCGCGGATGGGATTCTACAGCCTTCGGCACCATGCAGGGCTCAGAAGTATTCCTCAATGTCTTCGTATTCTTCCTGATCTTCGCAGGTATCATCCTCGATAAGATGGGCGTTCGCTTCACAGCTGTTCTCTCTGCAGCTGTCATGCTGATCGGAGCCTGCGTGAAATGGTATGCCGTCAGCGAGAGCTTTATGGGAACCGGACTGGAATCTTGGTTCAACAACAACCTGAACTATATCCCCATCTTCGACGAACTGGGAGTGTCGCCTTTCTATGAGGGCATGCCTGCTTCGGCTAAGTTTGCAGCATGCGGTTTCATGATCTTCGGCTGTGGCTGCGAGATGGCTGGTATCACGGTGAGTCGTGGTATCGTGAAATGGTTCAAGGGTCGTGAAATGGCACTGGCTATGGGCTCTGAGATGGCCTTGGCTCGTCTGGGTGTTGCCACTTGTATGATTTTCTCACCATTCTTCGCCCGTCTGGGTGGTGAGGTAAGTGTCAGCAGAAGTGTCGCCTTCGGTGTCGTACTGATGTGTATCGCCCTGATGATGACGATTGTCTATTTCTTCATGGACCAGAAGCTGGATGCACAGACTGGCGAGGCTGAGGAAAAGGATGATCCTTTCAAGATCAGCGATCTGGGCAAGATCCTCACTGATGCAGGATTCTGGATTGTTGCCCTGCTCTGCGTACTTTACTATTCTGCCATCTTCCCCTTCCAGAAATATGCTGTGAACATGTTGCAGTGCAACCTCACGTTGACGACACCTGACGCAGATTCATTCTGGGCCAGTTCGTCAGTGACCATTGTACAATATGTCATCATGCTGATTGTGGCTGCTGCTGGATTCGCCAGCAATTTCCAGAAGAAAGCCAATATGAAATATGGTCTGCTGGGACTCTCGATTGTTGCCCTCATTACCTATTGCTATATGGGCTACATGCGGCAGTCGGCAGAGTCAATCTTCGCCGTATTCCCTCTGCTGGCAGTGCTAATCACACCAATCCTAGGTAGCTACCTCGATCATCATGGTAAGGCTGCATCCATGCTGGTGCTCGGCTCAATCCTGCTGATTGCCTGTCACCTGACATTTGCCTTCGTACTGCCGATGTTCAAGGGTAATGCCGTGGGTGGTATCATCATCGCTTATGCCACGATTCTCGTACTGGGTGCATCGTTCTCACTGGTTCCTGCCTCTCTATGGCCTTCTGTGCCCAAGCTGGTAGATGCCAAGGTGATCGGTTCTGCCTATGCACTGATTTTCTGGATTCAGAACATTGGTCTCTGGCTGTTCCCTCTGCTGATTGGTAAGGTGCTCGACCAGACGAACCCAGGGGTTACAGATCCTACGCAGTTCAACTACACTGCTCCGCTGGTCATGCTCGCCTCTCTGGGTGTAGCTGCCCTCGTTCTTGGATTCGTACTTAAGATTGTAGACCGCAAGAAAGGCCTTGGACTTGAGTTACCTAACATCACTGAAAAGTAAGATATATGAAAAAGATAGGTTTCGACAACGACAAATATCTCAAGATTCAGTCTGAACATATTAAAGAGCGTATCGCCCAGTTCGACGGAAAACTCTATATGGAATTAGGTGGCAAACTCTTTGATGACCACCATGCATCACGCGTACTGCCTGGGTTTAAACCTGACAGTAAGCTTCGTATGCTGGCCCAGCTTCGTGACAGCATAGAAATTGTGATTGTGGTCAGTGCTGATGATATTGAGAAGAACAAAATACGCGCAGACCTGGGTATTACCTACGATGAGGATGTACTCCGTCTGCGAGACGAGTTCATGCGTCGTGACTTCATGGTGGGTTCCGTCGTGATTACCCATTATAACGGACAGCACGCAGCAGACCAATTCCGCAACCGTCTGAAGCGCATGGGCATCAAGTCGTATATCCACTACCCCATTGACGGCTATCCTCACAATGTGGAACTCATTGCCTCCGATGAGGGCTTTGGTAAAAACGACTATGTCGAAACCTCTCGTGAATTGGTCATCGTGACTGCTCCTGGTCCTGGTAGCGGCAAGATGGCAACTTGTCTCTCTCAGCTTTACAACGAAAACAAACGAGGCATCCGTGCTGGTTATGCTAAATTTGAGACATTCCCTGTCTGGAATCTGCCGCTCAAGCATCCTGTGAATATCGCCTACGAGGCTGCTACTGCCGACCTCAACGATGTGAACATGATTGACCCCTTCCATCTGGAAGCTTACGGCAAGACGGCTATCAACTATAATCGCGACATCGAGATCTTCCCTGTACTGAATGCCTTGTTCGAAGGTATCTATGGCGAAAATCCATATAAGTCGCCTACGGATATGGGTGTCAATATGGTGGGCTTCTGCATCTCTGATGACGAGGTTTGCTGTCAGGCATCGCGCGACGAAATCATCCGCCGTTTCTATGATGCAACCAATAAGATGGCTGATGGTGCAGACAATGAGAGCGAGGTCAATAAAATCCGCATGCTCTTCAATCAGGCAAAAATCTCTACAGCTACACGAAAGGTGACTGTTGCTGCCTATGAGAGAAAGATTGAAAGTGGACAACATGCAGCCGCCATCGAACTGGAAGACGGCACCATCATCACCTCGAAGACAACACCACTCTTAGGTTGCTGTGCAGCCCTCATTCTCAATGTTACAAAACATCTGGCTGGCATCGACCATGAAGCTAAACTGATTCCGCAAAGTCTGATAGAACCTGTACAAAAAACGAAAATCGAATACCTTGGAGGCAAGAATCCACGTCTGCACACAGACGAAGTATTGGTAGCTCTTTCGGTGCTTTCCAAGGATGACGAGAATTGCCGGAAGGCTCTGGAACAATTGCCAAGTCTTCGCGATTGTCAGGTTCATACGACGGTCATGTTGTCTGAAGTGGATCGCAAGATCTTCAAGAAACTCGGTTGTGGCCTGACCTGCGATCCAGTAAAGAAAAAGTAGAAAAAGAGAAAGTGGGTGAAGCTATCCGAAGAAGACTGAACGACTCTCCGGCTGCGAGATGGACCGTACTTTTCATTGTGGCTACTGCCATGATGATGGGTTACTTTGTCAACGATGTGATGTCTCCACTTGAGACCTTGTTGGAGGCTCCTCGTAGTCAGGGCGGACTTGGTTGGACACCATCCGACTATGGTTTCTTCTCGGGTGCTGGCAGTTTCATCAATGTCTTCCTGTTGATGCTTTTCTTCTCGGGACTGATTCTCGACAAGATGGGCATTCGCTTTACAGGCGTACTGGCCTGTAGCCTGATGGTTATAGGTACATTGCTGAAACTCTATGGGGTTACTACCGACTTTGGGCCTGCCGAGATAACTGTCTTTGGTTTTCAGTTGCCGATGTCAGTAGCTGTTTCCTCCTTAGGCTTTTCAATATTCGGTGTCGGTTACGAGATGACAGGCATCACCGTATCGAAAGCGATGGTACGTTGGTTTACTGGTCATGAGCTGGCTTTGGCTATGGGCATTCAATTGGCAATGGCCCGTCTTGGTACTGCTGCAGCACTGAGTATCTCGGCTCCTATCGCACGTCATTTCACCCTCTCCACACCATTGCTTGTTTCGGTGGCCTTCCTCCTAATCGGTTTGCTGGCCTTCCTCGTATTTTGCGTGATGGATCGCCGACTGGACTCCTCTATGCCCAGCAAAACATCCAACTCAGAGGAATTTCGTTTTTCCGATATCGGCATGACGCTCCGCAATCCAGGGTTCTGGCTGATTACGCTATTCTGCGTATTGTTTTATTCTGCCGTCTCACCTTTCTTGAAGTTTTCGACCAAGCTAATGGTGATGAAATATGGTGTCGATCCCGATATCGCCGGCTTCTTCTCAAGCATTGCACCATTTGGCACTATACTGATGACACCACTGTTCGGACTTGTCTATGATCGCTACGGAAAAGGAGTTTCCCTAGTGATTACTGGCGCTCTGATGCTTACCGCTGTTCACTTCAGTTTCTCGTTGCCCATGCATTCTGCGACGGTAGCCATAGCCCTGATGATCCTACTCAGTATCGGTTATTCTCTGGCTCCGGCTGCCCTTTGGCCTTGCGTCCCGAAGATTATTCCCTTGAAATGTCTGGGTACAGCCTACTCGATGATTTTCTTCATCCAGAATTTTGGCCGTGCAATCATCCCCATGTTTGTAGGTAAAGCCAACGAGACAGACCCCAGTTACACCACCTCGATGCTTATCTTCGGATTCACAGCCCTTGGTGCAGCTGTAACTGCTATTGCCATGTGGTATGTAGATAGCAAGAAAGGCTACGGTCTTCAATTACCAAATATCAAAAAAGATAAACATGAAAATTAGTTCAACCCTAATGAAATGTGTCAACTATCTGGTTACACCTGTTATTTGGAACCTCCCTTTGTTTCTGATCTCCATTTTGATGTTGGGTGGTTTCGACATGCTCTATTATCAGCATCTATACCATGAGTATGAGATCAGTGATATTTTGTCTGGGTATGCAGAGATGATTTTCATGGCTTACCTTATTAATATCATCTGTTATCTGTTCCGCAAGATACATTTCCATCTTTTTGTCTACATTTTACTATTCATCATTTATATCGTCAATTTCTATCTCAGGTATTCTTTCGGAACAGATATCTCTCCTAAGATTCTTCTGTTGGTATTTGAGACGAATCCTAAGGAGGTTTCAGGATTCTTTAAGACCTATCTGATGACAGACGGGATGTACAAGACAATTGGCGCATTTGTGATTGTGGTAATCTTCATCATCCTTGGAGAGCGATTGAAGAAACGAATCCAACAAATGGTCAACAAACCGGCATATCAGATTCTACTGACAATCATTGTGCTCTTTGGTATCATTGGCGGAGCCAGTGCTTTGGGCAGATATGCCAGTCTGACCAGATGCAGAGATACTTATGAGGCCGAACGGTGGCTAATGAAGATTCCTTTCCGCAAAGGTATGCCCATGCCCAATTTCTGCTATTCCATCAATGCCATACGGATGTCGGGAGAGGATCTAAATCACATGATCAAGGCCACCAGTGAGGCACAAAAGGATGTCAGTTGTACCACTTCGGATTCACTGAATATTGTCTTGGTGATTGGTGAGTCGTATAATAAATATCATGCTAGTCTCTATGGCTACTATCTCGACACTACACCCTACCAGTGTGCTGAGGCAGATAAAGGAAATCTATTTGCTTTCAACCATGTTAAAGCACCGCATAATATGACAAGCACCGTATTAAAGAATATACTCTGCTGCAATAATATACATGAAAACGAACACTGGTATAACTATCCTTATTTCCCTGCCATTTTCAAAAAAGCCGGCTATGATGTCTGGCTTTGGGATAATCAATACAAATGGGATGAGAATGCAGCATGGGCCTTTACTCTGAATTCCGTTATGTTCAACGACTCGATTATGAAAATGTCGTATAACGATGTCAACAAAACTTGTGCACCTTATGATGGAGAGCTCATCACAGCTTTTAAAGAAGAGAAAATCGAGGATCTAGGCATACGTAACCTATTGATTTTTCATCTCTCAGGTCAACACTTCCTAGCAAAGAACCAATATCCCCAGGAGAAAAAATACGATGTCTTCTCAGCCAAGGATGTCAAAGACACGGCTCCCTATCTGAATACAGAGAGTCGTCAGCGTATTGCAGAATATGCCAATGCTACCCGCTATAATGATGAAGTAATCCACCAGATTATCGAGATGGTACGCCATACGAACAGTATCTTGATTTACTTCCCAGATCATGGTGAAGAAGTCTATGACTATCGAGATTTCTATGGGCGACAAATCTTCAGTGAAGATAAGATAACCGACAATCTGATTAAGTACCAACTTGAGATACCCTTCGTGGTGTGGTGCTCTGATACGTGGAGAGAGAAACATCCTCTGGAATACGAGAACATCAAGCAGGCCATCGACAGAGTGTTCACCACTGATAACATCTGCCACATGTTATTCCGTTTGGCAGGAATCAAGACCAAGGCATATAAATCAACAAGCGACCTGCTCAGCCCTGACTTCGAGCCCCAAACTAAGGCATACGACATCAATTCCTTGTAAATCAGTATCGGAATCGTGCCACTAACGGCAGGTGATCGCTATATCCAGGCTGATAACGCATACCATTATAGGTACGACGGGGCTTATAACCGCCATATACCTTTTCTTCTTCTAACAGAAAGCGTGGAGAATGGATGAAGGCACGTTCCAGTTTCTGACAGACTGAAGGGGAACCTAATATGTGATCAATGGTTTCCCATTGGCCTTGATAACGATAACTGCCACGAACATCCTCAGACATTTCTGCCCTTGTCGTCAAATCAAAAAGGCCATGACTAAGAATCTGGTTGAGAACAGGACTGTCTGTATCATCGTTAAAGTCACCTGCAACAAGTATATTTGCCTCCGGGGAAACAGACCGAAGAGAATCTATCGACTCACAAAGAACATCTGCAGCAGCTTTGCGGAAAGGACGACTATAACGCTCACCTCCATAACGACTGGGTAGGTGAACGACATAGATATGGAGCGTATCGTCTTTTACCGTGCGACCCGCAACATAAAGTATATCACGTGTAGGACGCATACCTTCTACAGGAACTACCCGAAGTGATTCATATCGAATAGGACTAAACGAAAACGGTGAATATACTAATGCGACATCAATACCACGAAGATCTGGAGATGATGTCATCACATATTCATAACCAGCATGACGTAAAAGAGAACGATGGGTCAAATCATTCAAAACAGAATCATTCTCAACCTCACAAAGCGCAATCAGGTCTGGGATACCATCATCCGAACATGAAAGCAACGTCTGGGCAATATGATTTTGCTTGCGCCAATAACGTTGACGTGTCCAATGGCGCGTGGACTCAGGTAGATAGTCTTCATCGTTCTTCCCTTCATCATGGCGATAATCGAAAAGATTCTCACAATTGAGTTCCACCACTGTGAGCTGCTGCCCTGCAACAATAAGCGGAAACAGAATATGTAGCAACAGCAAACTAAGCCTCAACATGACGACGGATCTTCCAACCAATAGAGGCTATAAAAATACTCATCAGAGGTGATAGATAGTTGAAGAAGCAATAAGGCAGGTAGGTAAGAGTGGCTACACCAAGAACTGTGCTCTGCGTAAGACCACAGGTATTCCAAGGTATCAGAACAGAAGTGACTGTAGCTCCATCTTCACATGAACGACTGAGCAAACGCGCCTCATACCCCTTCTGCCGATAGGTATCCTTGAACATTGAACTGGAAAGCATGATGGAAAGATACTGATCGGCTGTAGCAATATTGCAGAAGATAGCCGTCCCTACAGTTGAAGCCACCAACGAAGCGGTACCCTTAGCAAAGCGCAGAATCAGTCCCATGAGATCACGTAATTGCCCTGTTGCTGTCAGAGCCCCACCGAAAGTCTGGGCGCAGATAATCAGCCAGATAGTCGGCATCATACCTGACATGCCACCAGTATGCACCAGTTCATTCAACACAGCATTGCCTGTTTCGATATCAGTGCTGGCATAGCATACCTGCATCATACCTTTATATTGTGCAAGTAACCCTTGGCCTTCTTCGCCAGAAATCTGATGTACCAATTGCGGTTGCACCAATAGAGCAACGATGACAGCCAGAAAAATGGCAAGAAACAAGACCACCATCGAGGGCCATCTGCGGGCAATCATCACACCTGTCAGTACTGGCACCAACAGAAGCCACGGCGAGATGACAAACGTTTGTTGAAGGCCCTCCATAAACTCCACCACGTTCCCATGTCCTGAGACATCCATCGTAAATCCAGCAATCAGGAAGATTGTAATCGAGATACAGAATGTCGGTACGGTCGTAAAGAGCATATAACGGATATGGGTGAATAGTGGTGTACCCGACACACTTGAGGCCAGTACCGTGGTATCCGATAGTGGAGAAAGCTTATCACCAAAATAGGCTCCCGTAATAATCGAACCGGCTATCCAGCCATCATCGAAACCATGGGCCTTACCAATACCCATCAGGGCCAGTCCTATCGTCGCCACTGTTGTCCATGATGAGCCAATCATCAGACTGACGAGTGCACAGAGGAGACTACTGCTCACGAGGAACACTTCCGGACGGATAATCTGCATACCATAGTAGATCATTGTCGGCACAATACCCGACACCATCAAGGTTCCACCGATGGCACCAATCAACAACAGGATAATGATGGCAGGCGTACAACTCGCTATCTTATCCGTAATCTCCTGTTCGAGGTTCTCCCATTTCAAGCGCTTGGAGAAATGACCAATAAGTACACTGACTGCAGAAGCAATCAGAAGTGTCACCTGAGAAGCTCCATCAAGTGTTGCATTGCCGAAAACGGCAACGCAACACGTTATCAGTACAATCAGTACCAAAAATGGGATAAAACTCACCTTGTAATTCCTTATGATTAAAAAATCTTAGCAAACACTCTCGAGTCGCTTCATCATAGCGAACATGAAGATGGCAGCCACAAGGCAGACACCGAGGAAGACACTCCAGCACACCCAGAGAGGAACAGCTCCCCAAAGCAGACCACCCACGACAACAAGTTGGTTACCGATAGCCGTTGCCACAAACCAGCCACCCATCATCATGCCTTTATATTTGGGAGGTGCCACCTTCGACACGAAAGAAATACCCATCGGCGAGAGCAACAGTTCACCAAAGGTCAATATCAGATAAACCGTAATCAGCAGGTTTGGTGTCACATCAGCCACATGCACAGCAACGGGGTTACCATCAGCACCCATCTCTGTCTGTGGCATTGGCAAGCCAAATGACGAGAAAGCCATCAGCGCATAAGCAATGGCAGCCACAATCATACCGTAAGCAATCTTACGCGGGGCTGTTGGTTCCTTACCTCTGGCAGACAGCGAACCGAAGATAGCCATTGATACAGGTGTCAGCGCTACCACATAGAAGGGGTTGAACTGCTGGAAGATAGGTGCAGAAACTGTCACGTTGCCATCAGCATCATACTGCAGGCAGAGGAAAGCCAAGGCCATACAGATAATCACGGCAGAGATGGCCTTGCCCTTGCCTGTCTTCGACTGGAATAAGGAGAACAGGGCATAGACGATAAAGATCACCGCCACGAGGTTCCACACATCAAAACACATCGCCTGCAAACCTTCAGCTGACTGAGCTGTAAACTCATCAGCGAAATAGGTCAGCGACAGACCGTTCTGGTGGAAGGCCATCCAGAAGAAGATCACCACGGCAAATACGAGGCACAGGGCCACGATACGCTGTTTGGTCTCTTCCTTAGAGAGTTCTGGTTCTGTGCTGGCATCAGCCTTCACAGCATCTTTCTTTGTTCCGCCCTCAGTATGACGGAACGTACTACGGAACATGTAATAGATAGCGATGGAAAGAATCAGCGATGCACAAGCCACAGCAAAAGAGAAGTGGTAGGCGTCATTGCTGGAGTAGCCCAAAGATACCTCGGCATACTCTTTGATCTTAATGGCAGCAGTAGGAGCAAACAGGGCACCGATGTTGATGGCCATATAGAAAATTGAGAAACCTGCATCACGCTTGTCCTTGTATTTCGAATCGTTATACAGATCACCCACCATCACTTGGAGGTTACCCTTAAACAGTCCTGTTCCTAATCCAATGAGCAACAAGGCCACAAGCATGACGACCAGCGCCACACTGTCACCGCCAAGAGGCACTGACAAGAGCAGATAGCCACCGAACATGATGATGATACCCGTCGTGACCATCTTGCCGAAACCGAACTTATCGGCCATGATACCACCAATCAGCGGGAGGAAATACACCAGCATGAGGAATGAACTGTAGATTGTACCTGCCAAAGCGGGTGACAATCCATAATTAGCTCTCAGAAACAGAGCAAAAACGGCGAGCATCGTGTAATAGCCGAAACGCTCACCTGTATTGGCTAATGCCAACGCAAATAATCCTTTAGGTTGTCCTTCGAACATGTTTTATTTGATTTTAGAGTTTTTTGTCCTGATAATGTCAAACAGATAACTGAACTTGATAACGATATTACCAAAATTAGAGCGTCCGAAATGGTCGCGCTTCGAATTCCCATAGATATTGCCTAAGCCATAGTAGTAACGGCCTTCCACAAGGAAATGTCCAACGTGCCGATTGCTGAACTCCATACCCAGGCCTACAGCAACACCATAATCGAACTTATTTTCGACAGCCATTGAATCTTGAGCCACGACATGGGAGGCACGGATTCCACCATATTTATAATCTTTTCCATAATCACCATTGTTGATCTTCGGATCAAAGGCGGGATCTCTCACATCAAAATTTGAATCAGTCGTCTCATTGAGAAACAATCCAAATTGCGGACCAACCTGGAAAAAAAACTGAAAACCACTACGTTCACGCCCCCACCCCAAACGAGCCAACAAAGGGATTTGGATATAGTTCATCTTACGGATATAACGAAGAGACTGAGTAGGATTTATATGAAGAGGTACCGGCTGGTCTTGCATGGTGAGAATATTCTCTTTCCAACCAATCTGGACAAAATTCACTTCGGCTACGACGGCACAAATGCTCTTGAAATACTTCTCACATGTATAACGCATGGATACACCGGCTGTCATACCACCCAACATCTTTTGAGGCACCTCTGGCATGAAGTTGATATTACTCATCACATAGCCGCCATTAACGCCAACAGCAAAGTCACGACGATACTCACCCACCTGAGCGGAAACACCAAGAGAGGTTGACAGCAATAATAGGATAAGGACTTTTCGCATCGTTTAGAATTTGATGGTTTCCACTATATGGTCAGGACGATAATGTATAAAGAGCAATGCTTTGTTCCGCATACCTCCATTCCCATAGCGTTCAAACTGAAGTGGTGTCTGTACTGGGGGATAACCTAATAGACCCGCAGCTCCAGTAAAGGCTTTACCATACTTATGTAGGCCACGCAGGAAAAAGTATGCCTGATCAAAACCTGTAATTGCAAAACGTGGTAACGAGTTCTGCATATCAGCATGGAAGTTCCAACGATACTTCTGCTGCAAACGCTGAGTTGCTGGCGAAAGGGCATTAAAATAGAATACTGACGGTATATAGGTATTATATTTATAGAAATTCTCAAGATGAGCTCGGGTGTACATCAACCAGTCTGTGTAGCCGAACATCGTAATCTCTAATTCTGGATGGTTAACCTTCATACCATTAATCTTGGAAAAAGCCACTCCTAATTCCGGTGACCGTCCCGTATTCAATATCACGACATTCTGCTGGGAAGAGCTGAATGACTTTGTGAAATTATCCTCTCCTGACTTCAGGTTGGTAACACTATACTGGATACCTCTCTGCTCTAACTGACGGCGCAGACCAAAAGTAAAAATACCTTTTTTACTGGTTGAGTCATTACAGTCGATAAACACCGGGTGATAGTTCTTGAATCTCTCAAGGAAATGGCTGATCGTAGTCTCATTAACATCTGTTGGCGACTGCCAGATCTGGAATATATGACTATTGGTAGCCAACTGTGGGGCATTGATAGAAAAGGGTATCACCAGACGAATATCATGGCGAGATGCAAATGCCGACAAAGCATCCATTTGTTTGGAATAAAGCGGACCAATAATCATATCACACGATGCCGCAGCCTTATCTTCCAGAATTTGATTGATATCACAATCCTCGGAAGCATTCCAGGCATTCACATCCACAGAGATGCCAAGCTTCTTCAGACTATCACAGGCCATCAGTACACCCCTGTAGTATTCCACCATACGCCGCCCGTCACCATTGATATCATGAAGTGGCAACATCACACCAAGACGAATGGCACGCCCACGCACATCGTCACGGACCGTACGAGATGCTGATTCTGGTGCTGTTGAATTGGCTGCCGAAGAAACATGAGTCGCTGCTTTACCCTTGGGGAAAGGTATCTTTAAGATGGTACCTTTCTTCAGCTCATATCCTGGTTCTTTCATCTCAGGATTCGCCTGTATCAGATCTTCTATTGAGATCTCATACATATGCGAAATACCGAAAATCGTTTCCTTACGCTTGACCTTATGAAAGCCGCGGAATGATTCATTCTCCTGCGCAGATACAATGCCAACAGCTACGAACAGCGTAACAAACAACAAAAAATATCTTAAAAGTCGATTCATAATTCCTATTAATTCCAATTTCGCCTACAAAAGTACGAAATAAATGTCAATTATCAATTGTCAATTATCAATTTTTTAGTAACTTTGCACTCTAAAGCATACGAAAATGAGAATAAAACGATTTTTTCTACATATCTTGGCTGTTTTAATGCCACTTCCGTGTCTGGCGCAGCACGTTGAACCAAGTGCTGTTTACACTGACGAGACGGGAAACGTCATAGAAACCCATGATGAAATCAAAGGGCAAGCACCACTCATAGTCAACTTCCATGCCAACCCGACAGACATGGAGGAGTTTAATCCTGCCTATGAATGGCATTTCAGACAAGAAGGAGAAGACAAAGAACTGATGGTGCGCTACGAGGAGGACACGGAATACACCTTCACCACTGCAGGAACAACTTATGTAACATTGATCGTAAGACTTGACGGTATGGAAACCATTGAGTCTGATTCCATTAGTGTGACTATCAGTGAGAGCAAGCTGACATTCCCTAACGCTTTTTCGCCTAACGACGATGGTTTTAACGATAAATACAAAGCGAAAGAATTCCAAAGTCTGATTGAATTCCATGCTTATATATTCAACCGTTGGGGACAGAAACTATTCGAATGGACAGATCCGACAAATGGCTGGGATGGCACTTATCATGGTAAGCCTGTCAAAGAAGGGGTCTATTTCCTTCTGGCAAGGGCAAAAGGGGCTGACGGCACGGAATACGAAATACGCAAAGACGTGAACTTACTCAGAGGTTACAATAAAGACATCAACGAATAATCCTATTGACAGGTATAGATGAAAGAAGAAAGCAAAATAAACGTGTATGGCGCACGTGTACATAATTTAAAGAATATTGACGTAGAGATACCACGCAACTCATTGACGGTCATTACCGGCCTGAGTGGCTCGGGCAAATCATCACTGGCCTTCGACACCATCTTTGCAGAAGGCCAGAGACGATATATTGAAACGTTTTCTGCCTATGCCCGTAACTTCCTTGGAGGCATGGAACGCCCCGATGTGGATAAGATCACTGGTCTCTCACCTGTCATCAGTATAGAACAGAAAACCACCAATAAGAATCCTCGTTCCACCGTAGGCACTACTACTGAAGTATATGACTATATGCGACTGCTCTTTGCCCGCGCTGGACGTGCTTATAGTTATGCTACGGGCGAGGAAATGGTAAAATATACGGAAGAAAAAGTGATTGAACTGATTCTTCATGACTATGACAATCGGAAAATTTTCATTCTGGCTCCACTTGTCAGGAATCGTAAGGGACATTACCGTGAGCTCTTTGAATCCATGCGACGCAAGGGTTACCTGAACATGCGCATCGACGGCTCTCTCGTGGAGATAACTCGCGGTATGAAGGTTGACCGTTATAAGAACCATGATATCGAGGTGGTAATCGACAAACTACAGGTTTCAGCTAAGGATGAAGAGCGCCTGAAGAAGTCTGTATCCATTGCCATGAAGCAGGGAGAAGGTCTGATTCTCATTCTTGACAAGGACTCCGGAGCAATCAAGCACTACTCCAAGCGTCTGATGTGTCCCACTACCGGCATCAGCTATTCTGACCCGGCCCCAAACAACTTCTCTTTTAACTCCCCTCAAGGGGCTTGTCCGCACTGCAAAGGACTTGGCGTTATCAATCAGATCGACCTGGAAAAAGTTATACCTGACAAGAAACTCAGTATCTACGAAGGCGGCATCTCTGCATTGGGGAAATACAAGAATCAGATGATTTTCTGGCAACTTGAGGCCATCTTGAAGAAGTATGATAGGCAACAAACGGGCACTTCGCCGGAAATGTGCGACTTAAAGACACCAATAGCCGAAATCCCAGACGAGGCCATGAGTGAAATCCTATACGGTTCACTGGAAAACGTGCGTATCGACAAGGAACTGGTACACACCTCCAGTGACTATTTCATCCCATTCGACGGCATTATCAAATATCTGCGTAATGTCATGGACAACGATGATTCCGCTGCTGGACAGAAATGGGCAGACCAGTTCCTGGCCGAATGCGAATGTCCTGAATGTCACGGACAGAGACTCAATCGTGAGTCTCTCTCATACAAAGTATGGAATAAGAACATCGCAGAGCTCGCTTCAATGGATATTACGGAACTGCGCGAATGGCTCGACGAAGTGGAAGCTCATCTTGACAACCAGCAAAGGCAGATTGCCACAGAGATTCTCAAGGAGATTCGCACAAGACTTGACTTCCTGCTTGAGGTGGGACTCGACTATCTGGCCCTGAACCGACAGTCGGCATCACTTTCTGGTGGTGAGAGCCAGCGCATACGACTGGCGACACAGATTGGTTCTCAACTTGTGAATGTGCTCTACATCCTCGACGAGCCCAGTATCGGTCTCCATCAGCGCGACAACGAACGGCTTATCAAGTCATTGAAGGAACTGCGCGATCTGGGCAACACGGTCATTGTGGTAGAGCACGACGAAGACATGATGCGCCATGCCGACTATATTGTTGACATCGGCCCCAAAGCTGGCAGGAAGGGTGGTGAAGTCGTTTTCCAAGGAACACCGCAGGAGATGTTGAAGACGGACACAATCACAGCACAATACCTAAACGGCAAACAAGAGATTGCCATCCCTGAGAAGCGAAGAGAAGGCAATGGGAAAAGCCTTATCCTACGAGGTTGTACTGGCAACAACCTGAAGCATGTCGATGTTGAGTTCCCATTAGGCAAGCTCATCTTGGTAACTGGTGTCAGCGGCTCTGGCAAATCAACCCTTATCAATGAGACACTCCAGCCTATTCTCTCCAAACATTTCTATCACTCGCTGAAACAGCCGATGTCCTATGAGTCGATAGAAGGACTGGAACATATAGATAAGGTGGTAAACGTTGACCAGTCTCCTATTGGCCGCACACCCCGATCTAATCCTGCTACCTATACAGGGGTATTCGCTGATATCCGCTCCTTATTCGTCAACCTGCCTGAAGCTAAGATCCGAGGCTATAAGCCTGGACGTTTCTCCTTTAATGTGAAAGGTGGACGATGTGAGACATGCGGTGGTAATGGCTACAAGACCATCGAGATGAACTTCCTGCCGGATATCCAGGTGCCATGTGAGGAATGTCACGGAAAACGGTATAATCGAGAGACACTCGAAGTCCGCTATAAGGGTAAGAGCATTGCTGACGTCCTTGACATGACGATTAATCAGGCCGTAGAGTTTTTTGAGAATGTACCTGACATCCTGCGCAAGATCAAGACCATTCAGGATGTGGGACTTGGCTATATCAAACTTGGTCAGCCGTCCACCACCCTCTCTGGAGGAGAGAGCCAACGCATCAAACTAGCTACAGAGCTATCCAAGAAAGATACGGGAAAGACCATCTATATTCTTGACGAGCCCACTACTGGTCTTCACTTCGAGGACATCCGCATTCTCATGGGGGTACTCCAAAAACTCGTTGACCGAGGTAATACAGTCATTATCATCGAACATAATCTCGATGTCATCAAACTCGCAGACTGGATCATCGACATGGGACCAGAGGGAGGACGCAAGGGGGGACAGGTACTCTCCACAGGCACCCCGGAGGAAGTCGCCAAAAGCAAGAAAGGTTATACACCCCAATTCCTGAAAAAGATTCTGAAATAAGAGCCTTCTAGCAAATAATAAGTGGCACCTATTGATTGATAAGTGCCACTTATTTCTTATTAAGTACCCGTTATTACAGACCTGCTGCCGCAATCCACTCATAGATACATGAGCAGACACCAAACAGGGCTACGCCTGCAGTGCAGATACCAAGTGCAATCTTTGTACATTCATCGCTCTTGAAGGTTGACATCGGACTGTCGGTCTTCGTGATGTACATGGCTTTCACAATCAACAGATAGTAGTAAAGTGACACCACGGTGTTGACTAATGCAATGAACACCACGAAATAGGCAGCCGCACTTCCCTGCTCAGCAGCTGCCATGAACACGAAGAACTTCGAGAACATACCAGCAAACGGTGGGATACCTGCCAGTGAGAACAAGGCAAGTGTCATCAGGAACGACAGCTTCGGATTGGTCTGATAGAAGCCATTGTAGGCTGCCATGTCAGTACGGCCACTTTGACGCTCCACAACATTGATGACAGTGAAGACTGCCATGTTAGCCGCAACATACACCAGCACATAGTAAGTCAGCGCAGCTACACCCATCTGAGAGTTGCCCACCACAGCCAACATAATATAACCTGCCTGAGAGATGGAGCTGAAGGCCATGAAGCGCTTGAGCTCACTCTGACGAATGGCAAAGAGATTGGCTACAGTGATTGACAGCACGATAACGATATAGAGCAGATACTCCCAGTAGTAAACCAACGGCTGGAACACCTTCATCAGGATGATGCACAGCGTCAGTGCAGCAGCACCTTTTGAGATGACACTCAGATAACCTGTGACAGGTGTAGGTGCGCCCTCGTAGGTGTCAGCTGTCCAGAAGTGGAAGGGCACGAGAGATATCTTAAAGCCCAGACCGCTGAAGAAGAACACCAACCCCATAATAGCGAGCGGAGAAGCCGTAATCGTGGCTGCCACGTCGTCGAAATAGAGGGTACCTGCAGCAGCATAGATGAACGAGATACCATAGAGCATCACGCCGCTGGAGAAGGTAGCCGTCAGGATATACTTGGCTGCACCTTCTGCTGATTTCTGCTTCCATTTATCAAAGGCGACCATACATGCCATAGGCACACTGGCCATCTCAAGACCGAGAAAGAACAGCAGGAAGTTGCCTGATGACATCATCACAAACATACCTAACAGGGTGCTCAGGATGAGCATATAGAACTCACCGGCGATGCGCTGACGAGTCGCTACCCACGAATCGGCCATCATCACTACGATGAACGTACCAAAGGTGAGAATCATCTTCATCACGTTCACAGCCTGAGTTGCTACGTACATACCACCAAAGGCAGTAATCGTATCTTCCTGTCGCATCACACTGGAAATGGCGAAGCCAACAGACATCAGCATGAACCATGTGAGACGACCCAGCGCCGTATTAGGCTTCTCGCCACGCAACTCGCCGCTCTTTGACATCGCAAAATCGAACGCAAATACAATGATCAATGCCACTACCAGAGCACACTCTGGAAACATATATAGAAATTGTCCGTAATTCATATCTTATTCCCTCCTTTCTTTACATGACACCAATAGACTGTAAGATCGTACCTGCGGCAGGTGAAATCATATCGCTGAACACGAAAGGTGCACAACCCAGACCAGCCACACAGAAAATCAGACAGATTACTGCGACGCGCTCATCCCAAGTAGCATCAGTCAATTCAAGATAGTGCTTGTTCTCCACCTCGCCATAAAGAATCTTACCAACCACACGCAGGATGTAAACTGCCGTTACGACGATTGACATACAAGCGATGATGGTAGCCACCATACGGAATGAATCATTGGGATCACCAATCATGGGCTTAGCACCAAAGGAGCCCACGAAGATGGTCATCTCAGCAATAAAACCTGAGAAGCCTGGCAGACCGAGGTTGGCGAGACCGGCAATCACATAACCGACTGCGAGGAAAGGCATAATCTTCATCAGACCTGCCAACTCGCGGATATCACGGGTGTGGGTACGTCCGTAGATCATACCAATCAAGGCAAAGAAGAGGGCCGTCATCAGACCGTGAGACAACATCTGCAGGATAGCACCTGTAACAGCTGTCTGACTCATCATCAGCAGAGCAAAGAGCACCAGACCGCAGTGAGACACTGAAGAGTAAGCGTTGATATACTTCAGGTCGGTCTGCACACAAGCACTCAGCGCACCATAGACCACAGAAATAGTGGTGAGGATGAGGAAGATCCAAGAGAGATCCTGAGCAGCATCAGGCAACAGATACATCGCTACACGGAAACAGCCGTAACCTCCCAACTTCATCAGCACACCTGCATGGAGCATCGACACGGCGGTAGGCGCAGAGGCATGACCGTCGGGAGACCATGTGTGGAAGGGGAACAGAGCACCAAGCACACCGAATCCGATGAAGATGAACGGGAAGAAGATGTTCTGGATCCAGCCTGGAATAGCGTGAGCTGCAGCAATCGTGGTCAACTCGAACGTGTAGTTGCCACTATACTGTCCGTTGAAGAAGTAGATACCCAGCAAACCGAGAATCAGCAGGGCAGATCCTCCCATCAGCATCAGGGTAAGCTTCATGGCTGAGTACTCCTTGTGACCACTACCCCAAACACCAATCAACAGATACATCGGAATCAGGGCCACCTCGTAGAACATAAACATCGTGAAGAGGTCTGTTGAGATGAAGAAGCCATAGACACCGGTGCTCAACAGCGTGAACCAAAGGAAATACTCCTTGGTGAGGGGCTTCAACTGCCAAGAGGCGAAGGTTCCCGTGAATACGATGATACTCGACAGGAGCAGCATCACGACGGAAATACCATCGACACCAACCGAATAGGCGATGTTCAGCGGCTTGAACCAAGGCGTGCTATAGGTAAGCAACATCTCTGCCGTATTACCGGCAGCTCGCTGCTGCAGGAAGTAGATCGTCAGCCAAACCGAGAGGGCAAGCAGGCAAGAGGCACCTGTCACCATCACACCACGCACCTGATTGAGCGACTTGGCCAACCAGAGGCAAAGCAGCATCAGAGCGGGGATTACTACGAATAGACTTAATATACTCATATCTTTAGATGCATAAAAGGATTAATGTTAATGCTACCGTACCTGTCAGGAACCAGACGGCATACTGACGCACATCGCCACTCTGCCAAGGACGAATCGACTCACCTGCCTCATTGGCACCCCAAGCCAGGAAGTTGAACGTACCATCAACGACATGACGGTCGAACCAGGCGATAGGTGTGGAAACAAGTGCAAAGATAATTCTATGGGTAACAAACTGCCAGATCTCGTCCTGATAGAAACGCTTGTAAGCGGCACGATGCAACTTCGGGAAGGTCTTGTACAGACGATCGGCGATAGGCTGACTCTCACCCTTATAGATGTAAGTGGCAAGACAGATGCTCAGGATGGCAATAATCGTAGAGGTGGCGGCAATCTGCGTATCGAAATGGATGGTGTAGTCCTTACCGCTGGCAGACACAAAGCTACCGAAAGAACCTTCCCATCCGAGGAAACCACCAAGGGTAGTATAGACACCCACACCGACAGTAATCAAGCAGAGCACAATCAGGGGGATCGTCATCGAGGAAGGTGCCTCATGGGGAGTATGATGCGTATGGGCCTCCACATTCTCCGTACCCCAGAAGATACCGTAGTACAGACGGAACATATAGAAGGCCGTCATCGCAGCAATACCTGTCATGATCCAACCTACTACCGGACTATAGGCAAAGCAAGCCGTGATAATCTCATCCTTAGAACTGAAACCTGAGAAGAACGGAATACCAGCAATAGCCAGACAGCTGATCAGGAAGGTGATATGTGTAACCGGCATATACTTGCGGAGACCACCCATCAGAGCCATCTCATTGGAGTGAACGGCGTGGATGATACAACCGGCACCCAGGAACAGACAAGCCTTGAACATGGCGTGGGTGAAGAGATGGAACATACCGGCCATATAACCTAACTGTGTATGATCGTCAAGCAACATCTCATGACCTGGCAGCGATACACCGAGAGCTACCATCATGAAGGCAATCTGAGAGATGGTTGAGAAAGCAAGCACACGCTTGATATCACTCTGGGCACAAGCCACAGCGGCAGCATAGAAAGCGGTGAACACACCCACCCAGACCACAATGCTCAGTGAGTGGGGCGCAAAGGCAATCCACAACGGGAACATACGGGCGATCTGGAACACACCAGCTACCACCATCGTAGCAGCATGGATGAGCGCAGATACAGGGGTTGGACCTTCCATAGCATCGGGCAACCAGATATGCAACGGGAACATGGCTGACTTACCGGCACCACCGATAAACATCAGCACCAAAGCCGTAGGAATAATGAAGCCTCCAGCGGCAACAGCCCGACTGAAATCACCGAGGATGAAAGGTGTAGTACCCTCACCCATCACGATGTTTGATCCGTGACCGGCGAAGTTAAAGCTAAAGCTCTCCGTGAAGAAACCGAACATCAGGATACCAATCAGGAAGAACATATCAGCAAAACGGGTCACGATGAAGGCTTTCTTAGAGGCAGCGATGGCAGGCTTCAACGGATAGTAGAAACCGATGAGCAGATAAGAGCTGACACCCACGAGTTCCCAGAACATATACATCTGGAAGATATTCGTAGCAAGCACCAGTCCCAGCATCGACATCGTGAAGAGGCTCAGGAAAGCGTAGTAACGCTGAAAACCTTTCTCACCATGCATATAGCCGAAAGAGTAGATATGAACCATCAGGGATACGGTGGATATCACAATCAGCATCATCACACTGATCGGATCCAACAATATACCGAGGTCGAAATGCAGATTGCCGAGGGGCAACCACGTGAAATTGTACGGAACAATCGTCTGATAGATGCCGTTGACGCGATCAGCACCGAAGTACTGGAATGCCGTCATATACGACAGGATTGTAACGAGTCCGAGCGAACAGGTACCGATAAGTCCGGCAACCTTATGCTGCATCTTCATGCCAGCCAGTCCGAGAATGAGGAACGACAGCAGCGGCAGAAGCATGATAAATATCGTGTAACTATACATAATTTTACCTTTTTACTTTTTTACCTTTTTACCTTTGACTATCGTTTCATATTCTGAATACTGTCAACATTATCGCTGTTGAAGTTACGATACACGTTGATGATAATCGCAATGGCAACAGCCGTCTCAGCAGCTGCGACACCGATACCGAAGAGTGACATGAAGAAACCCTCCAGCTGACCGGGGAACAGCAGACGATTGAAGGCGGCGAAGTTAATCTCAACAGCGTTGAGGATAAGCTCCACAGAGATCAGCATCGCAATCAGGTTACGGCGTGAGATGAATCCATAGACGCCGATGAAGAACAGAAGTGCACTGAGCACGAAATAGAATTGTACTGGTACCATAACTTACTTCTCCTCCTTTCTTGCAATTGCCAGACCACCGATAATACATGCCAGCAGGAATACCGAGATGAACTCAAAGGGGAGCACATACTGGTACTTGTCAGCACCGAGGAGAGCATGACCGATCTGACTCATCGGTACCTCCACGTCGGCCACCTGACAGGCAGCATACATAAACTGATTCTTGAGCAGCACTAAGCAGACCGTAGCCAGACCTACCAGCGACAGGAAAGCGCCATAGATCACACGACTGCCCTTCACATGCTCTACGAGCCCCTGAAGAGAGCGCTTGCCAACCAGTTGGATGGCGAATACATAAAGCATCGTCACACCACCGGCATAGACTGAGATCTGGGCTGCGCCAAGGAATGTATAGTCGAGCAGGAAATAGAGACCTGCTACGCCAAAGAGCACGAACAACAGGAATGTTGCGGCTCGCATGATTCGCTTCGTCGTCACACACAACACGGCAGAACCGAGTATGACAACAGCGAGAATGCAAAACATAACCATATTTGCCATAGTCGTTACTTCGTTTTGGTGTTAAACTTACCGACTGTGAACGGAGCGCCACCGTCAATCAGGTTGGGTAAGGAACCTCCTTGATACACTTCCTCATTGAGATGAAGCACCAGACGATTGCGGTCGAACACAGCGTTCTCGAAATCATTTGTAAACTCTATTGCATCGAAGTTGCAGGCGTTCGTACAGAGCTGGCAGAACATGCAGTCGCCAAGGTCGTACTGATAGTCGTCGAGCACCTTCTTTTTCTTGCCTGTCTCAGGATCCTCTTCCATATGACTGGTGATCTTGATGGTTCCGTTCGGACAGGCTTTCTCACACAATGTGCAGGCCGTACACTTGTAGCTGCCATCCTCGTTGCGCTTGAAGGTCAGACGCCCACGGTGACGCTTTGCCACATGGAGTGTGGTCTTGCGGTTCTCGGGATACTGCTCTGTCGACTTGTTGGTGAAGAAGTCCTTGAAGTATTCCTTCCAGGTGGTCTTCATACCAACGGCCAACGTCTTCAGACCGTGCCCGATTTCTCCGAAATATGTTTTGTTATCTTCCATTGCTATACCTTATTTAATATATAGGCCGAGGGCCACTACAACAGTCATAATCACGAGGTTGAGCAGTGCCAGCGGCATCAGATACTTCCACTCCAGCTTCAGGATCTGGTCGATACGCAGACGGGGGAATGTCCACTTGATCCACATCAGAATCCATACCAGAGCAAAGGCCTTACCCATGAACCAGACAATACCGGGAATGTAGTTCATCACCGCATCAAAGGCATCGATACCAATGTTCAGGGGAGCCCATCCACCGAGGAACACCGTAGCGGCAATACCGGCGATGATAAACAGGTTAAGGAACTCTGCGAGGTAGAAGAAGCCGAAGCCCATACCGGAATACTCAGTGTGGTGTCCAGCCGTCAACTCACTCTCGGCCTCTGCCATGTCAAACGGGCCACGGTTAGCCTCGGCATTACCAGCGATGAGGAACACAAAGAAGGCAATCAGTGCAGGGATGTGTCCCTGACAGATGAGCCATTTGAAAGGACCAGTCTGTGCCTCGACAATACCCGACATCTGCATCGTACCAGTCAGGATGACGGCAGCAATCAGGCAGAGACAGAGTGACATCTCATACGAGATCATCTGCACCGCACCACGCATAGCCGATACAACAGAATACTTATTGTTAGAACCCCAACCGGCAAGGAAGATACCTACCACGCCAATCGAAGAGACGGCTGTCAGCAGGAACACACCTACGTTGAAGTCAAGCACCGTAGCACCATTGTTCCAAGGCAGGAACGAGAAGGCGCCCACGCTACCGATGATCACCAAAAGAGGAGCTACGGCATAAAGCAGCTTGTCGGCACGATCGACGAAGAAAATCTCCTTGATGAGCATCTTCAGCACGTCGGCAAACACCTGCAGCAAACCCCAGTAGCCTACGCGCATCGGGCCTAGGCGGCACTGGAAATAGGCGCATACCTTACGCTCCATGAATATCAGTACGATGGCAATCAGTGCATATCCCACCAGGATAGCGGCACCGACCAGCACGCACTCAATCAATATCGCCAACCAGTCGGGACATCCTACCGTCACGCGAAGCAGTTGGTCGAACCATTGGGTTATAATAGAAAAGTCGAACATAATTTTACTTTTTTACTTTTTTACCTTTTTACTTTTCGACTAACGGTCGATGTCAGGAATAACAACGTCGATAGCGGCACAAGTAGCAATCAGGTCGGCAATCTTCTGACCACGCAGCATCGGGTCGAAAGCACCTACCAGCGAGAGGCCCATCGGACGCATCTTCATACGGTAGGGGCTCTTGTCGCCACGAGAGTCGAGATAGACGCCAAACTCACCGGCCACACCTTCTACAGAGTAGTACCACTGTCCCTCAGGTACCTTGATGATAGGCTTCTGCTTCACGTAGAAGTCACCCTCGGGGATGTTGTCTATCAACTGCTCGATGATGTTCAGACTCTGGTACATCTCATTGATGTGAACGAGGTAACGGTCCATGGAGTCACAGCCGTTGAGTGTGCACTGCTCCCACTCCACCTTGTCATACATGTCGTAGGGGTGGTTCTTGCGCACATCGTTCTTCCAGCCAGAAGCACGTCCGGCAGGACCGGTCACGGCGTAGTTGATACAGTCCTCAAGACTCATCGAACCACAGTTCTCCAGACGGTTGTGGGTGATGACATTGTCACCAAACACATCCATGTATTCCTGAATCGTCGGGCGCAGATACTTCACCAGATCCTTCACATTCTTCACGAAGTTCGGATCGATGTCATCCTGCAGACCTCCGATACGGTAGTAGTTCTGAATCAGACGACCACCGGTGGTCTCCTCCATACAGTTCAGCACATGCTCACGGTCACGCATACCATACAGCATACCAGTGAGCGCACCAAGGTCCTGAGCCACACAAGAGGTGAACAACAGGTGGGAGTCAAGACGCTGAAGCTCATCCATAATCGTACGGATGTACTTGATACGATCGGTCAGTTCCACACCCATACCTTCCTCAATCACACCTACCAGGGCATGACGATGCTGCATGGCTCCCAGATAATTCAGACGATCGGTCAGAGCCAGTGTCTGGGGATAGGTCATGCCTTCCCACATCTTCTCAATCGCACGGTGGATATAACCCAGATGCGGATAGATGCGTTTTACGGTCTCGCCATTCAGCACGGTCTGCAGACGGAGCACACCGTGGGTGGCAGGGTGCTGAGGACCGATATTGATCACATAGTCATCGGGACCGAAGAGTTTGTTCTGCTTCGACTGGAGGTTACCATCCTGGTCGAGATAATACTCCAGACCATAGTCAGGCTCCACGTCGTCCTCAAGCGTATAGCTGTCGTCGAACTTCCAGTCCTTGCGGAAGGGATAACCCTTGAAATCGCTGCGAAGGAACAGACGGCGCATGTCCTTATGCCCGAGGAACACGATACCGTAGAAGTCATAGACCTCACGCTCCAGCAGGTCTGCCACACGCCAGATATGAGATACCGTGGGGATATAGGGAATCATCTGTCCGTCGGTCTCGCCTGTACCATTAGAGGCCAACCCGTCACCACAGACCTGATTCTTGGCCAGCATCTTCACCGAACAACGCTCATGGGTGTTCGTATTCTCGAGGATATAGACACAGCCAAGGCCTTCTTCTGCACCAAAGTCCTCACCGACAATGGTCACCAGATAGTCGAAACCTTTCTGGTCTTTCAAGTTCTGCATCTCGGTAGCGAACTTGTCAAAATCAAATGATAAGAACTCTAACTTCATGCTTTCTCCTCCTCTACTTTAGTTTCTGCCTGAGCAGACTTCATTTCCTTAACAAACTCCTCGGGTACGTCGGTCACCACAATAGGTTTCTCCTCACGACGATGGTCTCCATGCTTCTCACGGAATGTCAGCTCCTCGTTGGAGACGCCGAGCTCACGCTCCTCAGCATTCTGCTTGTGGTTCACGCCACCGAAGAATTTCTCAATCTTCACCTTACGCTGCAACTGCATCATGCCATACATGATAGCCTCGGGACGTGGAGGACAGCCGGGGATGAACACATCGACTGGCACAATCTCCTCGATACCCTTCACCACATGATAGCTCGATTTGAAAGGACCACCGCTGATGGCACAACCACCGACGGCAATCACATACTTCGGCTCTGCCATCTCATCATAGAGGCGCTTCAGAGCAGGGGCCATCTTGTGGGTAATCGTACCGGCACACATAATCAGGTCGGCCTGACGGGGAGAGTTACGGGTCACCTCGAAACCGAAACGGGCGAAGTCATAACGGGCACAGCCACAAGCCATGAACTCGATACCGCAGCATGAGGTCGCAAAGGTCAGAGACCACAATGAATTCGAACGGCCCCAGTTAATCAACTGATCAAGTGAGCCTGTCACCACATTGACACCACCCTCATGGAGCTCGTCAATGATCTTCTCCAACGAAGCGTTGTCATTCCACTCCTCGTAGGGAATACTCTTGATGTGTGGTTTTCTTACTTCCATTCCAAGTCTCCTTTCCGCCAAGCATAAGCCAAGCCTAAAACCAGAACTACTACGAAGAACCCGATGCTAAACAATGCCATCACACCAAAGTCCTTCACTACGACTGCCCATGGATACAGAAACACCGTTTCTATATCGAACATGAGAAACAAGATGGCGAAGAGATAGAAGCCCACCGACATGGGCAGCCAAGAACTGCCTCGCGTGGGAATACCACTCTCATACGGCTCGCCTTTAACCTTCGCGTAGGACCGGGGGCCTATCAGCTTGGCCACGACGTATGCCGCCACCACCAATGTAATAGCCGTCACCAAGACGGTAATTAACAAAGCAAAATTCATAAAAAATATATAACGTTATAACAATATTGTTCTCGTTTCTAAGCAGTTACAGGCAAAAAAGAAGTACCTTCACGGCTTTTCAGCTGCAAAGGTACAAATTAAATTTGTAAATAAGTGGAATAAATATCAATAATTTGATAATAATTGTTAATCCTGGTCCACAACTTCACCAATGGCTTCTCCGACACAGGCATTCGTCTGCTGGATATGGAGCATCTGACAAATGGTCGGTGCGATGTCGGTGATATGCACTTCACGCGAGGTATGACCGTGCCCTACATGCCAACCATAGAACAACAGAGGGATGTGGGCGTCATAGGGATTCCATGATCCGTGGGTTGTACCGACGGGCGACGTAGAGGGCCAGAACTCATACCATCCAGACTCCAGCACCAGCATCAGGTCGCCTGAACGATGGGGATGATAACCAAGCAGGGCCATGCTACGGAGTCTGTCGGGCACACTCCAGGTGTTCACCTTCTCGAAGTCCATCACGAACTGCACATGGGGCATCTGACGGAAATAATCAATCAGGGCCTGTTTCACATCAGCAAGTGCCACGCCCTTCTCAGCAATCTTCCCGTGATTGAGATACACACGGTAGGCATAGAGTCCGTTGATCACGGAGCGATCTACCCCAACCTTCTCTCTCAGATACTGGTCCAACTTGGCATTCAGCACGTCTTCATTAATCTTCCAGGTACCACCAGCCAACTTGTGATACGTCATCCACTCTGCGTTATGGGCAGCACCGTGATCGGCTGTCAGGAACACAAGATAGTTACCCTCTCCCACTTGCTCGTCAAAGGCTTTCAACAGTTTGGCGATATCTTTGTCCAACTCCAAATAGGCCTCGTCAATATGCGTACCGCGAGTACTCCACTCGTGACCGATGAGATCGGTCTGCGAGAAACTCACGCAGAGCATGTCGGTAGCCTCGTTCTTGCCCAGGTTCTCTCCCTTCAGGGCAGCGATGGCCATATCAGCGGTGATATGTCCGCAGAGGGGTGATCTGCCTATTTGCTTGCCAGCCTTCTTCACTTCACCGTTGGCGGCAAGTGTCTGGTTGTAGGCCTTGGCCCATGCAGGCAGTTCCTTCATGTAGTAGGTCGAGGTGATAAACTGACCATTATCGATATCAAGCCAATAGGCTGCATTCGCACTATGACCGGCAGGCAGGATGGCTGCACGGTCTTTGAAACTCACGCCAATCACCTTCGAACGAAAGTCGGTGTGCATCCTTAATTGGTCACCGATGGTCGTCGAGAGTAGGTTTTTAGGCGACATCTGTCCACGCTTGTTATTGTCTGTGCCCACTGGCTTCACGGATTGATCCGTCGTGCAGTACACCTTCTCGTCATCGATGCAGAAGTCATTACCACAGATGCCATGGAAGGCAGGCGTCGTCCCCGTGTAGACTGATGTATGGCCAATGGCGGTAATCGTCGGTACATAGTTAATCAAGCAGTTGTCGCAGGAGTAACCCTTGTCAACGAGCCGACGCAGACCGTCTTCCTGGAACTTGTCATAATAGCGCGACAGGTAGTCCCAACGCATTTGGTCAACCACAATACCAACCACGAGCTTCGGCTGTTCGCCAAATTCAGAACGCGCCATCATCTGAACCGACAGACACAGCGCAAAAACAAACCACAAAACTTTCTTCATATCTTGACTCGTTCAATGATCTCCAAGCACATACGACCGTTATGGTAGGGGCACTTCCAGAAACCGGCCTTGTCGTCAACGGTATTCAGACTACCGTCCGGATGACGGCTCCAATGCCACTCGCCGTGTTCCCAATCGATAATCTGTGCCTTGATATATTCCCAACAGCGTATCGCTTTCTCCAGGGCTGACTCGTCGCCGAAGTGCTGATAGATATTATACCAGCCGACGACGTTCTCTGCCTGTACCCACCAGTGCAGATCGTCATCGACATGCCCGGTCGAGAGATTGGCCTCGTGGATCATCGAACCATCAGGGCGCAAGCCTTTCTCCGAGGCCTTCGCCACCATCTGGACAATGGGCTCCACCTTCTCCAGTATCACGGGGTCACCCTGAATCAGAGCCGCCTCATGCAACAGCCAGGAACATTCGATGTCATGGCCATAGCTCTCCAGATGTCCAGCACCACGTGTCCAGTCCATCTCGAAGAACAGGTCGAGGTGATGGGTCTCGGGATTCAGAATCCTGTCGGTGAAGATACTGATGATGTTAGTGAGGGCACCTCCCACCCTGTCGATGGTCTCCTGAGGAACGGAGATGCCGACAGGCAGCACGGCACCGATGGCCGGCACGTAGTCACACGACTCCTTGGCCCGGAACTCCTTCAGACAACGATAAAGGTTGGCATAGGGCTCGATAATATGCAGATGGGTGTTCTGCGACTTGGGGAAGTTGGCATCGAGCTCCGAGAGTCGCATGTCGGCTATCGGCTGCCAGTCACGGCTGGTGGCTTCGATATAACCGTTGTACTCATGGTCGAAGGCGTGCTCCTCGATACTATCGAAGAGCGCCAGCGCATAGTCAAGGGCCTCATGATCACCCGTAGCCCGGGCATATTCCGACAGACCGTAAATGGCAAAGCCGATGGCATAGAACTGCTTGCGGGTGTTCAGCGGCTGTCCCTTATAGTCGAGACTCCAATAGACACCGCCATACTCTTGGTCGATGAAATGACTGATGAAGTAGTCCTTGGCATAGGTGGCCGTCTCCAGATAGCTTTCATCTTTCAGCACGCGATAGGCGGCAGAGAAGGTCCAGAGGATGCGGGCATTGAGGATTGCTCCCTTCTCCGCATCTGCATGCAGCACCTCCTGACTATCGATACGCCCATAGAACCCTCCGTTCTCACGGTCTATCATCTTGGTCTGCCAGAAAGGCAGGATGTTCTTCACAAGTACATCCTGCATCTCCTGACGCATCGTTTGCGTATTCATATCCTTACGAATAAAGTGAACGGAAATTCTTCAGCTCGTTACTGATCTCATTGATACGCTTCGTCGTCAACGGATAGAACCAAACAACGACGATGGCAAGGGCAGCGACAGCGGCGGGGATGAAACTCATCAGCCAGCGCAGGGCAAGCAGCGCACTCTCGGGCTGTATGGCACCAGCCTCTAGTTCTGCTGCGTCAGTGATATAACCGAAGGCAGAGAGCAGCCACAGCACAGCAGCACCACCGATGGCACCACCGAACTTCTGGGCCATGGAGGCTGAAGAGAAGATCAGACCTGTAGAGGCCGTCTTGTACTTCAGTTCGGCATAGTCGCTCACGTCGGCATACATACTCCATATCAGCGGCGACATGACACCCGTGAAGACTGAGATGATGATCTGCAGGATCAGCATGGTCCAGTAGCCTGAAGGGGTACAGGGAACGAAGAAGAAGGTGATACTCAGCACCACCAGAGCGGCATTCACGAGAATGAACGTCGTCTTCTTACCCAGTTTATTGGCGATAGGCACACAGAGGGCCACACCGGCCATGTTCGACACCTCACCAATACCCAGGAACAGGCCTGAATAGAAGAGGAAGGCGATGCCGAAGAACATCAGATTCACATCCGGACCGATGATGTCGAGGAAGAAGTAGGCCACCGTTGCACCGCGCACCGTGTTGAAGAGGTTCGAACACAGCGCAGCACCGATGAGCAACCACCAAGGCTTGTTCGACAACAATGACTTGAAGTCACTGCCGACGCTGACTCTCGAGACGGTCTTCAGATGTTCCTTGGTCAACAGGAAGCAGAGGATGAACATCACGAAACAGGCACTGGCGATGACACACATGCTGTAGAACCAGCCGCCAGTCGTCTTATAGCCACCGAACATATTCGTCAGAGGCTCCCAGAGGAACAGCGCCAGAAATGAGCCACCATAGGCAAAGAACATACGGAATGAAGAGAACACGGTCTTCTCGTTTGGATCGTCGGTCATCACACCCAGCATAGCACCATAGGGCACGTTGATACCTGTATAGACGGTCATCATCATGATATAGGTAACATACGCCCAGATGAGTTTGGTACCATATTCCCAGTCAGGGGTGGTGAACAGCAGGATACCGCAGATAGAGAACAACGGTGCTACCCATAACAAATACGGACGGTACTTACCCCACTTCGTATTCGTACGGTCAGCGATGATACCCATCATCGGGTCTGAGACAGCATCCCAGATACGTGTTACAAGCACCAGCACACCGGCGTCAACCAGCGACAATCCGAAAATGTTAGAGTAGAAGATCGGCAGGTAGTATGAGAACACCTTCCAGAAGGTTGATGACGACATATCACCAAATCCGTAACCGATCTTTTCAATCAATGAAGTCTTTGCCATGTTGATTTAAAGTAATTAATGATTCCTATTTTTTGCTATCAATTGCTTGATGGTCTCCACACTGGCGGCGGTGGTATAACCGTCCTCAGGGGTGTTCATACAGTAGTCCACAAGCTTGTCGATCGTCGAGGTAGCCACATGCATACGGGTGTCGGCCGAAGCGTAGTAGATGAACACCTTACCGTCAGCATCGGCAATCCAGCCGTTGGCGAAGGCCACATTCATCACGTCACCCAGGTACTCGTCACCTTCGGGCACGAGGAAGAAACCACCTGGACGGGCTATCACCTTCGTGGGATCGTCGAGGGCTGTCATATACATGTAGAGCACGTAGCGCAGACCGTCGGCCGTGGCACGCACGCCGTGGGCCAGATGCAGCCATCCCTTTGCGGTCTTGATGGGATGGGGTCCCTCACCGTTCTTCACCTCGGTGATGGTGTGGTACTTGCGCTCGTAGATAATGGTCTCTTCCTTGATCTCGGCGTTGGTAATGTCATCGACGAGTGCCCAACCGATACCACCGCCTGAACCAGTGTCGATGAAACCGTCCTGTGGACGGGTATAGAAGGCATATTTCCCATCGACGAACTCTGGATGGAGCACCACGTTACGCTGTTGCGACTTGGTCTTCAGGTCGGGCAGACGATACCAGGTCTTCAGGTCCTTCGTACGGGCGATGGCTGCTGTGGCAGTGGCTGCACTGAGGTTGCCGGGTTGTGAGTCGTCGTGACGCTCTGCACAGAACACACCGTAGATCCAACCGTCCTCATGTTGTGTGATACGCATATCATAGATGTTCGTGGCGGGAATCACGTCGTCGGGCATGGTAATGGGCTCGTCCCAGAAACGGAAGTTATCGATACCATTGGGTGACTCGGCCACTGCGAAGAAGCTCTTACGATCGGCACCTTCTACGCGCACCACGAGCACATACTTGCCGTTCCACTTGATGGCACCGGAGTTCAGGGTGGCGTTACACATGATGCGCTGCATCAGGTAGGGGTTGTCTTGCTCGTTGAAGTCATATTTCCACTCCAGGGGCACGTGGGCCGCTGTCAGAATGGGGTTCTTGTACTTCTCATAGATACCATTACCCCACTCAACGGGTTCATTCTTCTGGCTCAGCAGATCTTCATGATGTTGGCGCAGAGCAGCCACCTTCTTCTCAAATTCTGTCATATCTTAATTTTCTTTTTTACGATGGTTATTAATTTTATATTATTCTGCGATGTCCTTCAGGAACAGTGTCTTGTCGGCGTTATAAAACGCGATGAAAGAGGGAGCGTCGGGCTTCGAGGTCGAAGGACCGAACCACTCTTCCTTATAGTTACGCCAGGTGAGCAGGTAACTGATGGGATAGTCCTGCACAGCAGGCAACAGGGTTGTTGACCACCAGTCTGGCTGCGTCAGGTTCTTCATACCGGTCTCTGTCATGGCGGGTATCAGACCGTGAGCCTGAGCCACCTCACAGAGCACCTGCAGGTTCTGCTTCGTACGGGCAATGAAGATATCTTTCTCCTCCGGTACCCACTGATAGCCGTCGAGACCGATCATATCTACACGGTCATCACCAGGATAGCGGTCGAGCAGGCGCTCTGCCGTCAGGTTGTCCTGACAACCGGGTGAGTACGACCACACGAGGTTGTCGAAACCGTCGGCCTTCAGTTTGTCCTGCAACAGGTTCCACAGGGCCTTGTACTCATCGACTGAACAGAGTTTCTCGCCCCACCAGAACCAGGAACCGGAGTTCTCGTGCCAAGGACGGAAGATGACGGGCACCTTCTTCCCGTCAGCGGTCTTCAGCGTGGCCAGGAAGTCACTCACGCGTTGCATCCAACCTTCAAATTTCTCGTGCGTCAAACTGTCGGTCAGTATCTTCTTCACAACAGCAGAGTCTCTGACATCCCAAGCCGTTCCTTCGGGGAACTTCTGCCCGGCATTACCACCGCCGTCGATAGTCGTTACAGGATTACGCGGATGCCAACTCAGGGTCACGATACCACCGCGCAGGTGGTGGGCGATGATCTCTTCGGTCATGCGGGTGAAGGGCACGCTGTCAAGGTTCTTCTGGTCGCCCATCTCAATACCGCCCAGGTCGAAACCCATAATGGCGGGATAGTCGCCGCAGACGTTCTTCACGTCGCTCGAGTCTTTCTGATATTCCCAGGTCAGACCGTACATCGGGTCGTCCTGGTGGCCATACATAATACCTTTCTTTTGAAGTGAGTCCAGACGCTCCAACAACTGCTGGGCCGTTGTCTTCTCTGGCTCAGCCGGTTTCTGTCCGGCACATGCAACCAGCGTCAATGTGGTCGCTGCTATGATGATAGTCTTTTTCATATGGTCTTTTCTATATTTACGGATTCAATGGTCTTTTCCCTATCTCAGCTTCATTTGTTTGAGCAGCCAGTTCTCCCATTCGTCCCACTGTTCCTGGAACCAGAAGTGCCAGGTGGCCTGATAGGGCACGATCTCCTTGGGTCCCTTCACGGTGTTATAGGTCTCCCAGGCGGTCGTCGGGGGTACCACGTCGTCGTTGTAGCCGAACGAGAACCACCCCTGCTGCTGGTCGGTGATCAGTCGGGCGAAGTTGATGCCGTCGTAGTAACGCGACACCTCAATCTGCTTCTCCTGTCCTTTACCTTTATTATAATAGAAATAGTGGGGCCACCCACAGGCGATGCCTTTCAACGCGTTCGTATGGTCACAGAGGGCAGCATGCACCGGGGCATAGTAGGTGATGCGCTTGTCAAGACCGGCAGTCGCCAACGACAGGAAACCACCCTGCGACGAACCCGTCACGCCGAGTTCTTTACCGTTCCACGGGGTATATTCCTCAATATAGTCAAGCGCACGGATACAACCGAGTATCACACGTTTGTAGTAGTTCTTGTCGCGGTCGTCCATATAGAACTCCCAGTACCAGTTCAGTGCCCCATGGAAGATGTCGTCATACACCTTCTGGTCCATCGTCACGGGGATGCCGTGGATACCGATCTCCAGGGTGATGGCACCTTGGGCAGCCGTCCAGATATCACCGCCATAGGGGCGCACACCGGCACCAGGCACACGCAACAGGGCGGGATACTTCCCTTCCTTCACAGGCACACTCAGGATACCATAGGTGCGATAGCCAGGCAGCATGTTCTGGAACGATACCTCATACACGTTCACATCCTTCGTGCATCGCTCGGGCAACAGCCGCTTCGTCGGGTCGAGTTCTGTCTTGCGGGCTTCCAGGATAGCGTTCTGCCAGAAGTCCGTAAAGTCCTTCGGCATCACGGTCGAGGGCTGCAACTGCTCGGGCGAGAAAGCTGCCCCACAGGCGCCCTTGTAGTCCTTGCCACCGACGTGAGCGGTCACATCGACTCGATAGAAGCCGGGCTGTTTCATCGTACCGGTCAACTTCAGCGTACCGTCCTTCAGCACGACGCTTTTCTTGACATCCTGATACATCTCCGGTCCAGCCTGGTAGTCGATGCTCACATGATCAAGCAACGTACCTGATTTCAGCACGCTGATGACGAAGGTCGCCTGCTCTCCCGTCTTGTAAGTCCAGTCTTGATGGTCTGGCTGTACCATCACCTCGATACTGTTCCCACGAATCTGCGCCGACAGCGACACCGTCGCCATCAGGCATAAGAGTAAAGTCAGAATTTTTTTCATCAGTCTATAGTCTTAAATTCGTTTAAGTTATCGGGGGCAAAGGTACGACAATATTTGCAAACTGCGGTACTTTTATTTGCTCAATACTTACACTATTTAGTCAATTTGTTCATTCGCTCCACCTGATGCTTGATGACAGCCAGTGTAGAGGCGTCACCAGCGAACACCGAGTTCAATCCTTGAGCCTCCTGGGCAGGGTCGTTGGTATAGTCGTCACCGGGCTGCCACTGTTCGTGTGCGGGCTTGGCCAGTCCGCCCCAGCCCCAGAAGTTACAACCGGCAAAATATCCGCCCTGCTCAGCATTGTCGCCCACCAGTGAGAACACGTAGTCATAGAAACCGTCACGTCCCTTGGTCGGGGTGTCGAGGGTAAATTTGAAACCGTCTCTCGGATAGCCGAATTCTTCCATCACCAGTGGCTTCTTGATCTTGTCGCAGATGGTCAGATGGCGGTCGATGTATTCCTTCGTATTGGCCTCTGCCCGCGGTAGGTTCTCAATCAGTGAGTCGGCCTTCGCCCAACCCCAGTTGTAGGGCCAGAGGTGGATGTTACAGTAGTCTATATTAGGGTCACTGCAGATGCGCTCCCAGGCGTAAAAGTCGCCCTCACACCCCCAGGCGCCCTCAGAACCGACGGAAATCAGATGATTCGGGTCGAGTTCACGGATGAGGGCCGACGCCTCGGCGAGCCATTTCTCAAAGGCGGGCAGTGCTTCTTTCGAGAAGGCTCTCGGCTCGTTGCCGATCTGCCACGACATGATAGCTGGATCGTCCTTATAGGCCAATCCTGTATAGCGGTTCGTGCGCGAGAGGATGAAACGCACATAGTCGTAGAACAACTGGTGGGCCTTCTCGTTGGTCGCATATTGACTCATGGCCTCCATGAAGGCGGGATAACCGACGTCGTCGGGACGTGGCTGCTTGCCTGCACCGGCATGCTCCAGATAGAAGCCGTAGCCTCCACTCCACTCCCATGAGTTGTTCAGATAGAGCACAGCCACCATATCGCGTTTGCCGAGTTCTTGCAACAGGTAGTCGAGACCGGCCAGGATGGTGTCATTATACACGCCCGGTGCCTCTTGCAGCGTCGGCTCCACCTTGGTCTTCACACCGCGCTCGCCATCGCTTCCCACGAGGATACGCAGGTTGTCGATACCCATCTCCTTCATCAGGTCGAGCTCCTTGCCGAGCCTCTCTCGGTCTCCTCCCTGCCCTTCTGAGCCGAGGATAGCACCGTACCAGAAGTTAGTACCTACATAATAATAGGGCTGGCCGTTTTTCACGAAGTGCCCGTTCTCTACACGGACAAAGTCCTGTTGGTGCTCCTGCGGTTTCTGCTGACAGGCAGAGACAAGCACCGCAGTCATGATAGTAAGGAATAGTTTTAGTTTCATCGTTTATGGGTTTCTCTTATATTATCTTTGACTATGATAACGGATCAGTCCGGCCATCGGTGTCTTCAGGATGGTACCGATGTGGAAATTTAGATGCTCAGCAGCCTCTTTCAGTTCGTCCTGATAGTGCCAGGCCACACTACCCACAAACGATACGGGGAGGTCGCCACGGTGATAGGATTTGATGTGGAGGCGTAGGAAATCCTCGAAATTACGCACGACGACAGCACGCACACCGGCATCGTCAAGGTGGGCTGAGATAAACTCTGAGAGCGATGCCAGGAAACGGTTAGCTAGGGGTTCACGATAGACGCGCTTGATGATTTCTGCCAGATTGAGTTTCGTCTCACGCTCAAAGGTCTGTTTGATTTCTTCTGACAAAACGCCACCATACAAATCATGAATAAAACGTTTCCCAAGGACAGCTCCACTACCCTCGTCGCCGAGGACATAACCCAAGGCAGGCATATGGTCCACGATGGCATTCCCATCATAAAGGCAAGAATTAGCGCCTGTTCCTAAAATACTGGCAATGCCTTCGTTACGACCACAAAGTGCACGTGCAGCACCGAGCAGATCACTATGTGCTTCGATGACACTGGCCTGCGGAAATGTCTCCTTCAGCAACGACTGCATCAGGGGTTCCATCTCTGGTCTCACGCCACTGCCATAAAAATAGACAGCCATCGGGAACTCCGGTGTCAGGATGGCTGCACTGCGCAACTTCTGCACCTCGGGGGTAGACCCCATCACGCCGACGAACTCTTCACGCAGCACCTTGACAATCTCCTCACGCGACTGATGCACAGGATTGATGCCTTGTGTCTTAATAACTACAGGCTGGGTACTGCCTATGACAATCGCCCAGTCGGTCTTTGTACTTCCACTATCAGCTATTAGAATCATGATAATTATTGTTTTACAGTTAGGCGACCTTTTTAGAGGTTCTGGCTGCAAAAGTAATCAAAAAAGATTTAAATCCGCAAGATTGTAGCAACTTTTTTCTTATAAATTTGATTTTTTTGCGTACCTTTGCACGGTTAAAATCAAAGAGCATAGGAAAAAAATGATGAAACGCTTATTAATCATACTGCTGGTGGCACTGGGAGCGGTCACCGAAGCAAGTGCTGTGCTGAAGGAGAAAGACCTCGAACAGACGCTCACCATCCTTCAGGCCGAACTGGAGCAATACAACAACGAACTGACAGTACGGTCAGTACGACGACAGGAACGCACCAAGACGATGATCACCCAGCTATTGCTCACGCTGAAGCAGGCTGACCAGAATGCGCTGATGCTCTACTCACAGCAGACAGACAACGTGTTCGACATGACCTACGCCTGTCAGGAGGCCACGAAACAATACCGGGAGTTCCACAAACGACAACTCCCCTTTGCCCTCTTCCTTGAGAAGAATCAAGCCGACTTGGCTCGCTACGACAGCATCATCATCCGTCTGGAGTCGATGCCCGACATGATGACTACGAAGTATGGCAGCAGTCGCCGCGACTCTTGTTTGACACTGGCCCGTAACATCCGCAACACACTGGCCCGCAACCAACAGATGCTGAAACGTAACATCCGCTACTACAACCAGGCGGAACAACGGCTGAGCGAACTGAACAACTACGCCCAGAAGCGTTATACCGACATCCAGCAGAGCATTTTCATCAATGGTGGCGACAGCTACCCCACCCTGCTGAGCAACCTCGGAAGGCGCTGGAGCACGATGACGGAGACCGTCAAGAAGAAATACACGACCAACAACAACGACAACTCACAGTGGAGCGCTCAGTGGATCTTCGGTATGTTTATCGGTATCGCCATCTACATCATTCTGGCCATCGTACTCAACTTGCTCTTCTTCCGTTTCCTGATGCCCCGACGGTATAAGACGGAGGACTTTAAACGCAAGCAGACGGCCATCACCATGGCCACTACGACCATCACCTTCGCCCTGATTCAGGGCCTTCTGATGGGTAACTCGACGCAGAACTTCCTCATCATGGCCTCGAACCTGCTGGTGGAGTATGCCTGGCTACTGGGTGTAATCCTCATCTCACTGCTACTCCGTGTAAAGGGCGACCAGATAGGCTCGGCTTTCCGTATCTATGCCCCACTCATCGCGATGGGTTTCATCGTCATCGGCTTCCGTATCATTCTGATACCCAATGAACTGGTGAACATCGTACTACCACCTATTCTCCTTGCTTGCGCCATCTGGCAATGGGTGGTCATCAGGCGCCACAACAAGAACATCCCGAAGTCGGATATCTTCTATACTTATGTCTCACTCGTGGTGTTCATCGCCAGCGTCTGCTGCTCATGGACGGGTTATACACTGCTGGCCGTACAACTGCTCATCTGGTGGATCATGCAGCTGACGTGCATCCTGACCATCACCTGCATCAGCCGATATCTGGAACTCTACGCCATCAGGAAACGGTTCAATGCCAAACCGGTGACGCAGACCTGGCACTACAGTTTCATAGGGAAGGTGGTGATGCCTGCACTGAGTGTGAACTCGGTGATGCTGAGCATCTACTGGGCCGCAAAGGTGTTTAATCTGAGCGAACTCTGCTGGCGTATCTTCAAATATAATTTCATCGACCTGGAGAACCTGCAGGTGTCGATCCTGAAACTCTCGATGGTCATTACGATGTGGTTCCTTTTCCGTTGGATGGCCCGTACCATCCTGTCCTTGCTGCGCATGCACTACCAGAACAGCGACCCCTCGACAGCCGCCTCACGTGAAGTGATGGGTAAGAATGTCATACAGGTGTTCGTATGGGGCGTCTGGCTGATGATTTCGCTCTCACTGTTCCATATCAGCGTGGCCTGGTTGCTGGCCATCTCAGGTGGTCTGTCCACTGGTATCGGTTTCGCCTCGAAAGATATTATCGAGAATATCTACTACGGTGCCACACTGATGGCTGGACGCATCAAGGTAGGCGACTGGATTGAGGTCGATGGGCGCATGGGTAAGGTGGCATCCATCAGCTATACCTCGACGGTTGTCGAGTCGCTCTACGGCGAGGTGATTACTTTCCAGAACGCACAACTCTTCACTAAGAACTACAAGAACCTGACGAGGAATCACGGCTATGTACTGGCTGTGGTGCCTTTCGGCGTGGCCTACGGCTCTAACCTGCGTCAGGTGACCACCCTCGTAGAGGATGCCCTGAACAACTTGCACCACAAGTGGATGGACAAGTCGAAACAGGTGAAATGTGTCTGCTCGGAGATGGCCGAATCGAGTGTGAACTTCAACCTCTTCATCTGGGCGGATGCCCCGAAGAAGTCGTATGTGGTGAGCGATGTACTGAAATGTGTCTATGAGACGCTCAATGAGAACAACATCCAGATTCCGTTCCCTCAGCGCGACATTCACATAGTGAAAGAATAAAAAAAACGAGAAAAATTTGGCGGTATTGAATAAATTCCGTATTTTTGCATCATCATATGGACAATAAGACTACGATTATAGCAGGTCCTTGTGTCATTGAGTCGGCAGAACTGCTCGACACAGTGGCACGTAAGTTGGTGGAAATCAACACCAAACTAGGGACTGACATCATCTTCAAGGCCTCGTTCGACAAGGCCAACCGTACCTCTATCCACTCTTTCCGCGGACCAGGTCTGGAGCGTGGTCTGCAGATGCTGGCCGACGTGAAGGCGAAATATGGACTCCGTCTGCTGACCGACATCCACGAGAGCTGTCAGGCTGCCGCCGTCGGTGAGGTGTGCGACGTCCTGCAGATACCGGCCTTCCTGTGCCGACAGACCGACTTACTCGTGGCTGCTGCCAAGACAGGGCGCACCGTGAATATCAAGAAGGCGCAGTTCCTGAGTGGCAAGGACATGAGATATCCCGTGGAGAAAGCCCGCGAGGCTGGTGCTAAGGAGGTATGGCTCACGGAACGTGGTAATATGATGGGCTACAACAACCTGGTGGTTGACTTCCGCAACATCCCCGACATGCTGGAACTGGTACCGACGGTGATCATGGACTGTACGCACAGTGTGCAGCGACCAGGTGGCAGTGACGGCAAGACTGGGGGCGACCGCCGCTTCGTACCACAGATGGCAATGGCTGCAAAGGCCTTCGGTGCCACAGGCTTCTTCTTCGAGGTGCATCCCGACCCTGACCGTGGTCTGAGTGATGCGGCCAACATGTTGGAACTGGCTCATCTGGAATCGCTCATCACCAAATTGGTAAATGGATAGTGACATGAATAGTAGAGAATACGCGATACAGTGTTTTAAGGACGAGGCCGAAGCCGTGTTGGGCCTCATCAAACAGCTGGACGACAGCTTTGAGGAGGCCGTCAGACTGATGTACGAGTGCAAGGGCAAAATCATCGTGACAGGTGTCGGCAAGAGCGGCCATATCGGAGCGAAGATTGCTGCTACCCTCTCAAGCACAGGCACCCCTTCGTTCTTCATCAACCCCCTCGACGTGTTCCACGGTGACCTGGGCGTGATGACTGCCGACGACGTGGTGCTCGCCATCTCCAACTCCGGACTGACCGACGAGCTGCTGCGCTTCATCCCGATGGTGCTCCACATGCACATCCCCATCATTGGCATGAGTGGCAACCCTCAGTCGCTGTTGGCCAAGTACAGCACCATCCATCTGAACGTCGGTGTCGAGAAAGAGGCTTGTCCCATGAACCTCGCTCCCACCAGTTCGACCATGGCCCAACTGGCAATGGGCGACGCACTGGCCATCGCACTGATGGAGAAACGCAACTTCCAGCCACGCGACTTCGCACAGTTCCACCCGGGTGGTGAACTGGGCAAGCGCCTGCTAACGACGGCTCAGGACGTGATGTTCAAGGACGATCTGCCTGTGCTGCCACCGGAGATGCACCTCGGCGAGGCCATCATCCTCGTGAGCAAGGGCAAACTCGGGTTGGGTATCGCTGAGGTGAACGACGAGATTGTTGGCCTCATCACGGATGGTGACATCCGCCGGGCCATGGAGAAATGGCAGGCGGAGTTCTTCGACCGCACCGTGAGCGACATCATGACTCGTACGCCTAAGACCGTGAAGCCCGAGACGAAGATTACCGAGATACAAAGGATTATGAACAAATATAAAGTACACTCTGTGTTGGTGACCGACGACCACAACCATCTGCTCGGCGTGGTGGACCACTACTCGTGTATGGTTTGAACAGAAATAAAGTATCATGATGAAAACAATAAAGAAAGTACTGCTGATTTTGCTGCTGGCACTGCCTCTGGCTGTCGCAGCCGATTATCTGTTTAAGACGCTGGATGCCCACGACGGACTTACCTCCAGTCAGGTGAACTGCATCCTAAAGGACGGCCGAGGCTATATGTGGTTCGGTACGCCCGCAGGACTTTACCGGTTTGATGGCTACACGTTCAAGAACTTCCAGAGCGACTCTCAGGATGGCTCGTCACTCAACGACAGCTACATCATCTCGCTCCAGGAGATGCTCGACGGCAACCTCCTCGTGGAGACCACCTCGGGCTACTGTATCTATCACCACCAGACGGAGACCTTCGAACGTGATATGAAGCAGACGTTTGCCCGAATGGGTATCGAGACGATCCCGAGCGTGGTATATATCGACCGCCACAAAAACGTGTGGGGAGCCATCCCTAATAAAGGGGTGGTCTGCTACAACCAACAGCAACAGCTGCTCTTCGAGTTTGGTTATACCGACGACGCACATGGTGTACCTCAAGGGGTGGTCTGTTCCATCAGCGAGTGCCGCGATGGTGCCATCATCGTCTATGAGGACGGGCGCATGGTATGCTGCGACGTGATGCACCAGCAGCACACCGTCTGGGCTGCCGAGGCCCCATCTTCGATCAAGCGTAAGAACAAGTCGCTCAAGGCTTTTTCCGACCAGTCTGATAATATCTGGCTCTACGGACAGGGCACACTGATGATGTACAACAAGAGCGCCAACACCTGGGACACGGGCATCGGCGAACGCTTAGGCATGACAGGCATCGGCGTCGACCGCAACATCAACGGCATGGTAGGCGACCAAAGTGGTAACATCTGGATTGGCTCCGACCAGCTGGGTCTGCTCAGGATGGATGTCCGCACCCATGACACAGAATCCGTACAACCGAGAAACATCAACGACAGCCAGTGGATCACCGAGTCTCTCAGCATCCAGTGCGTCTATATCGACGATACCGACCTGCTTTGGGTAGGTACCGAGAAATCGGGTGTCGCCTACTCTGGTAAGTACATCTACCGTTTTGGCTCGAATCATATCGGCGACATCACTGCCATGGCACAGGATGCTGACGGCAAGGTGTGGTACGGTACGAGCGACAAGGGCGTGGTCGACTACAATGGGCCGTTGGCCAGTATGAAGGTATCGACGATGGCCTTCACCTCCGACGGTAGTCTCTGGGTAGGTTCGAAACGCAATGGTCTGACGCGCATCAAGGGCGGCACCACCACCATCTACTCACTGGCCAAGGACAGCACCAAAACACTGATCGACGACCACATCAACGACCTGTGTACTGATAAGGTAGGTAACCTCTGGATTGCCACTAACGGTGGCCTGCAGGTGTATAACCCGAAGATGAACACCTTCTCGTCTTACACCCGTGAGAACGGTAAACTGACCACGAACAACATCACTAGTCTCTACTATAACCTCCAGGCTAAGAACAACAACCTCTACATCGGAACCGCTGAGGGCCTGATTGTCCTGAATCTCTCGACCACCGAGAAGAAGGTGCTGACGGGTAATGTGTCCAACGCGAAGTCGTTCACCAACAACTTCATCACCCAGGTACTGCAAGACTCCAGAGGTCTGCTTTGGATAGGTACCCGCGAGGGTCTGAACATCCTGAACCTGGAAAACGACGACCTGAGTTATCTGACCGAGAAACAGGGTCTGTCTAACAATAATATCTGTGGTATCGCCGAAGATAAGAACCACAATATCTGGGTGACCACCAGCAGTGGTGTGAGCCGTATCGTCGTCCAGCGTAACCATGAGGACGGCACTAACAACTACGGTCTCTACAACTATACTACAGCCGACGGTCTGCAGAGCAACGAGTTCAACCCCGGTGCCATTCTCACCCGCCAGGACGGAAACGTATTGCTGGGTGGTCTCTACGGCGTGAACTGGGAGTTCCAGCGCCCCAACAGCGAGAACAACTCCCTGCCGCGTGTGATGCTCACACAGCTCTTCATTGGCGAGGAGGAAATTCTCACCGGACATGAGTATAACGACCGTACCGTACTGCCTCAGGCACTCAACGAGACCAACAACCTCGTACTGGGACATAATCAGAACACCTTCACCATCAAGTTTTCTGGCGGTAACTACAACCAGAGCGAGCGCCTGCAGTTCATGTACTGGATGGAAGGCCTCGACGAAGACTGGCGCAATGGTAACGCACTGACTCACGGTGTGACCTTCAAGGATCTGCCCAGTGGCAACTACACGCTCCACGTGAAGGCCATCAGCGCCGAGGGTGCTGTCAGCAACCAGGAGCGCACACTCTCCATCACCATCCAGCACCACTGGCTGCTGTCATGGTGGATGATCACGGCCTATGTACTCCTCGCTGCGCTGTTCATCTACTTCTGGCGTATCGGTATCAACCAGCTGAAGGCCATCAAGGCCAGGAAGAGAGCCGTCATCGACGAACTGAAGATCCAGCGTGAGGAGATCAAGGCTGCCAGTGAGGACCTGCGCCAGCCGATGGCTCGTATGACCTCTATCATCGGTAACCTCTCGGAGAAGGAGAAGTCACTGGAGGAACGTGAGCAGTTGAATGCCCTCCACTCGCAGATGCTGCAGATTATCACGCGTGTGAGTGACATGCAGACCAACCTGGAAAATCCGGAGGAAAGAGCGAAGAACGCCGTACACGACCGTCTGGAACTGAACGGCCGAGGCGAGATCGATCTGCCAGAGGTAGTCTCACAGACACTGACCTCAGAGGAGTCGAGACCCACCAGGGCCTTGATGGACTCTCCGACGATGAAGTTCACCGTCGTCATGATCGACGACAACCTCGACTTCTTGAAGTTCGCCACCTCTCGTTTCAAGTATATCTACGACTTCCATGCCTACAACGACATCGAGAAGGCAGCCGAAGACCTCGACGAGATGCAGTGCGACCTCGTGGTATGTAAACAGGACATGGCTGGCCTGACGGGTAGTGAACTCTGTAACCAGATGAAGACCAACCCGAGCACCCTGCGTGTGAAGTTCGTGCTGATGACCGAGGGTGTGCTGACACCTCAGGACATGCGCAACCAGAATATCACGCTCTCTGCCGATGACTATCTGGCTAAGCCGTTCAACATCCAGGAGGCCACGATGCGATTCAACAAGATCCTGGGTCTTGGCCCGATCGAGATGAACAGCAACCTCATCGAGGGTGCGGAGACCCGTATGCTGGAGGACCGCAACGCCAGTATGACCACCGCCACTGAGACCTACGACACAGGTAGCATCAAGCCAACAGCTAACGACGACGAAGTGAGTGGTGACGACCCGATGAACCAAGTGGACACGAAGGTTGTCAAACGTAACACGCCGGCCGCCTTCAATCCTGAAGACTATGAGGGAGGAAGCATGATGACCGACGTTCAGCGTGCAGACTTCTCCATGCTCGACGCTACCGACCAGCAGCTCCTCCTGAACATCGAACAGTATGTGATGCAGAACATGAGCCGCGGACAGATCAGTCTGGAGGAGATGGCTACAGCCATGGGCATGGGTCGCGTACCATTCTTCCACAGGGTGAGAAGTATCACGAACAAGACGCCGGCAGAACTGATTCGTGACATGCGCCTGAAGCATGCATGCATCCTGCTGAAACGTACTAATATCAATATGAGCGAGCTGGCCACGAACATTGGTTTCATGACCGCCGAGAACTTCATCAACATCTTCAAGGAGAAGTTCGGCATGACGCCGCTCGAATACAGACTCAAGCACCGTCAATGAAGACTTATGACAAATGGTCAGCAGGAATAGTTACCATGCTATTCCTGCTGATATCTACTTATGGACATGCACAGCACAGCGACTCGCTCATCGTCTCCGCGATGAGTCAGGAGGGCATCACCTTCTCCAGCGACAACAGCGTCCGCCTGCTCATGTCGGGCAGGGAGAAGTTTGCCGATATGTTCGAAGTCATCCGACAGGCCAAGAGCAGCATCCACATGGAGTATTTCAACTTCCGCAACGACTCCATCGCCAACCTGCTCTACGACCTGCTGCGTGAGAAACGCCGCCAGGGGGTGGAGGTGAGATGCCTCTTCGATGGCTTCGGCAACGACTCCAACAACCAGCCGTTGAAGAAGGAACACCTCCAGCGCCTGCATACCGACAGCATCGAGATCTATGAGTTCGACCCCATCCGCTTCCCCTGGGTGAACCATATCTGGCCCCGTGACCACCGAAAGATTGTCGTCATCGACGGACGCATCGGCTATACAGGGGGCATGAATGTCGCCGACTACTATATCGTCGGTACCGAACAGGTAGGTGAATGGCGTGACATGCACTGCCGCATCGAAGGACCTGCCGTCAACCAGCTGCAGGCCATCTTCATCCGGATGTGGAAACGGGTGACCAAGGAGGAACTCACCGACCCGAAGTATTTCCAGGCGGTGCCTGCCGGCAATAAGACCATCGGCATCGCCAACCGCGAACCGCATATCTCCAACGAGATCATGCGCCGTTTCTATATCCAGGCACTCGACAACGCCCAGGACTCGGTGAAAATCGTGAATCCTTACTTCGCCCCCACCCCCTCGGTGATGAAGGCCCTGAAACGCTGTGCCGAACGTGGGGTGAAGATGGACATCCTCATCTCGTCGAAATACGACATCCCGCTGATGCCCGACGTAGTGATCTACAACATGAAGAAGCTGGCGAAGCGCGGAGCGCATGTCTGGCGCTACCGTCCGGGATTCCACCACTCGAAGATCATGATGGTCGATGGGAAGTTCTGCACCGTAGGCAGCACGAATCTCGATGCCCGCAGCCTGCGCTACGACTACGAGATCAACGCCCTCATCCAGGACTCCGTGACGACCCATCAACTGGAGAACCGCTTCATGCAGGACATGCAGAAGTGCGACTATATGACCCCCGAGCGCTGGAAGAAGAGCCAGAACGTCTGGCACCGCTTCAAGGGGTGGTTCGGCCACCTGCTCACATTCGTTCTCTGACCGACGATGAAACGTGATACGACCATATCCATCTGCAAGGGCATTGCCATCATCCTGATGGTGATAGCGCATGCCGAGGCACCGGGGTGGCTCTGCAAGTTCATCTTCGAGTTCCACATGCCACTCTTCTTCATCACGGCGGGTTACTTCTTCTCCCTGAAATACCTCAACGACGAGGTCACCTTCGTCTGGAAACGGGTGAAAGGACTCTACTGGCCCTTCGTGAAGTGGTCGGTCTTCTTCCTAGTCATCCACAACTGGATGTTCGACCTCGGCGTACTCAACGAACAGTACGGCAACGAATCCGGTGGGGTACTCCACCCCTACACCTGGCACCAGATGCAACAAAACCTCTGGAACATCGTCACGGCAATGGGTGGCTACGATGCGTTTCTCTGTGGGGCTTTCTGGTTCTTCCGGGGGCTGTTCGTCGCCAGCATCTTATACCTTTTATTATATAAGCTGCTCGATGTCGCCTTCAACAAGTGTCCCAAACTGTCGAAGGATGCCATCCCCTACCTCGTCTGTATGATCATGCTGTTGCTCTGTGCCTGGAAGACCTACGAGGGACTGAAGGTGGTGAATCTCGTACAGGGGGGCTACCGCGACATGATGGGTTGTTTCTTCTTCGGCTGTGGTTTCATCTTCCGTCAGTTCGTCGATGACTATCACCGCCTCATCAACCGCCGTTATGCCTACATCTGGACGTCGGTCATAGCCGCCATCATCGTCTTCCTCTTCTCCAAGTACCTCACGGCCAACATGAACTGGCGTTCTTCCTACACCCAGTTCCTGTCACTGCCAGTACCGGCACTCATCGGTTTCCTGATGACCTACAACATCAGTCAGTGGATCGACCGTCATGATGGTTGGCTGAAACGTTCACTCGCCTATATCGGCGACCGCACCCTCTATATCTTCATCTTCCACATCGTGGCCTACAAGTCGGTGAGTCTGCTGAAGATCTGGTACTACGGTCTCGATATCCGTCAGATAGGCTGTCACATGGTGATCCATGAGCACTCGCAGGAAGACCTCTTCTGGATAGCCTACACCGTCGCAGGCGTCGGTCTGCCCCTCGCTCTCTACTGGATACAGGAAAAACTTTCTAAGAATATCAGAGGATATAGAGCATCATCTGCTGCTCAGGCTCAGTGATGCCTTTCTCCCGCAGCAGCGCTGCCTCCTCCCTGAGAATGGATACCGGATTGACACCTGTCTCTTTGACGTAACGGTGGAAACAGTCGGCCGCATCTGCAATCTGTCCGTCAAACCAGAGACAATAGCCGTATTTCAGCAGGTCGTCGAGTTCGGAATGACCGGTCAGCAACTCACGGTAGATCTTTTCCGCTGCCTCATACTTCCCTTCACAGACCAAGGCCCACGCCAGCACCCGGCTAATATTTTGGTTGTCGGGTGCCTCGTAGTTCAGGCGATACAGGTCCTTGAGGGCCGCCGCATACTGACCGACATTCGTCTGACAGACCGCACGGTTCAACAGATAACTCTTCTTGTCAGGACTGATGGCCAAGAGTCGGTCGTAGATGGCCAGTGCCTCACTGTACATCCCTCTCGAGAAGAGTGCCCTGGCATAGCCCGTCAGGGCTTTCTCGTGTTCAGGCTCCATCGCCAAGGCCTGCTCGTAGCACTTCAGGTCGTCGAGCCCTTCGCCTAAGAGTTCCTCACTGCCACTCTTCTGCAACAGATAGCCAGCCATCATCCAGAACTGGAAGTCGCGTCTGTTCTCCCCATAGTTCTTCAACACCCGGGAGGCGTCGTGCAGACGGTTCTTCTTCAACAGGAAAGCCACGATCTCATTGAACGAGGGTTCGAGCCGTGTCTTCGAGAAGAGGGGGTTGGCAAAGAAGATACAAGTGGCATCGTTACCACGGAAGGGATCCGCAAACTCCTCCCTCCGGGGGAAGAGACGGTAGAAGCGGTAGAGGTCCTGCAGACACATCCGTCGGATATAGGCAGGATCTGACTGATCACTTGACCACATCTCATGCACAGACACCTCATTCCGTTCAAGCATCGAACGCATGTTCTTCGGCATCTGAGACAGCACTTGCTTGAAAGCAAAGACAAACGAATACTTGTCACTGTCACAGAAGGGGCCGCTATTGGTCATGACATCCATGAAATGACTCTTCCCCATCTCTGCATAGGCCTCTGCCACAGCCGGATGATGCTTGTAGAAAGGCACAAACCAATTGCTCAGTTCGTCGAAGAAGGGGAAGCGCTTCATCTGTGAGAATCCAGCGAAATAGACGTCCGACCCTTGCTTCTGCATAGCGGCCATCTTCTGGATACTCTCCTCCATCTTCTCGATTTTCCGCTCTTCACTGCCGGGGTTCAGGATATCCTCCATCGGGTCTTCCTCGTTCTCCACGATACCGTTGGGGGTAATCCGGAAGTCTTGGTTCTTGATGAGCTCGGGCATGATCTCCTGCTGGATGGTGCGTGTGTCCTGGTCCGTGTTGATACAGAAGACTATCTGCTTCTGCAGTTCTGCCAGTTCTTCACGGCAATGGCCATCCTCCAACAGGTGGTCGATCAGCGTAGGCAGTTCCGGATAGAGGGCAGCCGCCATCGGGTGCCCCAGTGCAAGCACCCAACCGATGAAGGCGCGCTGACGCACATTCGCGTCGGTAGCCTGCTGATACACATGCACCAGCGTACGCATCTTCCCCATGTCGAAATATTCCAGCAGCGACAGCATGACGGCACTCACGATGAGTTGCTGGTCGTTGCTGTCGATGGTCGGCGAGAGCAACAGCTCTTCCATGGCCGAGGCCATCCCGTCGCTCCAGATATCTGAGGTATAGATATAGTCGAAGAGCACGTTCATCTGGTGCTGGTGCTGTTTGTAGAGTTCTTGGCGCTTGGTCTCCTGCTGGTGCTCTGGCTCCAGTTCGAGCAGCGCCACGTCAGAGACAAACGACTCCATCTCCTCCCGGATGTTCTGTGGCGACCAGTCACGCGCCGTCATGTGCAGACGCATATAGAGCGACGACAGGTAGGAAGAATGACTCAGCCCGTAATGTTTGCTGATGTTCGCACAGAGCACGTACATCCGCTGCAGGAGCGTCTGGTAGAGAGCTGGCAACTGCGGGTCCTTGAACCCTCTTTTCCAGTAGTCTGCCATCAGCTGGTAGTCAGTGCGCAGGGCATGCAGCCTGTCGGAGTTCACCTGATGGGGATGCACCGACAGGAAAGCCTCCAGTCCGGCAATGGCCGCACTGAGGTTATGTTTCTCCAGATGGGAGAATATATCTTTCAGGCTCTGATGGGTTTCCATGGGTCTTATTTCTTTGATAGCCACTGACGAGCCGCCTCGATGTCCTTTTCCCGTGGCGCGACGGCATGACTGTACTTCAGGTTGGGCAACTTCTTCAGGGCCTGTTCACTGACCTTATAGCGCTTGCGGATGACGTCCTTGTAGTGTTGCACCCCGAATTGGTTGATCGAGTCACAGGCTTCATTATAGCCTCGCAGGAAGGCACTCATCTGCTTCTTCCTCGTCTTGTCGTCCATCCCCTTCGACTGCACGACGATGGCCCCCATCTTCAGGTCCAGCGTACGCGTATCCAGCAGCACGCGCGGTTTCCTCAACATGGCTTGGGTGTACTGGGGCTCCGTGAACACGAGTGCGTCCATCTCGTTGTTCTCCAACATCTTCAGACGGATGTTGACATCGTTCACCTGGATCCTGAACACCTTCCACGGCTCCAGCTTCGCACTGTCCACCGCCATATCACCCAGCATGTCCGTCACCGAATAGCGCGTCATCGCCACCATCTTGTCGTCGAGATGCTTCAGCAGTGAGATACGTTGCTGACGATTCGACACCAGTACCCAGTAGGCATTGGTACCCGCGAAATAGCGCACAGGCGTCCCGGCCTTCATCATCCGTTCAGCCCTCACCACGTCGGTGATACCTATCTCCACCCTTCGGTTCATGATGGCTGTGTCACAGTCCATCTGGGCCGTGAAGTATTTCAGGCGGATATCGACGGCCGTGTCAAACATCTCGTGATCCTTAGCCACGAAGATGGGCAGACAGTCGAGTGTCGGCATCACCGCAATCTTCAGGGCTGCCGAGTCCTCACGCTGCATTTTCAGCCGATGCGCCCGCGACTGACGTTTCGTCTCCTCGTACGACTGTCCACAGCTGAACAGCACCAATACGGCTATGATTCCTATCAATAATTTCCTCATAAACGCTGCAAAGGTACAAATTTTATTTTATTTTCTATTGTCTTTTCACTTTTTTTCGTACCTTTGCAATAACTATGGCAAAAGACAAAATCGCATACGTATGCTCCAACTGCGGCCAGGAGTCGCCGAAGTGGATAGGAAAATGCCCCGCCTGCGGGCAGTGGAACACCTTCAAGGAAGTGCGCATTGCCGCGGACACCCGCCAGCAGGCCGCTACCCACGCTGCCGCCTCGGCAGGTCATGCGCTGCGCAAGAACAAGGTACTCAAGCTCCGCGACATCTCCAACCACGACGATCCCCGCATCGACATGCACGACGAGGAACTCAACCGTGTGCTCGGTGGTGGTCTCGTCCCTGGCAGCATCGTACTCCTCGGTGGTGAACCCGGCATCGGCAAATCCACCCTCTCGCTGCAGACGATGCTCCACATGCCCGAGAAGAAGATCCTCTACGTCAGCGGTGAGGAGAGCGCCCATCAGCTCAAGATGCGCGCCAACCGCATCCCCCATGACGACAACGAGAATTTCCTCATCCTCTGCGAGAACTCGCTGGAGCATATCTTCGAACATATCAAGGACGAACAACCCGAGCTGGTCATCATCGACTCCATTCAGACCATTATGACCGAGGACGTCGAGTCCTCTGCTGGCTCCATCGCTCAGGTACGTGAGTGCGCCTCTTCCCTGCTCCGCTTTGCCAAGACCAGCGGCGTACCCGTTATCCTCATCGGTCACATCACCAAGGAAGGCACGCTGGCAGGTCCGAAGATCCTCGAGCACATCGTCGATACCGTCATCCAGTTCGAGGGCGACCAGCACTACATGTACCGCATCCTCCGGTCGATGAAAAACCGCTTCGGTTCTACCGCCGAACTGGGTATCTACGAGATGCAGCAGACGGGTCTCCGACAGGTATCCAATCCTTCAGAACTCCTGCTTACTCAGGATCATGAAGGTCTCTCCGGCATCGCCATCAGCTCAGCCATCGAGGGTGTGCGCCCCTTCCTCGTCGAGACACAAGCCCTTGTCTCCACGGCCGCCTACGGCACGCCCCAGCGCTCTGCCACCGGTTTCGACCAACGCCGTCTCAACATGCTCCTCGCGGTCCTCGAGAAGCGTGTCGGCTTCAAACTTATCCAGAAGGACGTGTTCATCAACATCGCAGGTGGTCTCCGTGTGACCGACCTGGCCATGGACCTCAGCATCATCGCTGCCGTCCTCTCCTCGAATGTCGATACCCCGATTGAGGCAGGCTGGTGCATGTGTGGTGAGGTAGGTCTCTCTGGTGAGGTGCGCCCCGTCAACCGTATCGAACAGAGAATCGCCGAAGCCGAGAAACTGGGCTTCAGCGATATCATCATTCCTAAATACAATCTCCAGGGCTTCGATGCCGCGAAATATCAGATAGCCATCCATCCCGTCCGGAAGGTCGAAGAAGCCCTCCGTGCTATCTTTGGATAACAATTTATAAACACAGAGGCACAGAGACACAAAGATTTATATTAAAAAAGTGAAAAAACCAAAAAACTCTGAGCCTCAGAGCCTCTGTGTTCCAATTTAATTTGTAACTTTGCAATCGCTTTGATAACGACGTTTTACACATTATTAATAATAATACAATTATGACAATCAACGAATTCAACTTTGCCGGTAAGAAGGCAATCGTACGTGTAGATTTCAACGTACCCCTCGATGAG
>OMZO01000025.1 GCA_900315525.1 uncultured Prevotella sp. | reverse complement strand
GCGCCAGGAGGCTGTCTCCATGACGCTGCCTGAGTTGAGGATGACAATGACGGGCTTGCCTGCAGGACGGAAGGTGTCGCTGACGCGGAAGATCATGTCGCGCTCAGCCTGTGTCAGGTTGAACTCGCCTTCGATGGCGCGGTCCATGCCTTCACCAGCCTGACGTCCGATGGTGATGATGGCGGCATTGGCTTCCTTCACCTCATGCTGTACGCAGCGCTCGGTGATGTCGATTTCGTCGAACTTGGGCTGGCCTGTGTCGAGGAACCACATGATGGGGTTCTTGTCGGCCTTCAGCTTGGCTCGGGCGTATTTGATGTAGTTCTGGTAGATCTCTGTCAGTTGCGGGGTGGTCTTGATGCCGATGTTCTTCAGACCAGTGACCATATCGACGCTATAAGGCACGTTGACGGCTCCAGAGCCGAGACCACCTGCGAGGAAGTCGTAGGAGTTGACACCGAAGAGGGCAACGGTCTTGAGGTCGCGAATGGGGAGCACGTCGTCGTTCTTGAGCAGTACCATGCCCTCGGTGCTCGACTGGCGGGTGATCTGGGCGTGAGCCTGCAGATCGGGTTTGTTGCTGAACTGATAGCCGCGGAAGCGTGGGGTCTTGACGATGTACTCGAGCATGCGTCGCACGTTCTGATCGACATACTTGATGTCGAGCTTGCCGCTCTTCACACCTTTGACGATGTCTTCTGCCTGTGTGGGATAGCCTGGCGTCATCAGGTCGTTGCCTGCCTCTACCTGGTCGACGGTGTATAGACCTTGTCCTTCGCGCTTGTTGATCCAGTCGGTCATCACGATGCCGCGGAAGCCCCAGTCGGTGCGGAGGATATCTGTGAGCAGGCCTTTGCTGCCCTGTGCGAACTCTCCGTTCACTAGATTGTAGGCTGACATGACGGTCCAGGGATCGCTCTCGCGCACGACGCGCTCGAAGCCGCGGAGATAGATTTCGCGAAGGGCACGCTGGCTGACGCGCTCATCGACGCGCGTACGGTCGCTCTCCTGGGAGTTGACGGCATAGTGCTTGGCGGAGACGCCTACGCCCTGGCTCTGGATGCCGAGGGTCATGGCGGTACCAATCTTACCCGTCACGAAGGGGTCTTCTGAATAGTATTCGAAGTTACGGCCGCAGAGGGGACTGCGGTGGATGTTGAGGCCAGGGCCGAGGATGACATCGCAACCATACTCGAGGGTCTCGTTGCCGATAGCCTTGCCGACGGCCTCGACGAGTTCTGTGTTCCAGGTGGAGGCCAGACAGGTGCCTACGGGGAAGCCCGTAGCATAGTAGGTGTTGGTGTCGTTCTTCCTGGTGGGGTCGATGTGGACGCCGGCAGGGCCGTCGGTGAGCACAGTGGCGGGGATGCCGAGACGTGGAATCTCTACAGTGATGCCTGCTGCTCCGGCCACCAGTTTCGCCTGATGTCCGAGCATAGCACCGCTGCCGACGAAGCTGTCGTTACCACCGCCCACGAGAATCTGGGCTTTCTCTTCAAGGGTCATAGCCTTGAGCACCTCGTCGATGTTATCGGCGCGGAGCTGTGGTTGGGCATTTGTTGTCATAGCGAATGTTGCTGTGAGTAAGCTGCTAATAAGTAATCGTTTCATATAAAATGTTTAGGGTTTGTTAGTCAGAGGGTGTAGAGGTGTCAGGGCGCGGGCTGGTCGAAGATCTTGAAGGCGTAGCCCTGGTCGCGCAGCCACTGGATGGACTCGGGCAGGGCGGTGCGGAGCTTGTCGATCGACTTCAGTGAGTCGTGGAAGGTGATAATAGAGCCGTTGCGCGCGTACCTCTTTACATTATTAATGATATCCTCGGCGGTCATCCACTTGGAATAGTCGCGGGTGACGAGGTCCCACATCACGATCTTGTACTTACGGCTGAGCCACGCGTACTGGCTCAGGCGCATCCAGCCGTGAGGCGGGCGCACGAGGCGCGAGTGGATATAGGCATTGGCCTTCTCGACATTGTAGCTGTACTCCTTGATGGTGTGGGTGAGACCCTGGATGTGGTTGTGGGTATGGTTGCCCACCTGATGGCCCTCGGCGAGGATGCGCTCGTAGAGTTCAGGGTGTTTGCGCACGTTGTCGCCGACCAGGAAGAAGGTGGCCTTGATGTCGAACTGGCGCAGGGTGTCGAGAATGAAGGGGGTTGCCTCGGGGATGGGGCCGTCGTCGAAAGTCAGATACACAGACTTGTCGTGACGGTCCATTCTCCAGTAGGCTTTCGGGTAGAGCCAGCGGAGATAGATGGCTGGTTGCTCGATAAACATATCTTGTAGTAGTTGTCTTTCTTACTCTCCGAACGAGCCTCCCAGTGACTGGTAGAGGCGCATGTAACCCTCGAACTGCTTCTCCATCTGGGCGCTCTTCTTCTCATCGACGATCTGCTGGACATCGAGCAGCTGCTGCATGATATAGATGTGGAGCATGCAGTCTTGCTGGGAGTTGGCGAACCAGGTGCCGTCGAGCGAGCAGTACCACTGCAGGTACTGGCTGGCCTTGTGCCAGAGCTGGGTGAGCAGCTGCTGAGCCTTCTGGGTCTGACCAGTGAGTGCATAGGCGCGCACGAGGTCGAGCGAGCCGCTCTGGTAGTCGTGGGGGATGTTGTAGGCGGGCAGTTCCTTCTCGCACTTCTCGAGCACCTTCTTGGCCTTGTCGATCTTATCCTCCTGGATGAGGTTGATGGCGAGCTGCGAGAGGAGACGACGATGGGTGTAGCACATGCGCATGACGGTCTCGTCGATGTAGATGCCGCGCTGATTCATGCCGCCGAACTTGAACTTATTCATCACGTTGTCGTAGGTCTTCTCAGTGTCGAAGTTCTTGGCTCCAGGGGCATTGGTCGTGAACGGCGTGATGCGGTTGGCGAGACCTTCCTGCACGAAATTGTTGCCGAGGTTCATGTAGTTCTCTGAGCCTACGGTGAGTGCCACGTAGATAGGACGTGTCCAGTTGGCGTTGGCAATCATCTCCAGCATCATGAGGTCGCCCTTGTAGAGGGCATTCTTACCCTTGAGCGAGATGACCATCTTGTCGGGGATGGAGTCGCTGGCCATCATCATACCGCTCTTGCGCACAGCCTCCTTGTCGATGGTGACATAGACGGTGTCGGTAGGTATGACGTGGAAGTCGGGGTGCTTGGCGCGTACCCAGTTCTGCAGGATGTTCTTCAGCTCGAAGGGCTCGTCGCCGAACTGCTTCTTGGCTTCTTCAGGACTCTCCTGGTAGAGCTGGATGACCTGCTCCTTGAGGGCGGGATCGACCTGTACGTATTCGTTGGTGCCAGCACAGTATTCGAGGCGGCTCCAGTTGATGGGCACGCTGGGCGAGTCGTAGGCCGGACGGCGCATCTGGTCGATATACCAGTCGGTCTGCAGGTAAGAGAGGTTGCAGACGCGGGCATCGGTGCGCACACCTTCGGTATCCTGGTTGTACCAGAGGGGGAAAGTGTCGTTGTCGCCATTGGTGAAGATGATGGGGTTACCCTTCTCCTGCAGCGTCATCAGGTAGTTCTGTCCGAAGTCGCGGCAGGTGTAGCGGCCTGAGCGGTCGTGATCATCCCAGGTCTGTGAGGCCATCTGGATGGGGACAAGCAGACATACAACGCCTACAACGGCAGCTATGGCGGTAGCGAATTTTTCACTATTCGCTTTTACCTTTTCCCTTAAGAATTCGATGATGGCTGCCACACCCATACCGCACCAGATGGCGAAGGCATAGAAGGAACCAGCGTAGGCGTAGTCGCGCTCACGGGGCTGCATCGGGGTCTGGTTCAGGTAGATGACGATGGCCAGACCTGTCATGAAGAAGAGGAAGAAGACTACCCAGAACTGGCGGATGCCGATGGGGTCGTCGATGGTCTTTTCTGTGCCGTTGATGGTGACTTTGCGCCTGCGGGTGTACCAAGCCTGCCAGAAGAGGCCGATGAGGCCTAAGATGAGGGGCAGACAGTAGAAGACGTTGTGGCCCTTATTCTCCTTGAGTTCGTCGGGCAGCAGCGACTGGTCGCCGAGGCGTGCATTATCAATGAAGGGGATACCCGTCAGCCAGTTGCCGTGCTCGAGTTCTCCATTACCTTGGATGTCGTTCTGACGGCCGGCGAAGTTCCACATGAAGTAGCGCCAGTACATGAAGTTGCACTGATAGCTGAGGAAGAAACGGATGTTCTCCAGCTGTGTAGGTACCTTCACCGTCATCTGTTCGCCGCAGCGGTCGTAGGGCACCTCGTAGCCATCAACGCCGCCCATCCATGATTCGTAGGCAGCAGCGTGGCCTGCATCGTACATACGCGGGAACAGCATGTTCTGGGCGTATTTATATTCATCCTTCGTGCGGACGATGAAGTAGGAGTCCTTCTCATCCTCGGAGGCTTTCTCCTTGCGCTGCCACACGGGCTTGCCCTTCGACATGACGGGCTTGCAGTAGTTGCCGTCCTGCTCAAGAGCCACCTGCGAGGTGAAAGCCTGTCCGTAGAGCAAGGGGCGATAGCCATACTGGTCGCGGCCCAGATAGTCGCCGAGGGTGAAGATATCCTCGGGAGAGTTCTGGTCCATCGGAGGATTGGCCGAAGAGCGGATCACGATCAGGGCGTAGCTCGAGTAGCCGATCATCAGCATGAGCATGCAGAGCAGCACCGTGTTCTTCGCACGAGTCGTGACGAGCGGCAGCTTGTCTTTCTTCAGGTTCAGCACGAACCAGACGACAGCCAGTGCGACGACGCCGATGATGAAGGCTGACCAGCCCCAGCCGTAGAAGGGGATGCCGAGCATGCCGAAGGCCAGCAGGAAAGCCAGATTCTGGATGGTGTCGCTGTGTCGCTGCGTCTGTGTCTCATAGACAGCCCAGATGACGCAGCTGATGAGCAGGATGATATAGATGATCTCACCCGTGTTGAAGGGCATGCCCAGGGTGTTGACAAAGAACAGCTCGAACCATCCGCCGACGGTGATGATGCCAGGCACGACGCCATAGAGGACGGCCACGAGGATGGCCACCGAGAGGCAGAGGGCAATCAGGGAGCCCTTCAGGTTGGCATCGGGGAAGCGACGGTAGTAGTACACCAGACCGATGGCTGGCAGACAGAGCAGATTCAGCAGGTGGACACCAATGGAAAGTCCCGTCATATACATGATGAGCACAAGCCAGCGGTCGCTGTGAGGCTCGTCGGCGTGGTCTTCCCACTTCAGGATGAGCCAGAACACCAGAGCCGTGAAGGCAGAGGAGTAGGCATAGACCTCACCCTCGACGGCCGAGAACCAGAAGGTGTCGCTAAAGGTGTAGATGAGGGCGCCCACCAGTCCGGAGGCCTCGATGGCAATCATCTTGGGGCGCGTCAGCTCGTTCCAGTCGCTGATCAGCAGCCGTCGTGTCAGATGCGTGATGCTCCAGAAAAGGAAGAGGATACAGGTCGCTGACAGGAGGGCACTCATCGTGTTGACCATCCGCGCCACTTGTGAGGGGTCGCTCGTGAACTGTGAGAAGAGGTTGGCCGTGAGCATGAAGAATGGTGCCCCAGGGGGGTGACCTACTTCAAGTCTATAACCCGTCGTGATAAACTCCGGACAATCCCAGAAACTGGCTGTCGGCTCAATCGTGGAACAATAGACGAAGGCGGCTATGAAGAATGTCAGCCAACCAAGGATATTGTCCACCAGTCTAAACTGTTTCATTTAAAAAAGTATAAGTCTTTAACGTTAAAAATCAAACTATTTGGGTACAAAGGTACTAAAATTAAGTGAAAAGTGAAAAGTGAAAAGTGAAGAATTTGCTGCTGCTCTACATAAATTAACTTACATAAACAAACCAGCGCCATATATTAGGACGATATAACGGAAAATCTTGCCTAAGGTGATAGCAATGAAGGTGATGACGATGTTGGAGCGCATCAGTCCGAGGGCTATCGTGATGGCACTGCCCAAGATGGGCAGGAAGGCAAAGAACCCCATCCACGAGCCGCGACCTGCCAGAAAGCGGTGGGCCTTGTCGAGATCGGCCTTCTTCACATGGAGATACTTCTCTATCCACTCCATCTTGCCCATACGCCCCAAGCAGTAGTTCACGATGCTGCCCAGCACGTTGCCCACCGTTCCGTAGATCATCAGGATCCAGGGGTCGAGGCCCGTTGCCATCAGTCCTATGAGGACCGCCTCGCTGGAGAAGGGAAAGAAACTGCCAGCCAGGAAGGCGGCCAGGAGCATGCCCCAGTAGCCGTATTGCGTCAGAAAATGGATGACGAATTCCATAGGTTGAATAAGGTCAGAATCAGGATGACGCCCGCGGTGACCAAGAAGAAGATGTTGGAGACTTTGGTCTTCGTCAAGGCGAAGAAATGGCCGATGAGCGGGCTGACGGCAATGATGAGTATCCGCAGCAGTATGTCGAACTGCGAAGGGATGACGAACATCAGGGCGAGGGTATAGAGGGCCAGATAGATGAAACTGTAATATAGCTGTCGCACGCGGAACTTGTCTTCGTAATGCTTCATGATGAAATGGATGCCGCCCACTATGCCCAGGATGATGACAACGGTCAGCGTCAGCAATCGCTGGAGGTCGTCAATAGCAAAGTCGGACAACGTGACGGCAGACAGGTCTCCGAAGTGGGAGATCAACAAGCTGAAGTCGAACTCGTGGCGGTGGGTATAAAACAGCCAGGCAACCATAAACCAGTAGGGCGTCAGGATGCCTAACACAGAGGCCGTAATGGCCCGCCAGCCACGGGCGTGGATCGTCACCAGCATCAGGAACCAGAACAGGGGCAGATATAGCAGTGTCCTGACCTCTACAAGACTCGCCAGGGAGAGAAACAGGAAGGCATAGTAGAGCCACCCGATGACTGGGAGCTCCTGATAGGTGTTGAACAATGAGAGGATGGAGACGATGAAACAGAACTGGACGAATCCCCCCGTGGCAGACGGAAAGAGAAACGCTGCCGCACAAGACAGCATGACGAACGACACAGATATCATCCGGCTGTAGATGCGGATGAGTAGATTGACGTTGTTGAGCTGCATCATCAGGAAGGCAGATATCAGGAACAGCGGGAACTGGATCATCCACCAGCCTTCCTGTATCACGCCTGCCAGCAGCCACACGACGGCGCTATATACCATTGTCGTCGGCAGGGTCTGACGACTTACAGCTATCTGGTTCTGAATGTACTTCACTTTCTACCTCTTCACCTTTTTCTTTTTTCCCTTCTTACCTTTTTACTTTTCAAAGGTCGGCACCGATGTCACGACGGAAATACTTGTCGGTGAACTGAATCTTCTGTGCCTCTTCGAATGACTTCTTCAAAGCCTCGGCCTTGTCCTTGCCGTAGGAAGACACAGCAATCACGCGTCCGCCATTGGTCACAACCTCACCATCTTTCAGAGCGGTACCGCTGTGGAAGACGATGCTACCCTCCACGCTGTCGATGCCCGTGATGGGATAGCCCTTCTTGTACTCCTGCGGATAGCCGCCCGAGACGAGCATCACGCAGACAGCAGCCCGTTCGTCGAAGGCGATGGGACGCTTGTCGAGATCACCAGCGGCCACACCCTCGAAGAGGTCCACGATGTCGCTCTTCAGACGGAGCATCACACTCTCAGTCTCTGGGTCGCCCATACGGCAGTTGTATTCGATGACCATAGGCTCTCCCTTGACATTGATGAGGCCGAAGAAGATGAATCCCTTGTAGTCGATGCCCTCTGCAGCCAGACCTTCGACGGTAGGACGGATGATGCGGTCTTCCACCTTCTGCATCCAATCCTTGGTGGCGAAGGGAACAGGTGTCACAGACCCCATGCCGCCAGTGTTCAGACCTGTGTCGTGCTCACCGATACGCTTGTAGTCCTTGGCTTCGGGCAGGATCTTATAGTGCTGTCCGTCTGTCAGTACGAAGACTGAGCACTCGATGCCGCTGAGGAACTCCTCGATGACCACCTGTGAGGAGGCGTTGCCGAACATACCGCCCAGCATCTCCTTTAGTTCTTTCTTGGCCTCTTCGAGGGTGGGGAGAATCAGCACACCCTTGCCTGCACACAGACCATCGGCCTTCAGCACATAGGGGGCTTCGCACGACTCTAAGAATTTCAAGCCCTCTTCGAGATGTTCGCCGTCGAACGTCTGATAGCGGGCTGTGGGGATATGGTGGCGCTGCATGAAACCTTTGGCAAAGTCCTTGGAGCCTTCGAGTACGGCACCAGCCTTCGAAGGACCAATCACGGGAACGTCTTTTGTGCGCGGATCATGCTTCAGGTCGTCGTAGATACCCTTCACCAGAGGATCTTCAGGACCGACTACCACCATGTTGACACCATTGGCGCTTACAAACTGCTTGATGGCCTCGAAGTCGTCGGCCTTCATGGCGACATTCTCACCGCAGTTGCTCGTTCCAGCATTGCCTGGGGCGATATACAGTTTCTCACACTTGGGACTCTGAGCGATTTTCCATGCGAGGGCGTGCTCACGACCGCCGCTTCCTAACAACAATATCTTCATATCTTTTATACCTTATTTACTATTTACCTTTTTACTTTTTTACTTTTTTACTTCAAAAAGTCCTCAAAATACTGGGTGATACGCTCATGGAGATGCACGCTGGCATGTCCACGCATATTGTGCTCTTCGCCAGGATAGGCAAAGAAATCAGGCTGGGTGCCAGCTTTCACACAAGCATCGAGGAACGACAGGCAGTGCTGTGGCACCACCGTCGCATCGTTGTAGCCTGTGATGATCTGCAGTTTGCCTTTCAGATCCTTGGCCTTGGCGATGAGGCTGGTCTTAGCATAGCCTTCAGGGTTGTTGTCTGGTGTACCCATGTAACGCTCGCCATACATCACCTCATACCACTTCCAGTCGATGACGGGACCACCAGCCACACCTACCTTGAAGACATCGGGGTAGTTGGTGATCAGTGAGATAGTCATGAATCCTCCAAACGACCATCCGTGTACGCCCAGACGCTCCATATCCACATAGGGCAGGGTACGGAGATAATCGACGCCTTTCATCTGGTCTTTCATCTCTATCTGTCCCAGTTGGTGGAAGGTGGCCTGTTCGAAGTCGCGTCCGCGATGCTCAGAGCCTCGGTTGTCGAGGATGAAGAGGATATAGCCCTTCTGGGCCATGTATGTCTCCCAGGAGCGACTTGCCCAGTGCCAGGAGGCATCAATGTTATGGGCGTGAGGGCCGCCATAGACATAGACCACCGTCGGGTATTTCTTGCTGGGGTCGAAGTCGTGGGGCTTTACCATGCGGAAATAAAGGTCGGTAACGCCGTCGGCAGCCTTGATGGTGCCCTGTTCGAAGTGGGGCTGTTGATAGTCTGCCCAAGGGTCGGCGGCATCCAACAGACGCGTGCACTTGCCATTGGCAGTATTCAACAGGTCGATGCGACGAGGTACCACAGGGGCGGAGTAGCGTTCAACTACGAGCGAGCCGCTGCCAGAGAGCAGAGCACTCTGTACGACACCAATGCCCGCATCCAGGAGCGTTCTTTTGCCAGTATTGATATTTACGGCGTAGGCATTTGTCTGCAGCAGGTGCTTCTCGTTGGAGATGATGATGACGCTCTTCTGCTTTTTATTGAAGCCAAGCAGCTCAGTGACTACCCACGGCCCCTTGGTCAACTGTTTCAATTCCTTGCCCTTGGTGTCAAAAAGATAGAGGTGGTTATAACCGTCTTTCTGGCTTTGCATGATAAACTTGCTGCTATCCCAGGGCAGGAAAACGATGGGGTTTTGCGGCTCGACATATTTGTCGGAGGTCTCGCGGTAGAGCTCAGCGATCTTCTCGCCCGTCGCAGCCTTGTAGCTGACGAGGCGGCAGTCGTTCTGTCTGCGGTTCAGTTCCTGCATATAGACCGTCTGTCCGTCAGGACTCCAGGCGATATTCGTGAAATAGCGGTCGGTAGGATCGCCTGCCTTCAGATAGACCGTCTGTTTGGTCTTCAGGTCATAGACGCCTACAGTCACCTTATGACTCGTCATGCCTGCCATCGGATATTTGTCTGGCTCATAGGTGGCGCTGCGTGGGAAGATATCCACTTGCGGATAGTCGGTCACCATGCTCTGGTCCATGCGATAGAAGGCCAGCCGCTGTCCGTCGGGACTCCAGAAGAGGCCTTCCATGATGCCAAACTCATTGCGGTGTACAGCTTCGCCATACACAATCTCGCGGCTGCCGTCAGTAGTGAGCTGCTGTTCCTCGCCGTCAGTCAGTACATAGAGCTGATGGTCGGCCTTCTTGAAGGCCAGTGCCCTGGAGGTCTTGTTCCATTTCTTGAGCGTGGCCTGGGCAGTAGGTTGGGTCCATTCCACTTGCTTTGTCTTGAAGTTGTATAGCAACTGGCACTGGGCATTGCTGAGTAGTACGAGCGGCTGTTCAGGGTAGGGGTAGGCCGCATTCATCGCAGAGTGTAAGGTCTGTTCCTCGTAACCCTTGATGGTTTTCAGTGCTGCGTTCGCCTCTTCCAGGGTAAACAGCACTTTCTTCTGCTGTTTGCTGTCGATGGTGCCGCCTTCTTCAGCATCCTGATACATCAGCTGGTCGCCCCACCAAGTCAGCCATCGGTTCTCTGGCAGCATCTTCCGGTAGTTGGTGCCGCCGAAGTTGAGGTCTTCCAGGGTAAAAAGCTTGTCTTGTGCACTCATCGGACTGAAATGTGAGATCACGGGGAGTCCCATCATGGCCAGGATTCCCAATATTCTTCTAATCCTCGTCATCATCGAATCTCCTCTTCTTTCCGAAATCCTTTCCCTTGCCGAAAGAACGGCCTTTGCCGCTACGGTCGAAACGCTCATGTCCACCACGGTTTGGACTACCCTTATAGCCACCACCTTTTTTGGCACCGCCCTTGTAGTCGCCCTTCCGCTCGTCGCGCTCATCGTTGCTTCTGCGGTCACGACGCTCTTTGCGTTCTTCTTTCTCCAGTTTGTGGTGGTGGAAAGTGAAGGAGCGGATGTCGCCTTCTTCATTCTGCTCTGTCTCCTCAAGGCGCTGCTTGAAGTCACGGTTTTTCTTGAAACGATGTTTCTCGGCCATCTGGCGCTTCTCCTCCTCAGTCTTCACAACGCCACCTTCAGAGCGGAAGTCCTTCAGTTTTCCGTCGAACATCTGGTATTTGCGGAATTCGCATTCCAGCGAACCGTTGTAGAGTGGAATCTTGATACTTGGCTTCAGACCAATCTGGTCGAAGCATTCTTCGCGATAGCTGAGTACCCAGGCGTCGTTACCCTTGAACTGATGCTTCAGGCGCTCGCCAATCATCTTATAGGTGCCCAACAGGTCGGGTGTCGAGATGCGCTCGCCATAAGGAGGATTGGTGATGATGATGCTCTTCTCACCAGGCTGTGTAAAATCCTTGAAATCCTGCTGTTTGACGGTGATGTCGTTCGTCAGTCCTGCTGCCTTCACATTCAGTGTTGCTGTATTCACGGCTTTCATGTCGATGTCGTAGCCGTAGATATGGTGCTTGAATTCCCGTTCCTGGCTTTCGTCGTTGTAGATGCTGTCGAAGAGGTCGGCGTCGAAGTCTGGCCATTTCTCGAAGGCGTATTCTTTGCGGAAGAGGCCTGGGGCCATGTTCTTCGCAATGAGGGCTGCTTCGATGAGCAGGGTGCCAGAACCACACATCGGATCGATGAAATCCGTTTCGCCATTCCAACCCGAGAGGAGTATCATGCCAGCGGCAAGCACCTCGTTGAGAGGGGCCTCTACACTCTCCTGACGGTAACCACGACGGTGGAGTGACTCACCGCTGGAGTCGAGGCTCAGCGTGCATTGGTCTTCTGCGATATGTATGTTCAGACGGACATCGGGATTAGCCACAGAGATATTCGGTCGCTTCCCCGTCTTCTCGCGGAGCTGATCGACGATGGCGTCTTTCACCTTGTAAGATACGAATTTGGAATGACGGAATTCCTCGGAGAAGACGACAGCGTCAACAGCGAACGTCTTGTCCTGCTCCAAATATTTCGTCCAGTCTATCTTTCGGATTTCTTCATATACGTCATCAGCACTCTTCGCCTTGAAGTGGCTGATAGGCTTCAGTATTCTGATGGCAGTGTGCAACTGGAAGTTGGCACGATACATCATTTCTTTGTCACCTGTAAACGAAACCATTCGTCTACCGATTTTCACATCCTTAGCCCCCAATTGGGTCAGCTCTTTCGCCAGTACAGGTTCCAGTCCCATAAACGTCTTGGCGATCAATTCAAAATTCTGTTCCATTATTTTACGTAAAATTCGACAATTGATTACAATTGCGTCTGCAAAGTTAATGTAAGTTGACCGAAAAATGCGCTTTTTGATTGTTAATCTAACAAAAAAGTTCGGTTTTTGCTAAAAAAAGTATTTAAATGGCGGTCATTTCAAATAAAATATGTACTTTTGCGCAGGTAACTATTCTTTAATGGCAGGATTGTTTTTATATACCTATGTTGGAAACTCCTTTATGGCATATGCCATTTGGGGGCTAGGAGGTGTAGCAGCCATCCTGCTCTTTGCGTTGATTTTCATCCAGCGTCGTACAGGCAAGCGGCTGAAGGGAGAGTTGGCGGAACTGGCAAAGATCCGTCAGGGCAATGTCGAGTATGAGTTTATTCTGAAAGCCATGAAACTCTCCACATGGCAGATGGATCCCCGTCGTCGCATGATTACCTTTAGTAATGACTTCCGTGGCGGACAGGATGATCATATAATTCCTCCTGACTCGTCGATAGATTCTCTGGTGGATTATCTTGCTTCATCAGATGCCCAGCGCGTGCGAACAGCGATGGATGATCTCTGTGAAGGCCGTACTAGCTACTATCATCAGCAGTATCGCGTCAAGTCGGCTAATGTCAAGGGACTTACCTACTGGGAAGAGAGCTATGCTACGATTGCTGATCGCGACGTGGACGGCAATCCTGTCAAGATTGTGGGAACGACGATGTTCATCAATGATCGAAAGGAGATGGAGGCAGCTCTGATTGCAGCCCGAAACAAAGCAGAGGAAAGTGATCGCCTGAAGACGGCCTTCCTGGCTAATATGGGTCATGAGATCCGCACGCCGCTGAATGCCATCGTAGGATTCGCCGACCTCCTCCCTGTCGTCGAAAACGAGGAAGACCGTAATCAGCTCATTCGTGAGATACAGAACAACAACCAGAAACTGCTGCGTATTATCGATGGTCTTGTGAGCATGTCGAAGATTGAGGCAGAGGCCAAGAATCTTGTCAAGTCGCAGACCAATCTGGTAGAGGTGCTGAGTGAGATTACACAGACCTATATGCAGATGGTCGATTCCCAGACGGTGGTGCTGGCGACGCAGTTCCCCTATACGGAGCTGATGATGACGACGGATGTTGCGAAATTGCGCGAACTGGTCGATCATCTGATGCAGAATGCTGTGAAGTTTACCCTGAAGGGCAGTATCACGCTTGGTTTCGAGCTTATCGATGGTGAGCATGTGCGTATTTGGGTAAAGGATACTGGTAAGGGTATTGCTGAGGCTGACAAGGAACGAATCTTCGAGCGTTTTGTCAAGGTCGATGAATATATTCCAGGTACAGGTCTTGGCCTTTCTGTTGCCAAGTCTCATGCTGCCAGCCTTGGTGGAACTATTGGCGTGGATTCACGTCCAGGAGAGGGCTCTACTTTCTGGGTGGTTCTGCCTTTGACATAGTCTTTGCAACTTTTCTTGGATTACTTTCGTCTAATAGTCAGAAAGTAACTTATAAATGATTTTTGATATGAAAAAAATTAACATGATGCATAGTGTTGTCTTGCTGGCCTGTGTGCTGATATGTAGCTCATGTATGAACGAGCGCAAACTCATGAGTGTATTTGATTCAGAGAAAATTACTGAGCGTCGAGCCCATGATGGTTTTGAGAGAATTGAGATCCTCGGTTCTCCTACGGTCTATTATGCTCAGGCAGATTCTTTCTCCGTATGTGTCAAGGGTCCAAAGAGTATGGTCGATGACATTATCACCGAGGTTGACGGCAGCACGCTGAAGATCCGCAATCGCGGCAAGATAGGCATCTTCAATTTCACCGTCGTTGACGATGACGAGACTGCCGTCTATGTGACGTCTCCAGATCTGACACATGTACAGCTGAGCGGCTCTGGCGACTTCGTCAGCGATGGCCGCATCGATACCGATCATGCCTCGTTTGTGCTGCGCGGTTCTGGCGACATCGACGTGGCGGATGTCATCTGCGACGACTGCGAGGTGTTGCTCGTAGGTTCAGGCGATTTCGATATGAAGCGTCTCGACGCAAAGGAGGTTGCCGTCAGTCTGATAGGCTCCGGCGACATAGAGATGAACCTCTGGAACGTCACCTCGACCAGTCTTGCCCTGAAGGGATCGGGCGATATCGAGACGGTCTTCAAGGAAGGTTGCCGGCATGTCGATTGCGAACTCCAAGGCTCAGGCGATATCAAGCTTGCAGGCGCCGTGTCGCGTTTCAGCCAGCACAAGGTTGGCTCAGGCAACATCGACTCCAGCAGACTGATCGTTACTCCCAATTAAGTCCTAGTGCAAAGAAAAAATTAGTAGCTTTTGGCATGTTCAGAAGAAAATAGCACTTTCTTTCACACAATTCTGACGATTTATGCCTTGAAGTCGATAAAATTCACTATATTTGCAGCGTTGAAATAAAAAAGAATATGCCAATGGACAGATAAAAGATAAAACGACATAAAGGAATTGCGTCCGCTTTTCAATCTTGTTTTCCGAAATCGGCAAAATAGAAGAAAACAGCAAGAGTAAAGATGGATGCCTACGCTCAGCGTGGGCACATTACTCGTTCAAAGCTGTTTGGGTCATTTGCCGATACCCGGAAAACGTAGACGAAGTGATTGTCCACGTTTTTTGTTTGTCTATATATGAGAGATAATAACTAAATCAAAGTAATATGAGAAAGAAATTACGTTATCTGATTATGACAATGATGCTATGTTTAGTGTCAACAAAAGGGTACGCCCAATTAGAGGGTATGTTTTACTGCCAAGAGTTTATGAATGATGTTGAAGCCTTTAAGGGTACTATCAAAGGGAAAATTAAAACTCGATGTGAAAAACTCATGAAATTGGGCCACATGAATGATGACGGAGAAATCCAGTATCAATACGTTATACATTTGAAAGACAGCCTAAACATACCTCAATTTATGGAAACTATTAAAAAGTGGGGGGCTGTAACCTATAGTAAGTCAACTGCATTAGTCAGTGAAACAGACAGCATGGTTGAATATAATGCAACTTATCTCAATGTAGGTCAATATGCAGGTCCTTTCAAGATGACAATAATAAATGCAAGTACATCTTCTAAAATAGAGGCAAAAGCAGACAGAATTCGTATAACATCTCGAGTTATGCATTACTCATTGGCATCAGGTAGTTTGGGAGGAGCAAAGAACGAACTGACACTTCCAAAGGAAACCTATCCTTTTATTGAAAGTAAGGATAAAAACACCTATGGCATGGCATATATCAATAGCAATCTGAGACTGATTGCTAATGTAGGCAGTATTATTGACTATCTCAATAAGAACTACAGCAAACAGCCCGAGAAAAAGAAAGAAGATAGTAATTGGTAATTAACAAAAAGCTTATGAAACGACAATTATTTCTTGTAGCAGCTGTTATCACTACAGCTAACTGTTTCGCCTATTATGATGATTATTCATCTACTCCAAGTACAGAACTGCCTGGTTGGGTGACGTTCGCGGGATTCCTCATGATAGCATGGGGCATATTGGAAATTATTCTCTTCTTTAAAATTTGGGGTATGACAAATGATATTCGTGCTTTGAAGAAGGATTACTTTCATGAAAAAACTGATGAGTCATATTATTTAATGGCGAAGAATTTGAGAAAGAATCTTGTGCTTGGTAATATTGAGCATGTAAAGAAGACATTGCTAACCAATTTCATGGACGAAATAATTAAATCATACTCAGAAATGCCTTTGCAGGGTTATGAGAAAGATGAGAATGGCAAGGATCGTCTTGTATCTTATGAAGAAAAGAATTTGAGAACTCCAATAGCTCCTTATGTTGAGAACTTGAGAAAGCAGTTTGAAAAGATTGGAGAGCCATTGCCACCATACATTAATAATATGGCGACATATGGCGACTTCTTAAACATTTTTACTAAGGAGGATTTGATGATGAATAAATAGACGATACAGTTCTGATTCCTACTAACAATATCGGGAAAGTGCAAAATACGAAGCATTTTCCCGATTTTCAGTCAATTCTGAGCATATAATTTCACTTTTAGGAAAGATTAACTTATCAGTTTTATCTACTAAGAGTTTAGGTTATAACTTACATAAGATAGGTTTTACTCAATCTTTTACTAAACTTTATCGATTATGTTCTATCAAATATCAGTTTTATCTGCTAAAGGTTAAGTTATATCATTTTATTGTTTATCTTCACGCTAAAACTACTATAAACCTGTGGATTTGGTGGTTTAAAATAAAATGTGTAACTTTGCACAAAAATAAAGACCTCAGTATGATTTCAATCGCACATAGAATTGAGTTGAAGCCGAATAACAAGCAGAAGACTTACTTCCGCAAGGCTTTCGGGTGTGCGCGATTGACTTACAATTGGGGGCTGGCCGAGTGGAAACGGATGTACGAGGCTGGCGAGAAGCCGAACGGCAGGGAAATCCGAAAGCGGTTCAACGCTATCAAGAAGGAGCAGTTCCCGTTTACCTACGAGGTGACAAAGTGTGCTACTGACCAACCTTTTATGAATCTTGATATGGCATTTAAGAGATTCTTCAAGGGTCTTGGTAAATATCCGCAGTTTAAGAAGAAAAGAGATAATGAAGGAAGCTTCTACCTCCAAGCCAGTGAAGTGCACCTGTCAGAAACAAATAAGAATTCAGAGGCTTTCGATAAGATACCACACAACGAAAGTGGGAAGCATCAATATCTTCATTTCCCCAAACTTGGCTGGGTGAAGATGGCCGAGCATATCCGTTTCAACTATGCCAAAATAAATAATGTATGTATCTCCCAAAGTGGCGGCAAGTTCTATGCTTCGTTCAGTTTGGAGATTACAGAAGAAGAATATAAAAGAACGCATCCGAATGTGGACTCAGTAGATGCCAACAGGAAAGTGGGCGTTGACATGGGTATCAAGTCGGCACTGATACTATCCGACGGCATTGCCATCGAGAATCCCAAGCCACTGAAGAAGAATCAGAGAAAAATAGCAAGACTCAGCAGACAGCTCAGCAAGCGGCTCCATCCGAAAACCAAAGAGGAACGGCTGAAGGGCGTCAGGAAGTCGAACAATTATATGAAACTGTCTGTGCGGCTGGCTCATGCGCAAGGTCGCGTTGCGAACATCAGGCGTGACTTCTTGCACAAGGTCACCACGATTCTGACCACACACTATGGCGAGATTGCCATTGAAGACCTAAACGTGAAGGGCATGACCAAGAACCACCGACTGGCTCAGGCCGTCAACGATGTTTCGTTTGGTGAACTACGCAGGCAGATAGAGTATAAAGCCGAAACGAACGGCGTGAAAGTCACCAAAGCCGACCGCTACTTTGCAAGCAGCAAGACGTGTTCGGTTTGCGGAGAGAAGAAGGAAGATTTGACTCTCAGCGACCGCACCTACCGTTGCCCGCATTGCGGAGCAGTCATCGACCGCGACCTGAACGCCAGCCTGAATCTGCTGGGACTATTAGTAAATCACAAAATAGGGAAGGATTATCCCGAATCTACGCCTGCGGACTTGACGGCTCTGCTCTCCCGTTTCTCTGTGAATGGGATTGCAACCAGCAAGGTTGAAACAGGAAAACAACGTAAGTCTAATGTATATGCATAGATCTTGTAAGGTTGTTACATCCGAAACTACAAGGAACTATCAGACGAGGAGAATGTATATGCATAGATTTTGTAAGGTTGTTACATCCGGCATAGATTCCGGTTCTGAAGGTCTTGGAATGTATATGCATAGATTTTGTAAGGTTGTTACATCCGAGATGCTGTCGATGAACTCGATGCCAGAATGTATATGCATAGATTTTGTAAGGTTGTTACATCACAGAAACATCTACCTGAAGTTATCTAGGAATTGGAATATTAATATTGCGAAGTTGTACACTTGAAGTTTATCACATGTACTGAGTCAATTATGATACATTTTATCAAAAGATAAAAAGAAGAAAAATATGGCCAATAAAAAGAAAGATAAGAGAGAGAAGTTTTCTGCTAAAGTGGTGTATATAAACGGAATGGGTAGTGAATTGTTAATAGAACAGACATTCTACCCATACATGATTTTCCGTCTTGTTGTTACCAAAAGCGAATCAGATTATCACCAGAAATGGTATGAACTATCACGCGATAATTGTAAACTTATTCCTCACAAGGGGAAATTTGATTTTTTCTTAGTACATTATGGATATAAAGAAGAATACGAATCGCTTTTTAAAGATAGTAAAGAGTATCACGCTCTTATATCTAAAGCTGGTGAGGAAGCTGTAGATTGGTGGGAAAATAATAGAAAAGACTTCATGAAAAAACTCGATGAAAAGAACCAAATACAGAATTTGAAGGAAGCAATGAGGGAAGAGTATGGCAATGATATTTGCTTTCAAGATCAGGAAGGACCAGACTTTGTTGCAGAAATAGATTCAACCAACGAAAGAATTGGCATAGAGGCAACGAAGTGTGTTCCATCTGCAGAGAAAATGAGTATTGATAGTTTGTTCGAAAAACTAAAAAGGGACTTTTGTGACAATGATTATCTCCTAAGTATATCGAAGGAACAGAAATGGATGATAACAATAGACACAACAAGAGAAGTATATCAAAGACATAAGTCCAAAGAGTATATCGAACAATTTGAAATTCAATTGCGCCAAGCGTATGAAAAGAAAGAACCAATAAGAGAGTTAAGTCTCATTGAAGAGGTGAGAATGGCACCAATAAATGGTAGCAATTGTATTAACTTTAATGCTACTTCAAGGCGAAATGCTGTAAGAGCAACAGATCTGCTAAAATCTATTGATGATAAAGAGGTAAAACTTCTGGATTATGATATTAAAGACAATTGTTGGTTATGTATATATTTACCGGGCGAACAGAGTATTCATTCCTACAAAATAGTTGTCGATGCTCAATGTCCTAAAGATAGTTTCATCGAAAGAATTGATAAAAGCGGATATAAGCGTATATACATAACCAGTTTTGGCTCAAAGGACATAACTCAAATTAAGCCTTGCGATAACTTCGACGAGCTATTAGTAGAAGAGTGAAATCAATAATGCACAGACAAATTGAACTATATTATATAATAAGTGGCGCATCCGATTGGATGCATCGGTTTGCTATAGTTGGCTTCGAAGAGTTTTGCTGACATTTTCAGGAATTGAGTTGGAGGACGGTCATCGGACTCCGCTTGATGGAAAGCGACTCAAAATGTACATCATGTCAATGCATGAGGTGGTGAAGGCATATCATCGTATAAGAGCAGAGAAAATATGAAAAAGTGCTAAAATATCTGTGATTTTCAGCAAAAAAGATCAAGACGCATGGAGTTATCAGCTTTTATGCGTATATTTGCCAAAGAAAAACAGAGGATGATATGAAAGGTATTACTATCGGCCCTGCGGGAGGCCACGGATTGTCCCGTATGCAAGGAACAAAGGTGATGGTGGCAGGAAGGTCGATGATACTGCCAAACAGTGAGGTGCCTTATGTCGTGCAGAAACTGACGATGAGTCAAATCGCCTCCATTCCAAAAGACCAGTTTTCCGTGTCATTGATGGATCCTTCGATGCCTGTCATGGCTATCGCTGGCGGCAGGAAAGGAGGTGGCAAGTCGCTGGCAATCCGTATAAGGCAGCGTCACCAAGCGGGCAATAAAGGAGTGGTAGGCTTTATCACGCAAGATCCCTCCAAGATGATTAATGTCGGCATTGACAGTACGAAGGAGTTCACGGCGCTTATCTCCCTGATTAACCAGGCTGCCCAGAAGTCTGACATGCTTCGTGGAAAATACCGTGCGCTCAGCAGGACAGTAACAGAGACACCGCCTACGGAGAGCGGCATATTCTATGCTCCGATAGATGAAGACGAGTTGTCGGACTGTATTCTGAAAATCATCGAACGCTATTATGGCACAAGTGATTCCACCAAGATTATGGGGACGGATTTCAAACTGGGTGAGTTTTGTGTACTCATGCATTTCTATTTCATCCGCATCGGCATCATGGAGAAAAAGTCGCGCCAGCCGTTTTCCAATTACCTGACGAAGAAAGTGTTCGGCGACGAAGAAAGGTTCACCGCAAGGTCGTTTAATAACTATGCGAAGAGCTATGAGAACATCGAAAAGGACTTATCAGACTCAAAGGGAGTGAAGTTCAACTTTGAGATTCGCCCAAACCCAAGTGGAAAACCCGTCTATGATGCTTTCCACGAAATCGGATATACTTTCCACCATTCGCATTATTTCGATGAGTTGAGGAAACTTCGGAAACAGATGAATGAATTCGGGTTTTAGTCCTAGAATAAGGCTTTCGCGCACATTTCGTATATAGAGGCTCCACTACGGGGTCTCTATTTATTTTTTCCAATCGTAATTTCCATTTTTCCAATCGCTAGGAGGCAAAGGGAAAACATCGTACCTTTGCTGCCGAGATCACGAATTGGACGACACTAGGTCAGACTCATGTTCGACTCATGTTCGACTCATGTCGGTGTCATATCGAGCTCTAATCGATGTCATATCGAAGTCATATCGAGCTCATGTCGGACTCTAATTGACCCAAGTCTCCAAGGGTAGGATCGTTTACTAATTAAATTACTGTAAAATTATGGCAGCAATTCAATTAAACATTACCGGAACTTCTACCCGTCGCGGTAAGAATCCGAAGACCACTGCACAGACTTTGCAGCGTGTATTAGTAAAGGCAGTAGGCATGTTCTACGCCGTGTTAAAGTTCCTTTGCAACCACTCCTTCGAGGGTGTCAGCAATGGATACCAGTGTATGAACAAGTTCAAGAAGGTCAACCTCAAGTACCTTCGCGAACGTGCGGCAACGCTCCAGCTTTCTGGTCAGAGCCTTAACCAGTTCTACCAGTTCATGCCGCTTGAGAGCGACAAGTGGACGCCCTTCGCCGCCATTATCTCTCAGGGCCACTTGCCCGAGGTATCGGTTGGCATCGATGCCGAAGGCGGGCACAAGGCTTATGTCAATTCGCCCAGCCGCACCTACACAGACTTCATCAAGGCATGGGGCCTGCAGCGTGGTGACCAGGTGACCTTCGTGACCGTACAGAAGCTCAATGGAAAGTATGAAGCAGCGACAGCCCGCATCGTGCTCAACCCTCGCAATGCCGACGGCTCAGGTGCGCCTATGACGACTGAGATCGTGAACAGCGAGGGCGAGTTTCCCTGCTCCAACTGGAAGAATCACCTGAACTTCTCCTCTTTTGAGTTCGACACCGACCACTTCAACTTCGTGCTGGGCCGTGGTGGTGATGTCGTTGCCGCCGGTATCATCGTCAGCCGCAAGGACAAGAGTGGCGGCTGGTTCCGCAGCAACTGTCAGCTGGTGCTCAACGAGGCTGGTCTTGGCAGCGACCTGTGCAGCCTGTCAAAGGCCGTCGAGATGAGCTACGCAGCTTACGACATCGACATGGAGTCGGAGTTCTATCTGAACAACGCTGGTACAGCTGGCACTGGTACTACAGAGGACTCTACTCCCAGCGGTGGCAGTGGCGGTGTAACGCCTGGTGAGCCAAGCTACAACACGCAAGCCGTCATCAACAGCACCACTCAGAGTATTGCTGGCGGCACGGTGACGGCCACGGCCCCAATCACATCAGTGTCGGTCAGTGGCTCAAATCTCGGCGAAGTGACGTTCACGGCCAAAGTGGATGGTACGGGCGATGCCATCAATCCCACCAGCCATGATGCCAACGGCGCAGCGTTCACGGGTCTGAATGTCGAAGCCGGCCACAGCCTCATGGTCTATCGTGGCGGCACTCTCTGGTTCACTATCACAGCCCAAAGCGGTGACGGCAGCGATGGTCTCGACCAGGACTAAAAGAAGCCTAACGGCTTAAGACAACGAGAGGACTATCGGCACGACTCGAAGGTGAGAAACAAAAAAAACCAAGAGTGTCATCACGACAGTCTTGGTTTTCATTTTCTAACTAACTTATTATCAACTATTCATTACTCATTCTGAATTTGCGCTGCAAAGGTACGCAAAAAAATGATATCTTGTACCTGTTATAACTAAAAAAGTAACGTAAACGTTTGCGACTTAAATTATTTTTTAGTAACTTTGCATCGTCAATTATTCATGTAGGATATGGCTAACAATAAACACAGAACTTCATTGAAGGATCTGGCCCGTGAACTTGGAGTGAGTATTGCAACTGTGAGCAGGGCTCTGCGCAGTTCTCCTGAGATCGGTGCTGAGATGCAAGAGAAGGTCAAGGACTTGGCCAAACGTCTGAACTATCGACCGAATCCCTTTGCGCAGAGTCTTCGTAAGGAGGCCCCGAGAATGATAGGTGTGGTGGTGCCTAATCTGGTGACCCACTATTATGCTGCCGTACTCGACGGTATTGAGGAAGAGGCGCGTAAGGCTGGCTATTCCGTGATCAGCGCCAATACGCACGAGCAGAGTGAGGCCGAGGTGAAGGCTATCGACAACTTCATCAGTCTCCATGTAGAGGGTATTATCGCCTGTCTTTCCCAGAATACGACCGACTATAGTCATTTCGAGGAGATATCAGAGATGGGTATCCCATTGGTGTTTTTTGGGCGCACCTGCCTGCCTGAGAAATTCTCTTGTGTGACAGCCAATGGCGACATTGCTGCCCAGGAGGCTACACAGCACCTGATAGATACGGGTAGTCGTCGCATCGCCTTTATTGGCGGTCCGAACCATCTTGATATGGTCAAACGTCGTAAGCATGGCTATCTGGAGGCGCTCAAGGAAAACAGGATTCCTATCGACCGCAGTCTTGTGGTCTGTGAGAAAATCGACTATCAATGGGCGCTTGAGGCCTCGATGCAACTGCTGCAGCGGGAAGATCGTCCAGATGCTATCCTGGCCTTTAATGATATCATCACCTTTGCAGCTTTCACGGCCATTAAGCAGATAGGACTTCGCATACCTGAGGACGTCGCTCTGATAGGCTTTACTGATGATGTGCATGCAGGTTATGTGACGCCTAAGATGTCGGCTATTGTGGATCAGTCCTTCGAGATGGGTGGTGAGGCCTGTCGTCTGCTGCTGAAGAATATCAATGGCGACCAGAAGATCTATAAGAAGATTGTCCCGCAGAAGCTTGTCATTCGAGAGACATCTACCAAGATATTACTAGAAGAGAAGAAACCTATACCTTAATTATATTTTTATGATATAATTTTCCTTAATTATTTGGCGGGTTCGGGGATTTTGTCTAAATTTGTACCGATTTAGAAACCTACAACTCGTTATGAAACAACTACTGACGCTCCTCCTTTTGGTGTGTAGTCTTGCCGCTGATGCAGGGAAGACTGCAATTCCTGATATGAAGTTCCGCCGCTTGGATACACGTGACGGCTTGTCAAATGCCCAATTGAACTGTCTCTTCCAAGATTCCAAGGGCTATGTCTGGATAGGCACCTCGTATGGTTTGAACCGTTACGACGGCTACCGTTTCCGTACGTTCTATTCCAACGCCCATGACACGCTGACCCTGCGCAGCAACTACGTCGATAAGATCTGGGAGGACATCGACGGCAAGCTGTGGCTGAAGCAGGGCATGAACTACTCTCTCTTCGACCCAGTCACGGAGAAGGTCGTGCGCAATCCGTCGCCGATGCTCGCCAAGCTGGGCATCACTGGCGGTATCGACCGTATCTATGTCGATTCGAAGAAGAACCTGTGGGTGAAGTCTTATGCCAACGGACTCTACTGCTATAACCCCAAGACTAAGAAAATCACCCTCGCCAAATATGGCTATGGCGCTGAGGAGTTCCCCAACGAGTTCTGGTTCTCCTCTTTCGCAGAGTATGAAGACCTGCTCCTCGTGGCGTCTAGCGATGGTGATCTGATGGCTGTCGATGGCACGCGGGGAAAGGTGGTCTGGAAAGACTCTTATATGCGTAAGAATGGTGGACAGGAAAAGAGTGAGTATAATCTGTATGTCGATAATCATGACGACATCTGGGTCCTGGCGCCCACCATGTGCTTCATTTATAGCCAAAAAGAAAAGAAATGGTATAATTCCATCAATAGTTTCCTTGGCTCGCTGGGTGTTCAGGGAATACCAGAAAACCTGCTGGCTTGGGTGGTGAAGGAAGATCAGCGTAACTGGCTCTGGCTTGGTACCGACCATGAGGGCCTGTGGATTGTCGATATGGACACGAAGGAGGCACGGTGCTTTGTGAACAACAAGTTCGATGAGACTTCTATCAGTGAAAACACGATCAAAAAGATGCTGCTCGACAAAGATGGCAATATGTGGGTGGGTGCCTATCGAAACGGATTGAACCAGTATATCGAGAAACAAGCTGGAATCAAGAACCTTGAGATGGGCGATGTCAACACTACTGTCGAAGACCATCAGGGCAATTACTGGCTGGGAACTGACAACCGGGGTATCATCAAGTATAATCCTAAGACAGAGGAGACTCAGATTATAGACAAGAGTGCAGGCTTTGCCTCGAACACAGTGGTGTCAAGTTACTGTTCGCGCGATGGCAGCCTTTGGTTTGGTACATACAATGGCGGACTGATTCAGATTGCTCCTAATGGTCACATTACCAATATATTGGCAACAGGTGTAGAGAACGGACTGTTGAACAATAACGTATGGTCTGTGACAGAAGACAAGTGGGGTGATATTTGGCTGGGAACACTGGGTAACGGTGTACAGCGCATGAATCGTAAGACGGGCAAGTTCAAGACTTGGAGCACCTACAATACCAATCTTCGCGAGAACTTCATGACCTCTGTGGGATGGATCAAGAAAGGATGGCTGCTTGTTGGTCATTCTGTCTATTATTCACTGATCAATCCCGTCAGCGGACGCGTTATGAATATCGAGATTCCAGAACTACCTGGTAAGGCAGCAGCTGCTCCTGCCAGCGTCTGTGTCGTTGAAGATAGCCGTGGTCTCATCTGGCAAGGTTCTATGTCAGGTTGTTGCGTACTCGACCAGAAGAATGGCTGGCAGCAACTGCTCGATATGAACAGCGGCCTTTTCGGCTCAAGTGTCACAGGTATCGTCGAAGACTTGAACCATACGATGTGGGTCGTTACGGAGCATGGTGTCTCTAATGTGACTCCACAGAAGGATGACGAGGGAGGCTGGACGTTCCTTGTGCGCAGTTTCAGCAGCAAGGATGGTTTGCAGCAGGGACCCTATAATCTGCGTTCCGTCAGTCTGACCCATGATGGCAAGATCCTGATTGGAGGCTTAGGTGGCCTTGATATCATCGATCCCAAACTCGTGTCGAACAGCAGCAGTAAGGAACAACCTATCTTCAGCGGCCTGAAACTCTTCGGACAACTTGTCGAAGTGGGGCGTGAGTATGAGGGGCATGTCATCCTTGATGAGGCCCTTGATGCCTGTCGTGAACTCACCCTGCGCCCTGACGAGAACCAGTTCACCATCCAGCTGGCCACGGATAAGGGACAGGCCCATAATCCAGCCCGTTTCATCTATCAGCTTGAAGGCTTCAGCGACAAGTGGATTAAGACGGAGGAGAACGATCCTAATATCACTTATATGTCACTCCATCACGGCAGTTATGTGCTCCATGTGCGTATGCTGAATGACGATGGTTCGATGGGAGAGAACGAGGCTACCTTGAAGATTACGATCACGCCTCCGCTGCTGCGTAACCGTTGGCTGCTGCTCGCCTTCCTGCTCGTCGTTGGTATAGGTGTGTGGTTCTGGCGTAAACGCTTCATGGAACGCCAGCAGGAGCGTATGCAACTTGAGCAGCTGCGCCGTGAGACAGAGAAGAAACAATGGATGAGTGAGATGCGCGAGCAGATGGAGGCAGAGGGCCTTCGCGCTGATGCAGATGCATCGAGGCAAGCTGCTCAGGATGCACCTCGCAGTGGTGTGAAGGAGCCTGTTGACATCGTGGCATTGCTGAAGGATATATGCGACCATTTCGACGTGTCTGAGCACAAGAACATCCGTCTCTCTTTCTTCCCCGTGGCTGACCATCTGGAAATGGTGGCCGATAAAGAAAGCCTGCGTCGCATGATGCTGATATTGCTTAACAATGCAGCCAACTTCTCACCTAAAAATAGTAAGGTGAAGGTGTTTGCTGAGCAAGGGCAGGGCAAGGCCGTCATCCGCGTGGCTGACAATGGCATCGGCATCCCGACAGATGTGATGCCTCACATCTTTGAGCAGATCGTTAGCGACGATAACACTACCAATCTCCATGAGGTCTTCGATATTGTCTATGCTCATGGTGGCACCATTCAGGCTCAGGAGAACAAAGGTGGTGGTACTGTCTTCGTCATCGAGTTCCCGCTGGAGGGTGAAGAGGGCGTCGAGGAGGCTGTGCTGATGGATGATGAGAACGGCTAAGTAACTAAAACTATATATAGTAAGTATGAAAAGACTAAGTATGATGGTGTCTGCCCTGCTGGTGGCTGGGATGGCTATGGCGGCTGATGTGCAGACCAACGGAAACCGCGTGACAATCTGTCCTGACGGTGGGCAGGCGAAAATTGTCTGTCTGGAAGTGATTAACGGAAACATTATCCGTGTGAGGGCAACCTCGCAGGACGCACTGCCGCAAAAGCCGGCATCGCTGATGATCGTGCCCCAGAAGGCACCTGCCAAGAGCTCCTATACCATTGAGGAGAAAGATGGCAATGTCATCGTGAAGGCTGACGATGTGAAGGCTGTCGTCTCAAAGGCTACGGGTGAGGTCAGTTTCTTCGACGATGATGACAAACTGTTGTTGAAGGAATCGAAGGACGGTAAGCAGTTCAAGGACTTCACCGTGCCAGAGCGTGAATATGGTCTTAAGGGCGGTCCTGCCATCACGGAGGAGATGAAGCATGGTCTCACCTGGCAGATGAAGTTTGATTCGCCCGACGATGAGGCCTTCTACGGACTGGGACAGCACCAGTCGGAGGAGTTCAACATGAAGGGCAAGAACGAGGACCTTTTCCAGTATAATACGAAGGTGTCGATTCCTTTCGTGCTCTCCAACAAGAATTATGGTTTGCTGTGGGATTCCTACAGCTACTGCCGCTTCGGTAATCCCAACGACTACCTGCAGTTGAACCGTGCCTTCACGCTCTACGACAAACAGGGCAAGAAAGGACATCTGACAGGTACTTATGTCGATAAGGACGGCAAGCGACTCGTGCGTGACGAAGACTCTATCTACTACGAGTACGCCTTCCCTGCCACCTCTGAGATTGCCGTGAAGACAGATAATGGTGGCATTAAGAACTTCCCCAAGGGGTTCAACCTGCAGGGTGCCACCGTCACTTACGAGGGTTTCATCGAGCCAGAGTGCTGTGGTAAATGCAAAGGCAAGAAACAGCTCTATCAGTTCATACTCTACTATTCTGGCTATGTGAAGGTCTATATCGACGGTCAGGAAGTGGTGCCCGAGCGCTGGCGTACGGCTTGGAATCCCAATAGCTATAAGTTCGCCACTGAACTGCAGAAGGGCAAGAAGGCTCAGGTGCGCATCGAGTGGCGGCCTGATGGCGGTGAGGCCTATTGTGGTCTGCGGGTTGCAGAGCCTCGCAGTGCTGAGGAGCGCGGAAAGCTTTCCATTTGGAGTGAGATGGCCAAGGACATGGACTACTATTTCATCGCAGGCGAGAATCTCGACGAGGTGATTTCTGGTTATCGCACGCTGACGGGTAAGGCTTCGCTCTATCCGAAATGGGTGCTGGGCTTCTGGCAGAGCCGTGAGCGCTATCAGAGTTCTTACGACATCGAGAGCAACCTGGCTGAGTTCCGCAAGCGTCATATCCCTGTGGATAACATCGTACAGGACTGGAACTACTGGAAACTCGACTCCTGGGGCAGTCATGTCTTCGAGACCAACCGCTATCCCAATCCGCAGGCGATGCTCGACAGTGTGCATGCCATGCACGGACGTTTCATGATCTCCGTATGGCCGAAGTTCTACGATACAGTTGACAACTACAAGGAACTCGACAAGAATGGCTGGATGTACCATCAGGCCGTGAAGGACGATATCCACGACTGGCTTGGCTTCCGCGGTTCGTTCTACGATGCCTACGACGAAGGGGCGCGCAAGATGTTCTGGCGCCAGATGGACGAGAACCTCTACTCGAAGTATAATAAGAACGGTGTGGCTGGTGTCGATGCCTGGTGGATGGATGCCTCTGAGCCTAACGTGCGCGACTGTACCCCGATGTGGTATCGCAAGGCCCTCAGCGGTCCTACGGCTCTTGGCACCTCTACGGAGTATTTCAATGCTTACTCTACCGTCAATGCCGACGCTATCTACAACGGTCAGCGCTCTGTCTGGAAGGGTAAGATGAACGAGCCTCGCGTGTTCCTGCTCACCCGTAGTGGCTTCGCTGGCGAACAGCGTTTCTCGACAGCTACCTGGAGTGGCGATATCGGCACTCGCTGGGAGGATATGCGCGCTCAGATGACGGCTGGCCTGAACTACTCGATGTCGGGCATCCCCTTCTGGGGTATGGACCAGGGCGGCTTCTGCGTGGAGAACCGCTATGTGGCTGCCCAGCAGCTCTTCGACCGTACGGGCGTGGAGAACGAAGACCTGAAGGAATGGCGCGAGCTGCAGACCCGTTGGAACCAGTTTGGTGCCTTTATTCCTCTCTTCCGTGCGCATGGTCAGTGGCCGCTGCGTGAGATCTGGAACATCGCTCCCGACGAGCATCCTGCCTATAAGTCGTTCGTCTATTACGACAAGCTGCGCTATCGTCTGATGCCTTATCTCTACTCGATGGCTGGCTGGGCTCACTTCAAGGACTATACGCTGATGCGTGCCCTCGTGATGGACTTCAATGGTGATAAGAATGTGGAGAACATCGGCAACCAGTGGATGTTCGGCCCTGCCCTGATGGCCTGCCCAGTAGGCTACTACAAGGTTCGCAACCGCAGCGTCTATTTCCCAGAGCAGTGTGGCTGGTACGATCTCTATACGGGTGCGTATATCAATGGTGGCCAGCGCCTCGTGGTCGATGCGCCTTACGAGTGCATCCCCGTCTATGTGCGTGAGGGTGCCATCATCCCCTTCGGTCCTGAGATGGAGTGGAGCGACGAGAAACCCGCTGAGCTCATCAACCTCTACGTCTATGCAGGCAAGGACGGCGAGTTCCAGCTCTACGAAGACGAGGGCACGAATTACAACTACGAGAAGGGTAAGTATGCCACCATCGACATCACCTACGACGATGAGGATAAGACCGTCTCTTTCGGAGCCCGCAAGGGACAGTTCCCAGGCATGCTGAAGAACCGTCGCTTCAACGTGGTGCTCATCTCGAAGGATGCGCCCAAGCCGCTCAACCTCGACAATCCAGAGGGTAAGCTGGTGAACTACAATGGTAAGGCTATCAACGTCAAACTCTGATTAGTATGTATAAGAATAAGGATTTCATGATCAAGATCGCCACGTGGGATCTGAGCGAGGGTCTGGTATGGGATTTTGTCAGACCCAACTCAGATGATCACAGTGATCTGACTCCGGAGGAGTATCAGCTCGTCATCGACAGCCTGGAGGAAGTCAGGGCTAAGATTTTGCGATATTGTCAGAAGTCCGGAATTGACGTGAAGAGTAGTCTGGCCGACAAATAGAAACGGCTCTTTGCAGTCTGATAGGAATCCTCGCTCCGTCAAGGGGCGGGGATTTATGTTATCTCCTAAAAAGTGTAAATAAATTTGGTATGCATCTCGCATATCGCTCACAAGTGCCAGAATGGGCATGTTAATAGAAAATTTTTCTACCATTAATGCGCGCAAATTCTAGATTTAAATCTCGCAATTTTTCTCCCTAATGACCACTGATTCTGTATCTCTCATTGACAGTGCAAAGGTACAAAAAATTCAAATAAAACCAAGACTTTTTTGAATTTATTTCAAATGTTAAAATGACGAACGAAGCAAGTACAGAATCCAACGCTACCCGTTTGCCGTTTTGCCGTTTCGCCGTTTCATTTGCAGAATCCATATGCGTACCATTTGCCTTCTATATATTATATATAATTATTATATATTATAATATATAATAATTTAAAATAGATATATACTATCCCACAACACCAAAACGCAAAATCCAAATGTAACGCTGAAACGCCTAAACGGCTAAACGCCTAGTGGCAAATTGTTAAAACGGGAATGATCTTGAAATAAATCTGGAAATACCTTGGCGGTTTGCGATTTTTTTTGTATCTTTGCACGTAGAAACCTAATATGACCTGCAACAATGATTCGGAAGTTTTTTCTACTATTGACAGCAGTCCTGATGGGGCTGTCGGCGACGGCTCGCGAAAGGCGGAATTTCGACAAGGGCTGGCGGTTTATCCTGGCTGACTCGGCCCAGATGGCGAAGGCAGATTACAACGACAACGCTTGGCGCGTACTCGACGTGCCGCACGACTGGGCGCGCGAGGGTGATTTCTACGTGGGCAACCCGAGTGGTGCAGGTGGGGGAGCCCTCCCAGGTGGTATCGGTTGGTATCGCAAGCACTTCACGCTCGACCAAGCCGAGAAGGTGTTCATTGAGTTCGACGGCGTGTATATGAACTCTACCGTCTGGGTGAACGGTCAGAAGGTGGGCTTCCGCCCCTACGGCTACTCAAGTTTTGAGTACGACATCACGCCTTATGTACGTCAGGGCGACAATGTGGTGGCAGTGAGGGTCTCAGGGCGACAATGTGGTGGCAGTGAGGGTCGATAACAGTGATCAGCCTAATTCCCGCTGGTACTCTGGCTGTGGTATCTACCGTCATGTGTGGCTCACTACAACGGCCGACACGCATGTCAGTCACTGGGGAGTCTTTGCCAATGCCAGTGTGGTGAAAGGCAAGGGCAGGCTCGCTATCGAAGTGTCGCTCGAAGGCAAGGGCGAGGTGGAAAACACGCTGATAGCCCCTGATGGCAAGGTCGTCGGAAAGTCGAAAGGCCTGAAGTCGAGCATCACCGTCAGCAAGCCCATGCTCTGGAGCTGTGAATCGCCTAATGTCTATAAGGTGCGTACGGTGGTGAAGGTTGCTGGTAAGGTAGTTGATACCTACGAGACCACGACGGGCTTCCGCAGTTTCAAGTTCGATGCGAAGACGGGTTTCTGGCTCAACGGCAAGAACTTCAAGCTGAACGGTGTCTGCGAGCATCATGATTTCGGCTGCCTGGGCGCTGCCCTCAACGAGGACGCTCTGCACCGCAAACTGACGAAGCTGAAGGCGATGGGCGTGAACGCCATCCGCAGTTCGCACAACCCGCCGGCCCCAGAACTGCTGAACATGTGCGATACGATGGGACTGATCGTGATGGACGAGAGTTTCGACATGTGGCGCCGCAAGAAGACACAGAACGACTATGCCCGTTTTTTCGACGAGTGGCATGAGCGTGACCTCTCAGACCTGATTCTCCGCGACCGCAACCACCCCTCCATCCTGATGTGGTCGATAGGCAACGAGGTGCTGGAACAGTGGTCGTCGGCGGAGGCCGACACGCTGACGCTGGAACAGGCGAACCTCATCCTGAACGCAGGCCACGATGCCTCGACGCTGGCCAAGGACGGTGAACTCAGTGTGCAGTCGCTCTTGACGCAACACCTGGCAGAGATTGTCAAGAGATATGATACCTCGCGCCCCATCATGGCAGGCTGCAACGAGCCGAGTCCGAACAACCACCTCTTCAAGAGTGGTGCCATCGATGTGATTGGCTTCAACTATCATCACCAGTGGGTGAAGGATGTGCCACAGAACTTCCCTGGCAAGCCTTTTATCTTCTCCGAGAGTGTGAGTGCCTTGCAGACTCGCGGCTTCTATATGATGCCCAGTGACTCCATCTACGTGGCGCCGAAGGAGTGGTGGCTGCCCTATACCGACCCCACCTACATGTGCTCGGCCTATGAC
>OMZO01000053.1 GCA_900315525.1 uncultured Prevotella sp. | reverse complement strand
TCATACGGCCCAGCACATGGACGGGGTTCAGCCCTCGCGACAGCAGGAACAATGGTAACACGACGAAGAACTGTATCACATTACCACCCAAGACCACCAGTACATACTTGCCGATGGAATCGGCCACCACACCTGCCGACACCTGTGCCGACAGTTGGGCTGAGAAAGCCACGATGCCCAGGGGCAGCGTCCAGATGAGTCCGCGAATCTGTAGGAAGAGCAGCTCCTGAAGTCCCAGCAATCCTTTCACGACGACAGCCTTATTCTCGGATTCAGGCAACTTCGACAGTCCGATGCCGATGGCAAAGGCCAACAGTAGCAGCGAGAGCACATTGCCTTCGAGGAATGGCTTGACGATATTGTTGGGGATGATGCTAAGCAAGTGATCGCTATAGGTCACGTCAGGTCCTTGTGCAGCGGCAGCCCCACAACATTCAAGTGCAGTTCCTGCAGGTAGATTGCTCGGAGCGATAAGTACATAGAGTATAGCTCCAACAGCAGCTGCAGCGATGGTAGTGAGTAGGGTATAGGTGAGCGTGTGGCCGAAAATCCTGCCAGACAACTGGAACAGTCGCGTATAGACTGTCGCCACGAAATTCATCACCTCGTCGAGCCATCCAAGCCCGAGTAAACCTAATATTGCGCCTACTACGAGTGCGCCAATCCAAATCACTGTTGTCTTCATCGCTGCAAAGGTACGAAATTTGAATGGCAATTGTTCAAGATGACAGACTTTTTTTGACTATTCTGTCAGTTTATTAATGATGGTCCAATGCTGTTGGTTGACAGAGTCTTTTCGGACATTCTGCTGGGCGAGTTGATTGATCCGTTGGCGAAGGTAATTCCAAGTTCCGTCTTCCTCACTGAATAGACTAATGTCTATATCAGCCTTTTTCTTGTCTGCTTTGTTGATAGCCGATAGCATGGCACGTTGAACAATTTTGTCTTCAAAAGTAGGATGGGGGATAGCGAAAAATAGAGAATAGATGTCCTCTGCATAATCTGTCAATGTATAGGGGGCTTTTGACAGGCTTGACGATAAGGCGACATTTTGTGCCATCTGAACAATCTCCCCGCTGAGAGTACTCAGCATCTTGGATGAATACTGTGCAGACATGGGCAGACTTGACAACAACTGCCTGTTATTGAGCCAATTTGACTGGTGCAACTGATGCGCTACCCATTTGAGGGCCTCATGCTGTAATTGTCGTGGAAGTGGTTCCGCTTGCTGGTTGCGCTGAGTATCTATGATGTTGACACGAACACCTCCTACCTGATGGATGACGCTGCGGAGAAGCGTCTCATAGTGTTCTAATATCGACTCATACAACTTTTCTCTTAATATAGTATGGTCACCTCCAGGCAACCACTCTTCCAAATGAGCCAGCACATATTTCAGGTTATTGATAGACAAGTTACCTGTTTTTTGTGGGTCGTCACCCAAATCATATATAAGGGCCGATGGATCGTATTTGTTGCCCCATTGTTGTTTGCCATAATGACAATAGGGATTCTGCAGGTCAACGTCTAGCCTTTCTTGTACTTCAGCATGATCGGCTACGACATCCGAGGTCGGGTCTGTCGGGTAGTAGATGTAGTTGACAAGCATACGGTCGTAGTCGCCTAGGCGGGTAGACATAAGAGGAATGTCCTGATTGCCGATAGGGACAATATAGTTGTAAAAAATATAGTCCATCGTCGAAGCTGTCAGTCCATGTTGCTTTACAAAATCTGCACTCAATAGTGAGTCTGTAGGATAGACAGATGAGCCTCCCATATTGTGGGCTAATCCCAGGGAGTGACCTATCTCATGGGCGATGGTAAATTGGATAGTAGCAGCCAGTTGTTCCTCGGGGAACTTTCCATTGCGGATGGCAGGATTTGCATGGGCTGTTTGTACATAGCAGAAACGGTTCATGATTTCCGGCATCGATCCCCATACATAAACAGAAGAACTGAGTACTTCGCCCGTTGCAGGGTCAACCCAGCTGGGACCTTGTGCACCCCCTCTGTCTGTTGGGATATAACGGATACAGCTGTACTTGAGATTATCCTCGTCGAAAGTTGGATCTTCAGTAGGATAGTCGCGCACAGCAATCACCTCTTTCAGACCGATACGCTCAAATGCATCATTCCAGTCCAGTATGCCTTTCTTGATAGGCTCTTTCCAAGACTCCGGGAAAGCGTTGTCGATGTAAAAAACAATCTGTTTCTTGGGCACGACTATTTCGCCTCGTTTCCATGCGTTATAATTAGATGGTTCTATTCGCCAGCGCTCCACATATTCGATATCCTTGATATAGTCACTTTTGTCAAAATCCACCAGTTTCTTGTCAGTTGTAAAGAGCCCAATCCTCGAATCGGCCAGACGAGGGCGCATCTTCTTTTCTGGAAGCAGTAGCAGACTACTTACCACCTCGGCAGAGCATACTGCTGGACGATGACGATCTGGCTGGTCATGGGTAAACGACATAACGGTACGGATGCTGAAATTATCATCGAATGATTTGCAGGCAGAGAGATGACTTAAGTCAGAGCGAAGGGATACTTTAGCCTGTTTAAACCACCAAGAAAAAGGCGATAGCACATGGTCTGTGAGAAATAGTTCTGTTGCATCAACAGTGATACGCCCCTTTCCCTCCGTTTTTTCTATTGGCAGTGATATCGCATAGCCGTCCATATAGTTGTCGCGGATGGACTGGATAGATAATGTATCAGATGGATTTCCAACAACGGTGCTGTTGATACGGCGCAGATATACCCTTTGGCCGACTTTCTCAAAGCGTACGTGGAGTGTCGACGGACGTGTGCCTACCTCCATCCACTTGTAATGATCAGTTTTCGACACACAGGATGACAAAAGATACTCACGGTGAAAAACCGTATCCTCTATATCCAACAGTAGCTTCTGGCCTTCTATGTGGGGCACTGGGACAACGTTGGTTGCACGCAAAGGCATCGCCACTGTCAACAAGACAGCAGCAATGCAAACATTCACTAACTTAAATCTCATATGATAATGTACCTTATTTATTAATATCCAGGATTCTGAGGAAGCAGGTTCGGATCATTATCAATAGCCGTTTGAGGAACAGGCCATAGCAGGTTGTGCCCGTCATCGTCAATCTGCATGGTTTCAGAAGCCTGTGGACGACTACCAGCTGCTTCACCGGGCTGATATTTACGGAAAGCAAGAACAGCTTTTTTGCCAGCCTCACCAGAATTGAACCAGCGGCGCAAATCATACCAGCGGAATCCTTCGGCATAAAACTCCACTCGGCGCTCTGCCATAATCCTGTCAATAAAGTTGTCGGCAGTGATGTCTGTGCCTGTCACCAAAGCTTTGAGACCACGCATCTGACGTAACTGGTTCAGTCGCTCTACGCCTGCGGGATATCCTTGTGCTTCGGCAGAAATCAGATAGAGTTCTGCGATACGTACGACAGGCCAAGGATCCGCAGCATTATAACTTGGATATTTTACGCAGTCCCAAGTCTCTGCGCCGCCTGCCAATTTGAGATGACGCACGGTAGGAGCTTTTCTGAGGTCACCCTCTTCGAAGGCATTGAAGGCGGCTTGATCGACGATGTTTTCATAGCGTCCTTGTTCACCGTAACCAGCTGAGCCGGCCCCATTCTCTGCTTCGTAGAGATTGACGATGTCGGAACGCATGAACCAGCCATCGGAACCGGAATCGCCATTTAGATTGGTCCATTGCAGGATAATCTCATTGGAAGACTTCGCATGCCAGATATCAGCAAAGTCGGGAGCCAACTGAAACTGCCCCGAGGTGATAATCTCTTCGGCAAGTTGTTGTGCGCGAGTTTTGTCTTGTACACCTGAAGGACCAGTAAGTAAGGTGCGCGCAAGAAGTGCCTTTGCAGCCACCTTGCTGACATAACCTTTGTCGGAAAAATCAGGAGCATTCTGTACGCCAAATTCCAAATCATTGATGACCTGCTTCCAAATCTCCACCTCAGGATTACGTCCTACTAGCCCGTCTGTGACTTCCAACAACAGCGGTGCATCCCCCCAATGTTGGGCTATACGGGCATAGAGCCATGCGCGGATAACACGAGCCTGGGCTTCTATTTGAATCTGAGAGGGACTAGGAGAACCTGTACGCTCTATCAGGTTGATGAGGTTATTAGCCAATTGTACATATTTGTAATGACTGTTCCAAAGTGAATTGATGTCACTACTTGTACTGGCTGTTTGGCCGTTGTTATCAATGTCAGGCCACCATCCTGGACTTGTCAGGTTATCGGCAGCGATATCGTCAATATTGATTTTGATGCTTTGGGCACCATCATAAACGCCTGTCAGAAGATTGGCATAGTCTGACTCTGTGAGCGAACTGTCGCTGACTGCTGTTGTGGGATAGTAGTCGAGGTTGCAGGCAGTCAGTACGAGTGATGTCAATGTAATAAATATCTGTTTCTTTTTCATATTTGTTTCCTCCTGTAATTTTAGAACGACAAATTAATACCAAATACATATGAGCGGAGCTGTGGTACGGAACCTGAGTCATAGCCGCGATAGGTCGTACGACTGGGGAACATGGCAACTTCTGGGTCAAAACCATCGTAACTGCTGAAGGTATAGAGGTTGTGCACCGTTGCATAGAGACGTAGCCTACTTATACCAATTTGTTTGGTAACGGCCACTGGAAGCGTATAACCAATGGAGAGATTACGAATCTTGAGGTAATCTGCATTCTGCAGATAGCGTGTGGTGTAGTTGATATTATTATTCTCATAAGCAGCACCATAAGCTACAGCACGGGGCTTGTCACCAGAGGGGTTGCTCTCAGTCCATCGATCCTCCCATTCTGATTCCAGGATGGCGTAGCCACTTGTATGACCACCCTGATTGCCTGCGCCAGTGTATTTCCAGGCAGCATATAGTTTTGCGCCTAATGAGTACTGCAAGTCAAGACTCAAATCAAACCCTTTGTAGCTTAAATTGTTCGACAGTGAGCCGAATATTTTCGGGAAAGGCGAGCCGCTTATGACACGGTCTTCAGAGTTGATGATTCCATCGGCATTCTTGTCGTAGTATTTAACATCACCTGGACGTATCCCTTTGTCCCAGAGTGCCTGTCCGCCTGGCTGTGAAAGGATTTCCTCTTTCGTCTGGTAAATACCATCGGCTTGAATCATATAAAAGGCTGCCATAGGCTCACCAACCTGCAGAATGTTACAATAGCCTGTAGTGATGTAGGGCTCTTCGCCTTCAGCATTCTTCACTAAGCCTGTCACCTTGTTCTTTGAATAGGTAAAGTTCAGGTGGCTATCCCATTTCAGGGCGCCTGTCAAATTGTGAGTGGTGATGCCCACTTCTACACCCGTATTAGTGATATTTCCAACGTTAGAGGTCGTGCTGCTATAGCCACTCAGCGAGTTGATGCTATGGGTAAGCAACAGATCATGCGTATCTTTCTTATACCAGTCGAAGATCAGTTCAACACGACGGTTCAGCAAGACTGCATCAAAACCAAAGTCATATTGCAGGGTCTTTTCCCATGTCAAATCTGGATTGGGCTTATAGGTGGGGAAACCGTAGCCAGAATTGCCATTATACTTGATACCACTGGCAGAATAAGTCTGATGGTATTCGTAGTTACCGATACCTTCCTGATTACCCGTATAACCGATACTAGCACGAATTTTTAGGTCGTTGATAACTTTATTCTCCTTCCAGAATTTTTCCTGTGATACTTGCCAACCCGCTGAAGCAGCAGGGAAGTAGCCTACGCGCTTGTTGGGCGCAAACTTTGAAGAGGCATCGCTTCTGAAAGAGAGTTCCAGCAAGTAGCGGTCTGAATAGCTCAAATTGACACGGGCGAAAAGCGACTGTAGGGCATTCTTCTCCACATAGGATCCACCATAGGTAATCTCACCAGCCGAATCCAGATAAATCAGTGAGGGAGAAACGAAATTGATACCATCTACATATGCATTGTCGACTGTCGTCTTTTGATAGCTATAACCGGCAAGGGCTTTCAGTGAGAGGGCTGCCCAAGTGTGACTATAGTCGATGGTATGTTCTGCAAGGTTTGTGAAAGTAAAGGCACGGCCATCAACAGTTTCACCGTTGACACTTGCTCCCTGTAAAGAGGTAGAGGGCCACACCTGTGTTTCGTGTAGGATATTATAGTCTCCACCGAGATTTAGGTGATAGTAGAGCCCAGGTAATATCAGTAACGAACCCTTCAGATTGACAAGTGCGCGATATTTTTTCGAGGATTGGGGTTCTTCTTTGATAAGTTGTACAGGATTTCTGCCTCCAGTGTTGACACTGCTGTAAGCGCCACTTTCGTTATAGACAGGATAGTCGGGTGACACAAAGAGGGCGTTTCTCCATGGTGAGTAAATATTACCGTCGCCTGTGGCACGCCATGTATCTGAGGTGCTGAGCGCAATATTGGCATCAATATGGATGCGTTTGTTCAACTGGTGTCCGATGTTTGTGCGCAAGTTGTAGCGCTCATAGCTGGTGTTGATGATGGCACCCTCCTGCTTATAGTAGCCACCAGAGGCATAGAACTGTGTTCGGTCGTTACCGCCAGAGATGGTCAGTTGATGGCTCGTCTGCAGACCGTTTTGTGTGATTTGGTCCAACCAGTTTGTGTCTGCTCCGGGTACAGCTGCCGTCACATGCTGTTTGAATGCAGCATCACCAGGTGACAGTCCTAATGACGTGTTATAGTTGTCGATAGCCTCATTGCGGGCAGCCACATAATTCGAGGCATTCAGGAACTTCAACTTCTTCTGGAGATTCTGGAAGCCTATGTAACTGTCAAGTGTCACCTTCGTACGGCCAGCAGCACCCTTCTTTGTTGTAATCAAAATGACACCGTTTGATGCTCGTGAACCGTAAAGAGCTGCTGCTGAGGCATCCTTCAGAACCTCTACGCTGGCTATGTCGTTGGGGTTGATATCAGCAATTCCACTCAGCGAGTTTCCCTGATAGCCACCGACGTCGGAGAGATCCTTGGTCACTACGGGCAAACCATCAACTACATAGAGAGGCTCATTACCTGCCGTTATACTACTTGTTCCACGGATATTGATGCTCACTGCTCCACCAGGGGCGCCAGTTGCCTGTGTCACCTGCACACCGCTTAGTTTGCCTTCAAGCGACTGCTCCAGACTGGTGACGGGGTTCTTCAGAAGTTCCTTGCCATCCACAGAGCTGATAGCGCCTGTTAGGTCACGGCGTTTCTGCTGACCATACGCCACAACAACCACCTCATTTAAGGAGAAACGTTCTGTACGCAGCACAATAGTGCCTACGTCAGATGTCTCTTCATAGATGTCGAGGTCGTAGGGATCATATCCCACATAGTCAACCTTCAACTGGATGGGGTACTTCACGCTACGTCCAACGTTCAGTGCAAATTGTCCGTTAACGTCTGTCGATGCTCCTGCCTTATTATTACCAGCCAATTTCACAACGGCACCAATCAGTGGTTCCTGGTCGGCATTGACAATCTTTCCTTTGATGACCTGCGCATTCAGCCCTGTGGCCAGAGCTGAAAGAATGGCCACGAATAATAATACCTGTTTTTTCATTCTAATTAAGTTTTTGTTATACTGATTCTTTTTACCTGTTTTGCGCTATCAGTTCCGTGTTGATGGCATCAATCTGCCTCTGCGCTAACTGATGGTCTATTTCTAAAAGCCCATAGTGGTGATTCAACTGTCTCCCCGATGTCAAGATCCATGTCAGGAAACCTTGTATATCTTTGTTAAGCCCTTTGTATGCAAGTGCCACTTTCCCGACAGGAATATTATCTGCTGAATATTGCTCGAGTAATTCTATCATGGTGTCGAGGGTTGCATGATTTAAAAACGCGTCCGTAATCTCCCGCTTGGTATCAAGTGGTACAATTGAGAGCCCTTCTTTAAGCTGTCGGCTGTTCAAGTCATAAAGATTGGAGAGGGCATTGAATGAAACGCCCAATGGGTCTTTCTTGACGGCGGTATTCAAGAACAGGTCGTCACCGGAAATCCGTTTTCCGCGCAGGTTATCCTTGCTTTCGTTGAAGAATGATGCAAAAGGGTCGGTTGTCGATGCCCCATTGTTGGCACTATAAATGACCAGACGCTTCTGTCTTTTCTCCTGTTTCGTAAGTTCCTCTTCTGGTACATAGGTCTGTTGTTCGAAGAAGATGCTGCTTAGGCGACGGTTGCTGAACTTGCGTCCTCCCAATATCTGGGCCGCCTCGGAGTTGGACGCCGTGAATGGTAGTATGGCGTATTCTGCGAAGAAGATTCCGTGGTCAACAGTTTCCGCGTCTCCCTTGCCGTATGGCAGTATGTAGAGTGCAGACTCTTCCGTACAACCGCAGCCGTTCAATAATCGAAAATGAACGTTGGGTTCCACTTTTGCATATTCCTCGATCCACTTCTCCACCAATGGTCGGGCAAACCGCGGCGAATTGATGGTATATGTCTGTGCCATGAGTTGCAAGGTCGCCAGCGATAGTGCTATCATCAAAAAATAACTCTTTTTACTCATAATTTGATATATTTAAAATTCATGGTGCAAAGGTACGGTGATTTCATTATATGGGCAATACCCCCGTAAAGGTAAATCGTATCACATGTGTTTGGTATAGAAACACTGAGGGGTGGCTTCAGATAGAAGCCGCCCCCATTTCTTCACAGCTGAAAGCTATTAATGGACTTCCTCTACCGTATAGTTTATTTGCTTGAAACTGTCCTGGATCTTTGCAGCATCTGTTTTCTGGCTATCATAATTGACTGTAACAATCTTTGATTCCAGATTAACAGCAACATCTGTCACTCCGTCAACACCTGTCAGCAATTTCTTTACTTTGTTCGCACAACCACCACAACTCATCTGTGTTGCCTTGAACTTAATTACAGAACCCTCGTTGGCTGCTGTTTCCGGATTTGCTTTCTTTGAACCGCAACAACATTCTTTCTTCTTTGCAGGCTCAGCTTTGGCCTGTTCTGGCTTTTTAGCTGAACCGCACTTGCAACCACCACTGCCGCAGCAGCCACCCTTCTTCTGTTCTGCCTGGGGAGCACCCTCTGCTTTTGGTGTGGCTATTGTTGCCACATAATCAATCTTTTTGAAACCCTCGATGATTTTATCAACATCAGTCTTGTCGGCATCGTAGGTGACAGTTACAGTCTTATCGGCCAAATTGGTCACAATGTCCTTCACACCCTTTTCAAAACGGATGTTTGACTTGATCTTGTTTTCACAACTAGAACAATGCATTTCCGGTGCAGTGTTCAGTACAACTGTTTTGATGTCTTTGGCGGTACAAGCTAAAGTGACTGCCAGCGCGATTAATAATGCTTTTGCTCTCATCTTTTAAATAGTTTAATGGGTTAATACTAATTATATTTTATTCCAATTCAGTCGAACACCAATGTAAAAGACAGCTCCATGAACTGGGCCCCAGATCATTGTAGAGTCGAAGTTCTGTCCCCAGGGATCATTGGCTGCTATGATGGGGTTCTTCTGCTTGAAGCCCGTGAGGTTTTCACCTCCGGCATAGATGCTCCAAAAACGGAAGAAACGAGTCACCTGAGCACTTAACTGCTCAAAACCTTTGTATCTGTTGTCCCATGAAGGGCTGCCATCAGCTGTGGTGTAAGCATCAGGCAGACGACCTCCGCCATTCAATTGTAGTGTGGCATCAAACTGCCATTTTCCAAGTCCTGGCTTGTAAGAGGCTGTCAACAGACCTTTATATTTATTGGTAAGGGGCTTCTCGCGAAGCACACCGCCAAAAGTGGATTTTACGTTGGTACGGCGATAGGTGGCTGTTAGTGTGAATCCTCGGAAGAACGGATATGTAGCCTCCAACTGATAGGTATGTGAATAGCTGTCACCTTGCAGGTTGGTGAAGTGAACAGCATGGGGATCACTGTCGAGATCAACCAACAACTGATGCTGGAAGTCTGTATAGTAATACTCTGCACTCAGTTCCAGTTTTTTCTCGCCTATGGGGATGTTGATGTTTGCACTGATGCCGTAATTCCATGCAGCCTCCTGATCCAGATTATCATCGATAATTACCTGTCGTCCGCTGGCGAGGAGAAAGTTGTTTTCAGCCAACACGTGATTCGTGCGATAGCCTTTACCTGCTGAGGCCCGAAGAGTCACGATTTCATTTGGAGAATATTTCAGGTGTGCACGTGGAGTTACGAATCCTCCATAGATATTGCTGTGATCCCAGCGAAGACCTCCCATGAGGGTCAGTTTGTCACCCAGCTTAAAGGTGTACTGTGCGTAGATGCCGGGAACGGTTTCGTCGTCGCGCTGATTTTTTTCAGCCCCATCGTTAGTGAGTTTGTATCGCTGGTCGTAATAATCGTGGTTAAGACTAGCACCCACAGAGAGATTGTGATGCTCACCAAAGTCACTCTCAAACATCAGCGAGGCATAACCGTTGCGCTGGTCAGTGTTGTAGAGTTTGTGGCCATATTCGGCATTCTCATGGTGAAGTGAGCCGCTTAAGATAAGAGCGACGTTAGTGGCGCGTTCCTTGTCGAATATATAGGCATTCTTGGTGAAGGCCTCATAGCGCTCATTGGTGATATCAATCAGGTAGGGATGCTCAGCCACAGCGTGATGTCCGGTCTGTCCACCCTCACGGTGCTCCTTCAGTCCCTTGACAGAGGCCTGAAACACATAGTGATCACCCATCCATGCCCATCGGCTCTGTAAAGCACCCTGACGAACCTTTGGCAAGTCAACAAATCCATCGTCATTGTCATCGTGTGCCTTATTAAGTATCTCGTAATGTCCTAACAGGGCTGTCCGCCAACGTTTACTCAGGTGCAGATTGGCTCCAATGTTCGCTTCCAGTTTTCCTTTACTGTTATAATAGAGGTTGGCATCTGCAAAAGGTGTGGCCTGCGGTTTCTTGAACTCTACGTTAATCTGGCCCGTGATACTCTCATAGCCATTCTTTACCGATGAGGCACCTTTCGATACCTGTATGCTCTGCATCCATGGTCCTGGGATATAACCCAAGGAAAAGGGAGAGGCAGCTCCACGGTAGTTCGGAACATTTTCTGTCAGCATCTGCACATAAGTGCCGCTGAGACCAAGCAGTTTTATCTGCTGCGCACCAGTGGCCGCATCAGCATAGTTTACATCAACTGACGGGTTAGTGGTAAAACTTTCACCCAAGTTGCAACATGCGGCACGCAGTAATTCTGTAGCATTAATCATCTCCGTATTGCCAATGCCTTTAGTCTTTACCCTGCCAACACGATGTGCTGATACGGTCACCTCATTAAGTTGTTTGCCCTTAAGGGTCTTAACTTTCGACGTGTCGTTTCCTTCCTCCAATCTTTTTGCCTTTACTGGATTATTCGCCAGCAAAAATAAACCTATTATTATATATATTCTTACCATTTTCTTTTTCTACAAATAAATTGACGGGTGCAAAAGTACGGCGATTTCTGCACTCCCACAATCCCTCTTATGGGGCATTCAACATACCATATATGCGGTATTTGTCTATTTTATGGCATAAATATTTGCATTTTCGTTCGCTTAATCGTACCTTTGCAGTCGAAATTAAGAATGTGATGGCAATAGATAGTGCAATATTCCGCAGGAGTGAACTGTTGTTGGGCGACGAAACGATGAAGCGCATTGCCCAGAAGCGGGTGATTATCTTCGGTGTGGGTGGTGTAGGCTCGTGGTGCGCCGAGAGTCTGGTACGCAGCGGCATCCGACAGTTGACGATTGTGGACTCAGACCGCGTGTGCATCACCAACATCAATCGCCAGCTGATGGCGACCACGAAGACCGTGGGACAGGTGAAGGTGGACGCCCTGAAGGAGCGTCTGCTCAGCATCAACCCTCACTCCGAGATTACGGCCCTGCAGCAGATCTTTTCTGAAGAAACGGCTGACAGTTTCGGGCTCGACAGCTATGATTATATCATCGACGCTATCGATTCATTGAAAGACAAAGCAGCACTCATTCTCCTGGCTTGCCGTACGAAAGCCAAGCTTTTTTCATCAATGGGTGCAGCGTTGAAACTCGACCCTACCCGCATCAAAGTGACGGAGTTCTGGAAGGTGCAGGGCGATCCGTTGGCACGTGCGCTGAGAAAGAAATTTAAATCGCAGAAGCAGTTCCCAAAGCGTAAATTCCAGTGCGTCTATAGCGATGAACTATTGGAAAACAAAGGCCATAATGCTACTTGCGGTACCGAACAATGCATGTGTCCCAAAGCGAAAAATGGTCCAGGCGACCAAAGTCTCCTGAACCATGAATGGTGTTCTTCGAAAGCCCAGATCAACGGCACCCTTGCTCACATCACCGCCATCTTTGGTTTTATGTTGGCAGGTTTAGTCATTCAAGATGCCACAACATTTTAATCCTCTTTCACAATAGGATAGAGTTCGATGAACTCACCTTGATGGTTTTGCCCGTCGTTGATGAGTTCGGCAAACTTCTGACCTACGGTTTCGATGTCGTGGAAACCTGGGAGGGACATATTGCCATTCAGATCAGTGGTTGTGGGGCCTGGGTGAACGGAGAAGATCTCCACTGGTGTATTGCTCTGCTGGAACTCAATGGCCATCACACCCATCATGGCATTTTGGGCAGCCTTGCTGGTGACGTAGGCCAGCGGATGCCAATAGGGACTGATCTCTGAGGGGACGGTGATGTTGGCTATACGACCGCTGTTCTTGGCAATCAGCGGAATCAGCGCTTTGGTGAGCGCAAAGGTGCCGATGAAATTCACATCGAGCGTCTCGCGGATAACGCTGATCTCCGTATGCTCACTATCCACACTCATGTCTCCTGGTATGCCTGCATTATTCACGAGCAGGGATAACTCAGGATACTTCTCTTTGATTTCCTGAACGGCCTTATCGATGCTGGCAAGATCTTTCAATTCGATATTCACCCAACCAAGCACCTCGACATTCTGAGACTTTAATTCCTCAATGGCTTCGCTGTTCATCACGTGCGCCGATTATCACCTGCCAATCACTGAGTCCCAGATGCTTGGCAATTCCAAATCCGATGCCTTTGTTGGCACCTGTTACTAAAACAATCTTTTTCCCCATTTCTTCTAGTTTAATGTTTTGCGTGTGCAAAGGTACACTATTCCTTGGAATTATACGAAGAATAGCTTAGGAATTTACAGATGTACCTCTTTATTCACAACCTCGCCATTCTGAATTTTGAAAGAATTCAGGTGAACGCCCTCATGAAGAGAGAGAATGGCATAGCGGATGGTAGGGTCATTAGCCAGACGCAGATCTTCTTGCGAGGGGCGCGAGGGAGAAGCTGGGTGACTATGCCAATTGGCAAGAATCTTCAAGCCTTTACTTCGTGCATATCGCAATGCCGTAAACTGGTCTTTTGGCGCAAACGAGAAATGCTCTGGCGAGTGGTCGATATTCTCCATCCAATAGTGCTCTGTCACCACATCACCCTCAGGACTGCTGGTGCCCAGCAGGTAGCCGCACGTCTCGTTGGGTGCGTCCTGCTGAGCCTGGCTGATTAATTCATCAATGATTTCTTGTGGTATCTTCATCTTATAAAATGTTCAATGTTTTAAGTCACAAGCGGCCTGCTCGTAATCTATCAGATGG
>OMZO01000094.1 GCA_900315525.1 uncultured Prevotella sp. | reverse complement strand
AGTATTAATCGATAGACACACATGGTATTCTCAGACCTTTTCTTTTTGTTCGTCTTCCTGCCAGCCTTCGCCCTCAGTTATCTGGCAGCCCATTGGATTGACCAATTATTGTCGTCTGAGGACGCCCGTCCGAACCGCATCGTGGAGAATGCCGTGCTGGTGGTCTTCTCGCTCATCTTCTACGCCTGGGGCGAACCTGTCTATGTGTTCTTGATGCTGTTCTGCGTGCTACTCAACTATCTGGCTGGTCTGGGCATCGGCCATACACAAGGTACTGCCCGCAAGTGGGCTCTCGCAGGTGGACTGACAGGCAATATCCTGATCCTTAGCACCTTCAAGTATCTGAGTTTTTTTGCCCAGCAACTGACGGCTCTCGGCATCCCTGTAGCCGACCCTAAAATTGCGTTGCCCATCGGTATCAGTTTCTACACGTTCCAGTCGATCTCCTACCTCATCGATGTCTATCGCCAGGAGGCCCCCATGCAGCGCCACTTCGGCAATCTGCTACTCTATATTTCGATGTTCCCACAACTCATCGCAGGTCCTATCGTGCGCTATAACACGGTAGCACAAGAGATCAGCAACCGCAGCGTCACCTCCAAAGACGTTGCTGATGGCATCTATCGCTTTGTCATCGGACTGGGCAAAAAGGTCATCTTGGCCAACCAGTTGTCTGAAATCTCTGACCAGTTCCTGGCGGGCAATATGCAGGACCTCACCACTACTGGCGCATGGACAGGCATCGTGGCCTTTACCCTGCAGATCTACTTCGACTTCTCCGGCTATTCTGATATGGCTATCGGACTGGGGCGATGTCTGGGCTTCCACTTCAACGAGAACTTCCGTCATCCCTATTGTTGTGATACCATCACCGACTTCTGGCGACGGTGGCATATCTCGTTGGGTAGCTTCTTCCGTGACTATGTGTATATCCCTATGGGTGGCAACCGAAGCCATCAGGCCCTTAATATCCTCGTGGTGTGGTTTCTTACAGGTATGTGGCACGGAGCTAGCTGGAACTTCATTATCTGGGGTGTGTATTTCGGTCTCATCGTGACGATTGAGAAATACACCATCCTACGTATCCGCGCCTATATCCCATCGCCCCTGCTCCACCTATACAGTCTGGTGCTGGTGATCATCGGCTGGGGTATCTTCTACTTCGACGACAGCAGTCGTATGGTGCGTTTCTTCGAGATTTGCTTCGGACAGGGCACCATCATCCACGACTATATCACTATCAGTGCACTAGCCGACAACTGTTGGCTTTGGGTCGTTTGCTTACTCTTCTGCATGCCCTTACGCAATGGAGTCGGCATGTTGCTGAGACGTCATACCCCAAAAGGAGGTCTCGTACAGGAGTCGATACTGCTCACAGGGCGCCTCATGCTCTCCATCGTACTACTCATCCTCAGCGTCGCTCTGCTTGTCGGGGCCACCAATAATGCATTTATCTATACCCGATTCTAAAAGACCATGCGATTCAGTAAAACTTACCTTATCATCTTCGGACTCCTCTTCGCTGCCTTTGTCGTGGTGTTTAATACCTTCCCGCGCAGCACCTTCTCCGAGCTGGAGAAACGTGAACTGGCAAAATTCCCAGAGCTAACCACCGAGAAGCTGATAAATGGCTCTTTCACCAGCGAAGTATCCTCATGGTTTAGCGACAGTGAACCCTTCCGTGACCGTTTCATGTGGTTAAGCATGCAGGTAAAGGATCATATCCGTCTGAATACAGGTGAGGAGAACGTCACTTTCCATGCTGCCGAGGCCTCACCTGAAAGCACTGAGACCATGCCTGACCCAGAGTTCGTGGAAGAAACGATAGCACAAGAAGCCCCTGCACAACCCTATAACTATGAGAATCACGTGACTGCCGACGAGAACGCAAAGATTGCCAATGCCGGCATCATCATCGTTGGCTCTGGCGACAACGTGAGAGCCCTGATGGCCTATGGAGGTTCAGCCAAAGGGGGTACGGGCTATGCGAAGGCAGCCAATCTGTATAAAGACACCTTCCCCTCTGTAAATGTCTATTGCATGGTGATTCCAACGGCTGTCGAATTCTATGTAAATGTCTATTGCATGGTGATTCCAACGGCTGTCGAATTCTATTGTCCTGAAAAGGTGAAAAGCCGCACCCGTCCTCAGCGTCCTACCATTGAGAACATCTTCCGTCATCTGTCACCAGATGTGAAACCTGTGGATATCTACGCGACCCTCGGTGAACATGCAGATGAGGATATCTTCCTGCGCACAGACCACCACTGGGCTCCACTCGGGGCCTTCTATGCCGCTCAGAAATTTGCAGAAGTGGCAGGCGTTCCTTTCCACCCCTTATCTGACTATGACCGCAAGGTAGTTCACCGCTTTGTTGGCAACATGTACGGTTACTCTCAGGATATTGCCGTGAAGAACGCCCCAGAGGACTTCGTCTATTACGTGCCACGCGATGTCACCTACAGCACGACCTACATCGATTACACCATTGACGAAAACTACCGTGTCATC
>OMZO01000042.1 GCA_900315525.1 uncultured Prevotella sp. | reverse complement strand
CGACGACTGGTACAGACTCTTCAACGTGACTGACGGGAAACTCTATCTCGCACCAGAGAAGCGCGTGCAGATCTGGTGATATATATTTCATAACAGAGGACAGAATAGAGTCGAGTTACGAAATCAACAAAAAACAGTTATGAAATCAACAATAATCACGGCTCAGGGCATGGGTCGTGATTCTTTTTTTGAAGAAAATGCTGATTTTTTGGAAAAAGTGTGTATCTTTGCACCAAACAAGTAGAAATCACAAACTAAAATAATGTATTAACCCAATATTATTTCAATTTATGAAACAAAAACTATTTGCATTCTTTGCAATCGCGGCTCTCCTGCTGGGCATGAGCGCCTGCACCAACGACGACAATCCATCATCAGGAGAGGAAGGCAAGTCCGTAATCCCCGCCCAACTGAAGCAGGGCATCTGGACAGAGTTCGACGAAGCACTGTTGGCCTCAGGCAAGTACACCGCAGAGCAGCTGGCCGCCATGCCCACCGTCGGTATGGAGATTGTAGGCGACAAGGCCTACTTCTTCACCTATACAGCTGATGACGCCAGCGAACCCGTGGAGGGAAAGATCAGCTACAACAAGAGCACGGGCGAAGGCACCATCACCTTCCCTGCCATCAAAGACAATCCGCTCTCAGGCCAGAAGGTCGTCTTCAGTATGACCTCCGAGGATATCATGCAGTTCGAGCTGACCTACGAAGGCCAGAAGACGACCGCCACCTTCGCATGGCTCTGCGAGAACCTGGACAACTGGAGCTCGGATATCACTGATGCCGACTGGAAGGAGCTGATGGCCTACTATGAGCTCATAGCAGAAGATGCAGGCCCCGACGCGAGCATCGACTGGAGCGACTCGGAGGTGGAAGGTCTCGATGAGCCGCTGGTGTGGAACGAAGATGCTGTGGCACCAGCCGGAACTAGGGCTATCGGCGTAGGCACTGTCATCAGCGTAGGTGCAAAAATACTGGGCGCCCTCTTTGAGGAAGATAAGCCCGATCCGAATAAGGTGATTAACGACAAACTTGATGCCATCACTGGGAAACTCAATGTCGCCACCGCGAAACTCGACCAGGCGCTGCTAAACCAGGAGAATATGATGGATCAAATGAACGTGCAATTCGACGAAATCAACAAACATTTCGACAAGGTGAACAAACGCCTCAAAGAAATCTCCAATAAGTTAGACAAGAGCGAGGCCGTGAAAATATTTAACGACCGCAATACGCTATATTACAATAAGTTGAAGGCGCAAAACCCTTATTTTAACAAAGCCTATAAACTCTATAACGAGAACAAGGACGACCTGAGCAAGGTGAGCGCTGATTTAGGCGAATTAGGAAAGCTATGGGTAGACAACGACGATGAGTATCTCAAACTGACCTGGGAATATATCGACTACCTCACCACTGTGGAGCATTCCAAGTACGGCACGGGCATGGACAAGATCTACGACGGACTGACCCTCGAAAAGTATCCCTGGGAGCACTTTGGCGTCGGCGACCGCCAGAGCTACCGTGCCTACGACATGTTCATGATCACCAGGTGTTTCTTCATGATCAACCTCTACGCCACCTATGGCGGTCTGTCGAGCATCAAGAAGGAAGTAATCTATGAAAACTACGATACTTACAAGAAAAAATTCAAGGAGTTCTGCGAATTTAAGGTTGCCAATCCTGAAGAGTTCCTCGTCTGTCAAATCCCGGGTGCCCACTTCGTGATGCACAAAGAGTTGCAGAAGTATAACTACAAAGGAAAGAATAACGAGGTCCCTCATCCTGATCTTTATGGTCAACTTGCCATTTATAGGCCTGAGTGGCATGAGGCTGGCACCGTCAAAATAAATAATCCCACAGAACTGCAGTCTAAGTTGATTCATCCGAGTGAGATGAGAGCCATCTACAATTATTATAAATCTGCTGACAAGGCTTTTGCTGATAAAAATTATCTCTTGTGGAAGGATATACTGGTAAGTTATCAAGATAATAAGTTAGTAGCCGGTGCAAAATTTTCCCAAGAACCGGGCTATTTCTCCTATCCTTACCTCCCGGTCCTGATGTTGTATGAACCAGATCTCAAGAAGAATCCTATTAATGGAGTGCGTTTATTATTAGATAGGACAATTCAAATGGGACCTGATACCCAATGGGCCGGCTTCGATATGTCGCGCTGGAGTATTGGAGATGCGGAAATTAAGAATGGTAAGGCTCAATGGACTAGATACGAACAAGTTGATTATTACGCAGCGATAGTTGAGAATCGCTACTAAGTCGCTCCCTGCATTCATAACATTCAAAAGAGTCCCCGCTCATCACATTGGGTGGGGGCTCTTTGCAGACAAGATAGAAATATGAATCTAAGATTCAACAACAAACTGAAACTGATGGACGTGGGCTACACTGGTGTGGTCGGTACGTTCTCTGTGGGTGCCATGCTCTATGGCGTGGCCCATTTCGGATTAGAGATCGCGTGGTTCGAACTCCTCCTCAACCTCTTCTACATAGCCTGTCTGGTCATGATGGGGTTGTACTTCTTCAATCGTCTCAAGCCCGACCATTTCAACTACTGGAGTTCCGTGTGTGTGGGTCTGACCGTCCTGCTGCGCGACGTGCTCTTCGCGCCCGAGTTGGCCAGTAAGCCGATCCACCTGATCTGTCTCACGCTGTCGGTGTGGCTTCTCATGATGCTCACCTATTTCTATTCGCGCAAGGACTGGAAAAGCTACACCAAGCGCGACCTCTGGATGATCTTTGTCGTCGACTTTGTCATTGCCGTGCTCTACCACTACGACATTTATTACCTGGAACCCGTCGATGAATACACCGACTATCTGCTCACGGAAATCTGGATCCGCCCCACCATCACCTACGGACTGGTGGCCTGCTTTATCACAGAAAACTAACTTCCAACTTTTTGGAAGAAAATGTATTAACCCAATATTATTTCAATTTATGAAACAAAAACTATTTGCATTCTTTGCAATCGCAGTGCTCTTGCTGGGCATGAGCGCCTGCACCAACGACGACAATCCCGCTGCTCCCGAGGCGGAGGTCACGCTTGAGGATGCCCTGAATGATGGGACTATCGTGGTCTTGACTTTCAACATTAACGGCGAGGACTTCTATGTCGCTTTCGTCAGGGTGGGCGATACCTACGAGTTGCTGGACTATGGCAAGGCGCTGACGCGTGCTGACGAACCGGCACTCACAGAGAAGGATTGCGACTTCTCGATGGTACACGACAAAGACAACAACCTGATCAAATTCACAGTTAAGGAGAAAAAGACTTCCGATCTCGTGCTGACCGCTATCATCGACATCAAGGAGAGTACCATGGAGGTGATACCAGGCGACCCGAAGTACAAGGTGACTGGTGTGAAGATGAAGGTTTCCAACGTCGAGATTACCAATCTGCTGAAGGAGAAAGGCGAAGGCGTTACCTTGGCCGACGCACTGGTGAAAGGTGCCAAGGTGGAGGTGGCCTATTACTGGGGTGGAAGCAAGGAACCAACCCTCTTCACTTTCATCAACGAAGGTGGAACATTCTCTTGCAAGATCACTGGTGACAGTCCAGACACCTTCGAAAGGGGTAGTCTGAGCTCGGAGGGCAACTTACTCCGTTTCAGTGCTATCAACTATGATCCTTATTGCACCCTCAAGATCGACTTCAATACAGTGACTAACACCTACAAGTTCTTCACGGTCTTTCATGACAATTACGACTCCTTCAAGATCAGCGTGAACGGCACCGACATCACGTCGAAAGTGACCCTGGTGAATTAACCCGAACCTTCCTCACACATGGCACAAAACATAATCCAGACATGGCGTGAAGCGCCGCTTAGTTATAGCTTATCGTTCAAGAACTCGATTACAGCCCCAGCAGAAGAGTTGGAGGAACTGGTGCTGAAGCAAGGTGTTGGCGTGGAGGTTGAGGAAAACGAGAATCTCTACACCCTAACACTGAAATGGGTTAAGGTGAACAAGAAGCTATATCAGCCCACAGAAATCGAGGCTGAGTTGTTCTTTATGCAACAATTGGTCGATCCGACAGGGGCACAATCGACCAAGGCTCCCTCATTCTATGCTGTCACGAACCTGCTGTTGCAAAGGCAGGTAGAGGTGAAGGTTACCAACAGCGAAGCAAAGGACAATAAAGACTTCACGATAGCCACGAATTGCTATGTGTTTGAGGTGAGGCCCCAGTTGAAGTGCGATAACAACGGTACGAGAATGGAAGTCAGGCTGAGCATCTTCAGTATGGACAAACTGATGACGCTCAACAAATACAGCAAGGCCTATGTGACCCGCAAGCTAGGTTCTGACATCCTGCGCCCCGAGAGCCTTAACTTCGGACTGAAGGCCGACGGCTGGTCGCCAATCGTTGAGACCAAAGTCTCGACCTTGAGCCACCTCAGTTACGGTGACGATGCTTCAGAGTTCATACAGCCCTATCTGGTGCAGTACAACGAGTCGTTTTACGACTTCCTGAAGCGTACTTCCAATCGCTGCGGTGAGTTCCTCTATTTTGAGGACGGTATGCTGATTCTGGGATTGCGGAATACGGGGGATCCTGAAATCCTCACGGACTATGCTTCGGTGACCATGCGTGAGGTGGCCACCGATCCGCTGGTGATCAGAGACTACGTACGTGACAGCATGAAGGAAGGCACCAGTGTGGGCGAACTGAACTATACGGTTGTCGACAAACTGGATACTGGTTTCCCGAAAGATGCCTTCCCCGTCGATCTGTCGGCCAATGCCGAGCTGTCGAGCGATGAGTATTTCTTCCCGCTGGTGGCAGACAAGTTTACCAGTCAGAAGCGCGAAGCCTTCTACGACATGCCTATCAATAAAGGGATCAAGAGTCTGACGGCAGTAACGATGGCAGATCAATTTATAGAGGGTTTAGCCAAAGTAGCTGTGAGCGAAGGTATCCTGGGAGTGGTGAGTAAATTGACGACTAACGGCAAGAACAAAGCCATGAAGGAGGCCTTCTCCGAGGCAGCTGAAGCTATGCCAGAACAGGCCAAAGACGGGAAGATCGTTCAGTATGGTACGCTCAACGAGGAAGGGTGGACTACTATCGACTATTATAACGACATCCACCAGCACCAGCACGAACTGGAGCGACAGATGATCTGCATCGACATGGGGACAACGTTCGCACAGGTGAAACTCGGCCAGAAGATCAGCATCGATGCGCTGCCAGACAATTACATCATCGTCGAGATACAGACGGCATCGGAGAAAGACAAAGAGCTGCGCAAGATGACCATCTATGCCATCCCGACGCTGACGGAAGGGAAAACGGAGACGTACTTCCCCCCTGTGCTGCCAATGCCCATCATCCGTAAATCAGGGCCTCAGACGGCTTTCGTAACCGACAACAGCGACCCTAAGTATCAGGGGCGCGTGCGTGTGGCCTTCCCCTGGCAGTCGATGAAGGAACAGTTGAAAAAACAACTGGAGAAGCACCAAACCGACCTGAAGAAAAAGCAAGACGAGCGGAAGAAACTGACGGGTGGAATGAGGAGACTGAAGCTCAAAGTCTGGAATGCCCTTGAGGAACTGTATGAGCTGAGGGATTATTGCAATGCAGACGCCGCAGGCAGGCAGACGATGCTATCAGCCAAGGATGCAGAAATCCAGGCACTCAAGGAGAAGATATCGAAGCTAAGGGCGGATAAGGCGAAGCTGGAGAGCAAAAAGCAGACGTCGTCCTCCGACACTTCTGCGTCTGATGTTGATGCCGCAGTGAAACAGCAGAGCATCGAGGAACTGGATGCCGAGATCAAAAAGAAGGAAGAGAAACTTGCTTCCATGAGGGAGCATCTGGAAGTGATGAAGACATGTGCCGAGGAGCACGATAAGGAGAAAGGCAAAGAAGGCTACAAGTTGGAGGAAAACAACAAGGTAGCCTTGAAGGAAATAGACAAGTTCGACCATCTCTACCATACCGAATACGAGGCTCCGATAAAAAGAGCCAAGGAACTGGAAAAGGAAGAGAAAGAACTGACGAAACAGCAAGAGGCAATCAAGAAGGTGCTGGACACGGACATCAAAGCTGTCTCCACACCCTGGATCCGCGTCGCATCACCGATGGCCACGCCGGGCGGCGGTGCTTTCTTCAAGCCCCAGATAGGCGACGAGGTGCTCATCAACTTCGACAACGACAATGTGGAGCGCCCCTACGTGGTTGGCAGTCTCTACTCCAAGAACACGCTTGAGCCAGGCGAAAGCCTTGACCGCGCAGGCAGTCCTTCTATGAATAAACAGGTCTCGATGTCCATCATGTCGCCCAATGGCCACCACATCACATTCAGCGATCCGACAGATGGCCAGAAATTCGTTTTTGGCCTGAACCCAGGTGCGAATTTCGTGAGGTCGGTTCTGCCTCTGCCTCCCAATCTTATTCCCAACTCCAAGGAGCTGGCGGGAGGTATCCACATCGGCGACCGCTATGGCATCTATGAGATCGAGATGTGCACGCATGACCGTGCTGTCAACATCAAGTCGCCCCTTGGCACCGTGAATATCGACGCCTTTACCGGTATCACCATCAATGCCCCGAACGGCGACGTGAACATCAAGGGCAAGAACGTGAATATCGAGGCCGGCAATAAGGTGTCGATTATTTCAGGCAAGAATATCACGCCCCCTGATATCGGTGAGCCCGACTACAGGTGTGGCACTCCGATCTGGCAAGAACTGAAAGGATGGAGAGGTGTCGGAACCTTCTTTGCCAACCTCGGGCGCGGCCTCCGTTATGGGGTAGCATGGTTTGGTCACAATGTCCTCACAGAGGTTCCGAAGGGTATCACCGGCGAGACGGCCGCAGCGGCAGCCGACCTATCACTGGTGCGACATATGTTTGAGGTACTGGTCAAGCCTGTCGATGGCACGTTGCTCATCAAGTCGAAGCGCTATCTGAAACTGGAGGCCGGCAGCGGAACGGCGAAGATCAAGAGCGACCGTTTCATGGAAACCAAGGCCAAGAAGGTCGACTCGGTAGAGAAATTCTACAAGGAGCTGATAGAAGGGCTGGTTGATCTTAACAATAAGATTGCCAAATTCTACGAGGAATATGCCAAGCTCTGGGAGGCAGCGAGAACAGCGAAAGCCAATTACGCCGCGGTTGCAGAGGCATTCCTGAAAAAGCCAAATGTAGATGACATCGTGAAGAAAGCATTCTGCCTGACGGAAAGCATTGAGGGTGACACCCTGAACGATGAAGTAGAGTTAGAGAATCTGAAAGAAGGTATCATTCAATTCCGGGGCTATACCAACCATCTGTCTGATGATATCTTCCTGCAAAATGACAACGAGGGAAAGAAGAAATATGTCATCGACAACTCGATATGCTTTGCCAATGCCATCATCAGCTTACACAATTACGTCTTGGACTTCCCGAAACTGATGGACACCCCCGACGCCAATATCTTCATGCAGGCCGCCATGAACGCTTTCAAGAAAGTAGCGGACGACGATCTGGATAAGTGGAAAAGGAAGTACGGAGATAGTAATCCGACATCTGACTTCCTGGAAGAACAAGAAACCTTATTTACCAAGGATGTCACCCAGACCTTGGTCAAGCGCAAGACGTCAGCTTTGTATATGGTGAAAGTGGCGAACGACGAGGATGTCAAGAAAAACCAATTCCTGGAGCTCGGCTTCGACGAGAGCGATGTGGTTGACAGTAAACTCAAGAAAGACTACAACTGGAAGAACTTCATGACCCACTTCGACCATGCTACATCGCATGGCAGCATGGGGAGAATCTATGCACTTGAGTGGTTCTGGGAGCCGATCAAGAAGCGCTTTAAGAACCCCTTCGGCGTGATCAAGGAGAATGATGTCTGGGGCGACAAAGGCGGACAGATCCTCTTCTCCGACAACGATGGTGCTACCCTCCACTTCGACGGTGAGGGTCTGAAGTCGGAAAGCCAGTCGAACTTGGGCAACCGCGACCAACTGCTGAAACTGTTGCTTTCTATTAAATAACCAATAAGGTACAAATGCAATGGACTATATCATCAAAGACTGGGAAAAAAAGATGTCTGCCTTTGAGAGCAGCGTCGAGAAAGACCTGAAGGAAATCAGGAAGTGCAAGGCCGACATACAGCAGATGCGTAACGAGATACAGCGGGAGAAGCAGGGTAACTACTTCGTACGCGATGCACAGCGCATCATCCTCTCAGCGCCAGAGATTATCCTGGGCAATGTCGATCCTGACGGTGTGCTCTACGACGGGGCTGCCTCGAAGATTGTACTCAGGGGTACCGATGTCGATTTGGAGGCCTCAGGCCATGGTGGCCGGGTGGAGACGCGAGCCGCCAGCATCCGGCAGATAGCGGAAGACCCCGGCAGCGACGGCCACGAGCACGTGGTAGGGGTGCTGTCGGAAGTCGTCAGTCAGGCCCGGCAGATTGTCATTCAGAGCGACGATGCTACAGGTGCCTTTTCTGCCCTACCATCGTCTGGCGGCAGCGGTGTGCGCATCCATACCGACAGTCAGATAGAGATCAGTGCCACCCAGACGGCCGAGAGCCGGGAGAAGCAACTGGAAAACCGCATCAAGGAACTGGAAACCCGCAAGAGCCAACTGAAGGAACAAGCTGCCGACCATAAGGAGTCGTTCGGCGACCTGATCAAAGAGATAGAGGAGCTGATGCAGAAACGTGAGGAGCTGGTGAAAGACGACAACGCCATCCGCGCGAAATACAACGAGATGGAAGAGGCCAACGCTGAGCTGGAATTGGCTACTGAATCGCTCGGCGAAGAGGCCCGCAGCTACTCGGCTATCCTCGCCATGCTCTCGGAAACCAACCGTCTGCTGAAATGCTTCAAGGATGAGAAGTCGAAGATCAAGAAGGGCGACGACTTCAAGAAGAATGCCACAGGTTGTGCCGTTTCTATCTTGGCTGAGCGCATCGGTCTGGCCTCAGTCGATGGTGAAGGCAACCTGCGCGACACCGAGGGATCGGGTATCGCCATGACTGCCAATCGGGTAGGCATCGCTGCCATCGAGGCCGACGGCAAACTGAAGGAGAAAGGTCAGGTGCGTATCCAGGCTAAGAACGTTGAGGTGACCACCGCCGGAACCGCTGATGCCACCTACGACAAAGGCGAGCTGACAAAGGCCACCTACGAGGCTGAGGGCGACTTCACCCTGAAGTCGAAAAACATTACCATTGAGAGTGTCGATTACGAGGTGGCCGACAAGAAACGGAAAGAGAAGCAACTCACTGCCGACAGCAAGATCAAGCTGCGCGCCAAGACCATCGAGGTCTCCACCGAAAGCTCTGCCAACGTGGAAGTCGATGACGAAGGCAAGCTTACGAAGGCCAACTATCAGGCAGAGGGCGACATCATCGTGCGCTCGAAGACACTCACAGTGGCCAGTACCGACAATGACTTGGAGAACGACGAGACGAAAGAGAAGGCGCTCACTGCCGGCGGCACCATTACCATCCGTGCGGAGAAGATGGATCTGGCAGCCACCGACACCGAAGGCAAGGCCACGGGGAGCGTCAGCATCAATGCCAAGGATGTCAGCCTGAAGTCGATGGATACCGACAAGGAGAGTCACGATGACAAGGCACTGGCCGCTGGAGGTACGATGCTCATCGTCAGTGAGACGATGAACGTCGGTGCCAAGTCGAAAGACATGAAGAGCAAGAAAGTGGAGGCGATGTCAGAGGAAATCAGCGTCGCTGCGGACAAGACACTTGAGCACAGTCAGGGCGACGGTAAGGCTTCCGTGAAACTCGCCGACGGCAAGGCTACCGTTGAAGCCAGCAAGACCCAGATAGGCTGTGATACCGAGGTAAAGGGAGAAGTGAAGGCACCGAAGGCCACCATCGACAAGGTGCAGGTGAACCAGTCGTTCAAGTCGCCTAACATCACCGATGGTATGTGATGACAGAACATTAGCTATTGAACATTGAAACAAGTATTATGAATATTTACGTTACATCAGCGATTGCCGGCCTGAAGGAAAAACTGAATGGCTATGTAGCACTGCTCAACTATCGCTATACCAATCTCTGCGTGAAGGCAGAACTTGGTGCGCTGTTGCCCGTGACGGTGATAGCCGACAAGGAGTACAATCTCGAAGACGTGGCAGTGATTTTCACGCCGACAGAATATCAGTTTGATATCCATCCTAAGCTGAGAGACTATCTGCAGCCCATTATAGACGGCATTTTCGACGTTCATCCAGAATTCAAATTGGAGATCCAGCAGGTAGAAAAAAGTGATGACCAGCGAGACAAGCATCTGCTCTACACGATGCCGGAGGTGGACAACGACCGCCATGACCTGCTTGAAAATCTGACCAAGGTGTTCTACGAGGAGTGCGACGCTGACATCGACAAGGAACTGGCACTGCATACGGGCGGACTGCCAGAACTGGCTGGCAAGATGTCGGTCGAGGACATAGACGAGATCAAGGATGAGCTTTTCAATATCAGAGACGAGTACCACGACAAGACAAAAGAGTTGAAACAGGAAAAGCTGATAGAGATTGAAGAAGCCTACCAACGCTACCTGGCTGCTAATGAAGGTAAAAATCTGGCTGAAGGTGAAATAGACTTTACCAAATGTATGCGCCTGGGACAGGTGGAAGAATAAAGAAGATGAAGGCACCCATTGTGGATAACTTGACGAGTTATCCACATTTTTATATATTTAACCTTTCCGATGCAATAGTGTTGAGGGATTTTTTATATCTTTGCAGTCGCCTATGATGATAGGCTGAAAAATCCGTAACACACACTAAAGTATTTATCTTCATGGATTTAAAAAATATGCTGACTGGAGTCGCTGAGAGGCTTTCCAGTTTGAGGGAAGAACGGCCCTCTGCGGGTACGGGATACCGGCTGATGGCCATGACGGCTGACATCGCGGAGGTGATTGAGACACTGTCGCGAGAGGTGCTGGAACGCGTCAGGCAGGAGCCTGTGCTGGATGCCGATGTGGACATAGACTTCGACGTGATGGCCGAGGAGGTGCTGTCGTGGGAACTGACGATGGCGGATGGCAACCTGCAGGAACTGACCGGGCAGGTGAACGACGCCCTGGGCAGACTGAGTGAGACGCTGTCGCAAATCAGCACTCAGCTGGGGCGCCGGCATAAGGACGAGGCCTATGCCCACCTCTTCGAGCAGGAGAAGCGTCGCTATCTGAGTTCGGGAACGCTCCGCCGGCTGCGCCAGGCTGTCGAGGACTGGCTGTACGACGTATGCAACGGTGCACCGACTCTCGAGGAGATCAACGACTACGTGATCGAGAAGCTGGTTCACATGTTTGAGAAGGGAGTGTTCAACTCCAAAGTGGAGCATCTCCAGCGCGCCACGCGCTATTCGGGAGAATTCGACTTCAGTCTGCTCGACGACGACCACAGGTTGAAGAAGACGATCCACAAGCACTATTCCGAGTTTCGCAAGCTGGTGGATTATTGCGACGGCTGTCTGGTGGTGAATCCAGCGAAGGTAGGACGTCATTTCTACATGAACCGCAAGGAGGAGAATGCCAAGGCCCATCGCAACGCCTTCCTGAAGTACATGTACAAGATCTCGCTGGCGCAGGAGGAATACGGGAAGTTGCAGACCGTCCAGACCGTAGGCGAGGACAGCAGTCTGCTGCCCGACGTGCTGGCTACCGGCTTGGCGATGAAGTACTGGCGCAGATTGCAGCAGGCAGGCTTCGTCGACGAGCATGACCAGTTGTCGCCCACGACGACGCGCAAGCAGGCCATGTACATAGCCGATGTATTCTCCGACAAGTTGCAGATGCGCTCGAAGTGGAAACCGTTTCAGGAACTGTGGCACATCAACAATCTGGCACAGGAGAAGTGGGAGATGCAGGAGACGGGCAAGTCGCCCGCACGATCAGAAGACATAGACAGGATTTTCGACGATTGACATAACTCGCTGAAAATCAGAATACATTAACCCCTATATAGCCCCTATTATAGCCCCTATATAGGGGCTTTTTTTGTTGGTATGGTTGTACCTTTGCAACGTGAATCAATCACAAGTGCTCTTTGACTTACTGACACAGCGCCCCCACCGGTAGGCCGGTGGCTGACCTTATCAATTATTAAAGACCAACAAGGGATGGAAACAAAGATCTTAAGAGTGGTGCGCCAGGGCGAGGCCTTCGGCGTGCAGTCGGCAAAGGCTGAGAGCGGCCAGATCCAGAAGTGCACGATTGTGCTTCGCGAACTGGGCGGCTCACGGTTTGAAAATGAGTATGTGTGCGCGATGCTGGGCAATCTGGCGGCGTGCAGGTTCTACGAAGGTGACATCGTATGTGCCACGCTTCGTTTCTCTACGCACGAATATCAGGGGCAGACCTTCCAAGAGGTGCTGGCCACTGACGTGGTGAAAATGAAATAACCAACCCCCCACGGAGAGGGGTCTCAATTCTGAGTTGAAGTGAGGAGGATGTTCCCGGGTAAATGCGCAAAGATTCCAACCTTCTTCTCGCTAAAATCAACTCGATAAAAATGAAAACAAACATTCAAATATTTACAAGTGAAATTTTCGGCAATATTCGTACTTGCCAAGTTAATAACCAAATCATGTTCGTGGGCAAGGACGTGGCCACGGCACTGGGGTATAGCAACACCTCAAAAGCCATTCTACAACATGTAGACCACGAAGACAAGGGCACCCTCCCAATTCGGGAGACTGCCTATGAGACCCGAGCCGTGGTCATCAACGAATCAGGTCTCTACTCACTCATCCTCTCTTCGAAGTTGCCGCAAGCGAAAGCCTTTAAGCAATGGGTGACCTCGGAGGTGCTGCCACAAATCCGACAGACGGGCGGCTACATCCCTACCAAGGACGCCCAGGGCAGAGAACTATCAGCCGAGGAGATCATTGATCGGGCAGATACCATCATTGGCCGCACAATCCGACTGCTGAACGAGGAGGCGGAGGACACGCTGACGGCGACGCAGGTGGCCAAGACCTTCAACATGTCGGTCTGCGACTTCAACGCCGTCCTGCGCGACATGGGCATCCAGTACCATCGTAACGGGCGCTGGAACATCTCTGACGACCTCCAGGGGCGCGACCTTGTGAGGCTGCGTACCCACGTCAGCTACTCGCTGAAGGGTAAGAAGAAGGTACGCACGTACATGACGTGGACACTAAACGGGGTGAGATACCTGAATTCAAAACTCGGTTATCCGAATTTTTAAGGTCGAGCAGCTACCGCTATTTAAATTTAGGCACGGATTAACACGGCTTTAAATAAATTTAAAGACACGGATTTTTCTTTCCAATGATAAATTCCGTGTCTCTCGATAGAGAGCCGCGTTAATCCGTGCCAAAAAATAATATTAAGGAATGAGTGTATTTGAGATTTATATGCAGAACGGGGTGAAGATGATGCGGCCCGTTCTAACAAGAGAGGAATATCTGAACCGACGCAATACGGACAGGCAACGGCAGACGCTGAAGACCGTGCGCGAAAAGGATGCCACCCAGAAGAGTCAGTTGGTGCAGATGAACTACTCCTGTCTGCCGAACCCTGACGGTACGCTGAAGGGTTCGAAGACGGCCTCGCAGTCGGTGGGTATGGATATCGACTTCAAGGCTCCCCAGGGACTCACGGCCGAAGCACAGCAGGCTTGGTTGGCGCAACAGTTGGCGACCGTGCCCGAGCTGGTGATGAGCAAGAAGGACGAACTGGGACTGCTGATGCTGGAGCGGTCGGCCACCAAGGGTTACCATCTGGTGTTCCGCCGTCGCCCGGAGCTGTCGCAGGAAGACAATCTCCGCTGGGCCAGTCAGTTGCTCGACGTCGCCTATGACGACAAGGCCAAGGACATCACGCGCGTGTTCTTCACGACGACTGGTGATGCCGATGAACTGTTGTTCCTGGATGATGAGATCTTTAACCCCCATCCGACCTGCAACCCCCTCCCGGCCTCCCCGAGGGGAGGGGATGGCGCTGCACCGCTGCAGTGTTGCAGTTCGAAATTCGACCCTGAGGCGAAGTACAATGGAGTGCTCTTCAGCGACATCATCGCGAAGTATTGGGAACTCTTCAACGACGGCAAGGAGCCAGTGGAGGGTGACCGCAATGCGCTGACCTTCGAGTTGGCAGTGACCATCCGTTCCATCTGCGGCTATTCACTGGAGAAGATGATGACGGTGATCCCAAACTATTGGGAAGCCTCCCCCGACCCCTCCAAAAGGAGGGGAGAATGTTCCTTAGAGGAGATGGAGGAGTATCGCAAGACGCTGGAGAACGCGTTGAAGGAGCCTAAGAAGGGGATGCCCTACCGACTGAAGCAGGTGCTGCAGGCTCTGAAGTCGCAAGGAGGCGTGAAGGCCTGTGGCGGTACGATGACTACCCCACCCCCGATGCCGAAGAAGCTGCCGCCGCTGATCAAGCTGTTGACGAAGAACGTGCCCTGGTTCTACAAGCCCGCCGTGGCCAGTGCGGTGTTTCCTGCGCTGGGCGCTCACCTGCACGACGTGAGGTTCCGTTATTGGGACAATGTGGAACACGAGGCGACGTTTATGAACATCCTGATAGGCCGTCAGTCGATTGGTAAAGGCTCAATCAAGAAACCCATCGAGTATATCATGGAGGACATCCGCCAGCGCGACATCCCCAACCGCCAGCGCGAGGCCGAGTGGAAGCAGAAGAATCCCGGGGCCAAACAGAAGAAGGACCCCCGACCGACCGATATCTGTATCCAGATGCTGATCGACAACCTGACCGATGCCGTCTTCAACCAGCGCATCGTGGATGCCAACAACAACGGCCAGCGCTACATCTACACCATCGTCGACGAGATTGAGGGTCTGAAGAAGGTGACGTCGAAGGGTACGGCCGACGAGGTGGGACTGCTGATCCGTAAGGCCTTCGACAACTCGAATGCCGGTCAGGAGCGCGTGGGTGCCGATTCGGTCTCGGGCATAGCGCCACTGAGGTGGAACTTCAATGCCTCGACGACACCGCCCAACGCCAAGAAGTTCTTCGTCAAGATGGTGAATGACGGTACCGTCGGCCGACTGGACATCTCGACCATCATCCGCAGCGATGATGACGACGACACGGCCCCAGTGCTGGGCATCTACGACCACACGTTTGCACAGGAACTCAAGCCCTACATCGACCGTCTGGAGGCTGCCTCGGGACTGATAGAGTGCCCGCAGGCCAAGCGCCTGTCGCTCGACATCAGTCAGGAGAACAAGGACGCCGCGAAGCTCTACGAGAGCGAGGCCTACCGCGTCTTCTCCTATCGTGCCAACGTGATAGCCTGGCTGAAGGGGATGGTGCTCTACGTGGCTCACGGCTACCGATGGTCGCGCGAGATTGCGGATTTCGTGCGCTGGAGTCAGCAGTATAACCTCTGGTGCAAGATGCTCTATTTCGGTCAGCAACTGGAGCGCGAGCTGCGTGAAGAGGTGGAGATCCAGCGTCAGTCGGGGCCACAGAATCTGCTCGAACTGTTGCCTGATGAGTTCACCAGGGAACAGTACCGTCAGATGCGTCAGCAGCAAGGGAAGGATGGCGACGGCGAGTCCACACTGCGCAGTTGGCAGAGTCGCGGGCACATCGTCTATGACGAGGTGAGCGGCAGGCTGTGCAAGACGGAGGAGTACAAAAGAAAGTATAAGGTATAAGATAAGGGGAAAGTGATGATAAAGATTGAGAATAATGAAGCTTGCTTCGTGCAGCTCTGGCTACTGCTGGAGCGCACGAGGCTCCTCCTCCAAGGTCAGTGCAGGCGCTACTGCATCCGCCACGTGTTGAAGCTGTGGTTTCCTGCCGAAGCCAGCGATGACTTCATCTGGGAGGTCTGTTTGCGCTGCGAGCAGGCGGGTTGGGATGAACTCCTCACCCCCTCGCTCTATCCTCTGAAGCACCGCGAACTGTTGCGGGCGATTGTTGCCGTCAAACTCGGTATCGGCATGCGAAAAGTGAAGCTCCGTGAACTGGACCGCGCTTACAGCATCGCCTTTCCGAAGAGTACGGCCATCAATAAGAACAAGAAAAAACGAACCACTTAAATTTCAAGAGAATATGAATCAAGTCGAAATCAACCAACAAGCCAGACTCTCCGAGCACTTTAAGCTCGGGGAGATGACGAGAAGCAAATCGCATCCCGAAGTGTATAACATCCCCAGTCGCGAGGCCGTCGGGAATCTGAAACGCCTCTGTGCGTGGCTGGAGGAACTGAGGTACAGGTATAACACGCGCTACTGTCTACAGCCGGGTGAGGACTACGAGACCTCGGAGCATGTCGAGGGCATCATCATCAGTTCGGGCTATCGCTCGCCCGAGCTGAACCGGAAGGTGGGCGGCGTATCGACCTCGAACCATCTGACGGGCTGTGCCGTGGATATCCGCGTGTCGGGCAAAGAACAACTCATCCGCTATGCCTGCATCCTGCTCGACATGGCCGACGAGACGCATCAGGATTGGGATGAACTCCTGCTCGAGCACGGCTCTAACGGCGTCATCTGGCTCCACTTCGCCGTGCGCCCGCCCTCACAGTCCAACCGCCGCCGCATCAGTTTCCTGAAAGCGTAACGGAGGTTGTTGATGATGATTAATAGTTCGCCCTCATCCACTCGATGATCCTGAGGAAGAAGGTAAGGGCAGACACCTCGTGATTGGTGATGCCGGCTTCCTTGGTCGTCTCGGAACTGTACTCACCGACAAACTCTTCTGGCTTGATGCCGTTGGCCTTGAGGAACTTGCTCATGGCATAGAAGTTCTCCACCGGTACGACATCGTCTTTCGTGTCGTGGAAGAGCATCACATCGAAGTCTTTGCGGGGCGTCCAGCCGCTGGTAAGTGCATCAGCACTGAAGGCGGCACTGAAACGGCGCGACAGGGGATTGTTGGCATCGAGGAAGGCGTCTGTGAGGAGGTCACTCGTCTTCTTGGTCTTGATCAGCTCCTCATCGAGGGCCCTGCGCTTGTTCTGCTTGCTAAGGAACCAGTCGTCGAAGTTCTTAGCCACGGGATCCTTCAGATAGTCGTGGATGTCGTAACCCAGGCGGAAGAAGTGGTTGTAGGCATAGAGCAGGTTGCAGACGGTGCTGGGCATCTCGGTTTCACCTTTGGTGATGGCGTCAAACATCGAGTTGATGTCGTAGGGACCGTCACCGGCAAAGGCTCGTTTCACCTTAATTTCAGGATGGCGCTCGGCAATCTCACGTAGGACGCCCATCGTGGTCTGTCCGCCCTCAGAGTAGCCTGCGATGACGAAATCGTCGTTTTTCTTCACTTTAAAGTCTTCTATCAGTCGCTTGGCAGCGAGATAGGCATCGAGCGAGGCGCGTCCGTTGGCGCGTGAGATACAGTAGGCCTGTGGCTGTTTCTCGGTGATGCCGAAGCCGTAGTAGTCGGGGGCTACGACGATGAAGTCGGTGAGGGAAGCCCCGGTCGGGAACTCGACAGCTCCCCGTGAAGGCGCCTGTGTGGTGGCGTAGATCGTAAAGTGGTTGTAGAGCAGAATGCCGTTGAAGGGCTTATTCTCCTTGATCAGCGACTTGTTGACCGTGATGGTACCACTGAGTGTGCAGGGCTTGCCGAAGGGATCGAATGAAGGATAGTTGAACACGTAGTTCATGTGGTTGGGGAAAAGCAGCACAGGAATACTGTCGGTGATGCAGGCCCGAGGGAGGGTCGACTTCGCCATCCACTCCTGGATCATCCCGCTCTTACTGTTTCCGACCTTGGTAAGTGCTCCTTCGTAGGTCGCATTGCTGAAGGCGATACTGCCCGGTGCACTTTTCATCTGGATCTGCCCGATATCGACAAAGTCGTTGTGACTGTTGTCACCGCGTGTGCGAGAGGGGGCATAGGTGGTGCCTGTAGCAGGATCGGTCAGAATGACCTGTCCTTCGGTTGTCACCTGCCAAAGGAACGGTGCATCTTTCGGACCACCGTAGATCTCGAGCGGCTCGTTGAAGACGTCATCAAACACCGCCAGGGCGACGTAGCCCGTATGGTCGGCGCTGACCTCCACGGCAATCAAGGCACGGTTGAAAGGCTTGCCCTTCTCTGTCACGTCCTCATACTCAAACTCCTCGTACCACAGTCCGACGAGACTCTCTTCTATCTCCTTCTGGCT
>OMZO01000036.1 GCA_900315525.1 uncultured Prevotella sp. | reverse complement strand
GCCATCAATGGTGGTTATCTGAACTTTATGGGTAATGAGTTCGGACATCCAGAGTGGATTGACTTCCCACGTGAAGGTAATGGCTGGTCATATAAATATGCTCGTCGTCAGTGGAGCCTTGTTGATAACAAAGATCTTTGCTACCATTGGTTAGGCGATTTCGACCGTGAGATGCTTAAGACAATCAAGAGTGTTCGTAATTTCCAGGATAAGCCAGTCGTCGAAATATGGCATGATGACGGAGACCAAGTTCTCTGTTTTATGAGAGGTGACCTGGTTTTCGTATTTAATTTCTCACCGACACGCAGTTATACAGATTACGGTTTCCTTGTGCCTACAGGTTCATACGAAGTTGTGCTTAACACAGACTCTAAGGACTTTGGCGGTAATGGCTTTGCCGATGACTCGATGACCCATCTGACAAACTATGATCCACTCTATGTGAAAGATCATAAGGAGTGGCTGAAACTCTATATTCCAGCCCGTTCTGCCGTTGTATTGAAAAAGATATAGTATGAACTATAATCGCCCAATGAAAGACAATAGCACCATTACCATCCGTGTGATGTGTGCTATTGTTTTTGTGTGTTTCTCATTGCTATGGTTATATTGTTTCCAAGTTGATTTATTGGCTATGGCTCAGCACTTACTTAGTGGTGGGTTAACACAATATAACCGAGTATTAAGTCCATTACTTCTCACAGCGTTATTGTGTATAGTCCAATTGGGAGTTTATGGACTGGTGCGTTTGACTAAGTCATTCCATGCCCTGACATATTTACCTTCAATGCTTATTTTGGCATTGCTCTCGGATATATATATTGAACCTGGTACGACAGAACTTATGCATCATGGTTGGTGGATTGTTGTTGTCACATTCATCGTCTGGCTTTTGGGAATAGTACCAGTATTAAAATATCAGGACATAGAGGATTATGATGATAATGGACTGTTTTCTCGGCCGATATGGATTAACATGCTCATCATGTCATTGCAGATTTGTTTTGTAACATGGATTGGTAATACGAATGCAGTATTCCATTATCGTATGCAAGCAGAGAGTTTATTGATTGAAGGCCACTATGATAAGGCAGCCAAAGTTGGGAAGAAGTCACTTGAAGGTGATGAGAGTCTTTTGGCGATTAGAATGTATGCTCTTGCGCGCAATGGCAGTTTAGGTGAGCATCTTTTTGAATTCCCTATTACTGGTACGAGTAAGCAAATGTTGCCAACAAATGACTCATCACTGTTGCTGCTTTATCCGAAAGACAGCCTGTTTCGATTCTTTAGTGCCCGTCCGGCAGAGAAAATGTTGCCAGAACGTTATCTTCGGATGATTGAGCGTCGTAATGCTGCGCCGCGAAAGGCTGTTGGTGACTATCTGTTGTGTGGTTATCTAATCGATAAGAAACTTGATGAGTTTGCATCAGAAATCAGTAAATACTACAACCTTGACAATCAACTACCCAAGCATTATCGAGAGGCCCTGACGCTCTATTGCCACTTGCGGTCTAAGCCAATATTATCCTATAGCGTGCCTGTTGTGGAAGAAGATTTCCGAAATCTTCAAGAACTTGAGCGACAGTATCCCGATCCACAGGAAAGAAAAGTCAAAGTTAGCGAACAGTATCGTGGTACCTATTGGTACTATTATCGTTACGAATAGTATATAAAAAAGTTCCTCGTTTTGAATCGAGGAACTTTCTTTTATCTTCTATTTATACAAGTAGCGCTTGATTGATCGTTTTGGTGTTTTTTCAAACTCTTCTTCATAGATTTCTATTTCAGAAATTTTCTCATAGGCAGGAATCATTTCATTAAGACCATTACGGTTTTGTTCCATCACATTTTTTATGTCTTCAGCAGAGAATCCCATATTCTTCGCTTCATCCATGTCTGGATGGACAAGGGCTACAAGCTTGTTGTCTTCACGTTGTACGACAATACTTTCCACCACGAGAGTCATTGAATTCAGTTTGTCCTCAATTTCCTCTGGATAAATATTTTGCCCATTTGGTCCTAAAAGCATGTTCTTTGAACGTCCGTTAATGAAGATATTCCCGTCTTCATCCATTGTGCCTAGGTCGCCAGTATGATACCAGCCTTCTTTGTCAATGGTTTCTGCTGTTGCTTCAGGATTCTTGAAATAGCCAAGCATGACATTAAGTCCTTTTGCAAGAATCTCTCCAGGTATACGTTGTGGATCGGGAGAATCTATTTTAACCTTCATATGGTAAGCAGCCTTACCACAAGATCCTGGGGCAAAGAGATGCCAGTCTTCATAGCCAATGATTGGTGCACATTCCGTTGCACCATAACCAACGGTATAAGGGAAGTCAATACGCTTCAAGAACTGCTCTACTTCTTGATTGAGGGCAGCACCACCGATAATGACTTCGTACATCTGTCCACCAAAAGCTTTCAATACCTCCTGGCAAATCATCTCGCGAACTTTCTTTGAAATAACTGGCATCTGCAGAAGTAGCCGCATACGGTTGTTCTGAATCTTGGGGAACACTTTCTTACGGATAATCTTCTCGATAATCAGTGGTACGGCAATAACGATTACAGGCTTTATTTCAGCCAATGCCTGTGCAATGATGGCGGGAGAGGGCACGCGGTTCAGATAATAGACGTGACAACCATAAAGGAACTCAAAGATAAACTCAAATGCCATACCATACATGTGAGCCATAGGCAGCATGGAGATAACTTTGTCGCCAGCTTTTATCTGCTTGCCGAGAACATAGGTGGCAAAATCATAATTTGACCAAAGTGCACGATAAGGAATCATGACGCCTTTAGAGAAACCTGTTGTGCCTGATGTGTAGTTGATGACAGCAAGTTCGTCTGGACTTTGCTCAATATAGTAACTCACATGTTCCTTACGGAAATATTTTGGGAATTTCTTGCCATAAAGCTCATTGAGGTGTTCACGTGCATAAGTGAGCTTGTCTGTACGAGAAATCATGAGTGAGTAGTCTGGATTGTTGATGATACCTTCCAGATGCGGCATCTGTAGCGGATCAATAATTGTGGCTACATGATCACCAACAAAGAGCAGACGTGCTTCCGAGTGATTCACAATATTGTGAATCTGTTCAGCATTGAATTCATGTAAGATTGGAACAGCTACAGCCCCATAGGTGAGCGTAGCCAAGAAGGCTACTGCCCATTGGGAAGAGTTTCGCCCGCAAAGGGCAATCTTGTCACCCTTTTGGATTCCACTGTTTTCAAAGAGAATGTGTATCTTTTCTATTTTCCTAGCTACGTCGTGGAACTGTAGTGTCTGTCCCTTGAAATCGGTCAGTGCATCGCGATTCCAATTGTCGATAATGCTCTTCTGGATGAGCGCGTTGAAACTCGGTATTTGTTCCATATTAGTTATTGATATAAGTAGCGTTTTATACTTTTCTTAGGAGTCTTAGCAAATTCCTCCGCCTGTAGTTCAACAGCAGAGATGCGGCTATAGACAGGCAGTGTATTGTTAAGTTCTTGGCGATTTTGTTCCATAATATGTTCTAACTCTTCCTCGCTGAAATTCATCAATTCATCCTTATCAGGATATACGAGTGCAACGAGTTTGTCACCACGCTGGACAATCAAGCTTTCAGAAACCATAGCCATTGTGTTGAGCTTGTCTTCAATTTCTTCTGGGTACACATTTTGACCATTTGCACCAAGCAACATATTTTTTATACGGCCGCGAATGAAAATATGTCCACTTGCTGACATCGTTGCTAAATCTCCGGTATGATACCAACCATCCTTGTCAATTACTTGATGTGTAGCTTCTGGGTTCTTGAAATAGCCTAACATCATGTTTGTTCCCCTTGTAATAATCTCACCTGGTATGTTTTCAGGATCTTGTGAGAGAATCTTCACTTCCATCCTGTCTACTGGAACTCCGCAAGAACCTCCCTGGAAATCTTTCCAGTCACAATAAGAAATCAGCGGAGCGCACTCGGTCGTACCATAGCCTACGGTTAACGGGAAATTGATTGATAACATGAATTCTTCTACTTCTTTAGAGAGAGGTGCTCCTCCAACAATGATTTCGTAGAAATTTCCGCCAAATGCTTTATAGACCTCTTTATATATGCGTTCCTTGACCTTCTTGCTGACGAAAGGCATAGCCAATAACAAGCGCATACGGTTGTCCTGTATCTTTGGGAACACACGTTTACGGATAATCTTCTCTATGATCAGCGGTACGGTAATTATGATTGCCGGTCTTACATTCGCAAAAGCGTCTGCGATAATGGCAGGTGATGGCAGACGAGTCAAAAAGAACAGATGGCAGCCGTTACAAAATCCGAACAGGAACTCAATTGCCATACCATACATATGGGCCATTGGCAATATGCTCAACATGTTGTCACCCGGCTTCACGACCTTACCAAGTCTGTTGATGATAAACTCTACGTTGCCCCATAGTGCTCGATAAGGTAGCATAACGCCTTTAGAGAAACCTGTTGTTCCACTGGTGTAATTAATAAGCGCCAACTCTTCTGCTTCATCCTTGTAATAGTTCACATGTTCAGCACGAAAAGCTCTCGGATATTTGCTTCCAAATAACATATTAAGATGTTCGCGTGCATAAGAGATCTTTTCCGAACGTGAGAGCATCAATGAGAAATCTGGAAGATTGATAATTGCCTCAAGAGATGGCATCGCATCTGGATCGATGGTCTTAACGGCATAATCACCGATAAAGAGTAGTTTTGATTCCGAATGATTAACGATATTCTGAATCTGTTCACCATTGAATTCATGCAAAATAGGCACGGCAACAGCACCATAGGTTAATGTTGCCAAATAAGCTACTGCCCAATGAGCTGAATTACGACCACAAATTGCAATCTTGTCACCTTTTTCAACACCACTGTTTACAAAAAGAATATGGATTTTCTCTATTTTGCGTGCTACATCATGAAACTGGAGGGTGACACCTTGATAGTCAGTCAGTGCATCCTGATCCCAGTTCTCTACAATTGCTTTTTGGATATAAGCATTAAAACTGCTAAAAGTTTCCATTAAAACTGCACAATTTTTGAAATTTTGTGCAAAGATACATCATTTAATGCACATTTCAAAAAAAAATGTGCAATATTTTAGGGTCGTGAGTAAAAAACACGTAATTATTGGAAAAATGGGACACATTTATTCGTATCTCATAGATTTAGCGGGGTGAATATGAGAAATCATATAACTCGGGGCTATGAGAACAAAAATGCATATCAAAAGAGTAGCCAAATTCAGGCACGCAACAGATGGTATATTCAGTTCCATTGGAGCTTCTCTGACATAATACGTCTGAGGGTCAAGGGTTACAATACCAGTGTACATCTGCAGGAGGACAATGCCTATTCCTAAAATATTACCCCATAACAAGCCACGACCAAGAATAAATACCGAAAACCATAGGAATATGTGACGTATCGTATCATTGCGTGCGCCGATGGCCTTTAATATGCCTATCATCTGCGTTCTTTCCAATATGATGATGAGCAATCCGCTGATCATAGTGAAACCGGCTACACAAATCATGAGTGCTAAAATGATCCAGACATTAATATCAAGTAAATTAAGCCAGACGAATACTTGAGGATATAATTCATAGATAGTTTGAGTTGCAAGAATGTTGCCACTGGCGTCGGTCGAACGGTTTATGGTGCTGATAAATGACTCTTCTACTTGTGGTAACAGATTTAGGTCTTCTACTGTCACCTCAATGCCAGAACATACTCCAGAGCCCCAGCCGTTTATTTTGTTAACTGAATATATATCAGAGAAACAAATGGCCTCATCAAAGCGTGTCATGTTTGTCTGATAAATACCACTTATCTTATACTTCCTTGTCTTAACGTTTTCATCTTCAATGAAATATGCATAAATCCTATCACCGACGTTCAGCCTTAGCTTATCGGCAATCATCTTGGAAATGAGCAATTGGAACTGACTGATACTATCTGTGAAATGAGGTATATTGCCTGCCACCAGATGTTGGCTGATGAATGTAGTGTCGAACTCTTGTCCCACACCCTTGAAAGCAATGCCAAGGAAATCTTTATCAGTCTTCAAAATGCCCTGAGCCATAGAATACCGCTCGAGGTGTCGAGTCCCTTTTATGGATCGAATAGCTTTTATCAGACTGTCATTGCAGTTGATAATATAGGGTTCGGTATCATTATATGCGAGTGCATTGTGAACTTGTATGTGTCCTCCGAATCCCATCACTTTGTCACGGATGGTATGCTTAAATCCTAGCACAACACTGACAGTGATGATCATAACAGCAAGACCTATTGCTACACCTGCAGTGGCAATATGAATAGCAGGACGGCTTACTTTTCGGTTGTCACCCTGCTCATGATAGATTTTTTTGGCTACAAATAAGGGGAGGTTCATTCGACGACCCTCCCAGGATAGGTCTCAAGTGCCTTTTTGAGCACAACAAGTGCCCTTTCCAGATCTTCTTTCTTCAAGACATAGGCTATACGCACTTGATTGATGCCTGCTCCTGGAGTTGTGTAAAAACCTGCTGCCGGAGCCATCATTACAGTTTCACCCTCATACTCGAATTCAGATAGGCACCAGCGACAGAATTTCTCTGCATCGTCCACAGGAAGCTTTGCAACAGTATAGAAGGCTCCCATCGGTATCGGAGAATAGACACCTGGAATACGGTTCAATCCATCGATGAGACACTTACGCCGCTCAACATATTCATCATAGACATCGCGGTAATACTCTTCCGGTGCATCCAGTGAGGCTTCTGCAACAATCTGTCCGATAAGTGGAGGAGACAGACGGGCCTGACAGAATTTCATCACAGCTTTTCTTACTTCTGCGTTTTTCGTGATGAGGGCACCTATACGAATACCGCACTCAGAATAGCGTTTAGAAACTGAGTCAATCAGGATGACATTCTGCTCGATACCTTCCAGATGACAGGCGGAAATGTAGGGAGACCCAGTATAGATATATTCGCGATAGACTTCATCGGAGAAAAGATACAAATCGTATTTCTTTACCAAATCCCGTATCTGATTCATTTCGCGACGCGTATAGAGGTATCCAGTAGGATTGTTAGGGTTACAGATCATGATGGCTCTGGTACGCTCGTTGATGAGTTCCTCGAATTTCTCAACTTTAGGAAGCGAGAATCCTTCATCAATCGTAGTAGCGATGGTGCGAATCTTTGCACCGGCAGAGATGGCAAATGCCATATAGTTTGCATAAGCAGGTTCTGGCACAATGATTTCATCACCGGGATTGAGACATGATAAGAATGCAAAGAGAACGGCTTCGGAACCGCCAGAAGTAATGATAATATCGTCGGCTGTTACATTGATATTATATTTCGCATAATAACTGACAAGTTTTTCCCGGTAGCTCAAATAGCCTTGGGAAGGGGAGTATTCTAATATGTTGCGATCTATTTGCTTCAAAGCATCAAGTCCTACACGTGGTGTCGGCAAATCAGGCTGGCCAATATTCAGATGGTAAACTTTTGTACCTCTTTTTTTTGCGGCAGCAGCTAATGGTGCTAACTTACGTATAGGCGACTCTGGCATCTCAAGGCCACGAACTGATATTTCAGGCATCTCTATTCATATTTTATTTCGGTGCAAAGTTACAAAGAAAAATGAAAAACGAAGAATTAAAAGTAAAAAATACACTTGAGAATACATATTTTTTGTTTTATGTTTCCCAATTTCAATTATTATTTGTACTTTTGCCAAACAAAAATCATTTTTAAAGCAGACCAAAACGATGAATTATGAGGAAATGCTCGAGGCGCGCAAGGCAAAGAAAACAGTTAAGGCTCCTATGCCTTATGGTTACTTTTACAAACGCCTCATTGACGGAAAATATTCTAACTTCGTCGAGTTTCGTGATGAAATAGCAGACCAGATCAAGTTCTCGCGCAGTATTAAGGCTGATTGCGATGCAGTGCGAGAGATAAGCCATAAAGGTCAACTCCATTTCACACCCAATGAAGGAGACGAAGGCGTATATGCAGTTGCCGTAGAGGTCGGTAACTATCAAACGCTTGAACAGCTGATCAACGATGATCCGGCCATTGTGGTTCGTAATGGTTTCGTTAATTCAGTGATGAACGAACTGTTTGATGTCGTTTCTGATTTCCATAAGAATGAAATCTATTATGTCTGTTTTGCGCCATCAAATATACTGACTCGAAAGAACGACAATGCAGTCCGTCTGTTATTCCATGGGTCGTTCTTCAATAAACTTGATCAGGATATCCTCTATGAAGGTGTTGAACAATTTGTTGCACCAGAGGTGTTTAATGGTAACCCTATTGACGGGCGAACAGATGTCTATTCGCTTGGTAAGTTGTTATTATGGCTATATGAGTCTTCTGGTATGCCTTTTGAATTAAAGAAGGTCGTCAACAAGGCTATTGCCGAAAGTCCTGAAGATCGTTACGCCAGTATCGAAGACTTTCGTTCTGCTATTAACCGCGTGCGCAGTATTCGTCGGACAGCAGTCACGGCTGGTGTGGCTGTGGCTATAGCTCTTACTATCGTCGGCTTATTCTTTTATCTCTTACCCAGTCCTGAAGCAGTAGAGTATGTAAAGCCTGTTGAAGAGCCGATACCCGACGAGATGCTTGATGAGGATATGGATGCCTTGCTTGGTATTGGGGCTGATGCAGACTCCGCTACTATTGCTCATGTTGTAGAATTGCAGCGTCATAAGAATGACTCTCTGGGTGTTGGTGAGGCCAAACTACGTGAATATAACGCTAAGGCAGAGGCCATTTTCCGTAAACAGTTCACAAAGGCGGCAGATGCCATTCTCTCAGAAGTCTATAACACTGGCCAGATGAATGGTACTGAGAAAGATTTTGCCGCCAAGAGTCGTGCAATGACAGAAAAACTTGCCAAGAAACAGGCGGAATTGATGAAATCTACAACGCTTAGTGCAGATCGTGCCAACGGTATTGCCTCAAAGATTATTGAACAACTGACGGAAAAGAAAAAGGCCCAGATGGATAAAGACTATATGGGTTTAAAAAATAAGCAGGGAAGTGATGATGAATCACCTTCGACACCTTCTTCTGATTCAGATAAGAAAAATTAATTAAGTTATAAAAAAGAAATGAGAAGTAGAACAGCAAACTGGTTTGAGTGCAAGATCCGTTATGAAAAAGTGATGGAAGACGGCTTGCAGAAAAAGGTTAATGAATCCTATGTTGTTGATGCCTTAAGTTTTAGTGAGGCTGAGGAACGTATTATGGAAGAGATGTCTTCCTATATCAGCGGTGAATTCGATGTGGCTGATATTAAGAAGGCTACATATAAGGAAATATTCTTTTCTGATGACGACAATGCCGATAAATGGTATAAGGCCAAGCTGCAGTTTATTACTATCGATGAGAAAACCGATAAAGAAAAGCGCTCATCGGTCAGTTACCTTGTGCAGGCAGGATCTTTCAATGGTGCTGTTAAGAACATTGACGAGGTGATGGGTGGAACAATGATTGATTATGTCATATCTTCTGTGGCAGAAACCACTTTGATGGATGTCTTTGAATATAAAAAGGCTGCCAGGCAGAACGATCAACCTGAATACGAACAGTAATGGACTACGACGTAAAGGGACATCTGCGTAAAATCTATGATACATTGCCACAAGGTGTTCGTCTTGTGGCAATATCTAAGTATCACCCTAACGAGTATATCATGGCTGCCTATGAAGAAGGACAACGTCTATTTGGGGAAAGCCATGAACAGGAATTGCGTCTGAAACACGAGTCGTTGCCAAAGGATATTGAGTGGCACTTCATAGGTCATCTACAAACCAACAAGGTCAAGTACATTGCGCCTTATGTTTCCATGGTCGAAGCTGTTGACTCACTGAAGCTCTTACGTGAAATCAATAAACAGGCGGCTCGTTGTAATCGGGTTATCAAGGTCCTTCTGGAATTGCATATTGCTGAGGAGTCAACAAAATATGGTCTGACTTTAGAGGCCTGTCGTGAACTCCTTGATGACGGAGAATGGCGGCAAATGAAGAATGTACGCATCTGTGGACTCATGATGATGGCATCAAATGTTGATGACGCTGAGCAGATTCGTGGAGAAATGCAGACTGCCGCTACGTTCTTTGACGAGGTCAAGGCGAAATATTTTGTTGAAGATGATGCTTTCTGCGAACGATCTTGGGGGATGAGCGACGACTACCAGATTGCTCTCAATATGCGCTCCACCATGGTGCGTATCGGAACCTTTATCTTCGGTCCTCGCGTCTATTAAAGTAATATTGGTCGCGTTTCCGTGTGATACTGCCATAGTTGATGGCGTGCACAGGGCAATAATGATAGCAAGCGAGACAACATGTACACCTGCCGTTATGAAGCCATTCGGGAGGTGTATTTTTTATATTGTCTACTGGACAGACTTTCACACATTTACCGCATTTGATACATTTTCCAGTATCGACGGTAAACTTACGGTCTGTTATCATATGATGATTAAAGTAATGTCCGATGACATAAGAGTATAAGCGAGGTGTTGGTCCCTTGTCCAATTCCATGATTCCCCGCATTCGGGTTTGTATGACTTGGGCGATATGCGGTATCTGATGCTTGGCAATATCAATCTTCATTGCCTCTTTTTCTTCCGTATCCGTCTTCATGAAAGGAAGGCAAACATACGACTCAGGCATGATAACAGAGAATAGGGCCTCTGCCTGTAACGGACTGGAGTACCCATTTAACACAATACGCCTCAGTTCCTTGTTAAATATGGTCATGGCTTCACCCATATCATCACCACAGGTCGTCAAAGCCCAACAATAGGGCATTTCTCTATCTACTGTGGCAGTTGGATAGGATAGTTTTAACTTCCTGACAAACTCCCTTACTATACGTGGTGGTTGCCAACCGTGGGTAGGGAAACAAAAGCCAATACGTTCATTTTCTGATAGTGAAAACTCATATTGACTATTTCTCATCAAATCTGGTATATATAGCAGTTGCTCACCTATAGCCTTAGCTATTTGCTCTGCTATCCACCTTGTATTGCCTGTACCTGAAAAATAAAATACCATCTGATTCAATATTTGAATTGCAAAATTAGCAAGATATTCTGAAAATAGCAAATAAAACGGTTAAAAAATTTATTGTCCCAAAATTTTGTAGATTTCAAATTAATTAGTATTTTTGCAATCTAATAATATATTATATAATAAGGTGTATTAACAGGCAATGGTTAATGAATATCAAATCAGAGTAGTGCCAGAGGTTGCGGCACAAGAAGACAGATTGAAAGTTTGGTTAGCCGACGAGTATGGTTTTGACGTAAGGACTGTCTATGGCGTCCGAATTTTGAAACGAAGTATCGATGCCCGTCAGCGGCAGATTTTCGTCAACCTCAAGGTGCGGGTTTACGTAAATGAACTGCCTCAAGATGATGCTTATGTGAAGACGGACTATCCAAATGTTGAAGGATGTCCGCAGGTGATTGTCGTGGGAGCTGGGCCTGGAGGACTTTTTGCTGCCTTAAGACTCATTGAACTCGGCCTTAGACCCGTTGTTCTGGAACGTGGTAAAAATGTTCACGTTCGCAAGCAGGATTTGGCGAATATCACCAGGACTCAGAAAGTTGATAGTGAGAGCAATTACTGTTTTGGCGAGGGTGGGGCTGGTGCCTATTCCGATGGCAAGCTCTATACACGCTCGAAGAAACGTGGTAATACGGATAAAATATTGAATGTTTTTTGTCAGCATGGGGCATCAACAGCAATCTTAGCTGATGCTCATCCGCACATTGGTACAGATAAATTGCCAAAGGTCATTGAGACTATGCGTCATACGATAATCGACAATGGCGGTGAGGTACACTTCCAGACGAAGATGACGCGACTGGTGATGGATGACAAGAATAGTCAAGTGGTGGGTGTCATTGCTGAAGAATTTGTAAATGGAATATACCTTGAAAAGGAGTTTTGTGGCCCTGTTATTTTAGCTACAGGTCACTCTGCAAGAGATGTTTATCATTATTTAGATGAAGCAAAGGTTGAATTAGAGACTAAAGGTATTGCTGTAGGTGTTCGACTTGAGCATCCCTCTCAGTTGATCGACCAGATTCAATACCATTCCAAGCAGGGACGCGGCAAATATCTACCGGCTGCAGAATATGCAATGGTGACTCAGATCGAAGGACGTGGAGTCTATTCTTTTTGTATGTGCCCTGGTGGTTTTGTGATACCGGCAGCGACCGACAAGGAACAGATTGTGGTCAATGGCATGAGTCCAGCCAATCGTGGTACGGCATGGAGTAACAGTGGTATGGTGGTAGAGGTTCGGCCGGAGGATGTAGAAGGAGATGATGTATTGAAGGTAATGCGGTTCCAACAACAGTTAGAACGGGTGTGTTGGCAACAGGGAAATATGCGACAGACTGCCCCTGCTCAACGTATGGCAGACTTTGTAAATGGCCGACTGAGCTATGATTTGCCTAAGTCTTCGTATGCCCCAGGCCTGATTTCCAGTCCTTTGCATTTCTGGTTGCCGAAGATGATTTCCCATCGTCTGCAGGAGGGGTTCAAGGCTTTTGGCCGTCAGGTTCATGGCTTCCTTACAAATGAGGCTGTGCTCATTGCTGTGGAGACACGTACTTCATCACCAATCCGTATCGTCAGAGATCATGAGACCCTCCAGCATATTCGTATCCGGGGACTTTTCCCCTGTGGTGAGGGAGCGGGTTACGCAGGAGGCATTGTGTCAGCAGGTGTTGATGGAGAGCGATGTGCGGAAATGGTTGCTGCATATTTGCAAAAATAATGTGAAAAGATTTGGAACTTCCAAATCTTTTTTTTATCTTTGCGTTGAAATAATGTTTAACTAACTTTTGGAGCGCCATGAACAGAGAAGAACAATTTGTAATTACCATTAGTCGTCAGTTCGGAACTGGCGGTCATGAGATTGGGGCAGAGTTAGCCCGACGTCTGGGGGTTAAGCTGCTAGACAAACAGATATTGAATGAAGTGGCTAAGCGTATTCCTGTTGTAGAGGATGCGATGGAGCGTATCGCTGCGCGCAATCCTTTGTGGCGTGACGACTTCACCAATTTCTATCGCACTTATATGAATAAGGCCGAATACGATGGACAGGAACATGACGAGACTTCCCATGCACTTTTTGAGGCACAGGCCATTGCTATTCGGAAAATAGCTGAACAGGAGTCGTGTGTACTAGTTGGTCGTTGTGGTTTCCATATCTTTGCCGATCATCCAAATGCCCTGAAGATCTTCATTCATTCGTCAGAGGATTGTCGGAAGCGCAGGATTGCTGAGAAATACGGCCTAGGCCTGAGCGATGCTGCTGCTATGGTGGTGGACAATGACTATAGTCGTGAGCTATATACGAAAACTTTCACAGGAAAGGACTGGACGGATGCACGCAACTATGACATATCTATCGACGTCAGGAAGTTTGGCATCAATGGTGCTGTAGATTTCTTAATGAAATGTATTGAGTAGTTTTTAGGGGAAAAATTTGTGTATATACTGTTTTTTTAGTACCTTTGCGCTCGAAATTTCAATTTTGAGTAATTACTAAAGAATCGGTATAATGAATATTTCCTACAAATGGTTGAAGGAATACGTTGATTTTGATCTGACGGCGCAGCAGGTATGTGATGCCCTGACATCGACAGGTCTTGAAGTTGACGCATTGGAAGAAGTACAGAGTATAAAGGGTGGTCTTAAGGGGCTTTATGTGGGTAAGGTGCTTACTTGTGAGGCTCATCCAAATAGTGACCATCTGCATGTAACAACGGTGGATTTAGGAAAGGGTGAACCTTCACAGATTGTGTGTGGCGCCCCTAATGTTGCTGTTGGCCAGAAGGTGATTGTGGCCGACTTGGGTTGTGTGCTTTATGATGGTGACAATGAGTTTGTTATTAAGAAATCCAAACTTCGTGGTGTTGAGTCTAATGGCATGATTTGTGCTGAGGATGAGATTGGCGTTGGTACTTCTCACGATGGTATCATTGTTCTCTCAGAAGATGCTGTAGTGGGTATGCCTGCTGCTGAGTATTACCATCTGGAGAGTGACTGGCTGATTGAGGTGGATATTACAGCAAACCGTGCTGATGGTTTGAGCCATTGGGGTGTTGCCCGTGATCTCTACGCCTGGCTGAAGAGCAATGGTTACGAGACCAAGATGCATCGTCCTGACTGTTCGAAGTTTAAGGTGGATAACCATAACCTGCCTGTCAATGTTACTATTGAGAACCAAGAGGCATGTAAGCGCTATGCTTGTGTAAGTATTACCGACTGTAACGTAAAAGAGAGCCCTGACTGGCTGAAGAACAAACTGACGACCATCGGACTGCGCCCAATCAACAATATCGTGGATATTACTAACTATATTATGATGGCTTATGGACAGCCTTTGCATTGCTTTGATGCTGATATGGTGAAGGGACATCAGATTGTCGTGAAGACGATGCCTGATGGTACACCGTTCCAGACACTTGATGGTGTGGAGCATAAGCTATCTGACCGAGATCTTGCAATCTGCAATGCAGAGGATCCGATGTGCATTGCCGGTGTGTTTGGTGGAAAGGGTAGTGGTACTTATGAGACAACGAAGAATGTTGTGTTAGAGAGTGCCTATTTCCATCCGACATGGATTCGTAAGAGTGCTCGTCGTCATGGTCTCTCTACCGATGCCAGTTTCCGTTTTGAGCGCGGTATAGATCCCAATGGTATTATCTATGCTTTGCAGCAGGCTGCTATCCTCTGTCAGGAACTGGCTGGCGGTAAGGTTTCAATGGATATCTGCGATGTCTATCCCGAACCGATGAAGAACCCTGTCGTAGAACTCAGTTATAAGTATGTTCACGACCTTGTGGGTAAGGAAATTCCTCATACAACTATCAAAGGTCTCTGTGAGAGTCTGGAGATGAAGGTGCTCAACGAGACCGCTGAGGCCTTGACACTTGAGATTCCTGCCTATCGTGTTGATGTACAGCGTCCCTGCGATGTTGTGGAGGATATCCTGCGTATCTATGGATATAATAATGTAGAGATCCCAACACAGTTGAAGAGCTCTCTTGTCATCAAAGGTGATGAGGACCAGAAGCACAAATTGGCTAACACAGTCAGTGAACAACTGGTGGGTGAGGGGTTCAATGAGATTCTGAACAATTCTCTGACAAAGGGTGCCTATTATAGTGAGCATAATACCTATCCGGAGGCTAATTGTGTGAAGATTATGAATCCGCTTTCGACGGACTTGAATGTGATGCGCCAGACACTGCTCTTTGGTGGCTTGGAGAGTATTCAGCACAATGTGAATCGCAAGCGTCAGAATCTGCGTTTCTTCGAGTTTGGTAATGTCTATACCTTTACACCTGAGAAGCAAAATCTTGACGATCCGATGCAAGCTTACAAGGAACAATATCATGCAGCCCTTTGGGTGACTGGCAAGCGTGTAGAAGGTTCATGGGCTCACCAGAATGAAGATGCAACTTTCTTTGAACTGAGTGCTTATGTGGAGAATATCATGCGTCGTATTGGCGTGAAGCCCGGTATGACGGTTCGTAAGAAGTCAGAGAATGACATCTTCTCTAACGGTCTAACTATTGAGAACCGTGGTGGCAAGAAACTCGTGGATATGGGTATCATCTCAAAGAAGCTCCAGAAACAGTTTGGACTTGATAATCCTGTCTATTATGCGGAACTGAACTGGACTGCCTTGATGAAGGTCATCAAGAAAAACGAGGTTCTCTACACCGAAATCTCCAAGTTCCCGGCAGTGAGCCGCGACCTAGCCTTGCTCGTTGATAATAGCGTGGAATTTGCACAGATTGAGCAGGTTGCTCGTCAGACAGAGAAGAAGCTTCTGAAGAAGGTCGAACTCTTTGATGTCTATGAGGGGGACAAATTGCCTGCAGGTAAGAAGTCGTATGCTGTGAACTTCATCCTTCAGGATGAGGAAAAGACGATGGGTGACAAGCAGATCGATGCTATCATGCAGAAACTTATCGCCAACATCAAGAAGCAACTTAATGCAGAACTTAGATAATTTTGAATTTTTAAATTTTTAATATATGGGAAGAGCATTTGAATATCGTAAGGCAACAAAGCTGAAGCGATGGGGCCACATGGCTAAGACATTTACAAAGATTGGTAAACAGATTGCTATTGCTGTGAAAGCAGGCGGTCCAGAGCCAGAGAACAATCCTGCATTGCGTGCTATCATTGCCAATGCCAAGCGCGAGAATATGCCGAAGGATAATATCGAGCGTGCTATCAAGAATGCGATGGGGAAGGACCAGAGTGACTACAAGGAAGTTACCTATGAAGGATATGGCCCTCATGGTATTGCCATCTTCGTGGAGACACTGACAGATAACACCACGCGTACAGTAGGTGATGTGCGTTCTGTCTTCAACAAATTCAACGGTAATCTCGGAACTCAGGGCTCATTGTCGTTCCTTTTTGATCACAAGGCAGTCTTCACCTTCAAAAAGAAGGACGGGTTGGATATGGACGAGATGATTCTCGATTTGATTGATTACGGTGTAGAGGATGAATACGACGAGGATGAAGAGGAGAACAGCATCACAATCTATGGTGATCCTTCTTCTTTTGGTGCTATTCAGAAACATCTTGAGGAGAATGGTTTTGAGGTGACAGGTGCTGAATTCACCCGTATCCCCAACGATTTGAAGGATGTTACACCTGAGCAGCGTGAGACCATCGATAAGATGGTGGAGAAGCTTGAGGACTTCGACGACGTGCAGACGGTCTATACCAACATGAAACCAGAGGAGGTTGCAGATTAATGCAACTGCCGAAAAATCAAAATAAGAATCTCCCTCAGTTACGAGGGAGATTTTTTAATAATCTTTTTCTGTGAATACCACTTCCATCCTGATTTTCTTTGGGTCTTTTTGTGACCGGTAGGTATAGGCCACTCTGAATTTGTTCTCCTTGTATATCCTGAGAGCCGTGGAGTTCTTGACTTCGTCGCGCAACACTTCGACAGCGTTTACCTTCTCAAGAATACTATCCTGATCTGCAAAGCCGGTTAGGGTATAATAATAGTGGATGGTGTGAGTGGAACGCTCAAAGACCAAACTGTCGAGAATGGAGTTGTTGTCCATCTTCATCGGACAGTTTCGGCGGGTGTAATCCTTTGCTTCTCGTTCACATTTATCCTCCAGTGACTCCTGACAGGCAGCCAAAAGGGTTAGAAACATGACAAATGTCCAAATCTTTTTCATAACGAATGCTATTTTTGGGTACAAAGTTACAAAAAAAAGCAAAAATATCTGATTTTCTTTGATTTTTTTGTAATTTTGCAAGTTGTAATATTACGAATAATTGATGGATCATATAAGAAACTTCTGTATCATTGCGCATATTGACCATGGTAAGAGTACCTTGGCCGACCGTCTGTTGGAATATACTAAGACCATTCAAGTGACTGAGGGTCAGATGCTTGATGATATGGAATTGGAGCGTGAACGTGGTATTACCATCAAGAGTCACGCTATCCAAATGGAATACAACTATAAGGGTGAAACCTATATCTTGAATCTGATAGATACTCCAGGACATGTTGACTTCTCTTATGAGGTTAGTCGTTCGATAGCTGCCTGTGAAGGGGCCTTGTTGGTAGTTGATGCTACGCAGGGCGTTCAGGCACAGACTATTTCTAATCTCTATATGGCTATCGACCATAACTTGGAGATTATCCCTGTTATCAATAAGATTGACATGCCTTCGGCTATGCCTGATGAGGTGGAAGACGAAATCGTTGACCTGATAGGTTGCGACCGTTCTGAGATTATCCGTGCTTCAGGTAAGACAGGTGAGGGGGTAGAGGAGATACTGAATGCTGTGGTGGAGAAGATTCCACATCCAGAGGGTGACGAAAAGGCACCTCTTCAGGCCCTGATTTTCGACTCGGTGTTCAACTCTTTCCGTGGTATTATTGCTTATTTTAAGATCATCAATGGTGTGATTCGAACGGGCGACCATGTGAAGTTCTTCAATACCGGTATGGAGTATGATGCCGACGAGATTGGTGTTCTGAAGATGGATATGATTCCCCGTAAGGAGTTGCGTACGGGTGATGTGGGTTATATCATCAGTGGTATCAAGAATTCAAAGGAGGTTAAGGTCGGAGATACGATTACGCAGGTGGCCAATCCTTGTACTTCGGCTATCGAAGGCTTCCAAGAGGTGAAGCCCATGGTTTTTGCTGGTGTTTATCCCATTGATCCGACTGACTACGAGAACCTGCGTGCCTCTCTGGAGAAATTGCAGTTGAATGATGCTTCGCTGACCTTCATGCCTGAGTCGTCGATCGCGTTGGGCTTCGGTTTTCGTTGTGGTTTCTTAGGTCTGCTCCATATGGAGATTATCCAAGAACGTCTCGACCGAGAATTCGATATGGATGTGATTACGACTGTGCCAAATGTTAGCTATATGTGCTACACCAAGCAGGGTGAAGTTAAAGAGGTACATAATCCCTCTGGTTTGCCAGATCAGACGATGATTGAGCATATCGAGGAACCCTATATCCGTGCGTCTATCATCACAGCAGCCGACTATATCGGACCGATTATGACCCTTTGTCTTGACAAACGTGGTGAACTGATCGACCAGCAGTATGTCAGTGGAAACCGCATTGAATTACATTTCATGTTGCCGCTTGGTGAGATCGTCATCGACTTTTATGATAAGTTGAAGTCTATCTCAAAGGGATATGCCTCGTTCGACTATCATATCGATGGATTTAGACCCTCTAAGTTGGCAAAGTTGGACATTTTGCTTAATGGTGAGCCTGTCGATGCCCTCTCGACCTTGACACATCAGGATAATGCTGTTACCTTCGGGCGACGGATGTGTGAGAAATTGAAGGAGTTGATACCGCGCCAGCAGTTTGATATCGCTATCCAGGCAGCCATTGGTGCTAAGATTATCGCTCGTGAGACCGTGAAGCAGGTGCGTAAGGATGTGACAGCGAAGTGCTATGGTGGTGACGTGAGTCGAAAGCGCAAACTTCTTGAGAAACAGAAACGAGGTAAGAAGCGCATGAAGCAGATAGGTAATGTGGAAGTGCCGCAGAAAGCCTTCCTCGCAGTCTTGAAACTTGATTGAAAATCTAAAAATACAAAAAGCCCTTAGAAAAAAGACAATTATGGCTAACATTGGCATTACTACTAGAGACGTGGCACGTGAACTAGCCCGACGTTACAGTACAATGACGCACGATGAGCTTGATATGCTCGAGAGTATTCTCGTGCCTCAGAAGTTCACAAAGAATGAATACATTTTGAAAGAAGGAGAGACCTGCACCAACATATATTGGGTGGTGAAGGGATTGGTGCGACAGTTCTATTTTAAGAATGACAAGGAACTTACCGAGTACATGGCAACGGAAAACAATATTGTGATGTGTATCGAGAGCCTTTTTCGTGAGCAACCCACCAAACTGCAGATTAAGGCTTTGGAACCTTCAATACTGATAGCCTTGCCAAAGGCAGAATTGGAAGCTGTGGCCATGAAGAGCGTCAACATCCAAATTCTCTATCGCAAGATCTTGGAGGAGTCGCTAATTCTGAGCCAGCATCATGCAGACATGCTTCGTTTCGAGAGTGCGCAGGACCGTTATCAGCGCTTAGTGAAGAATCAGCCGCAGCTGGTTCTGCGTGCCCCTTTGGTGTATATCGCAAGCTACTTGCAGATGACACCCGAGACACTCTCGCGTGTGCGTACGGCTGCGTTGATGGATGGAAAGTAAATAATGCTATGTTAGAATCATATAAAGGCTCCCGTAGAGGAGCCTTTTTTCGATTTAGTGTCGTTCCAGATAGATGGAGTGATCGATACAATAGGGCAGTTCTTCTTGGTAGTGGGTCACGTAGATGAGGGTCTTTGATGAATCCTGACAATAGTCATCTACATGTTCTTTTACCATCCGGCGGTTGGCATCGTCAAGTCCGTGTAGCGGTTCGTCAAGTATCAGTAGGTTAGGTTCCTTCACAAATGCACGAGCCAAAAGCACCAGACGCTGTTCTCCACTCGACATTTCAAGGAATTTCCTCTCTGCCAGATGACCGATTCCAAAGTTGGTAAGCCATTTGCGGCATTGTGCTTTTTCGACATCGTTAGGTTTGACGTAGAGGCCTACGGTATCTTTCAGTCCACTGGCCACGATTTGGATGGCGGGGATATTCTGCTTATAGCTGCGGTGCATCTCTGGCGATACATAGCCGATTTGCCGCTTGATATCCCAGATGCTCTCTCCGCTGCCTCGCTTATGTCCGAACAACGAGATGTCACAGGCATAGCTTTGGGGATTGTCAGCACAGACCAGTGATAGTAGGGTCGATTTGCCTGAACCATTATCACCTGACAAAGCCCAATGTTCTCCTCGTTTCACGATCCAGTCAAGATCTTTAAGAATGGTTCTTGCACCATAGCGTATCGTCACCTTATTAAAATGAATGACTTCTGTCGTACTTGATGAATCCTTTGGGCCTCGTTTTTTCTCAGGATGAGGAGTGTCAGCGAGCGAATGGATGATGGAATGCTCCTTTGCTGCCCTTGTGAGCCATTCCTCTCGCAACACTTTGTCCTTCACCTTCATCTCGCGAACTTCAATAATATGCGTGATAAATTCGGGAATCTCATCTGTTTTTGCGAGTACCAGTATAATCTGTAGTCCCTGTTCTTCTGTCAGTGTTCTCATCAGTTCCTTTAACTGATCCCTGGTCTTGGCATCCAGTCCGATAAACGGGTTCTCCATGATGAGCACCTTTGGGTTGGTAAACAGTGATGAAGCTAACTTGTATTTCCTCAGTTCTCCACTTGACAAGAGAATGATGTATTTATCAAGCAACGGCTCCAACTGAAACAGTTCATAGATATGCTGTTGCAGGGCGCGACGCTCTGGCGTGTCCTCACCAGCCATCTTATAAGCTTCCTCGAGTTTGCTTCCAACGGTGGGCGTCTCCTCGTCGATCTCCATCTGGTTCCAGCGCTGTTGCAGGAAATATGTCCTATCGTTGTCGCCTCCGTAAGTATCGCGGAAGGTAATATGTTTCAGATTGTTATATGGCTCGTCGAAACCATACTCCACCATATTGGGGAATGCAGGATGGCGTCCCGTCAAGATATCTACAAACATCGATTTTCCTGAGCCGTTACGACCTATGATGGCTATATGCTCACCTTCTTCCATCGTGAAGTCAACGGGTTCTGCCATCGACCACTCGGGTTTCCTCGCGCGCGCATTACTTATCTTGATTGTCGTCATCCTTCGTTTTTCGTTTTGATACTTTGTTTTGGTTCTTGTTGATAAAATCCTTCCAGCCACGGTACTTCACCTCGCTTTCGGGGCGTCCTATCTGTAGGTAGTGACAATAGGCAGCTGCCAGTGCATCTGTTGCATCCATGAACTTTCCCATCTCCTCGTTGGGAATCTTCAACAGCCGTTGCAGCATACCAGCCACTTGTTCCTTCGAGGCGGAGCCTGTGCCAGTCAGAGCCATCTTGATCTTCATGGGCGCATATTCGTGGATGGGTACACCGTGATGGATGGCTGCTGCAATGGCAGTACCTTGTGCACGACCCAGTTTCAGCATTGACTGTACGTTCTTGCCGAAGAAAGGTGCCTCGATAGCCATCTCGTCAGGCAGATAACCATCAATGATACCCGTTACACGTTCGAAGATATGCCCCAGTTTCATATAGGCATCAGGAAACTTGCGCAGGTCAATCACACCCATCGTGATCATCTGCGCCTTTCCATCCACTACCTTCAGCAGCCCATAGCCCATCAGGTTTGTTCCTGGGTCAATTCCTAATATGATTTTCTCCATTAATGCATGCAAAGATACACATTTTATTCCGTATAACCTCAAAAACAGCTAAAAATTCATCAGTCCTCCATGCGTCATTGCTTATACCAAACTTTTAAAATCACTACATAAGAAAAATTTGTAATTATACCGACATCCGACATAGTTATATGTTCTTTTATTATTTTGGAAATACAAAATCAACCTTTTGGACGTTTGGTCCATAGATGGTCTTAAAGTCGTTCTTCATTGAGATGATGTAGTAGTTGGCTTCGCGCCATTTAGCCTCACGCTTGGCAGCCTCAGCGAGACTGGCATGGTCGCGGGCATCATCATCAGCCACAAGCATGAAGACGGCAGTGCGGTACTGATTGTTGCTCAGACAGTAATTATGCATGGCTGCATCACCACTACTGTTACCGAACGACAGCACAGGCACCTTTCCGATCTCTTTGCAAATCTGCAACACCTTGTTGTTTTTCTCGTCCTTAAGGATAAACTCGTCAGTGCGGATGATTTTTTCATCCTTGTCCATCGTATAATCGAGAGGATCCGCGTCACCTTGCTTGCTGGAGCAGAGCCCATAGTCGGTACCTATCACATGGTTTGGATCGAAACCAACGGCGGTGGCCAGTGCCCTGACAATGTATCTGTCGGAACCTGACACAACATAGTACGTAAAACCGTGATCCTTCAGATAATTGATTATCTCCAGCATAGGCTTATAAGTGCCTTGACCAAAGGCCATTCCCTTGAAACCATTGGCAGGTTTTTCAGCATAAGCCTTGACGTATGCATCAAACTCGGCGAGCGTCATGCCAGCATAGGCCTTTGCTGCCGCACGACCATGTTTTAGATTGAAATGATCTGGCCATTCCTCACAAAGTCTCTGATTTCCTGTGCCGTCTGGCGTACGTCCTCAGGTGCCTTGTCACGATAGGCGGGATCGTCGAGTACACGGTATTCCAGCAGTTATACTCAAAATAGGTCGGAAAGAGTTCTCCGACGAATGTACCGTCCATGTCAAAGGTGGCGATACGGTCTTCCATCTTAATGAAATTGGGCGACTTCGGGTTGGTGACATCATCCACATAATCTTTCAGGGCCGACAGCGCTGTGCACTCGTTCCATTGCGAGAAATATGTGTTTGATACTAAGGGATCAGTAACATGTTTGCTACAACTGGTCAATACTATAACCAATGTCAGAGATACAAATAAACAATACTTTTTCATGTCAAATAACGGTTTAGTTAGTCATTGTGATTTCGAATACGATGGCAAAGATAGTCATTTTTTCCGAATATTCATCAAAATAGCCTTTTTTTTGTAGAATAAATAGCAGAAGGGGTTATCCCTTAAATGAACAATCTTCCAATTTGATAGACCGCCATACTCACAATCCAAGCGACAGCTGTGGTATAGCAGGCAGCAAAGAGTGCCCAGCGCCAAGAACCTGTCTCGTTTTTGATGGCGGCAATTGTCGCGATACAGGGGAAGTATAATAATATGAATATCAGATACGCGTAGGCTGCCAGTGGAGTGATGCCTTCCTTCATCATCAACTGGCGTAGATGCGTATATTTCTCGTTATCGCTGCTAAAATCCTCATCGTCGCCGAAAGAGTCATCACCACTGTAGAGTACACCGATGGTCGAGGCAACAATCTCCTTGGCACCTACACCTGCTATCAGTGATACATCAAGTTTCCAATTAAAACCTTGTGGCATGAAGATGGGTTCTATGGCCTTGCCCATACGACCAATATAGCTCTGCTCCTGTTGCTGCTCATTTGATAGTTCTTCGTTGTGCGGGAAGTAGCCGAGTGCCCATACGATGATAGAGGCCACGAGGATGATGCCACCCATCTTTTTCAGATATTCCTTACCCTTTTCCCAGGTGTGTCGCCAGATGGCTTTTGGAGTCGGCCAACGATAAGGGGGGAGTTCCATCACGAAAGGGGTGTCTTCTCCCTTGATAACCAGTGAGGTGAAAATCTTACTGATGATAACGGCCATAAGGACACCCACTGCATAAAGCGACAGCATTACCCACGATCTGTATTGCAGTGAGAAGAAAGTGCCGGCAATCATGATATAGATAGGCAGACGGGCAGAGCACGACATGAATGGCAGGATCATCATCGTGATAATCCGTGAGCGACGGCTCTCGATGGTTCGTGTGGCCATCACTGCGGGCACATTACAGCCGAACCCCATGATCAAGGGGATGAACGACTTGCCGTGAAGTCCCATCTTATGCATCAACTTATCCATGATAAAGGCTGCTCTGGCCATATAGCCGGAATCCTCCATCAGTGAGATGAAGAAGTAGAGAATGAGGATTTGGGGCAGGAACACAATGACCGAACCTACACCACCGATGACACCATCTACAAGCATTGCCTTCAACGGACCTTCAGGCATGTTTCCGCTAACTTTCTCGCCCAACCAGGTCACTGCTCCTTCAATCCAGTCCATGGGGTACTGCCCCAGGGAAAAGGTAGTCTCGAACATGATATAGAGCAACAGGAAAAAGATAGGGAGACCGAAGTACTTGTTCGAGAGCACATTGTCGATGACGTGCGTTGTATGATAAGTATCTTCCTTCGAACCAGTTTTATAGCTTGCCTCTTTCAGCGCACCGTGAATAAAGCCGTACTTGGCATCCATGATGGCCGTCTCTGCATCGGTCTTTGTTTCTTCCAGCACACGAGCTGCTGCTTTCACACGAGCCGCCATTAGCTGCTTGCGCTCTTCTGATCGTTGTTCTCCCGCCATGTGCTGTTCCACGTAATCAATCACGTGTGAGTCATTCTCCAGCATCTTGATGGCCAGATATCGTGTGGAGTAACGTTGGCGAATATGCTCGTCGGCTTTCAGATATTGTTGGATATGGGCGATGCCGTCTTCGATCTCATGGCCATAGTTGATATGCAGGTGACGCGAAGTCTTGCTGGTATTCTCATAGACCTGGATGACGGCCTTGAATAGTTCCTTGACTCCCATGCCACTCTTGAATGAAGTAGGAATCATCGGCATACCGAAGAGCATACTTAAGGTCTTGAGATCTACATGGTCGCCGCGTCGCTCAAACTCATCGTACATATTCAGCGCACAGACCATCCTGACGTTCATATCCACCAATTGGGTTGTCAGATAGAGGTTTCGCTCTAGGTTACTGGCGTCTATGATGTTGATTACAATATCCGGGGTCTTCTCCGTCAGATGCTCTCTGACGTACAACTCTTCGGGCGAATAGCAGGAGAGGGAATAGGTGCCTGGCAGATCGACGAGGTTGAACTCATAGCCAAAGAATGAGGCATGTGCCTCCGATGCATCTACGGTGACACCGCTGTAGTTACCCACATGTCCGTGGGCACCACTGGCATAGTTGAAGAGTGATGTCTTACCGCAGTTGGGATTGCCCACAAGTGCCACATTGATGGTACGGCGCTGCTGGAGTGCGATGTGGTGTAAATAGTCATCCTGATGCTCTTCCTCGTTGATTTGTAGCTGGACTGCAGTCTGTTGTTCTTTCAGACGATGGGCTTCTTCTTCTGTGATAACCTCAATCATATCGGCTTCCTGATGGCGAAGCGATACCTCATAGCCCATCAACTTGTATTTCACTGGATCCTGTAATGGGGCGTTCATCAACACCTCCACCTTCTTGCCCTTGACGAATCCCATCTCGATGATACGTTTACGGAATCCGCCGTGTCCTTGTACCTTTACAATGATACCATTGTCACCTGTCTTCAGTTCTGAGAGTTTCATGTTCTAATGTATTTATCGAGTGCAAAGATAATCATTTTTTTTATGCAACATCGTTGCAAGTCCATCGTTGACAACCAAAATACCTAATTTTGAGGATGGTGAGCATGAATGACTTCAGACAGTAACTTGGAAAATTTGACGGCACCAGAATCGTTGAGATGACTGGCATCGTGGAAGTCGTCATCGACAAAGCCTTCTGCATAAATGAAATCATGGAACTCTACGTGTGGATATTCCGCCTTAAGCTCACTCACAAAGCGCAGCATATCCTGCTTGATAATGTCATCCATAGCTTTCTTGTAGTTCTCGTTGACAGGCGATGTGATGATGAGGAAACGGACCCCAGCTTCAGCGGTGACTCTAGCGATGGTCTCGTACTCAGCATACTTGGCTTTGTATTCCTTTATGTCTATCGGGAGAGTAGAATCGATACCTGCGGGTTTGGAATAATGTTCCCATCCAGGTTTACGGTCTTTGATGTCGAGGGGGATATAGCCAAGGGAGTCACATTCCTGCAACACCTTTGTGTCTTTGTTCCAGAAGCGTGACATATAGTTGAGCTTTGAGTTCAATATCTCCGACCAGTACCAGATGGGATCGATGCGTGTACCCATATATTTCGTATGCATACATCGGCAGGTACTTGCCAAGTCAATACCCTTTGGGTCATTACTGGTATGATGGACGCGTCCGAAGGAGAAATTGGTATAATCTAGAGGCATCACCACGACTTCCAATTTTTTCAAACGGGGAACATATAACTCTGCCAATGCGGCATCGTAAGCATTCAATCTTGCGGAGATAGCTAGGTTAAACGTGCCTTCGCCGATCAGTTCTGGACGAATACCCTCTTCGATATGTGAACTGCCCAGTAGCAGCACTTTGATATCGTTGGCGTGGGTATCGAGATATTGACGTTTATAGGAATAAACGTTGGGCCTATAGAGCAGTCCGACCTCGATGGCAATCATGATTACGAGGAGGATGGCTGCGAAGCCTGAGAGACTGAGAATAAAACGTTTCATCTGTCTTAGAATTGGAAATATATGAAAGCCTGGCTATGTCCTGTAAACGTGATGATGAGCATGATCAGCATAAGATAGAGTGCCCAGCGTAGGATGCGTGAATGGGTAAAGTACTTGCCACTAAGTTGCAGGGCGTGCTCCTTGTCGCGTTGGATCCATTCTAAGGCAAACAGGATGATGGCAAACAAACAGTAGAGTTTACCATAGTTGTCGGTTATAGGCTGTCCGGTCAGACCATTCGTAAACAGACCACTGAGGAAAGCCAAGGCTTCACCGATGGAAGGCGCACGGAAGATGACGAGTCCCAAAGATACGAGTCCATAGGTTGCAATCATTTTCAGAAAATCCTGTCCTTTGGGCAGACCATAGTTTCCAACCTTTAGTTTTTTTCTTTTGGCAAAGGCTCCTGAGAATATCAATGGGAAAAACAATAGACCATGATAGAGTCCGAAAACACCATAGGTCCAGTTGGCACCGTGCCAGAAACCGATGACAATTAGGTTGATGAGGGCGGCAAAGGCGATGCCCCAGTTACTCATTTCGCGGAATGCAATATTCAATGGCATGAAGACATAGTCGGTAATCCAACTGGTAAGCGACATGTGCCATCTGCGCCAGTATTCAGCCATGTTTCGAGCCAGGAAGGGATGGTTGAAGTTCCGTGTGATTTTGAACCCCATGATTTTTCCCACACCGATAGCCATATTGGAATAACCGTCAAAGTCTGCATACAGCTGGATGGGGTAGAGTACGGCTGCCAGAAGCAACAGGCTTGATGAAGCGGATGTATAAGAGGCCCATGCCTGTTCAGTGATGATTGCCAGATTATCGGCAATGCACAACTTTGTAAACAAGCCCCACAGAATCTGTCTGCAGCCATCAACAGCCAGTGGATGATCGAGAGTATGTACGCGTCGGAGTTGTGGTAGAAATTGGTCTGGACGGTCGATAGGCCCAGAGAGTATCGTAGGGAAGAATGCGATATAGGCTGCAAATTCTATTCCGTTGTCCGACGGCATGATGTGTTCCCTGTGTATCTCTATAACATAACTGATGAGCTTGAAGGTAAAGAAGCTGACACCTACGGGTAAGACAATGTTCAACGTACTCCAGCTAACCTGCAGACCTACCGCTTGCAGTACTTCAGCGAAAGATGCCGCAAAGAAGTTCAAGTATTTGAAATAGAATAGTAATCCAATGCCAAGGACCACACTGAGAGTTGTCAGTCTTGAGGCATTTTTCTTATTTCCCTTGTCCATCTCCCGACGCAACAGGCCGCCCAGAAAATAGAATACTATGGTCGCACCTACTAATAGCGGTATCATCCGCCAATCGGCATAACCATAGAAGAAATAGCTTGCCAACAGGATCCAACAGTTCTGGAATAACGGGTTCTTTCTGCTGATAGGCAGGTAATAGACGATGAAGACTATTACGAAGAAGATCAGGAAACTATAGGAATTGAAGACCATTGACTATCCTATTTTCTCCTCGATGCTGTTTACCATCTCTCCGACGTTCTTCCACTTCATTATTTCGAGTGAGGTGAATTTGATACCGAAACTTTTCTCGATAGCCACAATCAGCTGTATATGACTCAGAGAGTCCCACTCTTCTATATCGTTGGCGTTGGTAGCATCGGTCAGCTCTACTTCGTCTAGGTCGAGTACATCGATGAAAATCTCGTTTAACTTCTCAAAAATAGTTTGTCTTTCCATATGTGTTATTTCGTTTTAATATAGCATTCTCTGGGTTGGTAGGTATCTACCTCCAGTACATATTGGGCGGAAGAAGCATTTTCCAGAGGATTGAATCCTAGTTGTGGATAGTGCTGTTCCACCATTTTGTTTTTCGGTGTTGGCAGATATTCGCCAATAATGCGCTTATAGCCAGCAACTTTCGCCCTTTCTACCATCGTATTGAGGGTGAAGTTCTCCATGCCTCGTTTTAGTACGCGGCAGCTCATGAACCAAGTATCTACAAATAGTGTCTCTGCATCCTGCCGTTTCATGATGATGACTGCTATCAGCCCGTTATCACCAAACTTATCCTCGAGGGTGAAACTCAGGTCAATCACGTTCTGGTCTGCTGCCATCGCTTCAATATCAGCCTCGGTATAGCGGATGGTACGCAGGTTAAATTGGTTACTGCGTTGTGAGAGCTGAGCCACGCGTGGAGTGTTGAACGTAGTGAATCCACTGACAGTAGAGACCATGTTGAGTGACTTCAGGAAATCGGCCTCATTGTTGAAAGTCTTGGCTAGCGACACGCGTTTTGCCTCCACCTGATACTGTTTTGTGCGATCTTTGTCAGCTTGGCTATAAGAGGCTGTCTCGAAGAGGTTCTGTCCATAAAGGAACTCTAGATATTCCCCAGGATCCTCAGGGAGTTCTGGTACGGTGATACCGGGAATATTCTCACGTACGATGTTTCGTTCGAATGGGTTATCATCGAGGAATACCATTGCGTCAAAGCCAATATTCAGGATGCGCTGTATCGTGCGAATATTGTCCACCTTAGTCTCCCAGTTGGCCTGGAAAACGGCTATGTCATTGAGTCTCAACACCATGTCTGGGTGTTTCTCAAATGGTTCTTTCGCAGTCTCTTCGTTATTCTTGGAAGCCACGCAGATGATGATGCCACGCTGCTTTAATTTCTTGACCCACATCTGGAACTCGGTAAAAGCCTTACCGATACCCAGTCCGTGTCCCAGTTGGATACTCTCCAGTCCGTCATCACCGATGACGCCTCCCCATAACGTGTTGTCGAGGTCGAGAATGAGACATTTCTTGAACTGTCCTTTGATGGCGCAGATGATATCTGTTATCCTTGATGCCACATAGGGTAGGGCGTCGATGCTCAGCACCATCTCCGTGCTGACATAGACGTTTGGTGCGAACATGTAATCGCGTCCTAGTTTATTCTGCAGTCCGGCAATATCACAGATAAAAAGGTTCGGGTACTGTTGGGAGAGATCCATCAGTCCCATGTTTAATTTTCGCACCTGATAGGTCAGCGATGTTGTTACTTTCGTAGCATAGCTGCCGAACACGGTATCTTCTATTTCAGGATAGTTTAGGCAGATGATTTTCTTGTTGGTCAGAACAGGCATCTCACAGACAGAAGCCACAAAGGCTAATCGTTCGTCTGCCAGTCGAGCCTGTTCCTCTGTGGTCAGCAGGCTATGCTTCTCACCTAATTTATGAGTGGACTGGAAGAGAACGATGAAATCTGCATCGAAGTTGTAGAGTTCGCTTGTCGGATCCAGAAATTGTCGTTCTACCTGATTGTATTCTGCTTCAAAAAGATCAATGTTGTAGCCGCGTTCCACACCCATCCCACGGATGGCAGTAGCAAGAAACTGCGTGGCCGTATCACCGACGAGCGACACTTTTACACTAGGTAGTCCCTCTGGGATGTGTTTCACTTTCCGCTTGAGTTCTTTGAAGTCTGTCATCTCAGTCTCTGTCAAAGTAGTTCTCGAGTTCTGCCTTTGAACTCTCATCCACAGAAGTGATATCTCGGATGATATGTCCTTTCTCCATCAGTGCGATGCGCGTGGAGATCTCAATCGTGTGCAGCAGGTTATGACTTGACACCAGAATGGTGGCTCCTGTCTGCTGGGCGTAGGCCGTCAGTTCGTGTTTCAGAATATTCTGACTGGAGGGGTCGAGGAAATTGAAGGGCTCGTCAAGGATGACCAGCTTAGGGCGGTTGAAGAGGGCTGATATGATACCCACCTTCTGCTTGTTACCGGCAGAGAGGTTGCGTATCAGTTTCTTCTGTCCGAAGACCTCGCCTCCAGCCAGACGCTCGAAGTCCTTTAGTCGTTCATCGACTTCCTCCTGCGTCATGTCGGTGATCTTGCCGATAAAGGCAAAATACTCCTCAGGTGTCAGGAAGTCAATGAGGAATCCCTCGTCGATATAGGCACCGGTGGTTGCTTTCCATTCCTCCGAGAGTGCTGGGTTGACGCCGTCGAGTGTCACCTCGCCTTCATCGGGCTTCAGCAGGTCGAGCATCATCCTGAAGAGTGTTGTCTTACCAGCACCGTTATTACCTACCAGTCCTAGGATATCCCCGTCGTTGATGTTCAACTCAGGGATATCGCAGGCGATGGTCTCACCGAACTGTTTCTTGAGATTTTGGATCGTAATCATCTTTTATACCTTAATATATATATTAGACAATTCCTTTACCGTGACAGTTCTTGAACTTCTTACCAGAGCCGCAAGGACAAGGATCATTGCGTCCAGGCAGTTTATCCTTTGTGATAGGTGTGCGTGGCTGCTGGGCGCGGGTGTCCTGCTGGGCAGCGGCACGCTGGTTCGGGTCGGAGAGTTGCTCCTCGCCGATGTTCTGCTTACTCTCAGTGTACTGCTGGCGCTGGGTATGCTGCTCAGGGGCTGCCTCCTGCACCTGTTGCTGCATCTCAGGAATCTGGGCACGTGTCAGGATCGAGCAGATGCGGTTGTACATCTCGTTGATCATGTCATCCCATACCTTCGCACTCTCGAGTTTGAAGATCAACAACGGGTCTTTCTGCTCGTATGAAGCGTTCTGCACGGAGTGCTTCAGTTCGTCGAGCTGGCGCAGGTTCTCCTTCCAGGAGTCGTCGATAATATGCAGCAGGATGCTCTTCTCAAACTCCTTCACCACCGACTTAGACTCCGTCTCGTAAGCCTCTTTGAGGTTACAAGGTATGTTGTACATCCTACGGCCGTCAGTCAGGGGCACCATGATACGCTCGTAGAGTTGTCCCTGGTTCTCATACACCTGTTTGATGATGGGGTTAGCCACTGTCTGGATGCGTTCCGTGCGACGGTTGAAGTTTCCGATGGCAGCCTGGAAGGCATTTTCCGTCAGTTGTTCGCGTGGCTGGTTGATATATTCCTCGTTAGTGAAGGGCACCTCCATTGAGAGCACGTGCAGGAACTCCTCCTTGCAACTCTCGTAGTCGGCGGTATTCTCGATGATATTCACGACGCGGTCCCAGATGATGTTGGCGATATCCATGCCGATACGTTCTCCCATCAGGGCGTGGCGGCGCTTCTCGTAGATCACGGTACGCTGCTTGTTCATCACGTCATCGTACTCAATCAGGCGCTTACGGATACCGAAGTTGTTCTCCTCGACCTTCTTCTGGGCGCGCTCGATACTCTTCGATATCATCGGACTCTCGATCATCTCGCCGTCTTTGAAGCCGAGCTTGTCCATCACGTTGGCGATACGCTCAGAGGCGAACAGACGCATCAGCTTGTCTTCCAGTGAGACATAGAATACAGAAGAACCCGGGTCGCCCTGACGACCTGCACGACCACGCAACTGACGGTCAACGCGACGGCTCTCATGGCGCTCTGTACCGATGATGGCCAGACCACCGGCAGCCTTTACCTCGGGCGACAGCTTGATATCCGTACCACGTCCCGCCATATTGGTAGCGATGGTCACAGCACCCAAACCATTCGTCGACTGACCAGCGAGTGCCACGATGTCTGCCTCCTTCTGGTGCAACTTAGCGTTCAGCACCTGATGTGGTATCTTACGCATCGAGAGCATCTTCGAGAGCAACTCAGAGATTTCGACTGAGGTCGTACCTACCAGTGTCGGACGTCCGCTCTCACGCATCTTCACGATCTCCTCGATGACAGCGTTGTATTTCTCACGAGCGGTCTTATAGACGCGGTCGTCTTGGTCATTACGGATCACGGGACGGTTGGTAGGAATCTCTACCACGTCGAGTTTGTAGATATCCCAGAACTCACCAGCCTCTGTAGAGGCAGTACCCGTCATACCTGCCAGCTTGTGGTACATACGGAAGTAGTTCTGCAGGGTGATGGTAGCGAAGGTCTGTGTGGCAGCCTCCACCTTCACGTGCTCCTTGGCCTCCACAGCCTGATGCAGACCGTCACTCCAGCGTCGGCCTTCCATGATACGGCCCGTCTGCTCATCGACAATCTTCACTTCACCGTCAATCACGACGTACTCATCGTCCTTATTAAACATACAGTAGGCCTTCAGCAACTGCTGGAGGGTATGTACGCGTTCCGACTGGACGGCATAGTGGTTCAGCAACTCGTCTTTCTTGTCGAGACGCTCCTGGTCGGTGAGGCCAGTCTCTGCCTCGAGAGCCGAGAGTTCCGAGGTGATATCGGGCAATACGAACAGTTCGTTGTCGTTCACCTGCTTGGCCAGCCAGGCAGTACCCTTATCAGTCAGATCACAACTGGTCAGTTTCTCATCCACCACGAAGTAGAGGGGCTCCACGCACTCCGGCATACGGCGGTTGTTGTTCTCCATATAGATGTTCTCCGTAGCCTGCATGCCACTCTTGATACCTTCCTCCGAGAGGAACTTGATGAGTGGCTTGTTCTTTGGCATCGCCTTGTGCGAACGATAGAGCGACAGGAAACCCGTGTCGAGCTTCTCCTGACCTTCTTTCTTGTTACCAGCCTCTATCAGCTTGTTACCTTCCGCGATGAGCGTCTTGGCATCTGCCAGATACTGTGTGGCCAGTTGGCGCTGTACGCCGACGAGTTTCTCTACCAGCGGCTGGTATTCCTCGAACATCTGGTCATCGCCCTTAGGGATAGGACCAGAGATGATCAACGGTGTACGGGCATCATCGATCAACACGGAGTCCACCTCGTCGACGATGGCGTAGTTATGTGAGCGCTGCACGAGGTCGGCAGGCGAGATAGCCATATTGTCACGCAGATAGTCGAAACCGAACTCGTTGTTCGTACCGAAGGTGATATCTGCCTGATAAGCCTTGCGGCGGGCCATTGAGTTAGGCTGGTGCTTATCGATACAGTCGACGGAGAGGCCGTGGAACATATAGAGCGGACCCATCCACTCCGAGTCACGCTTGGCCAGATAGTCGTTCACCGTCACCACGTGTACACCATTACCCGTGAGGGCATTCAGGAATACTGGCAGGGTAGCCACGAGCGTCTTACCCTCACCAGTGGCCATCTCAGCGATCTTTCCCTGATGCAGTACGACACCGCCAAACAACTGTACGTCGTAGTGGATCATCTCCCATTTCAGGTCGTTACCGCCTGCAGTCCAGTGGTTATGATAGATGGCCTTGTCGCCGTCGATGGTGATGAAGTCCTTCTTCGGGTCACCAGCCAACTCACGGTCGAAGTCTGTGGCCGTCACGATGGTCTCCTCGTTTTCGGCAAAGCGGCGGGCGGTTTCTTTCACGATGGCAAACACTTCTGGCATTACCTCGTCGAGGGCTTTCTCGTAGATGTCGAGCACTTCCTTCTCGATCTTGTCGATCTGTGCGAAGATGTCTGCACGCTCGTCGATGGGCGTGCTCTCGATAGTGGCCTTCAGTTCGTCGATGCGGGCTTTCTGCTCCTTGGCAGCGTCCTGCACCTGCTGCTGAATGGTCTTGGTGCGCTGGCGCAGTGCATCGTTGTCCAGTTTCTCAATCTCTGGTGATACGGCTTTTACCTTTTCCACCAGTGGCTGGATCAGCTTCATGTCGCGGGTGGACTTATCACCAAACAGCGACTTCAAAAATTTGTTGAAATTCATTGTATTTCTTTTTTTATTATTGACTAAATGGAGTTTTCTACACCTGTTTGTTACAAATTGGGTGCAAAGTTACTCAAAATTTTCCAAATAACTCGTAAAAACGCTGAAAAAAGAGCGAAAGACAAAAGAATTTATTCTTTTATCCTCAGAACAACGGTTCTGCACTGCATGCATTGGGAGCCCTGATGCGGATGGCTTTCGCAAGGGTGGGGGCTATCCTGTCAGTGGTGATGGTGCCCTTGACGTGCTCAGCCTGAAGGTCTCCGCCGTAGAATATGACGGGGAAGGGTACTGCTGATACCTGTGACAGACGGTTGCTGCCAGTATCCTCATGCTGCAGATGCCAGCCTGGGGCTACTTCGATGAGGATATCCCCGCAACGCTGGGGCGAGAAGCTGTTACGCATCCGCAAGAGATGATCGTTGTGGGCATTCTGCAACTGTATGCTGGTATAGACGCTCTTCACACCGGCCATCTCAGCCAGGAAAGCCTGAGAACGGGCGTAGAATTCCGTCTTGTCCAACCGCTTCTGTTCCAACAGTTTGTGGTTCACGAAGATCTGGTTGTCGTAACTGGTCTCAATATAGCGCGCCTGTCCCCACTGAGCACTGAAGTACATATTCAGCAGGTTGGCGGCACGATTGATGTAGAAAGTACCTGTCGGAATGCGATACTTGGCATAGTCGGTGGCATCAGTCTCGGCCTCGCCGGTACTGGTCACGACGAAAAGCACATGTTCTTTGCCGAGTTTCTGTTCGAGGTCGCTGATGAGTTTCCCGAGTTCACGGTCCAGACGCAGGTAGGTGTCTTTCAGTTCCGACTGACAATCTGTCACAGGCTTATCCTCATAGAGTCCGGCGTAATAGGTCAGGCAGAGCAGGTCCGTGATGCTGTCAGAACCCAGCGTGAGGTTGGCGACACTCTGCAGGGCGAGTTCTGTAATGTCCGAATTTATCAGTGCAGAACGGAGATACTGGCGATAGCCGTTTTCGCCTTTCATCACATGCTCGAAGGCAGCCCGTCCCTGTGGGGCGTCAAGCGGTCTCCAAACGTACTTTCTCGATATATTGTTGAGTCTCCTTAATTCGTTGAAACTCAGTAGCCAATTCGGTGTATTGTTCGCGTAATACTGCGACGTGGTCCATTGCCCCGTCCGTTCATCCATCCAACAGGCATTGTCGGCTGCGTGACCTGCAGAGAGTACGGCCATATCCTGATAGGGTGCAATGGCAAATATTTTCGCATCTCCGTTGGTGCTTACCTTCAACTCGTCACCCAGTGTGGAGACCGTCAGGTTGTCAGGTGTGGCGACCCCTGGCTTCAGCATCTGTTCTGTGCAGCGCACAGGTCTCAGACTGCTTCTGTCCATCCACTGTAGGCCCACGATGCCGTGATAGAAAGGCGTGGTGCCTGTGAGGATTGTCGAGATGGCTGAGGCTCTGTCTGGATGGTCGAAGGGATAGGCGCCTGCAAAGACGACGCCCTGTTCTGTCAGCCGTTTGAAACCGTCGTTGCCATAAAGCGGCGTAAAAACTTCCAGATAGTCGCTGCGCAACTGATCAATGGTGATGTTCACCACCAGTCGCGGCACCTGTCTGTTGCCTGTCTGTCCCTGAGTCTCGACGTTCCAGCCGAGTACTGCCAGCAGGGTGATATAGAGATAACGGTTTCTCACGCCTTTTTCTTGTCTAAAATTAGATGAATACCACTACGTAACAGCAAACATAGTGCCAGAATCAGCATTCCCTCGGCATAGTGCTGCAGGAGACTCCCCGCCAGGAAGCAGCCTGCCAATATGACCTGAATGCCCCACCAGTGACTGTCGCGCCCTCTGATGACGCTGTAGAGGAAGCCCAGAGGCAGCGGGTTCAGCAACAGCAGTTGGAGGTTGGTGCTGGTGGTCGGATGCTGCGAGAAGAGCATCACGAAGAGCACGCAGCCTGCCAGTCCCTGCAAGAGCATCAGCAGCACGTCCCATACGACGACCGTCTTCTTGCAGCGCCATTCCCATACGATGATGAGCAACGAGAGTCCCAGCAGTATCAGGGCACACTCTGTCGGCGTCAGTGGGAAGTCTTTCTCAATTACCTGTACACCGTTCGGTAAGGCGATACGCCTTTCCTTCACCAGTGGACGATAGATGCCGTCGCTATAGATCTGGGCACGATCGAAGTCGTAGAGCAGGTTCTCTGGCAGGAACTCCTGTTCGCGCAGCGTCGTCTTGAAGTCTGCCTTCACGCCCAGCAGGATATCGTTGCCGAAGGTGGCCCAAGGGTGGTTACGGGTACATACGCGCACCATCTCCCTGTAGCTGGGCTGATAGTCTTCCCGCGACTGATATTTCACTTCTCCCTCGATGCTGCGCTCTATGATGTCACGAGGGCGTGTCGAACAGTTGTCGTAGAAGTAATTATACCGATAGACGCGGTTTTCGGGCCGCAGGTTCTCTCTCATCGCCTCGCTCAGTCTGGCTTTCTCGCTATTGGTGAGGTTGATCACCTGCTCAGTCACGCTGCTGCCCACATACTTGTATTCCTCGAGGAAGAGCTGGTAGGGGAATCCTCCCACCTCGTAGTCCGTCAGTCCGAATACGAAACGCAGCACGAAATTGGGTTTCTGGAAGTCGAAGAGCCCCCAGTTGTACACGACATCCACATTTCTCTCTGCCCGCAGGTCGTGCCAGCGCAGGGCACTGTGCCCGTAGAGACTGTAGATCTCCTCGTGGGGCGAACATGTCAGCAGACTTACCTCGACGGAGTCAAACTGCGCCAGATAGTCCTCATTGTATGCATTGGCTGCCATCGTCTCTCCGACAGCCATTAATGTCAGCAGAACGAGGCAGAATCTCCTAAAAATGTTATTTTTTTGTTTCACGATGCAAAAATACTTTATATTTTGCAGTAAAAAGCGTTTTATTCCATTTTTTTTCGATAATTTTGCACGCTGAAATGAATTTCTATAGAAATAAAGCACAAAATATGAATAAATTCCTCTGTTGCCTCGCTTTGTCGGCAATGGCAGCGACAGGTGTCTATGCACAGGGCACCAACTCTCCCTACAGCCAATATGGTTTTGGTGACCTCACCGATCAGAGCGTAGGGTTCAATAAAGGTATGAGTGGCGTGGCCCAGGGTTTCCGCAAGGGAAACGAGGTCAATCCCGCCAACCCTGCCTCCTATTCAGCAGTCGATTCCCTGACGTTCCTCTTTGATGGCGGTCTCTCCGGCCAGTTCACTCGGTATAAGGAGGGCGGAACGAAGCTCAACGGCAAGAACGGCGGCTTCGACTATGTGATGGGTCTCTTCCGCCTGACGCGTAACTTTGGTATGAGTTTCGGTATCATGCCTTTCTCCAATATCGGCTACAGTTACTCGTCGAAGGAGCGTTTCGACGACGTACAGACCACCATCACCACCACCCACGATGGTAATGGCGGCATGTCTCAGCTCTACCTCGGTGCCGGCTGGCGCATCATCAAGCCCCTCAGTATCGGTTTTAATTTCTCCTATCTCTGGGGCGACTATCTGATGAACATCACTACGAGCAGCAGTTCCGACATCAACACGCTCTCCAAGCAGTATCAGGCCACGATGAGCAGCTTCAAGCTCGACATCGGCGCGCAGGCAGAGTTCCCGGTTGGCAAGAACGACCAGCTCGTGCTCGGTGCCACATTCACCCCGGGCCATAAGTTCAAGGGCGAACCCACCTGTCTGATCATTCATCGCAATACGGCCATCAACAAGGCAGATACGACCTCTTATTCCGCTGGCAGCGATATGGAGCTGGCCACCATGTGGACCGTCGGTCTGGCCTACAATCACGGTAAGACCTTGCGCGTTGGTGCCGACTTCCAGATGCAGCACTGGGGAGGACTGCAGTATCCCGACTACGTGAAGAGTGAAGACGGCACTGCCGACTACGTCATGCGCACTGGCCTGCTGCGCGACTGCCAGAAGGTGAACGTCGGTGGTGAGTGGACGCCTAACCCCAATGGCCGCAAGTATCTCCAGCACGTACGCTATCGCATCGGTGCAGGCATGACTACACCTTATTATAATATTAATGGGCAGAAAGGCCCCACGGAGTATCACGCCAGCATCGGTCTAGGTATCCCCATCCTGAACAACATCAACAATCGCTCGATGCTTAATATCAGCGCCCAGTGGTCGCATCGTTCAGCCGATAACCTCGTCACCGAGAATTCGTTCCGCATCAATGTCGGCATCACCTTCAATGAGAGATGGTTCGCAAAATGGAAGGTAGAGTAACCCTTGTCGCCGTTGCCGTAGCGCTGTTGCTGTCCTGCAACGAGGCACAGGAGCATACCGCCCCTGCCATCTACGACCGCGACTCCGTGTCGATGATGACCTCCTATGGCGTCAATACGCTGATCAGCGACTCAGGCGTCATCAAGTACCGCATCGTTACCGAGCGGTGGGATGTCAACACCGTCAAGGTGCCTTCGCGCTGGTCGTTCGAGAAGGGCGTCTTCTTCGAGCAGTTCGACGAGAAGTTCAAACTGCAGGCCTACGTGCAAGCCGACACCGCCTGGTACTACGACCAGCAGAAGCTCTGGCACCTTCGCGGCCGTGTGCGCATCCGCAACGTCAATGGTCTGATCTTCCAGAGCGAGGAACTCTACTGGGACGGTATGCGCCGCGAACTCTACTCCAATGTCTTTTCGAAGCTCATCACGCCCGAGCGCACGATGGAAGGCACTTACTTCCTCAGCGACGAGCAGATGCGCCACTATACCATCTCCAACTCCAAAGGCTCCTTCGTCAAGGAAGACATGACGGGCGAGAGTAAGGAAGAGTCGCCACAGACGCAGTCTCCTGCCTCTGCTCCTGCCGACACCGCAGCGGCCCCAGAGCCCATCCTGCGCCCTCAGCTCCAGCAAAAACATAGGAGGGTTACCCCATGACGTCCCTCATCATTGGTCTGTTGGTCGCCATGCTCTTCTCCGCCTTCTTCTCAGGCATGGAGATAGCCTTCGTGTCGAGCAACCGCCTCCTGGCGGAGATGGACAAGGAGAAGAACGGCCTCTCGCAGAAGGCCATCGCCCTGTTCTATCATCACCCGAACAATTTCGTATCGACGATGCTCGTGGGCAACAATATCGCCCTCGTCGTCTATGGTATCCTCTTTGCGCGTATCTTCGACGAGACGCTCTTCTACGGCCTGAGCGACGGTATGCGCGTCACTGCCGACACGCTGCTCTCCACGCTGGTGGTGCTCTTCACGGGTGAGTTCCTGCCGAAGACCATCTTCAAGAACAATCCCAACTCGATGCTCACGTTCTTTGCCGTTCCGGCCTACGTGTGCTACGTCTTGCTCTATCCCATATCCCGTTTCGCCACCCTTCTGTCGAAGGGACTCCTGCGCCTTGTGGGCATCCGCATGAACCGCGACGCCGAAGGCCATGAGTTCACGAAGGTCGATCTCGACTACCTCGTGCAGACCAGCATCGACAATGCCGGCAACGACGACGAGATAGGCGAGGAGGTGAAGATCTTCCAGAACGCCCTCGACTTCTCGGATACGAAGGTGCGCGACTGCATGGTGCCGCGTACGGAGATCGACGCCGTCGAGGATACCGCCACCATCGAGGAGCTCAAGCAGGTGCTCATCGAGTCGGGCCACTCCAAGATCATCGTCTATCACGAGGATATCGACCATATCATCGGCTATATCCACTCCTCCGATATGTTCCGCCTGTCTGCGGCCGACACCACGCTGTGCATCAGTGAGCAGCAAGGCCTCGTGCGCAGCATCAGCTACGTGCCCGAGACGATGCTTGCTTCGAAGCTCATGAAGATGCTCATGCAGCAGAAGCGCTCGCTGGCCATCGTCGTCGATGAGTTCGGCGGCACCAGCGGTCTGGTCTCCCTCGAAGACATCATGGAGGAGATCACGGGTGAGATCGAAGACGAGCACGACAACTCCACCCACGTGGCCCGTCAGATAGCCGATGGCGAGTACATGCTCTCTGCCCGTCTGGAGATTGAGAAGATCAATGAGATGTTCTCCCTCGACCTGCCTGAGAGTGACGAATATATGACACTTGGCGGCCTGATCCTCCACGAATACCAGTCGTTCCCGAAACTCAACGAAATCGTCAGGATTGGCAACTACGAGTGCAAAATAGTGAAGAATACCGCCACAAAAATCGAACTTGTGCGACTAAAGGTCATAGAATAGGTGGATTTTTGCTTAAAAATTTCGCCGTTTCCGACAAATTTTGTAATTTTGTCGCCGATTTATGCAAATCAGACAATAGTCAGAACGTAAAAACAGTAAAAAAATTAAATAAAACAAATGGCAGCATTAGGAAAAATCAGAAAAAGAGGCGTCGCACTGGTGTGCATCATCGGTCTTGGCCTTTTCGCCTTCATCGCTGAGGAAGCTTTCCGTTCTTGCGAAGCAACCAAGAACCAGCAGCGTCAGCAGATAGGCGAGGTGTTAGGTAACAAAGTCAACGTTCAGGAGTTCCAGGCACTCGTCGATGAGTATCAGGAAGTGCTGAAGATGACTCAGGGAGTCGATAACTTCTCCGAGGAGCAGCTCAACAGCATCAAGGACGAAGTGTGGAACTCATTCGTCAACGAGCAGATCATCCAGGCTGAGGCCGCAAAGATTGGTCTGACCGTGACCGACGAGGAGCTTCAGAACATGATGAAGGAGGGAACCAACCCCATGCTTCTGCGCTCACCGTTCGTCAACCAGCAGACTGGCCGTTTCGACGCCACCATGCTCACCAAGTTCCTCGACGACTACAAGAAGAACGCCAACAACCCTCAGATGGCTGAGTCTTACGACCGCATCTATAAGTACTGGCAGTTCATCGAGAAGCAGCTCCGTCAGCAGACACTGGCCCAGAAGTATCAGGCTCTGCTCGGCAACTCTATCCTCTCTAACCCCGTTTCAGCCAAGATGGCCTTCGAAGGTCAGAATCAGGAGAGCAACATCCAGCTCGCTTCTATCGCTTACTCTTCGATCAACGACAACGACGTGAAGGTTGACGACAGCGACCTGAAGGCTAAGTACGAGGAGCAGAAGGAGATGTTCAAGCAGACCGTTGAGACCCGCGACATCAAGTACGTCGATTTCCAGGTTGAGGCTTCAGCTGCCGACCGCAAGGCCCTGATGACCACCATGCAGGAGGCTTCCACCAAGCTGCAGAGCGGTGCCAACCCCGCAGAGGTTGTCCGCAAGGCTCAGTCACAGTTCCCCTACACAGGCATCGCAGCCACCAAGCGCGCCTATCCTTCAGACATCGCAGCCAAGCTCGACTCTATGTCTGTAGGTCAGACCACCGCTCCCTTCGAGACTAAGGGCGACAACACGCTCAACGTCGTGAAGCTCATCTCAAAGGTTCAGATGCCCGACAGCATCGAGTATCGTCAGATCCAGGTAGGTGGTGCTACCATCGAGGCAGCCCGCAAGACCGCCGACAGCATCTACACCGCCCTCAAGGCTGGTGCCGACTTCGAGGCCATCGCCAAGAAGTACGGTCAGACCGCCCAGAAGCAGTGGCTTACCTCTGCTATGTACGAGAACTCAGCTTCTATGGACGAGGATTCCAAGAACTATCTCAACGCCATCAATACCCTCAGCGTCAACGACCTGAAGAACATCGAGTTCTCACAGGGCAACATCGTGCTGCAGGTGACCAACCGCAAGGCTATGGTCGATAAGTACGACGTCGCTGTCGTGAAGCACACCATCGACTTCTCAAAGGCTACCTATTCTGAGGCTTACAACAAGTTCAGCCAGTATGTCAGCGAGAACAAGACCCTCGAGGAGCTCGAGAAGAACGCCGCTAAGTTCGGCTTCAAGGTGCAGGAGCGTCGCGATATGTTCAACTCAGAGCACAATGTGGCTGGACTTCGTGCCACCCGTGAGACCATGAAGTGGATCTTCGACGCCAAGGTAGGCGAGGTGAGCCCCCTCTATGAGTGCGGCAACAACGACAACCTGCTGGTAGTAGCCCTCACCGGTATTCACCCCGTAGGCTATCGTTCACTCGAAGCCGTCAAGGAGATGGTCAAGGCCGAGGTCATTCGCGATAAGAAGTTCGAGCAGATCAAGACCAAGTTTGCTGGCGTAGCCGACATCGCAGCCGCCAAGGCAAAGGGTGCCCGCATCGACTCAGTGAACCAGATCACGTTCACCGCTCCTGTCTTCGTACAGGCCACCGGTGCCAGCGAGCCCGCTCTTGCAGGTGCTGTAGCAGCCGCCAAGCAGGGTGAGTTCAGCAAGGCCCTTGTCAAGGGTAACGGCGGTGCTTACCTCTTCCAGGTGCTCAAGAAGGCCGCTCGTGAGGGCGTGAAGTTCGACGAGAAGGCTACCGAGCAGATGCTCGGTCAGCAGGCCGCTCAGGCAGCCAGCCGCTTCATGCAGGAGCTCTATCAGAAGGCAGGAGTGGTTGACAACCGCTACCTCTTCTTCTAATCGACGATTGTCATAGCGAAAAAATAGAAAGCGGGCCTCACGGCTCGCTTTTCTTTTTTGTGAGAGAGCTTTGCGACACGATTCTGCCGCCTCGTCAACGCTTTGTCGCAGATCCCTGCCCCTGTCGCCATCGCCGTCAGAATCGCCGTTGCAATCGACGCAATAATCTGCACAATCCATTTAAAGGTCTCTTTCTTCGTCATAATCGGTTAATAGATTTAATGGTGAATAGAATGGGTGAGGGCCGGAGCCCTCGCCCCTAGAGGTTAATCGCTTTCTCGGTATTAATCCTGATCAAGCCCATCATCCCCGCCACCGGGATTCTGCGGATTCCCACCTGTGTTGTCGCTGCCACCACCAGACTGCGTGTTGTCACCACCCGCGGTCTCTGAGCCTGTCGAAGAGTCGCCCTCAGGATCCTCTACGGTGCCTGCGTCAGCAGAGGTCACACGCTTCACGATCTCACCGTTACGGTCATAGCAGGTGATCTGGATGGCAGTGGCGGCCAGCTCATCCTTCAGGTCCTGCGTCGGAGTGAAGATGATGCGGCGGCTGGAGATCAGACCCGTTTTCACGTCCTCGACCTTCTCGACCGACTTGGCGCGCAGTCCGAAGCGCATCGTACCCAGTCCGGGCAGTGCCACAGAGTGACCTTCGGTCGCCCACGCCTTGATCACCTCGCCGGCTGCATTACCTTCGCCTGACTCAGAGCGATGTAGAGCTCGGGGCTCATCACATAGCGATACACGCCAGGATCATTCTCGTTCTTACTGAACTTAATCTTTCGTTCTACTGCCTTTACCTTCAATGCCATAATTCAATCTGGTTTTAATAGTTAAACAATTGTGGTTGTAATAATATTTTACTTGTCGCTGTTTCGACTCCGTTTTGCGATTTCCCTAGGAAACACGTGCCCGCGCGCTTGGCAATTTTTGTCGCCCAGTTAGGCCGCAAATTTCGTCTTATTTCATTGACAATGCAAAGGTACGAATCTTTCATTGCGGTTTACGAATTCTCGGGCGAAAATTTTTCGATTTTTGCGCTCGCTGCTGCGCGCTGCAGCGTTGCAGTTCTCGAAAAGGCTTTCCCACACCCTACATTTACTCCTATATATCTATATATGTAAATATATATAGATATATAGACTTAAAATTTGACCTTCAGACCATCAGATTTCGAACTGCAACACCGCAGCAAGTGCAACGCATCGTGCCAAACACCCCTTTCAGCGAAAAATCAGCGAATTATTTGGAAGAATCAAAAGAATTCCCTATTTTTGCAGCAGAAAATTATAGAAGATTGCATATGAATTACTCAGAAATTGCACAACTGGAACTGCTGAATGCTCTGAACAGCATTAAGTCCGAGGCAGAACTGAACGAGTTCAAGAGCGTACTTGCCCACTACTTTGCAATGAAGGCCCAGAAAGCCATCGACAAGTTGTGGGACGAAGGGGTTATCAACGAGGAAACCATCGAGAAATGGGGCGAAGAACACATGCGCACACCCTACAGCTATGAGACGCATCGTTCTTGACACCAACTGCCTGCTGCAGTCACTGCCCTCGCGCAGTCCGTATCATAAGATCTGGACTGAGATGATGGCAGGCCGCATCAGCCTGTGCGTCAACACGGACATCCTCAGCGAGTACGAGGAGAAGTTGGCCGAGAAGACCACCCCGGAAATTGCCCGCAATGTTCTTGAGGCCATCACACGGCTGCATACAACCGTATTTCAGCAGGTATATTTCCACTTTGGACTCATTGAGGCCGACCCTGATGACAACAAATTCGTGGATTGCGCTGTGGCTGTGTCTGCGGAATACATTGTCACTAATGACACCCATTTCAACATTCTCAAGCAAATCGACTGGCCGCGACTGACCATTATCAACATCAAGGAATTCATGAGGCAATTGGAATAAGTGCATACAGAAACGTTCTCGGAATAATTACAGACTCATGAAGAAATACCTGCTGACGATCATACTTGCACTCACGGTGTGCGCACTACCGCTCATGGCGGTCGTGAGCGGCCGTTCGCTGACCAATACGCTGAGAGACCTCTGCATGGAACTGCAGGCGACCTACCAGCAGCGCTCCGAGGCGCAACAGCGCTTCAACGACGACTTCGAGCGCCAGCACAAGAGGATGATCGACGTGATCACCGAGTCGAACGAGCTCAGCATCCTGCTCTACACGCAGGAACAGGAGATGACCTTCGACCTGGCCTACGCCCTGAAAAAGGTGACGGCCGACTTCAAGGCCTTCAACAAAGACCGGCGACCGTATGACCACATCGTCAACAGCCTGAACTACGAGATCGACCGCAATGCCCGACTCATCGAGGCGCTGCGCCGACTGCCGCCGATGATGAAGGAGATAGAGATGGAGATCGTGCCCGACAGCCTGTTGTATCGCAACGACTCGCTCGACGTACATCTGACCGACTCGCTCTCCTCGCTGGAGAAGGAGGTGATCCGTATCGCCTTCAAGGACTCGCTATCAGCGCCCTTCGTACTCGACTCGATAGGCGAGACGCTGCGCGACAGCTGCATCTTCTTCGTCTCGGAAATCCTGAAGATGAATGCCGACAACCGTGCTACCGTCATAGCCGACAGCACCCACTATCAGGAGGCCTACCTGCGACTGAAGGAGACCTACGACTATGCCGACAAGCGCTATCGGGAACTCGAGCGCTACGTCTTCATCGACGGGCAGACACCGTTTATGGACATCCTGGCGAACCCCCGCTATTACTGGGACAAGGCGAAGGTCGACCTGCGCGGACAATACAGCATGGACGAACTGAGCAGATGTCTTGATGAAAGCGAACGCGAGAGGACTGCAGCCGGCAAAGAAGAAGATGACGACGACGAGGCGCTCTTCCAGCACCTCTCCAGCAAGGCAGAGAACACGATGCTGGTGGTGGCCTGCGTCGTGCAAGTGGTCGTACTGGGATTCTTCTGGCTGCTGACGCTGCTGGTGCTCTGGCTGCTATACCGCTTCACGCGGCTGAAGCGCCATGTCCCCAAGAAGAAACTGTCGATCATCTCGATACTGCTGGGCACCATCGTCTACTTCCTGATGTGCGGCTTCACCCTGAAGGGTGATGAATACATCAATCAGGGCGTGGAGCACGTCAACACCTTCCTGTGGCTGCTCATAGCCATCTCAGGCTCGCTGCTGCTGCGCGTCAAGCCCGACCAGTTCCGACAGGGTTTCCAGCTCTATTCCGCCACCTTCCTCGTGGTGCTCATCATCATCTCCTGCCGCATCACCTTCGTGCCCGACAAGCTGATGGTGCTGCTGTTCCCGCCCATCCTGCTGCTGATAGTACTCTGGCAGTTGTGCTGCTGCATCTGGGTGAGCGGCAAGGCCACGTCGTTCGACCGCACGCTGGGTTGGGCGTCGCTGGCCGTCTATCTCGTGGCGTTCGTGTTCTCGTTCCTGGGCTACACCTTCGTGGCGCTGCTCATCCTAGTGTGGTGGTATTTCCTGTTGGCCGCGTGGCTGACGGTGGGCTGCATCCTCGACCTGATGAGCCGCTACAAGGAGCGCTGGCTCGACAAGCGGGTGGACAGCATGCGCCAGCGCATCACCTACGTGTCGGGCGAAGACCGCGAGTCGCTGCTCTTCGGTGCCACCTGGTTCTACGACCTCATTCGTCAGGTGGCCATCCCCGTCATCGTGCTGCTCTCCCTGCCGCTGTGCGTGCGCCTGTCGCTGAGCATGTTCGACTTCGACCATCTGTTCGTGAAGTTCTACGAGAACCCCTTTATCCACCTCTCCGACCTGAGCGGTGTCGAGACGCTGAGAGTCTCTGCCAGGAGCATTGTCTATCTGCTGGCCCTCTTCTTCGTCATGCAATACGTCAGCCGCGCCATTCACGCCATCTGGCAGTATGGCCGCTACTTTGCCTTCATGCGCAAGCACAACCGCACCTCCATCCGTCCCAATGAGATCAACCTCTCGCTGGGCAACAGCATCATCAGCGTGATGATATGGATGTTGTTCGCCATGGTGGTCATCTCCGCATGGCAGATCCCGACGGGTTCACTCGGCCTGATAGCGGGAGGTTTGTCGGCTGGTATCGGTCTGGCACTGAAGGATGTCATCAACAACTTCATCTACGGCATCCAACTGATGGGAGGCCGACTGCGCGTGGGCGACTGGATCGAGTGCGACGGTATCCGCGGCAAGGTGACCGCCATCAACTACCAGTGCGTACAGGCTGAGACCATCGAGGGCACGGAGATGTCGTTCCTCAACTCGTCGCTCTTCGGCAAGAACTTCAACAACCTCACCCGCAACCATTCCTACGAGCTGACCGTCATCACCGTGGGCGTGGCCTATGGCACGGACATCCCGCAGGTGCGCAAGGTGCTGGTGGAGGGCATGCAGAAGATGCGCACCAAGGATCGGTATGGCCGCGACATCGTGGATCCCAAGTACGGCTTCAATGTGGTGGTCGGCAACATGAGCGACAGCGCGGTGGACATCAACGTGAAGCAATACGTGTTGGTGGCCGAGCGTATCGGCTACGTGGACCGCGCCAAGGAGGTAATCTACGAGACCCTCACTGCCGCAGGCATCACCATCCCCTACCCTCAGTGCGATGTTCACCTGATCTCTGACAACCCCCAGTGACGCCGGTCACCACAAGTCCAGGCGCTGGGATTTGGGCAGATACATCTTGTCGCCTTCCTTGACGCCAAAGGTGTCGTACCAGGCGTCGATGTGATAGTCGCTGGGACAGGTACTTGGGTATAACGGCTCCTATGACTCAGGTACCTGTCCCCACGGCTAATTCGGCTAATTTTTTCTGCAATAATCCTTGTGGATTCCAAATAATTTATGTAACTTTGTAATAAATTGCAGGATTTCTTTATATAAAGGCAGTTTGGGGAATTGAGGAAAAATGGGGTTACGATTTGGAGACCGTTCTCAATTCTAC
>OMZO01000006.1 GCA_900315525.1 uncultured Prevotella sp. | reverse complement strand
GATTTTGCCTGATATTTTTTAATATCAAGGCCTTATCGAGATGTTAATATATGTAACCCTGCTTCAAAAAGAGTCACTTTTTCAGTGGGCTCTAATGGGAACACTTTGTTCCCAGTGTGGGAACATTTCATTCCCAAGGTGGGAATATTGTTCCATAGCCCACTGTAGGCGTTTATGTCACACCTCTTATTTAATATTAGCAAGAGCCCTACGAAGTTTTTTCATGCTCTTCTCATCATCACACCGCTTAAGCATCTTCAAGAAATCCTGATTTGAGATATTCTTGTCAACGAATGCCTTCAGCATATCTGTATGCTCTTCCTCTGGATCAAAAGAAATTTCTACTCCTGAGGCATCCACCTTTTTTCTTATCATGGTATATGAGTATAGGAATTCAGGACAGAGGGAAATCAACTGCTTAGCAAAAGGGATAACAGAATTACCGATACGTTCATTAACTCTAGCCTCAAAGAGGAGCAGTTTCTTGTCGATAGCTTTCTTCTCTTCTCCTTCTTCTGAGATGTTAATGATCTGATAGACCACATCATAAGCCTCATCATTCCTTTTCAGTTCATAGAGTGCTCGTCCCTTGATAAACATCGCTTCCAAACAAGCCTTTCTACTGAGAACCATATCCGCATACCCTATAGCCTCTTCATAGCGGTTGCCATAAAGACAGATAACCGCATTCAGGAAGTTGCAAGTCATACTGCAATCCTTCAACAACTTCATATCCTTTGTCATACCTTTCAGACAACTGTCGTCCAGCATGATGTCGAACATCCTCTTAGCTATCAAGGCTGCATTCCTAAGATCATTATTATGAATCTTATTCAAAACAAGTTTCAGACACGACTTTGCGGCCATGTTATAATCCTTTGCTATCAGATATTTATAAATGGCCTTGCCTGTTTCCAGTTCGTCATTGATCATATCAACATCATTGAAAGAGTTGGCAAATGCACGTATTTCTGGATTCTGCATGATGTGATGTGGCATAATGGGATGACTTAAGGTCAATCCATCTAAAGAGCGCATACGACTGATGGCAACGTAAGCCTGTCCTGCTTGAAACGTACCGCGTGATAAATCGAAGTGCATCTTGTCGAATGTCATACCCTGTGACTTATGGATAGTAATAGCCCATGCTAATTTCAGAGGGAATTGAGTAAATGAACCCACAACTTCCGATTCCATTTTATGAGTCTCGCTATTATACTTGCCCTGAAGATTCTCCCAAACAACCTTGTTTACATTAATTTCCGCACCATTTTCCAATGTGACAAAAATGTGCCCTTCATCCAACTTAGAGACTTTACCGATCGTACCATTCATATATCCTGCCTGTGGATAGTTACGACAGAAAATCACCTGGGCACCAACTTTCAACCTAAGGAATTCTGGCACAGGAGCATCATTCTTCTTGAAGTCATCACGAATTTCAGCTTGATAGCAGAATTCCTCTTCTTCAATGGCATCCAATTTCTCATCATTTATCTTCTCAGCCATAGAGTTAAAAGAAGTCAGTGTCACCGAGTAATCCTCATTGTCAGAATCCTTTGAAACATGCTTATTAAGCAAAGCCAAATCCTCATTGGTCACCTCACCATTGCGCATCTTGTTCAGGATATTGAGGAAATCCTCATCACTCTGACGATACACCTTTTGGAATTCGATCTTTGGCAGATTCATCCTCTTCAGCACAAATGCCTTATAGAAAAAGGGAAGCCCTGCACCATAGAGATCATGCAGCATCTCTGCATCAGCACTACCTTCTTTAACAACGGGAGGAAGCTGGAACAAGTCACCAACAAAAATAACCTGTTTGCCACCAAAAGGCATATTCGTATGGAATACCATTCGAAGGCATCTGTCCATACCATCCACCATATCACTTCTTACCATCGAAGCCTCATCAACTATTATCGTGTCTGTTTGCCTGAGATTCTGGAACTTTTCATTTGAAAGACTCGTTTCTGTATGTGGACCCATTGCCTGCATAGGGAATCCAAAGAAGGAGTGCATGGTCTGGCCACCAACAGCAATGGCAGCAATACCTGTGGGAGCCAGCACCAAGAAGTTCTTGTTGATTTCTTCCTGAATACGCTTGATGAACGTGGTCTTGCCAGTACCAGCCTTACCTGTGATAAAGAGGCAAGTATTTGTATTTGCTACTAAGTCGAAAGCTTTCTGCTGTTCAGCATTAGTCTTGTCGAGTTCAATGATTTCCTTTGTCATTCAGTCGCAATTTTGTTTCTGGTGGCAAAATTACGACTCCGTTGTGAAGTCATTCTTCACAACAAGGAATAATTAAGGATAAAGTAATAAAACGCTCTGTTTATAAGCTAAACCATCCTGATAGCTGCAGATAACAGCGTTTCTCAGTAATATCATCTGGCGACCACCAATTGGCCAACGACATTCTGAGAAGAGTACCAGCAGGGATAAGATCAATAGGCTCTTGGAATCCAACAAAGCTAATGGCATGACACCCTCCAAACCAATATCTCGTCTTACCCAAAAATCCAGATTTTATGAGAGGTTCATTTGGACGCCAAAAACATACACTATGTTGTGGAACAGCCTCTGGTGAAATATATGTAGCATAAGCAGAACGACGCAGTTTCCCCTCAAAAATGCAGTCTATGCCTCCATAAGGGACATCAATCAGTCTGTCAACCTCATTTATGAATTCGGATGTTGATAATTGCCTTATCATTTGAAAATCTGGCATAACCTCTTTATCTTCAACATGAGGAATAGGGCGCGCATGTAGTGCATTCCTATATTTCAAGTTATAGATCTCTCCAATCTGGAAAGGAGCAGATTCTGCAAGGTTCTTGCCAAAGTGATCATGAAGCCTGATAAGCTCCCCATTTTCGAGATCAATGCCTCCACAACACACTCCATTTTTCATTCGCGTACGCGATACAATCAGAACTTCCATAGCTCTTATATTTAAAGGTGAACAATTTCTAATCCATATTTTTGATATATTCGATTGGCTAATAACGACCTATGACAAGCTTCTGGATGGGATTCTAAGCAAAAGAGTGCTACACGCTGTGAGTCTTTGAATGCATCCATTAGTTCATCGAGGTTCTCTTTTTTAAGTATCAACTGTTCATAGCCACAGCAAAATGCATACCCCAAGACTATGCGAGATTTCTTCGTCAGGTGTTCCTCCTTATCTTCAGCCCATTGCATTTCTCGTATAGCTTTCGTCGGAGCGTATCGTTTTTCATACAAATAGCCGATTCCCAATTCTGCAAGTTTATTCTGAAGGTATTGGCTATTTACAAAAGCATATTGCCGCCCTCTAACGCCCCTACGCTGCCTGATATCACAAAACAGATCAATGTGGTTTTCGATGAGTTTGGTGAAAAACTCATCCTCTGTGCTTCCATAGACTCCAATAGTATAGATTGTCATGCTTCTTTATATACTTTCCTTGATGTTAGATTTTCAGCTTCCCCAAACAGATTAATCATGCTTGTCCCCTTATTAACCTCATTGATAACGTCTATCTGACTTTTCAGAATAGGCTTACCATGATGGTCATGACAAATATGCTGAATGATGATACCCCTTTCTCTCAGGGCTTCACCTATCAGCTTTGAGCGATGGCACATACTTGGGTCTCCCTCGCTGCACATCACACAAGTTTTATATCCCTGCTGATTAGCTTTGACAAGTCTTTCAAGTCCTTCAATAAAAAATGGCATCTGCTTGATTTTGTCATAATCCACTTTACCGCCAGTGTAGCATCCTTCATCCTGTGGAAGTCCTCCTATCAAATCACCCATATAGCCGTACTTGATATCGCCAGTCTGGTTGATGGCTAACTTCAATGGCTCACGGTTAAACTGAGGATGGAACTTTGAATATGGCATAGAGCGAACGTCAACCAAATACTGTATGCCATACAGCCTCAGTTCACTAACAAGTTCCTCAAGTGTCTTGTTACTGTGTCCTATGGAATATAAGAATGACTCGCTCATTTGTTAATTATCTCTTTTCTCGCCACAAAAATAGCAAAAATAATCGATACAATGCATATAATCAGGAAATAATTTAGTATTTTTGCACAAAAATCAGATATGGACATATTAAACTACAATCAGAAAATAGCCGTAATGCGAGTGCTGCTTGATATTATTCATGCAGATGGTCGTATTGATGTACGAGAAACAGCCTTCTTTAATCAACTCCTAGATGAACTGGCTCTTCCCTATGACACAAAAGATGAAATCAGCCGCAAGTCATCTTTGATTGCCCTTCTCGATATCAAGAATTTCACTGGTGAACAGAAGGAATACTTTGCAGCCCTAATGGACAAGATGATTAAGGTAGATGAGGACATCAATGTCAACGAAGTCGCTATTTATGATGTAGTTATAGACTATTGTCAGATTCCGATACCCTTTGCTGCCAACTAATTATCAGATTTAAATATCCTAGGACACAAAGGTTGCTGACCCATCTGCACCCACTTGTCGGCTGTCATAGTCTCAACTTTGTTTCTGCCAAATTGCCAAATTTAGTTGTTTATCTGTATGTGTTGCTAAGTATGGAATAAACCAAGACATAAGTTCAATGGTGGCAAAAAGTAAAGATTGTATTATCAATGTATCCTTGTTCTCTGAGACGAATTGACGCACCCAATATTGAAGATTACCATTGTTATGCGAACCATCTTGTACCATCCTTACAACATATTCCATCAACATGTGAAGAGCCTTGGGAAACACTTCTTCTTTCAGTTTATATTTCTCTGCTTTTGAACATAAGAATCGACTAAAATCGTTGATTGAGAGACCTTCTGGGACAATCCCGAAAAAAGCTGCTACAGTATTCATATTATCAAGAATCTCTGAACGGAATTGGTTGAAATACTTTTCAGTACCGGTAAGAGAACCTTCTCTGCTTTGTATGAGCAATTCTCTAATAAAGTGATGTGAATTAGCGTTGCATTGCTTGTCAAAAATCTGAAAGTAATATAGTTCCTTTTCAAATTGATTATCTATTTGAAACTCTGCACTATTATAATTATCAACATCATTCTTTATTCTGTTGAGTAATGGTAGTAAGCCATTTCCTTTATAGAATATGGCATTATTATCTTTGAAATAGCTCAATTCATCTTCGTCAACAAGGTCAGACAGATTAACTCGCTGGGTGTAGAGGTAGAATGGCAAATGCTTGTATTCGCCTATCAGTCTCATAGAATTTCTAAGACCCGAAAGATCCCTTTCGTCTGAGGGAATAAACTTTTTTGCTGTAAAGTTAGCATCGACAATTACTGCATCAATGCGATGATTGACGTTTTTCAACTTCTCTTCTAACATTGCAGCATTATTGCATTCTATGACCTCAACATGCTGTTTAGAAAGCAATGCCTTGCTGTTTTCATCCAGCAAAGCATCGATTTCATCATCAGCCCATATAAACCGATATATCTTATCCATAGTAAATAAAAATTAAATTACGACACTAAAGGAACGGTAATCATGAATGTTGTCCACCATTCATTTTTTTCCTCTGATGAAACTGCTTCGCTTATAAAATCAAGAGTACCATCCATAGATGAAACGATTTTGTACACATGGCTTCCGCCAAGTCCAGAGCGGCCTGTTTCAGTACCGTATTTTCCAGAGGTAATGTAATCGTCAATGCTAAAATCTTTCGGCATCGTCTTTCCATTATTGCCTACAGCTATAATGACTGCATGCTTATTACCAAGCGTAGTCTGGTCAAGGTGTATCTTGACTTTGTTGTCTGGAGATTTTGTTTTAAGGAATCCATGCCTATTTGCATTGTCCAGTAAACAATCCATCATAATAGCGAGGGCTGTATCGTTAGCAAGAATAGTATTCTCCCTTTCAAAGTTGCCATCACAAAAGAATTCGATAGAGAAGGTCTTGGAACCATAGTTTTCCCATCCACGTATGTATCGTTCCATAAATCCAATAATGTTTATCTTATCCTTGGGATAATCATTGAAATTGGCACCATTCATCTCTATCAGACGCTTGATATATCCGAAGTTGTCTCGGATATAGCTAATCCTCGACTTTCCTTCATCATCTACATCCTGCGAAAGAAGATCCAGCGCATTATTGATGCGGATATAGGGGGTACCCAACATGTGAATCAAATCAGAAGAAGTTTTCTTGAGCATTTTCCGCTCCTTTGATGCCACAATATCATCAAGGTATTTCTCTTCTGCCCTGAAATCTGCTATTCTATCCCTCTGTTGTGACAAAGAAGGGATTTCGTTTTTTAATGAAAAATTATAAAAGTCTTTCATTTCTGTTAAGAAACATCCTTCCATTGTGGTGGGGCCATACTCTTCAAAATAAAGTGAATAATCACGATTATTGAGAAGTTTTTCCCAAAAGCCTTGCCTACACATGAAAAAAATGGATTCGGGAAGTAGCAGACCGAAATCAAGGTTAAATATCAAAAAGCCTTTAGGAAAGTACTTACCCTCAACTGTTTTCTCGAACCGAGCCGCAGGCACATAGACAGGATTATCCTGATTAGCCATCAAATAAGACATACGAGGATTTTTCATATCTAGCACGAGTGCCTTTCGATCTACTCTATGGAAGACTTTGTCATTTACAACTCCATCAGAGAGTTCTGATGGAATAACGTAAATAGAGTCCCAATCCTTTGCAAAGTTATCAGCAGTGAACACCTTCCCTTTTGTCTCGCCAAACTTCTCAAAGTTAATCACACTCAGGCTGTTGCCAATATTTCTCATAACAACTAAAAATTTAAATTAAACTTTATTTCTGGCTGCAAAATTATGGCTCTGTTGTGCAGTCATTCTTCACACCAAAATATTTCTGATACATTTCTGCAATTTTTTCCTTGATTTCTTCTCTAAGGGACTCTGGAGAAAGGACTTCAACATCTTCTCTGAACCAAATCAATTCTGATAAGAGTTCTTTATTGGGAATGACATCTATTGAGATAATTCCTTCAACCTCATTTTCCAATTCCTGTGAATGATGAATTGGTTTAGAAAGAACGTATGGTAAACGCTTATGAGAGAACTTCAATCTTATATGCTCTACAACCTTGCCTTTTTCTATAGAGACTCCGATAATATCACGGAAGTAGGCATCAAAATCGAAATCGAGATTTCTCTTGAAGGATGTTTCTGCTAATTTAATGCCCTCAATTCTATCTAATGCTACGATCGACAAATCATCAAAATCAGGATTATAGCCCAAGAGGAACCATCTATTGTTATATTGTTTCAGATAATAGGGGTGAATAGTCCACTTGATAACATCTCTACCAAATGGATGATAATCGATGAGGACAGGTTGACGTTTAATGACACAATCTATAAGATTAGAGAGGTATCTCAGTCCTTGCATGTCACGATTTTGCTCAAAACCAATACTATTAGTATCAATTCCTCTAAGTCCAAAGCGATGTCGAAGGTTGGTCAATAGTTCCTCTACCCAATCATACATAGGGATTCCCTGCAAACGTGAAAGAGAGGTAATCAATGTTTCCAATTGTTCAACCTCCATATCAGTAATGGGCGTTTCCATAATTGAGAAATTGTAACTATAACGCAGATACTTACGTTTACCATACTGATATGATTCAATAGGAGCTTCCCAGCCATCAACGCTCTTCATAAATTTGATATCGTCGTAGATCTGTTTCTTTGATACAGGCTTTACGCCTGCATCTTCTAACTGCACATTAACCTTCTCCATAAGATCTTCTATGAAGTACTTATGGTAGCTGTCGCTGAAACACTTATCCAGTATCTTATATCTTACGAGTGCGTTCTTATTTATTGGCATATCATCAAAACTATGCGCAAAGATACAACTTTTCTGTGAGATTTTACTTCACTCCAAACTAAATTATAATCGAGGTTATAATAACCCCGGTTATAATTTGTAATAACGATGGCGCTTACCACCACTGCATCAGCGAGCGGAGGTAGGCTGTCAGCTCGGCAGCCATCTTCTCGTGTTGCCAGATGCTGGGATGATAGTCGTTGCCATAGCCCAGAGAGCCGTTCTGATAGGTGAAGTCAAAGCGATAGACCTGCTTGTCGCCTGCCTTGTTGGCCTCAGCAGCCACCTCATCGAGTATCTTCTTGGCAATCTCCAGCTCTTTGTCGAGCAGCATTGAACCACAGAGGAACACAATCTTCGCCTGCGGATTATGCTGGCGCACCATCTTCAGCAGCATCTGATAACCCTGCTTGAGCAGTTTCACGTCGTAGTTGTTGGTAGAGAGGTCGTTGGTGCCGAGATTGATGCAGACCACATCGGGCTGGTAACGGCTGAAATCCCATTTCTCGCTTAAGAACGTAGGCTCGCTGCGAAGCTGAGGCTTCCAGGCATAGCCCGTATATTCATACTGCACAGGCATATTCGAGTCGGGCGTGCCAGCCTTCGGACCACCATAGTTGCGATAAGCACCAATGCCACTACGAGCCACCACCCAGTGCTGGGCATCAAGCGCACGGGCCGTCAGTGAGGCATAACTGTAATAGTGGTTCTCCGTCTCGTAGGTGAAGCCCTCCTTGGCGTTCGTTCCTTCATTGCCATAGCCACAGGTGATGGAATTGCCGATGAATTCGAGCTTTCTTGATGGAAGTGCAGGCGCCTCAACGAGTTGACGGCCTTTGTCGAGCACAAAGCCCCAGAACTCAGGATAGAACTCATAACCCTCGATGACATACATCAGACGCACGAGGTGACGACCTTCGGGCAGGGCTGTGGCAAGAGTCACGACAGAGTCTTTCTTACCTGTGAAGGCTACCTTGAAAGGTTCGGCCTTATCAATCTGTGCCATGAAATAGCCACTCTGAGGCTTGGCCATCATCTTCAGCGACGTTCCCTCGAAAGCGGCAACGATCTGGATACCAGGAAAATTCCAAGCCGGACGCTCTGGGTTGGCAAAACTGATACGACCTGTATAAAGGATATGCTTATCGGCAGGACTGACAATGGTTCCACGAACAGGAACAGTCTCAGTAGCAAGGGCGGCTTGACAGACTACTGTCAGCAGCAGCGTTACAAAACTTTTTCTCATTTCTATCGTAGGTTTATATAGTTTCAGTTAGAAGATGTGACGATTCAGTCAGAGACCGTGCGTCATTCAGTCTGCAAAGATACGAATAAATTCAAATTCTTCGCAAGCAAAACGAATAAAATCTGATTTCCGTAGCCATAATTCACGATATTTTTATAATTTTGCAGCCGTTATGAACTATCTAGGCGAACTGATATCCATTGGAGTGGCTTTCTCTTGGACCGCAACGGCCCTCCTGAGCGAGTTTGGCAGCAAGCGACTGGGTAACCTGACGCTGAACGTGCTGCGAATGGCACTGGCCATCATCTTTGCGATGGTGATGTTCTGGGTGGTACTCGGTGCTCCCCTACCCGCTGGCATCACGATGGAGGCCTGTGGCTGGATGCTGCTTTCAGGTTTAGTGGGCTACGTCATCGGCGACTATTGCCTCTTCCAGTGTTATATCATCATCGGCTCTCGCTACGGACAACTGTTTATGACGCTGGCCCCACTGGCTGCCGCCCTGATGGCCTGGATCACCCTCGGACAAGAGATGAACGGGATGAGCATCCTGGCAATGATTGTCACACTGGCAGGCATCAGCATCTCCATACTTGGACGCGGCGAGCACCATAAGGTATCACTGAAACTGCCCCTTAACGGCGTACTCTTCGCCATCGCCGCAGCACTCTGTCAGGGTATTGGTCTCGTATTGAGCAAGATTGGCATGGACCACTATGATACGACTGCCACACCAGCATGGGTCATCCCCTTCAGCGCCAACTTCCTACGCTGCATAGCCGGTATCATCGGCTTCGGCATCTTGCTATACTTCCGTGAGGGACTGTCTCCGCTTCGCGAGGCACTTCACGACCGTAAGGGGATGGCCGTTGCCACAGCCACCACCATCTTCGGCCCTTTCGTTGGTGTAGGTTTCTCGCTGATGGCGGTACAATATACCGAAGCCGGCATCGCCTCCACCCTCATGGCACTCACGCCTATCATCATCATCCTACCCTCCTACTGGCTCTTTCAGCAGAAGATTACGTGGAAGGCCGTCGTGGGTGCTTTTATCTCCGTGATAGGCGTCTCCCTCTTTTTCTTAGGCTAACAACTATCTGATGATAGCTGTCCAGCCACCTCCACTACTGAGGTGGACGGTAAGGCGGTCCTTATTGGTCACCGTCTGCTGAGTATGCTTGTAGTCAGTAGCCTCCTTATGAGCATTCACACCATCGGCAAAGATATCAGCAGTATGCTGTCCTTCCCCGATGAAATCGAGGGAAATAGTCAGATCGCGAGCTGTCCAATCAGTCATCGCAGCCACATACCAAACACTTCCCTTCCGACGGGCGATAACCGTATATTCACCCAACTGTCCATCAAGTGCCACCGTTTCATCGAAGGTCGTGGGAATCTGAGCGATGAAATCGGTACATTCCTGATTCTGCATATACTTCGTCGGACTGTCGGCCATCATCTGCAACGGTGCCTCGAAGGTGGTGTACATCGCCATCTGGTGGACACGCGTGCCTTGACTCATCGGATGATCATTATTGCCAAAGAAACTATCCTTCATCGCATTCATCATCGCACCAGGCGTATAGTCCATCGGTCCTGCCAACATACGCAGATAAGGCGCAGTGACGTCATAGCGAGGCTGGTTGTGCAATGGTCCATCACTTACACGTGGCTCCCATTTCGAATTCTCCAGTCCCTTCACACCTTCAAAGTTGAAGATGTTAGGATAAGCCCGCTGGATACCGAAGGGTTTCAGACCGTGATAGTCGAGATAGAGGTGATACTTGGCGGCACACTCAGCCACCTGATAGGCAGAGGCGATAACCTGCTGGTCGTCACGATCGAAGAAATCTACCTTGAAACCCTTGATACCCATATCGGCATAGTGCTTCATCACAGCTTCCGTCGCGGCTATACCTCCCAGCGGATTGCTACCTATCAGATTGCGCCATGAAGACCAGAGGATGATGCCCACGCCCTTTTCCTTTCCGTAGGCAATCAGACGTTTCAGGTCGATGTCTGGGCTCAGTCCTTCCATCAGCGACTCCTTGCCGCTCCAACCCTCATCGATAATGATATACTCCACTCGGTTCTTGGCAGCAAAGTCTATATAATATAAGTAGGTATTAGTGTTCATGCCAGAAAGGAAGTCAACGCCAGTGATATTGCAGTTGTTCCACCAGTCCCAAGCCACCTTGCCAGGCTTAATCCATGAGGTATCGGCAATACGGCAGGCTGGTGCCAATCGCTGGGCCATATCACAACTGAGGATGTCGGCATCGCGCTCTGTGATCACGACAGCCCGCCAAGGGAGCGACTGCTGCTTAACGAACTTGGCGATATAGTCGGCTCGTTTGGTGGGTACAAGGTTCAAACGGTCATAGCCGCCAATCTCCTGTTCGAGCGGATAGGGTGCAAACTCTGCCTTAAGCACATTCCCCTCCCCTTTCTTCAGCATCATGCCAGGATAATTCTCCACACCCGCATCCATCACAATGGCCTTCATACCATCAGGCAGACAGACAGCCAACGGGGTAATGGCCAACGAGTCAAGATATATCTTCGAGAGGGGAGCCTCATCGTAATACGACTCAAACGAATAACAATAACGCTCACCACCACGATTGTCGTTCACGTAGGGCACAAAGGCCTGATAGTCATCGCCGAAACAGAACTCGACGGTCTCGTCTGTCACCGTTAGCGGCTTCTTGTTGGAACTGATCAGGCGATAGGCAGCACCATCATCATAGGCACGCACCTCAATGGTAAACTTCTCCGTGGTGTACATCAATAGTTGTCCGTAGGCATCACTGATGTTCAGTTTCTTATAGAAAGGATTCTTGAAACTACCATTGACAGTATATCTGGCCACCTTGCCAACCTTGCCAAGACCATACGTCTTCCTACCCTGGGAAAGCCGGATATCGATAGCTGAGGGTAAAAGCACTTGTCGGCCATCGTAATCCACAGACCACTTCACGCCTTCATCAGTAGTGATGGTTACTTTCACCTTGCCATTAGGCGAACTTACCTCATAGTTTCCTGCTGATGCACAAAGGCTTATCAGGCAAAATAAGAAAAAAAGCTTTGCTTTCATATTCTATCGTTTTTAGTTATATTAAACCTCTTGTGGGCACAAAGATACGAAAAAAGTGAAAAAAACAACATTATTTTGGTTATTCCATTAAACTTTTTAATATTTGTTACGTCAAACGCACAAACCAACACAAAGTTTTTACATAACATCCCCCACAAATCATGACCACATTTGTGACCATGATTTGTTTGTTTCCTCAAAAATGCATATCTTTGCAAAAAAAGAAAACAAACCAGATGGAACGTAATATCCTAAAAGCCTTGCTTCTGTGTCCCCTTTTCAAGGGATTCACTTCGGAGGAGATTCAACATTATATGGCAAATGTTCCCTACCGATTGGTCAGATTAGACAAGAAAGATATTTTTACGTTGACGGGGGAGCCCAGTCACCATGTGGATATTGTCATTCTTGGAGCATTAAATGCGAAAATGTTCGTTTCTTCAGGCAAGTCTGTACGGATGACGGAAAAGACCTCCGGTTCCATATTGGCACCAGCCTATATCTTCTCTAGCGACCAAAGTGCTCCTGTCACCTATGAGGCCACTAAGCCGACCACATTGCTGAGGATGTCTCCTGCTACCCTCCGGCATCTCATGAATACCAACGAGCAGATACTCATGAACTTTATCCAGCTCGTCTCCAATGCCTGCGGTTTCCTGATCAAGAAGGTGCACATGCTTACCCTTCACACCGTACGGGAGAAGGTGGCTATCTTCTTATTGGAAGAAGCCACGCGGTACAATTCAGATACTTTCACGCTGACAAGGTCGCGCCAGGAAATCGCTGACCTCTTTGCCATACAGAAATTCTCACTACAGCGCAGTCTAAAAGAATTTGACAATGAGGGAATTATCTCACTCAATGGCAAAAACATTGAAATCCTTAACAAAAGTGCTTTGCTCGCCTATACAGAGTAAAACTACTTCTTCCAGAAACGAGAGGTGATGTCCTCAAACTCGCCCTGTGCATTCTGACGGTACAGACGCTGGTTGGTAGTGGGCTTCTTCAGAGGTCCCAGATGCTTGATAAACGGTCCAATCTTGATATAGTCGAAGTCTTGTTTGTTGATGGCTGCAGAAATAACCGTTTTACCACTGTACCAAGCCACTTTGAACTGTGGATGTTCCTCATGGATATACTGAGCCAGCAAGTTGACGCCCTTCGGATCGGCATCTCCACCCATGAACGAAATACAAGTGATGTCGGTTCCATACTGCTCAACGAAGACATCGATAGCATCGGTGTTAAGAGGAAGTCCGATGTCTTCCCACAGATAACGGCTATGACACCCAGGACAGTGACACGGGCAATTAGAAATATTAATTGCCAGTGTCACTTCGTCGGGTATTTCCTGGAAAACAATCCCTGTATTAACGTACTTCAGCATCGTTTAGTCAGCCATCGCATAGAAACGACGTGCAGCCTCCTCCTGACGGGCTTGTGAGAAGTTGCTCACACGCTTCAGGTAGCCGATAATACGCGTCATATAGTCAACATTCTTAGAATGGCAGTGCGGGCACTCCTTCAGATAACGTTTGTCGATATGACCACAGTCGTTGCAGACCGTGTTGGGGATATTGAAAGTGAAATAATTGCAACCTTCCTTCGCAGCCACCTTCAGCAGATGAGCGTACTGCTCCTTCGACAGATGCTCCTCCAGATTCATGTGCAAGGCCGAACCACCAGTGAGGTGCTCGATATAAGGTGCACCATGAAGCTTGAACTTATCAATGATGGTCAGAGAGTTATCCTCTACCACATAGAAATAGCTGTTGTAGCAGTCGCGTGGCACGAAATAGCCGTCTTCACGGTCCCACTTGGCATGCTTCACACCGACATTCTCGGCAGGAATCATCTCACAGTTGAACATCACGTCCTTCGTGCGATACTTTTTATTGTACTGCTCAATCAGGCCGAGAATGCCCTGTACGAAGTGCAAGTAATCGTCGTTAGGCGTAATCTTCAGGCCCATGAACTCAGCAGCCTCAACAAGACCATTGATGCCGATAGTGAGATACTGGCGGCCGATATTGATGTAACCCGCATCGAAAAGGGGCAACATGCCACGCTCCTGCAACTCTTTCAAATTCTCATTATAGGCCAACTGCACCTTGTGGCAAAGATCGATGATGCTGCCCAGATAGTCGAGATAATTAAGCTCGTGGTTAACTGCAAACTGAATGCAACGGTTCAGATTGATGGTCAGCACACTCTTCGAACCTGTTGACACTCCACCAGCACCGAGCGTATAGCTGAAGCCATTGTCGGTAATCTCGTTACGCAAGCGGCAGCAAGAACTGAGTGAGTCTGCATTATTACTCATATAAGTAAAGAACGAGTGGCCCTCGGCATACATCTCAGCCGTGAAGTCGCCCCACTCTGGATCCTTACAGTTGCCATCCTCGTCAGTCAGCAGAGCCATCGTCTCCACAGGGAAGGTGAGCAAGGTCTTCGTACGTTCAGCGTTGAACCACTTCATGAAACGCTTCTGCAACCAGGAAAGGCTCTCCCAGTCAGGTTTCGAACCATCGGGGAAGTAGAAGTCGCCGAAGATGCTCTCAAAATAATATTTGTCATAGTAGGCTATGTTCCAGAACACAGCCTGATAGTTACGGGCACCTGTCGGCTGGTTAAGCGTATAGACTATCTGCTCGAAATAGTCGGTAATAACCTTATCGATGGTACGCTTCTTCAGGCTCAGGTCAGCCTGCTCGTCAGAACGCTTCCAATAATCCAAGCCATACTCCTTGCCGATGAAGTAGTTCATATACATCAGGAACTCTGGCGTAGCACAGGCACCACTCAGCATCGAGCTGACCATGAACACCATGTTCACAAAACCGCCACAGAACGACTTCAGGTTCGTGGGAGCAGTAGAGTTTCCGCCAATAGAGGTGGTACCACCAATCAGCCAAGGATACATCGTGATCGAGGCACAGTAGTTTGCCAATGAGGTCTCGTCATTCTTATATATAAAATGGTGTGTCAGTTTGTCGATATATTCATCAGCCAGTTCCTTACCGTACATCTTTTTAATACGGTCTGTCAGCAGACGACGATTCAAACGGATAAAGTTCGACTTCGGCAGTTCGCCAATCAGCGTGGCGATATTCTTATGCTCCACGTTGGCATTGGCATCGTATTTCGAACCTGTGGCAGCATTCACAGATTCGGTGTACTCAGAAAGGAACATCATCTTCTCTAACGTGTCACGATCCTCTGTGTGCGTCTGACGATAAAGGATAAACGATTTAGCCACATGATAGAAGCCCTCACGCATCAGGGCCTCCTCCACTTGGTTTTGGATATTTTCCACAGTGATGTCATCATGGATATCCAGATGACTGAGGATCTTAGAGATAGTACCCAGGTCAGCAGGGCAGTCAACGCTGTCGAACGCCTTTACGATGGCATTCATAATCTTGTCTAATGAGAACTGGTCTTTAGAACCGTCTCGCTTGGTGATGGTAAAGTTTTTAATTTCCATTTCTGTATTGAGTTAATATTTTGCCTTGTCTCCAGGTTTAGGTTGACCGTTTTGGGAAACTTTTTTGTTTTTTCGCATCGAAAAGTTTTCCGTTTTGGAAAATTCCGAATCGGTTGCAAAGATAATAATTTTCCATAATACTAGACAGAATCAATTCTAAAAAAAATATAAAATGATAATAAAAGCTAATTTAGGACAATTATCACAGATTTTTTGTATCTTTGCAACACAGAACTAAATTTATCATATTATGAGTATCTCTTTAATTGTCATTATCGTTGTAGCGATTGTCGTCATCGCCTATTTCGTTTCAACCCAGCGCGAACTGGTTAATCTCGATGAAATGTGCAAGAATGCCCTGAGCCAGATTGAGGTTCAGTTGAATTCTCGTTTCGATGCCGTACTGGCGATGGCCAAGACGGCTGCCAAGTATGCTGAACATGAGTCGGAGACTATCATCCAGGCTATTCAGGCCCGTAGCGGCAACGGCCGTGCCAACACGCCAGAGGCTATCAACCAACAATCGGACCTTCTGGGACAACTGCTGGGTAGGATGAACGTGGTGTTCGAGCGCTATCCCGAATTGAAAGCCAGCGAACTCTATGTGAACGCACAAAACGGACAGCGGGAGTATGAGGAGAATGTCCGCATGAGCCGCATGATCTACAACGACACAGCTACGAAGATGAATCGTATGGTGCGCCAGTGGCCCTCGAGCATCGTGGCTTCCATGCTCCATTTCGACGTGAAAGAATACCTGAAGGTAGATAGTGAAGAGAAGAAACAATACCCCAACCTCGATGAAGCATTCAAGAAGTAAAGTCTTCCTGCTGCTGGCGTTATTGTCATCGGCAACAACATTGTTGGGCCGTCCGCAACTGAAGAATCTGGACATACAGGTGGTGCTGGCACATAATGGCGACGCCTATATCACAGAGACCCGCACGATGGACATCGACTCGGAAGGTACGGAATGCTACATCGTCATCGGCAACCTCAATGGTAGCGAGGTACGTGATCTCAAAGTGAGCGACGAGACAGGGCTGGACTATATCAACCTCGGTGATTGGGATATTGACGAGAGCCGTAGCTACAAGGCAGGAAAGTGTGGCATCGTCAACAAGCGAAACGGCTATGAGCTCTGCTGGGGACTGGGTGACAGCGGTTCACGTACCTATATTACAAATTATACGGTCACAAACCTGGTCAAGGCCTTCGACGATGCCGACGGCTTTAACTATATGTTCGTTGCCCAAGGCGTCTCACCAAGTCCTGACCACGTCAAACTGACTATCATACCAGAGGACTCTGTGAAATTTTCTACTGAAAACTCGAAGATCTGGGGATTCCGCTACAAGGGCGACATCAATTTCATGAACTACAGAATCGTGGCTGAGACAAGCGAGCCTTTCGAAAACCGCAGTGCCATGATTATCATGTGTCGCTTTGACAAGGGCCTATTCGAACCAACGGATATCAGAGACGGCAGTTTCGAAACTATCAAGGATCTTGCCTTCGACGGCAGCGACTATACTAACGAGGACGAATGGACGTGGGAGGACACCTTGATCCTCATTGCTCTCGCTATCGGCTTCATCGTCTTCCCCCTCCTCATACTGATCGGCTATTTAATATATGTATGGCGTGAACGCAGAAAGGTGAACAAGAACCTGATGTGGTATCGAGACATCCCCTACGACGGGAACCTGCAGCGTATCAACGATGTGCTGAACGCCTACAAATATTTCAATACGGACTATAACAACCTGCTCTCTGCCTGTATCCTGAAACTTATCAATCTGGGAGCCATCACCATCGAACAGCAGCAGAACGCGAAGGGCAAGTTCGTACAGAACTTTGTGATTCACAATCTCAAACAAGCCGACAATCAGCCGAAACTGTTGAAGCAGGTGCATAACATCTTCAAACAAGCAGCTGGCAACGACACCATTCTGGAGCCAAAGGAACTGAAAACGTATATGATGAACAAATACAACCAAAGTGTCACCGACTCGTTTATCAATACACTCCACACCAAGACCAGCATCTCCAAATACAAGGATGAGATGGAAGACGTGCGCCAAGTGTTTGGCCTGAAGAAATATCTGAAAGAGTTCTCGCTCATCGACGAGCGCCACGTCTCAGAAGTTTCGCTGTGGAAAGACTACATGATCTTTGCAACACTCTTCGGCATTGCCGATCAAGTGATCAAAGACATGAAGAAGATCAACCCCGAATACTTCAACATGGATCAGGTGGCCCAGCAGATGGCTGACGAAATGACATTGCCTACCATCTACTCGACGATGCACTCAAGCACCAGTCGTGCAGCTATGAACAAAGCTCAGCGCGAAGCCGAGCGTACTGCTCGGTCATCAGGTCATGGTGGTCATTCCTCATGGGGAGGAGGAGGTGGTTTCTCTGGCGGCGGCTTCGGTGGCGGCGTCAGATAGGACCTAACGATACACATCAGGTATCAACGGCTTGTCTGCTGCATGATCTTTAACATATCTGATCAGTTTTTTCGTTTCAGCGAGCAGAATTACGAAATTATTTCGTACTTTTGCAAGCGATAGTAAAAATAATGTATGATAGACGACGATTTTGACATACACGAAGAGCGATTCTCACAAGGCGGCGAGAAAGACTTTGAGAACGCGCTTCGTCCTCTAAGCTTCTCGGATTTCAGCGGTCAGAAGAAGATCGTGGAGAATCTGGAGGTGTTCGTGGAGGCAGCCAAGTATCGTGGCGAGCCTCTCGACCACACCTTGTTGCACGGGCCTCCAGGACTGGGTAAGACCACACTCTCAAACATTATTGCCAACGAACTCGGTGTCGGCTTCAAGATTACCTCGGGTCCCGTGCTCGACAAGCCAGGTGACTTAGCTGGTATTCTGACCTCATTGGAGAAAAACGACGTGCTCTTCATCGACGAGATCCACCGCCTATCGCCCGTCGTAGAGGAATACCTATACTCTGCGATGGAGGACTACCGTATCGACATCATGATCGACAAAGGCCCTTCGGCACGTTCGATACAGATTGACCTCAACCCATTCACACTCGTAGGAGCTACTACACGTAGCGGATTGTTGACGGCTCCACTTCGTGCCCGTTTTGGCATCAATATGCATTTGGAATACTACGAACCCGAGACCCTACAGGCTATCATCGAACGTTCAGCCAATATCCTCGGCGTACCCATCACGGAAGATGCCGCCTTGGAGATTGCAGGTCGTAGTCGTGGAACGCCCCGTATCGCCAATGCGTTGCTGCGCCGAGTAAGAGACTTCGCCCAGGTGAAGGGAAACGGTAAGATAGATACGAAGATTACAAAGATAGCCTTGACGGCATTGAACATCGACCAATATGGTCTGGATGAGATCGACAATAAGATCTTGCTTACCATTATCGATAAGTTCAAGGGCGGTCCTGTGGGCATCACCACTATCGCCACAGCCATCGGTGAGGATGCTGGCACTGTAGAAGAGGTCTATGAGCCTTTCCTCATCATGGAAGGCTTCATCAAGCGTACGCCTCGAGGTCGTATGGTCACCGAACTGGCCTATCGTCACTTCGGACGTAATCCCTATAGTGGCAACATCATGGAACCCAATCTATTTGATTAATTTAGGAAGCAAAGTTTGATTGATGAGAACAGGAATATTCGTGGGGAGTTTTAACCCGTTTACCATTGGACATGACTCTATCGTGCGTCGCGCCCTGCCTTTGTTTGACCGGTTGGTGATTGGCGTGGTGGGCGATAATGTACATAAGCCAGACATGCCGTCGGCCGAACAGCGGATGGCAGCTATCCGTGACCTCTATGCCGAAGAGCCCCGTATTGAGGTGAAGCCCTATCTGGGTCTGGCTATGGACTTTGCCAAGGCCGAGGGAGCACAGTTTATCGTTAAAGGTGTCAGAACGGTGAGCGACTTTGAGTACGAGCAGTGGCAGGCCGATTTCAACCGCAGACTTGGCGGCATAGAAACTATTCTGCTCTATACGGAACCAGAACTGGCCAGTATCTCATCAAGTGCACTTCGAGAATTGGCGCATTTCGGCGTCGATGTGAGTGATTATATCCCCAAACAGAAAAAATAATACACCATGATTACGTATAGCACAGAGGGCGTGAAGTTCCCAAACATCAAGAAACGTGAAACCTCGAATTGGATTCACAACGTAGCAGCTTCGTATAACAAGAAAATCGGCGAGATAGGCTATATGTTCGTCAATGATGAAAAGATTCTGGAAGTCAACAACGAATACCTCGGCCACGATTACTATACCGATATCATCACCTTCGACTATACAGAAGGAAATACACTCAATGGCGATATTGTCATCTCGCTTGACACTGTATTCACGAATGCTGACAAGTTCGGCCGTCCCTACGACGAAGAACTGCATCGCGTTATCATCCACGGTATCCTGCATCTCTGTGGCATCAACGACAAAGGTCCTGGTGAGCGGGAAATTATGGAAGCCGCTGAGGATAAGGCACTCGCTATGAGATAAAAGATATGAAGAAACTCCTGATAGGTCTGACACTTGTAGTGCTCGTGCTACTGATAGCCACCACAGGCGGCAGTTTTTACATGCTCTCATATTCGCTTGCCCCTGACACGGAAAGGGCAGACACGGCAAAATGTTTCCAACGCCTTGCGGAGAAACATCCAGAAGTCATCCCCTGGCTTGATAGTCTAAAAGTCTGCCACGCGTTACGAGATACCTTCGTCCATATGCCCAGAGGCGAACGTCATCATGCCTACTACATCCGACATGATAATAGTCAACGTATCGCCATCGTGCTGCACGGTTGGCGAAACTGTGCGATTAACTTCATGAATATCGGACGTATCTACGAGCAGATGGGATTTAACGTTCTGATGCCTGACTTGCATGCACACGGCCTCAGCGAGGGTGATGCTATCGGAATGGGCTGGAAGGAACGCCATGATGTGCTGCACTGGATGAACGTCGCATCAACGCTATTCGATGCCAACGATTTTGTGGTACATGGTGTCTCTATGGGGGCTGCTACGACGATGAACGTCTCGGGCGAAAAGATGCCTGCATGTGTGAAAAACATCCGTTTCATCGAAGACTGCGGCTACACAAGTGTCTGGGATGAGTTCTGCTATCAGCTCGATGAGGAGTTCTCGCTGCCGCCGTTCCCATTGCTATACACCACTTCGCTACTCTGCCAAATTAAGTACGATTGGTCTTTCACGGAAGCTGCACCCCTCGAGCAAGTGAAGCGCTGTCGCTATCCGATGCTCTTTATCCACGGCGACAACGATACCTTCGTTCCCTCGCACATGGTGCATCCGCTCTACGAGGCAAAATCAGGCACAAAGGCACTTTGGATTACGAAAGGTACGGAACATGCCAAATCCTACACAGACTATCCCGACGACTATATTAATCATGTAAAGGATTTCTGCTTCACTAATTGATAAGCCAAGCGCTCGGCACCATCCAGCAAATAGATGATGCCACAATAGCGGAATCCGTATTTCTCAAGTGCATGACGCATGATGACATTCTGACGATGGGTGTCAATGCGAATATTGGGAGTTAGGGTGAAACAATGGTCGAGCACAGCCTTCAGAACGCCATGTATCCCTGGTTTGCTTGCCAGACGATGGATGACATAATAATCGTCCGTCTCATCAAGCCACAGACCCTCATAAATGCGTTTATACGTGATGTCTGGACCCTGAATAAACGCAAATGTAGCCACCGCCTCACCATCATCCTCCACGATATAACTATTGCCATTGGCAATGTCCTGCAATATGAGCTCCTGCCGAGGGTTCCCGTCAGTCCACTGATCAAGATTTCCTGAAGCCCGCATCTTTTGCCGCCCGCATTCTATCAATTCCAGAATACGAGGCAGATCTCTTTCTTTCGCTTTTCGTATAAGGCGCTCCATTGGTTCACATGAATTATACATTAACACCCATTTGCGCAGCAAAGATACAAAAAAATAGAGAGAAACAAAAAAGAATGATATGAATTCACCATTAATCGAAGAAATGTCGTATCTTTGCACACACAATCAAATTAGACAAACAATGAAGAAAGAGATTTATTTAGCAGGCGGTTGCTTCTGGGGAACAGAGCACTATTTTAAACAAATTCAGGGCGTGATGAGTACGGAAGTAGGCTTTGCCAACGGAAATACCGACAATCCCACCTATCAAGAAGTCTATACCGACCAGACTGGCTATGCTGAAACGGTGCACATCGAATACGATGAACAGGTAGTCGGTCTTGAATTCCTGCTGAATATGTTCTTCAAGGCCATCGATCCCATGAGCCTCAACCGTCAGGGACACGACGAAGGCACTCGCTATCGCACAGGTGTCTATTATGTCAGCGACGATCAGCTCCCTATTATCAATAAGGTGTTTGCCGAACAGCAGGCCCTATATCCGCAGCCTATCGCTGTCGAGAAACTACCACTTAGGAATTTCTATACGGCAGAAGAATACCATCAGGACTATCTGGATAAGAATCCCGACGGTTACTGCCACCTGCCTACTGCCCTTTTCGATTTTGCGCGTCAGGCAAAGGACACGACGAAATAAATTACTTACATTAAGACCATTGATAGGGCAAAGATACACAAAAATACTGAGAAAGATTGATTATTTCGGAAAAATCATCTATCTTTGCACTTGAAATGGAATGGTGGCAGAAATAAGTTCTTTAGCAAACAGGCAAAGATGGACGAGACAAGGAAGGGATTCATACAACTTCACCTCAGTGTACTTCTGGCAGGCTTCACTGGACTCTTCGGGCGACTGATAACGCTCAATGAGGTGGATATTGTGTGGTATCGCATGCTTTTCACAAGCTGTATCCTGCTGGTATTTACTGGTCTGCCTCGAGTCGGCTGGCACAAGTTCTTGCAGCTCTGTGGATGCGGTGCGCTGTTAGGACTCCATTGGATCCTGTTCTATGGCTCAATCAAAGCCTCAAATGTCTCCATCGGCGTCATCTGCTTCTCGCTGATCGGATTCTTCACTGCTATCTTCGAGCCGATTTTAGACAGACGGCGGCTCTCATGGGTTGAACTGCTGTTTTCGCTCATCACGGTGGCTGGTGTGCTCTGTATCTTCTCGTTCGACGCCCGCTACCGCTACGGTATTTCCATCGGCATCGTCTCCTCAGCCGTCTGTGCCCTGTATGCCATCTGCAACAAGAAAGCCAGTGTAGGTGTGCGTAGCCGCACTGTGCTGATGTATCAGATGTCGGGAGGGCTCATGATTGTATCGGCCATCATTCCAGCCTATCTCTTTTTCTTCCCAAGTCAGCAGGAGGTCATCGTCATCCCAGAGGGCAACAACCTATGGTTCATGCTCTGTCATGCCCTTTTCTGCACCGTTGGCATGTATCTGTTGCAGATTCAGGCCCTCAAACGACTCTCGGCCTTCACAGTCAATCTGACATACAATCTGGAACCCTGCTATACCATCATACTGGCCTTCCTCATCTTCGGCGAGGGAAGGGAGATCAACTTCTCTTTCTATCTAGGCATCGCCCTTATCCTCATAAGCGTGCTGCTACAGACATGGAGAGTCTGGGATAAATCTCATAAGAAGGTTATTTGTGAATGAATTTAGGATACTATTAAACAATTAAAAAAATATGATCAAGAACATGAAATGGATGATTTCCGTCATCCTGATTTTATGCGGAACCATGACAGCTCAAGCTGCACAGGACGAGAAAAATGGTACTCCATTTTTTACCTCGGAAGACCTTCCGAACATCGCCAACTTCCTGCCTGCCCCACACGAATTCGAGTCAGCAGCATTCGTGTACGACCAGACACAACACCTATGGGGAAAACTACAGCGCCTGAACGAGGAGCGCGCCCAAATGGCCATCAACGATGCCGTCTTTGGGATGCAGACCATCATCGACATCTACGGCCCGATGTTTGGCCTTAACATCACCAAGGAAGACACTCCTGAAATTTACAAGCTGCTGCAAGACGTGTCCTGCACCACTGACAGTATTACCGTAAGGGCCAAGAGACAGCATATGCGCCTGCGCCCATACGTATATTATAAGGAAGGAACACTCATACCCGAAAAAGAGGAGAAACATGCTGGTGAAGGCTCTTGGCCTTCAGGTCACACCTCACTGGGATGGACAACAGCTTTGCTGCTGATTGACATCAATCCTGCAGCCACTGATGGGATTATGGCCCGTGCCTATGAACACGGACAGAGCCGCGTCATCGCAGGCTATCACTGGCAGACCGACGTGGATGCAGCCCGTCTCGCCGCCTCACTGCTCTATATCAAACTGCAGGGCAACGAACGATTCCAGCAACAGATGGCCAAAGCCCGTCAGGAGTTCAAGGAAAAGACCAGTGGCCAGACCAGAATCAATGCTCCCAGTACACAGTCTACAGCAACAGGTCAAAGCCTAGTCTATACCCTCAGTGGACAGCCTGCTACCAGCGAGACTCGCGGTATCGTCATCGTAGATCACAAGAAAGTACTTAAACACTAATGAAAAACTTGTCGGCAGTCTGGAAAGTGAAATGAATATTTCCAAAATAAGGGCCTCATCTATATAAAAGGTTAATTTTTCATAATAGACATTTGAAATATAAGTATAAATCACTATATTTGTAATCCCAAATGAATTCTTACACTATAATAATAGTATCTTATAACTAAAAAACAAAAATAAATATTATGAACAAAAACGAGCAATTTGTCATCACTATTAATCGTGAGTTGGGTAGCGGTGGTCGTACAGTCGGTCGCCTATTAGCAGAAAAACTGGGTGTGCCATACTATGACAAAGCGATTCAGAAACCTTTGGAAGAGAAGTTTAACATGACCTTAGACCAGATTGAGCAACTTAAAGGCAATGACCGCAGTTGGTGGCAAAGCATTAAGCGAGTGTTGGTCCTTGGAGAAGATGCAGCTAACGCTCAGGAGTATTACGACGAGAAAAACAAGAAGCTCGTGACCTCCGAGGCCGTGTTGAAGGCAGAAAAAGAAATCTTGCATAGCATCGCCATTGAACAGTCGTGCGTCATAGCCGGCCGTTCTGCCTTCTTCGCTTTGAATGGCTACCCCAATAGTCTGAATATCCTCATCCAGGCCCCAATGGAGTTCCGTCTGAATCGTGTTATGGCAAAACAAGGCATTAGCGAGAAGGAAGCCAGGAAGATCATCAAGGAGGTAGATGAGACGCGAGAGGAGTATCTTAAAAACAATGCCAACACCTCGCGCTACGACACTCGCAACTACGACCTGGTAATTAATATGGCTGGTAAGACCGAGGAAGATGCAGTCAAAGTCATATTAGCATATATCGGCTGATTAATGATTACAAATACTAAAAAAGCGTCACAGAATTTCTGCGACGCCCTTTTTTATTAATTATATGTAACCTTAGTCTGCCAGCTTGGCCTTGATGAACTCGCGGTTCAGGCGGGCGATGTTGGCGATGGTCTCATTCTTCGGGCAGACTGCCTCGCAGGCGCGAGTATTGGTGCAGTTACCGAAACCAAGATCCTCCATAGCCATCACCATGTTCTTAGCGCGACGAGCGGCTTCTACGCGGCCCTGGGGAAGCAGAGCAAGCTGAGATACCTTCGACGATACAAAGAGCATGGCAGAACCGTTCTTACAAGCTGCTACACAAGCACCACAACCGATGCAAGAAGCGCAGTCCATAGCCTCATCAGCGTCTTCCTTCGGAATCAGGATAGCGTTGGCATCCTGAGCCTGACCTGTGCGGATTGTGGTATAGCCACCAGCCTGAATAATCTTATCGAAGGCATTGCGGTCAACCATACAGTCCTTAATCACGGGGAAGGCAGCTGAGCGCCAAGGCTCAACGGTGATCACATCACCATCGTTGAAACGACGCATATAGAGCTGACAGGTAGTAGCTCCGCGCTCGGTCTTACCGTGAGGCGTTCCGTTGATGTAGAGTGAGCACATACCGCAGATACCCTCGCGGCAGTCGTGATCGAATACGAAAGGCTCCTTGCCTTCGTTGATGAGCTCCTCGTTCAGGATGTCAAGCATCTCGAGGAAAGAGGTGTCATCGGGGATGTCGTGCATTTCGTGGGTGTCGAAATGACCTGCGTCCTTGGGGCCATTCTGGCGCCAGAACTTTATTGTAAAGCTTATATTCTTAGCCATAATTCCTTAGTTTTTATAGTTACGTGTCTGTACCTTAATAGCCTCGTACTCCAGCGGCTCCTTGATGAGCTCAGGCTCGTTGCCCTTGCCTTTGTACTCCCAGCAGCCTACGTAGAAGTAGTTCTCGTCGTCGCGCTTAGCCTCGCCTTCCTCTGTCTGGTATTCCTCGCGGAAGTGACCACCGCAAGACTCGTTACGAGAGAGAGCGTCGAAAGCAACGAGCTGACCCATTGTGAAGAAGTCACGGAGGTGGATAGCCTTGTCGAGCTCAACATTCAGGCCCTCCTTCGTTCCAGGAACGAACAGGTTGCTGTCGAACTCTTTCTCCAGCTCGTGCATCTTCTTCAGACCTTCCTTCAGGCCCTCAGCTGTACGGCCCATGCCGACATACTCCCACATAATGTGGCCGAGTTCCTTATGGATAGAGTCAACAGAACGCTTACCCTGAATCTTCAGCAGACGATCCATTTCTGCATCAACAGCCTTCTCTGCCTCAGCAAACTCAGGCAGGTCGGTAGAAACCTTGCCCCAGATAGCCTGATCAGCCAGGTAGTTCTGAATAGTATAAGGCAGCACGAAGTAACCATCAGCCAGACCCTGCATCAGAGCAGAAGCACCCAGACGGTTAGCACCGTGGTCAGAGAAGTTACACTCACCGATAGCAAACAGACCTGGAATGGTTGTCTGCAACTCGTAGTCAACCCAGATACCACCCATTGTATAGTGGATAGCAGGATAGATCATCATCGGCTTGTAGTACTTCACGCCATTGATCTCGTTAGCAACGTCGCCAGGGAATACGTCGGTAATCTCCTCATACATCTCGAAGAGGTTGCCATAACGCTGCATGATCACATCGATACCGAGGCGGTTGATAGACTCAGAGAAATCGAGGAACACGGCCAGACCAGTGTTGTTGACACCGAAGCCCTTGTCGCAACGCTCCTTAGCGGCACGAGAGGCCACGTCGCGAGGTACGAGGTTACCGAAGGCAGGATAACGGCGCTCCAGATAGTAGTCACGATCCTCCTCAGGGATCTCCCAACCCTGCTTGGTACCAGCCTGCAGAGCCTTAGCATCCTCAATCTTCTTGGGAACCCAGATACGTCCATCGTTACGCAGTGACTCAGACATCAGCGTCAGCTTAGACTGCTTGTCACCATGAACGGGGATACAGGTGGGGTGAATCTGAACGTAAGAAGGATTAGCAAAGTAAGCACCCTTACGATAGCACTGAACGGCTGCCGTACAGTTACAACCCATAGCGTTGGTAGAGAGGAAATAAGTGTTACCATAACCACCAGTAGCGATCACCACAGCGTTAGCGCTGAAACGCTCAAGCTTACCAGTAACAAGGTTCTTGGCAATGATACCACGAGCGCGACCATCAACGATGACCACATCCTCCATCTCATAACGGGTGTAGAGCTTCACCTTACCAGCCTTTACCTGGCAAGAGAGTGAAGAGTAAGCACCGAGCAGCAACTGCTGACCTGTCTGACCCTTGGCATAGAATGTACGGCTTACCTGAGCACCACCGAATGAACGGTTAGCCAGCATACCACCATACTCACGAGCAAAGGGAACACCCTGAGCCACACACTGGTCGATAATGTTGTTAGACACCTCAGCCAGACGATAAACGTTAGCCTCACGAGCACGATAGTCACCACCCTTTACGGTATCGTAGAACAGACGATAGACAGAGTCACCATCGTTCTGATAGCACTTAGCGGCGTTGATACCACCTTGAGCAGCGATAGAGTGTGCACGACGAGGAGAATCCTGAATACACAGGTTGATGACGTTGAAGCCCATCTCACCAAGAGAAGCAGCAGCCGATGCACCAGCCAGACCAGTTCCGACTACAATCACGTCGAGCTTCAGCTTGTTCTTAGGATTGACAAGACGCTGATGAGCCTTATATTCCTTCCATTTCTCAGGTACTGGACCTGCGGGAATCTTAGAATCTAATACTTTTGCCATAATTCTTTCAGATTAAAAAGTTGATAATTAGCAGAGGCTCGGAGCGCACTTGAATGCGAAAGCCAGAATCACTACGAGGAAGCCAAGCATCAGCAGCGTCGTGTAGATGAAGCCAATGCACTTCCAGCGGTTGAGCCAGATCTTACCACTCCAGCCGAGAGTCTGCAGGGCTGACCAGAAACCGTGAGTCAGGTGGAACCAGATTGCACAGATCCAGATGATGTAGAGCACTACAAACACGGGATTAGAGAATGTCTCTTTAATCCATGCAAAACCGTCAGCAGGGTCAATCTGCTGGTAAGTACCGACAATCTCTGCGAACATCATGTTGTACCAGAAATTGTAGAGGTGCAGCAGCAGGCCGATAAAGATGATCAGACCGAGTACGAGCATGTTCTTCGAAGACCACTCCACGATGCCGGGATTGACCTGTGTAGCCACCTCGTAACGGTTGTCACCACGAGCCTTACGGTTCTGCGCAGTCAGAATGAAAGCGTAGACGATGTGAATCACTGCCAGAGCAGCCAGACCAAGCGTTGCCACAACGGCATACCAGTTGGCGCCCAGGAATTCGCAAATCATGTTGTAACCTTCCTCAGAGAAAAGCGCTACCAGGTTCATGGCACAATGGAATGTCAAGAACAAGATCAGCGCAATACCCGTAACGGACATTACAACTTTTCTACCAATTGATGAATTGATTAACCACATAAGTTGTTGAATTTAAATGAATTATTGAATATTTAATACTTACAATTAGGTACGTGCATACACGTTTAGGGGACAAAGATAATCAAAAATTATGAGATAGACAAGCGTTTTTCGGGAAAAAATACGAATTTTGGGAAATTAGTCTGTTTTCCGCGTAGTTTTTCGTATCTTTGCTGCGTCTAATGGGCAAATAGATTCAAACAACAGACGAAACAATGAATGCATTAGAAAAGCAGTTTGCGCAAACCGTTGCAGAGCACAAGAGCACCATCTACACTGTGTGCTATATGTTCTCACAAGATGCCGACGAGGTAAACGACCTATTCCAGGAGGTACTCGTCAATCTTTGGAAAGGTTATGAGAGCTTCGAACATCGCAGCAACATCCAGACATGGATCTATCGCGTCGCCCTCAACACCTGCATCTCCATCGACAGGAAGAAGAAGCGGCGCTCATCCGAAGTCAGGCTGACTATGGACATCAACCTCTTTGAAGACCGCGACGAGGACACCAAGCAAGTGGACATGCTCCACAAGCGCATCTCTAAGTTGCAGCCCTTCGACCGTGCAATTGTCCTGCTTTGGCTCGAGAACCTCCCCTACGAGGAAATCGGACAGATTGTCGGCATCAGCACCAAGAACGTCAGCGTCCGTCTGTTCAGAATCAGAGAGCAGTTAAAAAACATGTCTAACGATTAAAACATCCCCATTATGAACAACGAAAATTTTGAATTAGAAGATATGCGTGAGCAGATGAGCACGCTAAAGAAAAAACTTAACCAGCAGGAGATTGTAAACGACCGCCTTGTGCGTCGTTCGATGAAGAATGAAGTGAACACCATCACCCGCAATTATAACATCATTATTGCCCTTGGCGTCTTGATGGTACCTTACTCCTACTGGGTCTTTATCAAACTGTTGGGCTTTTCGATGGCCTTCTGGATCGGTACGAGCATCTTCATGCTGATCTGTGCAGGAGCAACATTCTATAATACCCGCAAGATCAGTGATCCCGATATGATGAGCCACAGTCTCGTAGAGGCTCGCAAGAATGTGGCAAGTGCCAAGAAGTTCGACGTCGATTGGCTAAAGTTCGGCATTCCCACTGTTATCCTATGGTTCGGCTGGTTCACATATGAGGTCTATCTGCAGGACAACGAGCTCGCCAATGGTCTTTTCTGGGGCGGCTGTGTTGGCGGCATCGTTGGAGTCATCGCCGGCTTCAAGTTTCATTTCAGGACTCAACGTCAGTATCAGGAGATCATCGACCAAATAGAAGACCTCACAGCTGATCAGCAGTAGGCGGTTCCCACAGGTAACGCTTCATATCCACACGTCCGTTGGCTTTAAAGCAAACACCTTCTTCCTCTAATAAAGGGCGCTGACGACTCCATCCAGGAGCTGTGCGCCCTTCTATATTTACGACACGATGACAAGGGAGTTGTTCTGCTCCTGGTGTGTAACGCAACGTGCGCCCTACCATCCGCGAATGACTCGGCCAACCCGCCAATGCAGCGATATGCCCATACGTTGTCACCATTCCACGAGGAATCTGACTGACGATATTCAGCACATCATCACGAAAGGTGCGCGCTTGTTCAGGCGTCATCTTATCAGGATAATCATTCATCTGTTTGAGCATTTAGTAATTTTGTTGCTACTTCTTGCAGACGTTGGTTCAGCTCATGACTGTCAGCCAGCAGATTCCAGATGGCATCTTCTGAGAGCACACCACGTTTCAAGTCCTTTGGCAATCGCTCAGACTCGTCGTCAGCAAAGTCTTGCTTCCACGCATCGCTACCATAATAATCATTGAGCATCTGGATAGCTTTCTGGGCTTTCAGATACTTGTCGAGTGCTGCAAACAATTCCTTTGTTGCAGCCGAAGCCTTATCAAACTGCTGCTCCATCTGCCTGATACGTTCTATCTGTCCCATATTCTGATTAGCGTTTCTACTTTTTTATAAATAATCGATGCAAATTTACAAATAAAATTTGTATCTTTGCCACCTGAACAATAAAAAAAGATATGATTCTGAAATATGATGTCATCATCATCGGAGGCGGTCATGCAGGTTGTGAGGCAGCTTGCGCCAGTGCCAATATGGGTGCAAAGACCTGTCTTGTCACTATGGACATGAACAAGATTGCCCAGATGTCGTGTAATCCTGCTGTTGGCGGTATTGCCAAAGGCCAGATTGTGCGTGAGATCGATGCACTTGGGGGACAGATGGGATTAGTCACAGACGCCACAGCCATCCAGTTCCGTATGTTGAATGTCGGCAAAGGGCCTGCTATGTGGAGCCCTCGCGCTCAGTGCGACAGAGGAAAATTCATTTGGGAATGGAGACACACACTTGATGCTACTCCCAATCTAGACATCTGGCAAGACCAAGCCGACGAACTACTCGTCGAAGAAAGACCCAATTCATCGGAAGGAGCACGCGCCAGCGCCATCGGCATACGTACCATTTGGGGCGCTGAAATCTATGCAAAGTGTATCGTCATCACAGCTGGAACCTTCCTCAACGGGCTCATGCACATCGGACGTAAGATGGTACCTGGGGGTCGCATCGCTGAACCTGCCGTAGCCAATTTCACCGAGAGCATTACCCGTCACGGTGTCATATCAGCAAGAATGAAAACTGGTACGCCCGTACGCATTGACAAACGCTCAGTTCACTTTGAGGACCTGGAAATCCAACAAGGAGAAAACCGCAGCTATCAGTTCAGTTATATGGATAAGGTCGGCACCTTGAAACAATTGCCCTGCTGGACTGTCAACACCAACGAAGAAGTACACCAAGTGCTGCAAAGCGGACTTGCCGACTCCCCACTCTACAATGGACAGATTCAATCCATAGGTCCTCGCTATTGCCCTTCGATTGAAACCAAACTGGTGACTTTCCCTGACAGAGAGAAACACCCTTTGTTTCTTGAACCAGAGGGAGAAGACACCAACGAGATGTACCTAAACGGCTTCTCGTCTTCACTTCCAATGGATGTACAGATTGAAGCGCTAAAGAAGATTCCAGCTTTCAGAGACATCAAAGTTTATCGTCCTGGCTATGCCATCGAATACGATTTCTTCGATCCGACACAATTAAATCACTCGCTGGAATCGAAAATGATTGCCAATCTATTTATGGCTGGTCAAGTGAATGGCACTACAGGTTACGAAGAAGCAGGAGGACAAGGTACGTTGGCTGGCATCAATGCAGCACTAAAGGCTGGATCTACATCGACAGATAATAACGACGATGCCTCCTCAACATTTATACTTCATCGCGACGAGGCTTATATCGGTGTACTGATTGATGACTTAGTGACCAAAGGTGTTGATGAACCCTATCGTATGTTTACCTCTCGAGCCGAATACCGCATCCTACTCCGTCAGGATGATGCCGATGCACGCCTCACTGAAAAGGCTTACGAACTTGGACTGGCAAAACGAGAGCGGTATGACTGGTGGTTGGAGAAAAAGAACCATATCGAAGAAATCATATATTTCTGCCAAGACTTTGCCATCAAACCGAGACTTATCAATTCTGCACTTGAAGCCCTCGGCACTACCCCACTCCAGTTTGGCTGTAAGTTGATAGATCTTGTCAACCGCCCGCAACTGAATCTCAAGAATCTATCGGAGATCATCCCACAATTGAATGAAGTACTGAATCGGCCGACTAATCGGAAAGAGGAGATTTCTGAAGCGGCAGAAGTAAGGATGAAATACAAAGGCTATATCGAACGTGAGCGTATTGTGGCTGACAAAATGCACCGATTGGAGAATATCAAAATACGGGGCCATTTCAATTACGAAGAGATGCAAGGATTATCTACTGAGTGCCGCCAGAAGCTCATGAAAATCCAGCCAGAAACTTTAGCTCAGGCAAGCCGAATTCCTGGCGTATCACCAAGTGACATCAATGTGCTGCTGGTGCTTATGGGTAGATAAATAAAGGCCAACGGGGTCATAAAACAGGAATTGTTCCACGTGAAACATATCAATAGTTTAACAATTATAAAGCACTAATTATGAATAACAAAGTACTGCTTGACAATCTGCGTTGTATACCAGATTTTCCGAAGAAAGGGATTAATTTCAGAGATGTAACGACACTCTACAAAAATGCTGAGTGCGTAAAAATCATGCTCGATGAACTAGAGAGAATCTACAAAGACAAAGGCATCACAAAGATCGTGGGCATTGAAAGCAGGGGATTTGTGATGGCGTCAGCACTGGCAGGTCGCTTAGGTTGTGGTATCGTCTTGGCACGTAAACCGGGTAAACTTCCAGCAACGGTGGTTAAGGAGAGTTTTTCAAAGGAGTATGGCGTTGATACCGTTGAAATGCATGTAGACTCCATCGAAGAAAATGACGTCGTGCTAATCCATGATGACCTGTTGGCAACGGGAGGAACTGCGATGGCTGTCTATAAACTCGTCAAGCTGTTCAATCCGAAGAAAATCTATATGAACTTCATCATTGAGATAACAGATGAAGGACTTCACGGACGCGAAGTATTTAAGGGTATAGACCTCACTACCCTTGTGACGATATAAGACTTAAAGTAGCTCACAAGACCTTGTACAGCATGAGGAGAAGAGATTGTTCCACGTGAAACAAAATTCGTGAAACGCTTAAGTAAGGGCTTTCAAAGATTGACTAGTATGACAAAGGAAGAGAACGAAAAGCGCCTAAGTTATCTTAAAACGATAGTAAGTAGGTTGCCAGAGAAACCTGGCAGCTACCAATATTATGACGAGAATCATACCATCATATATGTAGGAAAAGCTAAGAATCTCAAGTCGAGAGTCTCATCGTATTTCCACGCAGAGGTGGATCGTTTCAAAACGAAAGTATTGGTCAGCAAGATCCACGATATCAGCTATACCGTTGTCAATACAGAAGAGGACGCCTTATTGCTGGAAAATTCGCTAATCAAGAAATACAACCCTCGTTATAATGTGCTGCTGAAGGACGGGAAGACCTACCCTTCAATCTGCGTTACAAACGAATTCTTACCACGGATTTTCAGCACGCGTGAAATCAACAAGAAATATGGTACTTTCTACGGGCCCTATTCGCATGTCGGATCGATGTATGCTGTACTTGATATCATCAAGGAACTCTATCACCCTCGCACATGTAAGACACTGCTCACAAAAGAAGGTGTCGCATGTGGGAAATACAAAGTCTGTCTGGATTATCATATCAAAAAATGCCTGGGTCCTTGCGTAGGAAAACAAGCCTACGAGGATTATCAGAAAAACATCATGCAGGCTCGAGAAATCCTTAAGGGAAACACCAGAGAGGTGCTACGCAGCCTCAAGGAAGAGATGCTCCGACTTGCAGAAGAGCTCCGCTTTGAGGAAGCCGAAGAAATCAAACGAAAATACATGGCTCTCGATGGGTTTGTGAGCAAAAGCGAGGTGGTCAGCAATACCATCGACAACGTTGATACCTTCTCTATAACAAGTGACGAAAAGATAGCATATATCAACTATCTACACGTCTCAAATGGCATTATTAACCAGAGTTTCACCATCGAATACAAGAAGAAACTCAACGAAAGTGACGAGGAACTCCTGCAGTTAGGTATCATTGAACTTCGCAACAGATTCAAAAGTAATTCCAAGGAGATCATTGTGCCTCAGGAATTGGGATTTGAACTGGAAGGCATCACCTTTACAGTACCCCAAAGAGGTGATAAAAAGACGCTGCTTGACCTCTCAATAAAGAACGGGAAACAATACAAATTCGACCGTCTGAAACAAGCCGAAAAGCTGAATCCAGAGCAGAAGCAGACACGACTGATGAAAGAATTGCAAGACAAGCTCCACCTACCTAAACTGCCTTATCAGATAGAGTGCTTCGATAACTCAAATATAGCGGGTACAGATGCCGTTGCTTCATGCGTAGTATTCAAGGCAATGAAACCTTCAAAGAAGGATTATAAACACTTTAATATCAAAACCGTAGAGGGCCCTGACGACTATGCTTCGATGAAAGAAGTCGTACATCGTCGTTATACACGGCAAATAGAAGAAGAACAACCCCTACCCGACCTCATCATCGCTGATGGCGGCAAGGGGCAAATGGAGGTCATCAGACAGGTGATTCAAGACGAACTGAACCTCGATATCCCTATTGCCGGCTTAGCCAAAGACGACCGTCACCGTACGAACGAATTACTCTACGGATTCCCACCTATGCATGTAGAGCTGAAAATCAACTCAGAACTGTTTCATGTACTCACGCAGATACAAGACGAGGTACACCGTTTTGCCATCGAATTCCATCGAAAGAAGCGTTCTAAGCGCGCTTTGCACTCTGAGCTTGACGACATCAAGGGCATTGGTCCTAAAACGCGTGACGGGCTTCTAAATGCCCTTAAATCAGTTAAACGGATAAGGGAGGCGAACATGGAAACACTCAGCGAGGTCATCGGCCCGGCAAAGGCCAAGATAGTGTATGAATACTTTAACAAAGAAGAAAAAGAGGCACTATAACCTCACGGTCATGTGCCCCAAACTCTAATTAAATGTAATAATCTGCTTAATTGCCTTCACAGGTCACAACAGACAAATTGTCCCATTAAGGACATATAACCCTTTCGGGCTTATATCTTATTGACATCATACACATAAGGAAAAAGCGTGGCCCTAATTGCCCGCTATCAAGACGAGGGTTGTAGGATACCCGCTAAAAAATAACTGACAATAGTCCACGCTGGTATGTTTGTCCCGAATTGACAGGCATAAACATAACGCGTGAACGAAAATTGCCGTGATACCCTTTTAGCTGAAACTTCCTACATTTCGTCTTGGGGACAACAAGCATTTCGCTCTTACCAAAATGTTCTCTCTGGCTCTCTTGCCAGACATTGAACGGGGCAAAGATACGAATAAAAAATGTAATTAACAAACATTTTTGGAAAAAAATATCACTAATTCAAGTGAACCGTAATTTCGAGGCCAACGAAACGTAATACACGAGGCAGGAAACCGTAACATCGTCTATTCAAGCCATAGGAGGCCAAAATGTAACAATGTAACTTTGTAACATTGTAACATTAAGCACTTACAGATAAGTGAACAAAACTATGATATGGCCATGACAAATGACAGATGACAGTTTTTGAAAAAGAAAGGAAAAAGAAAGATTATTATTATATATATTATAATATATATAATAATAATCTATACTACTCACTCAAAATCAAAAAACTGTCATCTGTCATCTGTCAGAGACCTTAATGTTACAATGTTACATTGTTACAAAGTTACAAATTCGGCAAACAAATAAAGATAGGTCAAAATTTGGAGGATTCAGAATATTGTCGTATCTTTGCCAAAAAATCAGAAACAAGCCGAAAACAACAGAACAATGAGAGCAGTCGTACAAAGAGTCAGTCACGCCAGCGTCACCATCGAGGGAACCGTCAAAAGCCAGATTGGACAGGGATTCCTCGTCCTCTTGGGCATCTGTGATGAGGATACGGAAGAAGACCTTGACTGGCTGGTGAAGAAGATCGCAGGCCTACGCGTGTTCGATGACGAGCAGCACGTGATGAACCGCTCCATCATGGATATGTGCCTATTCAACGCCAATGGAGAACCAACAGGCGAGACCACGACAGGCGAAATCCTCGTCATATCGCAGTTCACGCTCTACGCCAGCTATAAGAAAGGCAACCGTCCGAGCTGGTTCCGCGCAGGCTCTCACGAGCACTCCATCCCACTCTACGAGGCCTTCTGCAGCCGTCTCTCAGAGGCTATCGGCAAACCTGTAGGCACAGGAGAATTCGGCGCCGACATGAAGGTAGAACTGCTCAACGACGGTCCCGTAACCATCTGCATGGACACCAAAAACAAAGAATAGAAAATGAAGAAATACTTAAGAGAAATCGAGGTATCAGGTCTGATACTGGTGATTATAGGCATCGTCAGCTCCTACGTCTGGGGCGCAAATTTCGGCATGTGGCCCTGTGCGGTAGGTATGCTGCTGTGGCTCGTCAGCTTTCTCTACAAGGCGTTCCACTGGAACGAATACGAGCGCGAGAACCGTCAGAACATCATGATCCTGATGCTCGCCATTGTGATACTCATCATCCAAATGTTACTCAGAAGATGACCATCAAGGAAGCACAAGAAGCAGTAGATCGCTGGATCAAGGAATACGGCGTAAGATACTTCTCGGAACTGACCAATATGACAGTACTGACGGAGGAAGTAGGTGAACTAGCCCGAATCATGGCTCGCAGATATGGCGATCAGTCCTGGAAAGCCAGCGATCCACAAGGCGAAGATAACGGCAAGACAGCGATGGGCGAAGAAATGGCAGACGTACTATGGGTGCTGCTCTGTCTGGCCAATCAGACAGGCATTGACCTCACAGAAGAGCTCCAGAAAAGCATCGAAAAGAAGACCAATCGCGACTCTTTAAGACATATTCATAACAAGAAACTATTAGCATAAAAACAGATAAGATTATGGCAGAACAACCCAAGGAAAAGGGCCGCATCGAAGAGGCTCTGAGTAAGTACAACCTCGACATCTCTGACGAAGAAGTAAAAGCAGCAGTCAAGAAGATTATTGCTGAAAAAGTACATGAGAACGATACCCCAGAAGTGAAGCAATTCCTGATGGGAAGTGTGGAACTGACAACGCTGAAAACCACCGATTCAGACGAGTCGGTAATGGCCTTCACAGAGCGCGTAAACCAGTTCGACGAACAGTACCCTAACCTACCCCATGTAGCCACTATCTGCGTCTATCCCCGTTTTGCTCATACAGTAGCTGAGACCTTGGAGGTTGAAGGTGTAGAGATTGCTTGCGTTAGCGGTTCTTTCCCTTCGTCTCAGGCTCTTATTGAGGTAAAGACAGTAGAGACAGCACTCGCCCTCAAAGACGGTGCTACAGAGATAGATATGGTCATGTCTGTAGGTGCTTTCCTTTCAGGCGACTACGAGACAGTCTGTGATGAGATTCAGCAGATGAAGGAGACCTGCGGCGATCATAAGATGAAAGTGATCCTCGAAACAGGTTGCCTGAAGACCGCCAGCAACATCAAGACAGCTTCTATTCTGGCTATGTATAGTGGTGCCGACTATATCAAGACCTCTACAGGCAAGCTGGAGCCCGCTGCTACACCTGAGGCCGCTTACGTCATGTGTCAGGCTATCAAGGAATACTACGATGAGACAGGCATTCAGATTGGTTTTAAGCCCGCTGGAGGCCTTAACTCAGTGATGGACGCACTGATATACTACACCATCGTAAAAGAGGTTCTGGGCGAAAAATGGCTCACTAATCAGTGGTTACGACTCGGTACTTCACGACTGGCGAATATGCTACTCAGCGAAGTGACAGGCGAAGAAGTAAAATTCTTCTAACCAGTAAAAATAAAGGGGATGCAGCTGCATCCCCTCTTTTCGTATCATAGTTTCCTTTGTATCGCATATTCAAGATAAGCAGAGAAAGCATCCTTCAGCTGCGAGTCCTTCACATACGCATCAATAAACCTTTGTTCATCAACGGCAATCTCATCCATCTTCTTCTGCGCATATTCGATACCACCATACTCTTTCGTAAACTCAACAAGAACGGCAATTTCATCGGCATTGATGGTACCTGCCTTAACCTTCATTGCCAAAGGCATCATCGACTCATAGGGCGAATGTTGAAGCGCATAGATAACAGGTAACGTCAGCTTGCCATCAGCCATATCAGCACCAGTAGGTTTGCCAATCTCATCCGACTCAAAATAATCGAAGATATCATCACGAATCTGGAAGATCATACCAAGGTTATGGCCAAAGTTCTTGGCTGCCTGAACATCTATATCCGAAGCACCAACAGACAAGGCGCCAATCCCTGCACAAGCCTCGAAAAGAGAAGCGGTCTTCTTATCAATCACCTGATAATAAGCTTCTTCTGAGATTTCCTTATTGTTGACATTCTGTAACTGTAGAAGTTCTCCTGCAGCTAGCGTTCTACCTAAGTTTGAAAGGACCTGAATAATCTTCTGATTCCCAGTACAAGATGCATTCAAAAGACAGGTAGAAAGAATATAGTCACCTACAAGAACAGCAACCTTATTATTAAATGCTGCATTCAGTGAAGACTGACCGCGACGCTCATTACTTTCATCAACGACATCATCGTGCGTAAGACTGGCCGTATGGAGCAATTCCAGTGCAACAGCAGAATGAAGAGTCGAATCGGAAACCAATCCATAGTTCTTAGCCATAAGTAACGTAAGCATGGGGCGCATCTGCTTTCCTGAGCGCTGACGAAGATGAGACAACGCTTCAGACAACAAGCCATCTTCATGCGACATAGTGTCATTGAAAAGATTCTTGAAATCCAAGAATTCTTTTTCAATCGGTGTTTTTATTCTCACTAAATAGTCCATTGCGAAGAAATTTGGCACAAAAATAAGAAAAAATTGGGTAATTAGATAATTTTTTAGTAATTTTGAGCAGAAAATTAAGAAAGTTATGCAGAAATTATTTCTTTTAGACGCGTACGCACTGATTTATAGGTCATATTACGCTTTCATCAAAAACCCGAGAATCAACTCCAAAGGACTGAATACATCAGCCATCATCGGCTTTTGTAATACATTGAATGAGGTGCTGCAGAAAGAACAACCCACGCACATCGGTGTGGCATTTGATCCTCATGGTCCTACATTCCGCAGTGAGGCTTTCCCCGAATATAAAGCCCAGCGAGAAGAGACACCTGAAGATATCCGTAAGGCAGTGCCTATCATCAAGGATATCCTAAAGGCCTACAATATCCCTATCCTACAGGCTGATGGCTACGAAGCGGATGATGTCATCGGCACGCTCGCCAGAAAAGCTGATTCCATCGGTATCAGGACATATATGCTTACACCAGATAAAGACTATGGACAACTTGTGACTGAAAATGTAAGTATCTACCGTCCGCGACATGGCGGTGGTTACGAAGTGATGGGTCCAAAGGAAGTCACTGAGAAATATGGCATCGGTAGTACCTCTCAGGTGATTGACCTCCTGGCCTTGATGGGCGACTCAGCAGATAACTTCCCTGGTTGTCCTGGTGTCGGCGAGAAGACTGCCGTGAAACTCATCAATGACTTCGGAAGTGTTGAAGGTCTCATCCAGCGCTCAAGTGAGATCAAAGGAAAACTAAGAGAGAAAGTTGAGTCGCACGTAGAAGACATCAAGATGAGTTACTTCCTGGCGACCATCAAAACTGATGTTCCTATCGAGCTTGATATGGATGCTCTCCAACTTGTGGAACCCAACGAGGAAGAATTAGGCAAACTCTTCACTGAACTTGAGTTTAAGAGCTTGGCAGATAGAATCCTTAAAAAACCTCAAAAAAAGCAAATTCCCGCTAACGGACAACCCGATCTCTTTGCAGAATTTCCAGCCGACGGGACGAATTTAGGCGAAAATTCAAGTTTTGAGAGCCTTAAAACGACGCCTCATAACTACAAACTTATTGAAAATGAGGAAGATTTAAAGAAATTACATGATTATTTCTTGACAAATGAAATTTTAAGTCTAGACACTGAAACGACTTCAACCAACCCCATCGACGCAGAATTGGTAGGTTTGAGCTTCGCAGTGAAGGAATTCGAGGCCTTTTATGTGCCCATTCCGGCAAAACGTGAAGAAGCGTTGCAAATTGTTAATATCTTTAAAGACGTCTATGAAGACCCCAAGATTTTAAAAATCGGACAAAACCTGAAGTATGATCTTGAGGTGCTTCGAAACTATGACATCGAACTGAAGGGAAAGATGTGGGACACGATGATTGCCCACTACCTCATCCAACCAGAACTTCATCATAATATGGACTACATGGCCGAAATCTATCTGAACTACCAGACCATCCATATCGATGAACTCATCGGACCAAAGGGAAAAGGCCAGAAATCGATGCGCGACCTCCTACCCTCTCAGGTTTATGAATATGCAGCAGAAGACGCTGATATCACCCTCAGACTGAAAAACAAGCTGGAACCCGAATTAAAGAAATTCGGATGCGAAGATTTGTTCTACAACATCGAGATGCCCCTAATGCCCGTTTTAGCAGAAATGGAGATGAACGGTGTATGTCTGGATACGGAATCGCTGAAAGAAACGTCAAAAGTTCTTACTGGCAGAATGAATGAACTCGAGAGTCGTATCTATGAGTTAGCAGGAGGACAGTTTAATATCGCCTCACCCAAGCAGGTGGGAGAGATTCTGTTTGATAAGCTGAAGATCGTAGAGAAAGCCAAGAAAACCAAGACAGGTCAATACGTCACTTCGGAAGAAACACTCCAACAGCTAAAGAACAAACATGAAATCGTAGCCGACATCTTGGAACACAGAGGTTTAAAGAAACTGATCGGTACCTATATCGACGCTCTGCCAAAGCTGATTAATCCACGCACAGGCCATATACACACCTCATTCAATCAGACCATCACAGCTACAGGCCGTCTGTCATCATCAGATCCGAACCTACAGAATATTCCTATTCGAGGAGAAGATGGTAAGGAGATTCGAAAGGCATTCATACCAGAGCCAGGTTGTCTGTTCTTTTCAGCAGACTATAGTCAGATAGAATTGCGCGTAATGGCACATCTGTCGAAGGATGAAAATATGATAGAAGTGTTCCGTGAGGGTAAAGACCTCCATGCGGCTACTGCTGCCAATATCTATAAGAAGGATATCTCAGAAGTAACACGTGACGAACGAACCAAATCCAAGCGAGCCAATTTCGGTATCATCTATGGTATTACCGTCTTCGGACTTGCAGAGCGACTGGACATCCCTCGCGACGAAGCCAAGATGCTGATAGACGGCTATTTCGCCACCTTCCCACAGGTACACGACTACATGGAGAAATCCAAGGAGATAGCACGTCAGAATGGCTACGTCACTACCCTCTTCGGCCGCCGCCGTTATCTGCCTGATATCAATTCGCACAATGCCACCGTGAGAGGTTTCGCAGAGCGTAACGCCATCAACGCCCCCATTCAAGGCACTGCTGCCGATATCATTAAGGTGGCTATGATCCATATCTTCAATCGTTTCAAGGCAGAAGGCATCAAGAGTAAGATGATTCTTCAGGTACACGACGAATTGAACTTCTCCGTCTATCCTGAGGAGAAAGAAATAGTTGAAAAAATCGTGCTTGAAGAGATGCAAGGTGCCTTCGATCTCGCAGTACCACTCGTAGCAGACTCTGGCTTCGGAAAGAACTGGCTCGAGGCTCACTAAGCTATCCGGCGATTCAGTTCATCGAGCAACAGGTCTTTATCGGCATCCATCGAACGGATGTCGATATTGATGACGGAACGAGCGACGATAAGACCATCCATCCACAATGTAAAACGCCGCCAAGAGCTAGATACTTGCTGACGATAGGCCTCGTAATCCTTCACGACGATGTAATAGGTGGTATGGCCCTTGTAGGTATAGGGCTCGAAGGCCTCGATCTGCTGCCAAGACAGAACGCAGTAGTCGCCTCCAAAAGACTGATAGGCATAAAGACCATCATCCGCAAGCACCAACGCAGGCTGATGCCGGATGACGCACTTCCAGAACAGCCTGAGGTAGATCCAGTTGAGCAGCAAAAGCACCAGAGCGCCGAAATAAACAACAGCCAGAACGAAATACAACAAGCCATCAACATGGCGAGGCTGCTTCTCCAGCAAGAGGGGAATCATTAGAAGATAGCCTAAACTCAGGAGAAAAATGGATATGGCGGTAAAGGTCACTCTGCCCTTCCGAAAGAATACTTCTTGCATAACTTTCTACTTGACTCGCCAGACATTGAGAATGATGCCGTTGAACTGCTGGGAGAAATCTGGGGCACAGACGAAGAGGGCATTGTTCAGCCAGGCATAGCGGCTATCGGCAGGAGCCTCGAACTGAGGGGCAGCCTTGAAGTAGAAGGAGGGATTGCCCTCGGCATCTTTGCCGTCGTAGATGATGCCCCGATTGCGGACATGGATATATACACCATCATCCGTTCGGATGCTGTAGATAGCCTCCAGCTCCGTGCGATGCTGTGCTTTTTTGACCAGCTGGTAGTCGGCACCGCCGTTGATGATGGAACCCTTGATACCAGGTCCCTCGAAGTTGCCGCCAGTGATGGGTATGACAATGCGCTCGCCGTGCTGCGTCTCCCCTACCCTATACGTCTCGCCGAGCGTCACCTTCAGCTGCAGGGCAAACTCCAGCTGAGGTGTTTCTTTCGGTTCGATAACCTGTGCGCTGGCCATCATGACAGACGACAGCAGCAGAATAGCCGATAAAAGTGTTCGTTTCATCGTGTGGAATATTACAAGTCGAAACCATAGCCGACGGTGAAGGTAAAGCCACCGTTACGTGCCTTGATAAGATCGGAATTCTGGGTCACACCAAACACATAGCGGGCATCGATGATGACATTTGAGAACTCATAGGAGATGCCAACGGGGATAGAAAGATCGAAGCGCTTGAACATATCAGTGGTGCTCCTGTCAGTCTCTTCAGCCTTCACCACTTTCATCTCCCCTGCAATACCCTGGCCGTCCAAATAAGTCTTCTCCGACGTGATGACCGACTGCTTGAACTTAGCCTTCAGCAGATAGCCTGGCTGAATGCCGGCTTTGATCTTAAGACCCTCATAGATCTCATAGCCCGTCATCAGCGGCAGCTCCAGATAGTGAAGCGTGTATTGGATACCACTCACTTTCTCCTGAATCGCTACATCCTCATAGGTATAGTCCTGGTATTTCGTACCGCGATTGGAGTACATCAGGCTCGCCATAAACGTGACCACACCGCGCTCATAAGCCACTTCGAGACCACCCGTCATGCCCTGCTTATAGCGGGCAGTATAGTCCGACAACTCCCTATCGCCTGAGTAGAATTTATCATTAGGAAACTTCGCGAGAGTGAATCCAATCTTCGGATAGAGCCTCCAGTAGGAATCCACCTGCGCCTGAATTGTCAGCGACAGGAAAAACAAGGATAAAACAAATAGTAATTTCTTCATAACAGCAACCATTTTCATACTAATGAACGAGTGCAAAGATAATATATTGTCTGCTGAAAATGAAATAAATCGCGAATTATTTTGGATTTCGGCCGATTTGCCGTACCTTTGCACCCAGATAATAAACGTTTATAGAATAAAATGGCATTAAAATGTGGTATTGTGGGACTGCCAAACGTGGGCAAGTCCACATTGTTCAATTGTTTGTCGAGTGCAAAAGCACAGGCAGCAAATTTCCCCTTTTGTACGATTGAGCCGAATGTCGGCGTGATAACCGTACCTGATGAGAGACTGACGAAATTAGCAGAGATAGTTCATCCTGGTCGCATCGTACCTGCAACCTGTGAGATTGTAGATATTGCAGGCCTTGTGAAAGGTGCCTCGAAAGGCGAAGGATTAGGCAATAAGTTCTTGGGAAATATCCGTGAGACGGATGCTATCATCCACGTGCTTCGCTGCTTTGAGGATGAGAACATCACCCACGTCGATGGCACCATCGACCCTATTCGTGATAAAGAGATCATCGACACTGAGCTACAGCTGAAAGACCTCGAGACCATTGAGGGCCGCCTGGCAAAGACAGAGAAGGCTGCCGCTGCTGGCAATAAGGACGCAAAGGTCGAAGTCGCTGTGCTCCACGCTTACAAAGAGGCTTTGGATCAGGGTAAGAACGCCCGTATCGTGGAGTTCGAATCGAAGGAGGAACAGGATTGCGCCAAGAATCTCTTCCTACTCACCTCTAAGCCTGTGCTCTATGTCTGCAACGTCGGTGAGGCTGATGCCAAAAACGGTAATGACTTTACCAAGAAAGTAGAGGCATTGGCTAAAGAGGAAGGCGCAGAGACAATGATTATCGCTGCTAAGACAGAAGAGGATATCGCTGAACTCGAAAGCTACGAGGATAAGCAGATGTTCCTCGAAGAACTGGGCTTGGAGGAGAGCGGTGTGAACCGTCTGATCAAGAAGGCCTATGCCCTGCTGAACCTTGAGACATTCATCACCGCAGGCGAAATGGAGGTGAAGGCCTGGACCTATAAGAAGGGTTGGAAGGCTCCCCAGTGCGCTGGCGTTATCCATACTGACTTTGAGAAGGGATTCATCCGCGCTGAGGTCATCAAGTATGAAGACTACCTGCAATACGGCTCTGAAGCTGCTGTCCGCGAGGCAGGCAAACTGGCCGTCGAGGGTAAGGACTACGTCGTACAGGACGGCGATATCATGCACTTCCGCTTTAACGTATAGACCATGATAGATCTGATTAGCTATATTGTCTGGAATCCAGACTTGGAGGCTTTCCGCCTGGGGCCATTTTCCATCCGTTGGTATGGTCTGATGTGGGTCACGGGCATCATAGTGGCCTACTATGTGGTAAGACAACTTTACAAGGAGCAGAAGATTAAAGATGAAATCTTCGACCCTCTGATTTTCTATTGTTTCTTTGGCATCTTGATTGGTGCCCGTCTGGGACATTGTCTCTTCTATCAGCCTGACTATTTTCTCACCTCAGGCAAGGGCTTGATTGAGATGATTTTTCCTATCCGATTTGGTAACGACGGAAGTTGGCTAGGTGAGACATTTGATTTCCATCTGATAGGCTATGCTGGCCTTGCCTCTCATGGAGGTACACTGGGCTTGATGATTGCCCTTTGGCTCTATGTCCGCAAGACCAAACTGAGCATCTGGACTGTACTAGACAATATCGCTATCGCCACAGGTACTACAGCCTCCTGCATCCGTCTGGGAAACCTCATGAATTCTGAGATTATTGGCAAGATCACTGATGTGCCTTGGGCCTTTATTTTCGAGAATGTAGATAAGGTGCCTCGCCATCCAGGACAGCTCTACGAAGCTATCGCTTATGCCCTACTCTTCTGCATCATGTGGGTACTCCACAAGAAGATGCCAGAGAAAATCGGCACAGGCTGGTACTTCGGCTTCTGCCTGACATATATCTTCGCTTTCCGTTTCTTCATCGAATACACAAAGGAGGTTCAGGAAGCCTTCGAAGCCTCTCTCCCACTCGACATGGGACAGATACTCAGTATTCCGTTCGTAATACTCGGCACTTATTGCATGATAAGGGCCAAGAAAAAAACGTAAAGAGCCACTTATCACCTAAAACTATCTTATTATGACCCTAAGACGTATCTTACTCACCACAATTATCACCCTTCTCCCCATCGTCGCCACAAACGCTGAGGAGAAGGTTGATAGCGTCTTTGAAGGCCTGTATAACCAGTTCTTCAACCTCTATAGCGATCAAGACAAGGAGAAAGAATTCTACGAAGTATCAAACAAATTCCAGGAGTACCTGCTATCCAAGGGAATGACGGTTGCATACTACAAGATACGCCTCAATGAGGTGCTTTATGCCACAGAGCACAACCAGACCTATCAAGCCATCAAGAAAGCAAATCAGATGATGGATGACATGAAGAACGACGGTATCAAGAAGTATGATATGGTCTATTCTGCACTTGGCAATATCTTTGAGTCGAGAGGTAACGTCCGGATGGCCAGGCACTACTATATGGAGGCACTGGACTACGCACAGAAAGAAGACACTGCCGAGGTTTATGGCATCTACCCAAGAATGGCCAGTCTGCTGATGCTCATAGAACCAGATAAAGCGATGGAGTGGAACGAAAAATTCAAGGCTGGCACAGATGGCTATCCCCCATACTATAAGGTCTATCTGACCATTCGAGGCATCATTCATTTCACAATAAATGACAAACAGGCTTTCCTGAATGATTATAAAGAGTTTGAAGAATTTTTCACGAAGCATCCTGACTTGGATGACTACGGCAAATATCCGATGGAAGTCATCAAACTGGCCTATGACGGAAAATATCAAGAGGCTCTCAACAGACTAAAACAAACTACAACAGACCTCACGGAAATAGACCGCTACAATATGGCTATCATTATCTATCAATTGATGGGCGAAAAGGGCGAAGCCATCAGGGTTGCCAATCAAAGAGCCTATGTCAGAGACTCTCTGAACTCCGATATGCTCTTCGACAACCTCAATGAAATCAATGTTGAAATGAACGTAGCCAAGATGAAACAGGAGGCCGCAGAGACTCAAGCCCGCTATTTTACGATTCTCAGCGGACTATTGCTGCTGGTCATCTTGATCCTCATATTCTGGATTGTAGCCAGAAGAAAGGCCAGAAAACAACTGGTTAAGAAAAATGAACAGCTCAAGGAAGCCCTCAGTATGGCAGAAGAAGCCAACAAGATGAAGGCATCGTTCATCCGCAACATCACCCATGAAATCCGTACTCCACTGAACGCCATCAACGGCTTCACACAGCTACTCAACAACCCCAATTTCGAGCTCAATGAGGAAGAAAAAGCTACAATGACCTCTACCATCAAGAAAAACGTTGACAACATCACGCAGATTGTAGATGAGATCCTGCAGGTGGCCGACAAGGAGAGTAAGAGTGTTTATGCTAAGAATGATACCATCAACTGTTGTCAATTCATCCATGAGATGATAGAGAAATACCAAAGCGAGGCAAGCTTTGGAGTCACGCTGGACTGCAGTTCAAACATCGGCAAGAACTTCACCATCAAGACCAACGAGACTGCTTTGCGAAGAATCGTCAGCCACTTGTTGGACAATGCCGTCAAGTTTACGGAGAAAGGCAACATCCATATAAGTTGTGAACTGGCAGCAGAACAGAATGCCATCCGCATCAGCGTTACAGATACAGGCATAGGCATCCCAGAGGATAAACAAGAACAGATCTTCGAGCGTTTCTATAAGGTAAATGCCTTCTCTCAGGGCATTGGGCTCGGTCTGAGCGTGAGCCGGATGATTGCACAGAAATTGGGTGGTAATCTCATCTTAGACAGTTCCTATAAAGGAGGAAGCCGTTTCGTCGTTACGATTCCCATCGCATGAAAAAGAAAAATCGCCTCATTTGCCTGAGACGATTTTTTTGATATCATTGAGTTTGTTGAGCGCTTCGAGAGGCGTCAGATTGTTCACATCGATGCCTAGGATTTCATCGCGCACCTGACAGAGCACAGGATCATCCAACTGGAAGAAAGAAAGCTGCATTCCTTCGCGTGAGGCGGCGATTTCCGCCGTAGGCTTACCAACTGTGCCCACTTGGGAGTTTTCGGCCTCCAGCTGCTTTAAAATCACGTTGGCACGCTTCACAATACTACGCGGCATACCAGCAATCTCTGCCACATGGATACCAAAGGAGTGCTCACTCCCACCCTTTTCGAGCTTACGCAGGAAGATTACCTTACCGTCAACCTCCTTCACGGAGACATTGTAATTCTTGATGCGTGAGAAATTCTTCTCCATCTCGTTCAGTTCATGATAGTGCGTAGCAAAGAGGGTGCGCGGATGCCCCTTGGCATTCTCGTGGAGATACTCTACAATCGCCCAGGCTATCGAGATACCGTCGTAAGTACTCGTACCTCGCCCTAACTCGTCAAAGAGCACCAAAGAACGGCTGCTGACGTTATTGAGGATATTCGAAGCCTCGGTCATTTCTACCATAAACGTAGATTCTCCTAACGAGATATTATCCGAAGCCCCTACCCTAGTGAATATCTTATCTACCAGACCGATTCTCGCGGCCTCTGCGGGCACGAAACAACCTATCTGGGCCAATAATACAATCAGGGCAGTTTGTCGCAGCAGAGCTGATTTACCAGCCATATTCGGACCTGTAATGATAATGATTTGCTGTCGTTCGTTATCGAGCAAGATATCATTGGGCACATATTGTTCGCCAAGTGGTAACTCTTGTTCTATGACGGGATGGCGTCCTTGTTTGATGTCTATCACCTCCGAGGAATCAATCACAGGGCGGATATATCTGTTCTCCTCAGCAGTCTTTGCAAAACTCAGCAGACAGTCAAGACGAGCTATCAGATTAGCGTTGATCTGTATCTGAGGGATAAACTCCTGCATCGACATCACCAGGTCGTTGAAAAGCTTAGCCTCGAGAGAGAGTATCTTGTCTTCTGCACCAAGTATCTTTTCCTCGTATTCTTTCAGCTCCTGTGTGATATAGCGCTCTGCCTGTGCCAGCGTCTGCTTACGTACCCACTCTTGGGGCACCTGATCCTTATAGGTATTACGAACTTCGAGGTAGTAGCCGAACACATTGTTGTAACCGATTTTCAACGAAGAAATACCAGTCTGCTCTGCCTCGCGCTCCTGAATCTTCAACAGGTAGTCCTTACCGCTATAGGCAATATTGCGCAGCTCGTCAAGTTCGGCATTGACTCCATCTTTGATGACACCACCTTTAGCAACAAGTTGTGGAGGATCATTCTGTATCTCCTTCTCTATACGGTCTCTCAGCGACTCACAGAGATTCAGCTGTTCCCCTACCCGATTCAAGGCCTCATTCTTAGCATAAAGACAGGCAGTCTTGATGGGCTGGATGGCTTGCAGGGCCGTCTTCAGCTGTACCACCTCTCGTGGCGATACACGCCCAACGGCAGCCTTTGAGATGATGCGCTCTAAGTCTCCGATACGATGTAACTGATCATCGATACATTCACGGAATTCAGGCTCTCGATAATAATACTCCACAATATCAAGACGCGAGTTGATAGGCTTCTCATCCTTCAGTGGGAACACCAGCCAACGACGCAGCAAACGGCTTCCCATAGGACTGACTGTCCTGTCGATGACATCCAAGAGTGACTTTCCGTCTTCCTGCATCGGGTGCACTAACTCCAACGAACGGATGGTAAATTTGTCCAGACGCACATACCTGTCTTCCTCAATGCGCGAAATACTTGTGATATGACCTATCTGAGTGTGCTGAGTCTGTTCGAGATACTGCAGGATTGCTCCAGCTGCAATAACCCCCGAATGGAGATGATCGACGCCAAAACCCTTCAGGTTCTTCACATTGAAGTGGCGCAGCAACTTTTGCTTTGAAGTCTGCTCCGTAAATACCCAGTCGTCGAGTTGGAATGTAAAGTATTTTGTACCAAAATTTCGTTCAAATTCCTGCTTCTTCGTACGATCGTAAAGAATCTCCTTTGGCGAGAAATTGCCAAGCAGTTTCTCCACATAGTCTTGAGTACCCTCACCCGTCAGGAATTCACCCGTAGAGATATCAAGGAAGGCAACGCCAAACGAAGCCTTGCCAAAATGAACGGCTGCCAGGAAGTTGTTCTCTTTGTAGTTGAGTACATTATCAGAGAGTGCCACACCTGGTGTCACCAACTCCGTAATACCTCGCTTTACTAGCTTTTTCGTCAGTTTTGGATCTTCCAGCTGGTCGCAGATAGCTACACGCTTACCAGCCCTGATGAGCTTGGGCAGATAGGTGTCGAGGGCATGATGGGGAAAGCCTGCCATCTCGTCGCCTTTCACACCAGCTCCATTGTTACGATGAGTCAGGGTGATACCAAGAATCTTGGCGGCAGTAACGGCGTCTTCACAATAGGTCTCATAGAAGTCGCCACACCTGAAGAGCATGACTGCATCAGGATGTTTCGCCTTCAAATCAAAGAACTGTTTCATCATCGGGGTCAGTTCTTTCCCTTCTTTCTTTGCCATTACGATTCTTATTTTGGTTTGAGTGGCAAAATTAGTTCTTTTTTCCCAATTGGCAAAAAATCCCTTGAATTATTTGTTATTTCTTTCCACTTTTTCGTACCTTTGCCCTCGCATGAATAAACAAAAGGATCAACACAGAGCGTTCAGAAGCTGGCAGGAATTACCTTATCAGCTGATGAGAAAGAGCAGCCTGATATGGGTCGTGCTCTGCTGGATGCTACCACAGTCTCTTTTGGCTCAGTTCCTGCAGGAGGGCGATACCATTGCCATTATCTCACCATCGAGTGCCACAGATACCACAACGATCAATGGTGGTATACGCACTTTGGAGAAGTGGGGTTATCATTGTATCATAGGCCCCAATGCCCTCAACAACTATCATGGTTTTGCAGGCACCATCGATGAACGGTTGTCTGATCTTCTCTGGGCGCTGCGCGAACCTTCTGTAAAGGCTATCATGTGTTCGCGTGGAGGAGATGGGGCAGCCCATCTGCTCTGTAGGCTATCGCTTGACACGTTGAGAAACTATCCCAAGATGATTATCGGCTTTAGCGACGTTACGGCCTTGCTTTGTGCTGAGGCGAGGGTAGGGCAGAGAGGCATTCACGGTTCCATGTGCTACGCCCTGAAGACCTATGAAGGCAACGATACCGTAAGCCAGTCTTTGCGCCGTATGCTGAAGGGAGATATACCAATTTATCGTATAGCACCTCATCCGCTTAACATTCAAGGGCGTGCTGAAGGCATCGTGGTAGGCGGCAATCTCTCTGTCTTCAACGACCTCGCTGGCTCCGACTATGATCCTTTGCTGCTGCCTGATATTATCCTGTTTATGGAAGATACAGGCGAGGGTATGAGCAAGGTGGATCGTATGCTTCACAATATCGAGATGCGAGGGCTACTTTCCCATATTCGTGGCATCATCGTAGGACAATTCAATAAATACAAGCATCCTGAGAATGACTTCGAGGATATGTACGCGATGCTCCACGAATATATGAAGCATTATGGCATTCCTGTGGTATTCGACTTCCCTGTGGGGCATGCCCATTTACGCAATTTCCCTATCATGACTGGCGTCAGGGCTACTCTCGACATCACGCCAGAGGGTGTCCAACTTAAATATTGAAGCAGGTATGGACGAGAAACGTTATCTCTTGCAACTCATCCGCGAAGGAGAGCACCAGCAACAGGACTTCAAGTATCGCGTGGCCGATGCCTGTAAGCTCGCCAAGTCAGTGTCAGCCTTCGCCAATACCGATGGCGGAAGGCTGCTGATAGGGGTAAGGGATGATGGGAATCTCTCTGGGGTACGTTCTGAAGAGGAGATATTCATGATGCACCAGGCAGCCTATAAATACTGCAAGCCTGAGGCCAGCATCAAGTTCGATACCTATCATGTCGATGGGCGCACAATTGTCATAGCGACTGTTCCACCTTCAGAACGGAAGCCTGTCTGCGCCATCAACGAAGTAGGAGAGGGGAGAGCCTACATTCGCATTGCCGATGAGAACATCGTAGCCTCACCCGTTCATCTCGCCATCTGGCGCGAACAGCAGTCAGAGCGAGGTACGATGATGACCTATTCGGACAGCGTCCAGCAGTTGCTTCAGGCCATGCATTCTGACGCACCGAAAGGTAAACCACAGCTGTTTACACTCAACCAACTCGTGCGCCGTTCTCGCATCCCTCGCCACAAGGTCATTACACTTCTGGCACGACTGATACGTTTCGGCCTTGCCCGCTGGCAATATACAGACCAACAAATTCTCTTCAGTGAACCTCTATAAATACAAAACTTATGAACAAAAACGCTCTGCTTTGTCGCTTTGCTCAGCAAAGAACTATCATCCTGCTCTCGTCCATCATCATGATGGCTGGAAACATCATGGCTCAGCAGACTATCAATCTGCTTGTGGGTACTTATACTAACGGCAGTAGTTGTGGCATCTACTCCTACAGATTCGACCAGATGACGGGTAGGGTAGTAGGCTTACTCGATTCACTGGCATTGCGCAATCCCTCCTTCTTGACAATCGCACCCGACAAAAAGCATATCTATGCTGTCAGCGAGACCAACGATCAACATGCCTCTCTCTGTACCATCGGCTACCAGCCTCATAATGGACAACTGAAACTGCTCTCAACGACAGCCACAGAAGGTGAAGATCCCTGTTATGTAGAGACCAACGGGAAACTGGTGCTAACTGCCAACTATTCTGGAGGTTCGATGAGTGTGTTCCGTCTGAACAAAGGTGGAGCTTTGGCAACGCTCGACAGACGATTTTTAGGCAATATCGGAGGACCAGATCTTAGCCGCCAGGAAACACCTCATGTACATTGTGTCCGTTTCACGCCAGACGGCAAATACATCCTCGCTACTGACTTCAGTGCCGATCGCATCCTGTCCTATCGGCTCAAGGGAGATCAAGTCGTCGCCAATGGTGAAGCCGGATATGTCAGAGCAGACGACGGACCTCGCCACCTAATCTTCAGTCATGATGGCCGCTATGCCTATCTAATGAGCGAACTCTCTGGCAAAGTCAGCGTATTCAGTTATTCAGAGGGCCGTCTGAAACTATTGCAGACCCTTGTCTCCGATAGTGTGGAAGCTCGTGGAGGTGCTGATTTGCACCTAAGTCCAGATGGGAAGTTTCTTTATTCCAGCAATCGCTTGAAGGCCGACGGCATTGCCATCTTTAAGGTTGATGCGTCAACGGGACTGCTCACGAAGATTGGTTATCAGTTTACAGGCCTTCATCCACGCAATTTCAACATAACACCCAATGGTCGTTTCCTGCTATGTGCCTGTCGCGACAACAATAAAATCCAGGTTTTCAGCCGCAATCCAGAAACAGGCCTGCTATCAGATACCCACCAGGATATTCCCATCAGCAAAGTCGTCTGCGTACAGATGCACTAGCCAAATACGCACTACTATCACCCATTTCGGCAGGTATCCAAAAGATTTCCTGCCATTTTCTTTTTCCTTTCAGAAACTTTTCCTATCTTTGCACCGTTATATTTGTCGAACCTAAATTTAAACTACTGAATGACATGAATGAATTATCCGTTATTACAACAAAAGATGTCGAGGAGAAATTAATATCTCTACGTAATCAGAAAGTGCTTCTTGATTGTGATGTTGCTGATTTATATGGCGTGAAAACCAAAGAGATTAATCAAGCAGTAAAAAACAATCCAGACAAATTCCCTTATGGCTATATTTTTGTACTTGACAAGTATGAGAAATCAGAGGTGGTCAAAAATTTTGACCGCCTTAACAAACTGAAATTCAGCACTGTAGAACCTACGGCCTTTACGCAACGAGGACTCTACATGCTAGCCACAATCATTAAATCACCAAGAGCTACTAACACCACATTAGCTATTGTTGATACTTTTGTAAGCGTTCGAGAATTAGCAAGCACAATGGAAAGGCTTCAGGTGACACAAGATGGTGGAAAGCAACAACAGCTCCTAAAGCATGGTGGGACACTGATAGCTGACATCATTGGAAACAATTTGAGTACCAAAACAGCAGAAACAGAAATTGAACTCAATTTTGCTGTTGTGAAGATTAAGCATAAGATTGTACGCAAAGACGAATAACAACCTATTTTGGCAGGAATTCTCAAGATTTCCTGCCATTTTCTTTTCAGTTTCAAAAACTTTTCTTATCTTTGTCCCGTCTTTACTCTCTGAAGCAGAAAGCCATAGGCCGAAGCGGAGTGGGGTGGGGACCTAAATTTATAGGAAGGTGTTATCTTACGCTTTGTCTTTTGACGTACAGGAATCTGGCAGTTCCAAACAATCAGTCAAAAACAAAGCAACGGGTGATGCTCATTGGGTGTGTAATACCTTATCCACAAGGTATCTGCATATCGCGTGGGCTTCGGCGTTGCTCGTCACTGACTGATTGGGCGATGCCAGAGCCTCTGTACGTGGGACGAGTAACAAGGATAGACTCCCACGTTTTTTTGTATATTAGCCATATTATTGAAACAGCCTTGATTGGGAGTTGCTTGGCATAATAATTTGGCTTATGAGATTAAATTTTCCTTTTTTGAATGGGGCACAAAATAAGACACTATTTATTATTGGCAACGGCTTTGATTTATATCATGACCTTTTGACAAAATACAAGCATTTCTATAGCTGGCTCATTCTAAATGGACATGAGCAGTTTGCAGCAGATTTGCAAATAATATGTCCAAAATTGGACAATAATATAGAAACCTTATGGAGCAATTTTGAAAAAGCACTGGGAAATTATGATTTAAAAACAGCATATCAATATTTCTACAAGTCCCCTGATGAATTATTAGGAGACAATAAATATAAGATTGCATCATTGAGCGCTTCTGACAATGTTAGAAACTTATGCAAGAAAATAAGACCTTTGATAAAGGAATGGATAAGGCAAATAAACACCCAAAACATTAAGCCAAAAATTGAATTAAGCAAAGAGAGTTGGTATTTAACTTTCAATTATACTAGAACACTGGAAGATTGTTATAATATCCCCAAAGAGCATGTATGTCACATCCATGGATGTGTAGATGACTACGAAGAACTAGTAACAGGTCACGACTATAAAAGAATCTTAAAAATATATGAGGCAAAATCCGACGAAGAAGAAATAGCCAAACAAAAAATCATTAACACTTTTAATAATTTAGCTAAAAATAAGAAAGAGCAATTAGAAAAAAATGAAACTTTCTTTGAAAGTCTGCCAGAAATAAAGCATATAGTAGTCTTTGGGCATTCTTTAGCTGATATTGACTATGAATATTTTGGGAAAATTTTAACCTTGACCAAAGATAATGCTATCTGGCATTTTTCAATCCAATCAAATAATATTGAGGATGAAAACAGAATTGAAGCTTTCAAAAAATGGTGCGAACAATCAGCTAACCATTTTTGCATTAATGTAGGAGAAAATATTAAACTATAATGACCACTAACATGAAAAAAATAATTTTTATACTTATAATGACTGCAGTGCCTTTATTTGTTTTGTCACAAGAGGCAATGACTATGGCCGGGAAAGTTACATACTACCCAAAAGTAAAATATCAAAACACAAAGTACAAGATAAATAAAGTTGTCATAACTGATGACGAGACGATAGTGGTAATTGAGGTGCCGATAAACTATAAAACTAAATTTGTAAGGTTTAGTTCTGCTACCGTATTAGTCCCGCAAAAAGAAGGTATGATAGATATAGATTTAACCAGCCCACAAGAAATAGAGGAGAATTCCATAATTCCGAAAAAGACGCTTAATTCTCCTGCATATATTGGAGCATACAATGCTCGGATGCTATGGATCTTTAATGAGAAAGAGAAACTTAAAGAAAAAGGATTCCTTATTAAGTCACTTGGTACAAATAAACTTGATACTAAATATTCAACAAATCAAAGGAAATTGAGTACATGGTACTTTCATTTACACTTTAACCGATTGCCACATGGTGTAAACAATGTATATATCCGTGAGTTGGTAGATGGTGGAAAATATTGGGAAGAAATTGAAATTGAAAACCCATGAACTGAATTTAATAAAAATAAATAATTAGAAATTACGATTATGAAAAAATTATGTTCGCTTTTATGATTTGTTCTCATTTGTATTTCACAAACATTTGCCCAGGATATCCAAGAAGTGGTTTATCTTAAAAATGGGAGTATTATAAGAGGATTGATAATCGAGCAAATCCCCAATGAATCACTAAAGATTCAAACGAGAGATGGGAACGTTTTCGCATATAAAATGTCCGAAGTACAGAAAATAACGAAAGAAACTATTTACTATGGTAAGAAAGATGAAGGAAGAATTGTAAGTCCGGACGCGAGGACGAATTATAAACAAAAGGCATTTGATGAAAAATCAATATACGAATATATTATGCATTTCAAACCAGGATTCAATGGTTTTATGGATTTAGCATATATAGCAGGTATAGGTGAAAAAGCTGAGAACAGATCTGAGTTTACCATTTCATTAGGGGTTAGACCTAAAGAGGCTGAATATCTGTACGCAGGTATAGGTGCAGGTATAGCATATTGGTTTACTTCAGAAAGACTATCAACGCCTATTTTTGCACACGTACGCGGTGATATCCCTATAAAAAGAAAATTTAATCCGTTTGCTGACATAAAAGTAGGATATAGTTTTTGGGATTTAAATGGCTGGTATGGATCTTTTATCGCTGGAATGAGGTTTAAGCTAACAAAAACGAGTGCATTTAATGTTGGAGTTGGCTATCAATTCCAAGAAAGATATCCAATCCAAGAAAGAAAGCCTAATACCATATATTTATCAAACCATAAAAAGTTTTTTGAAGGTCTTATTTTCAGAATAGGTGGAGAATTCTAAGTATGAGACCAAGAGTATAAATAGATAAAAATTGTATAATAAAACTAGCGACAAAATGAAAAAGAAAGTAAATTGTTTGTTTACAATTAAATCATTTGTAATAATATTGTTGGCAATGATTGTTAGTTCGTGCAGCAAAAATGATTCAGAGATAGAAGATAAGAATATTGATAAATATTCTGCTGGTGTAGAGAAGGGTAATGACAGATACTCAAAAATTATATCTATAACAGATTACAGTGCATCGAAAAGCCTAAGATGGAAAGCTAAATTTGAAGATTCTGAGTCAGAGAATTATTTTACGATGTTACCTAGAGAAGGCAAAGGTAGTGGGGAAATTCTGATAAGGCTAAAGGACATTAATAAAGTGAAATTTTATTGTATTGTAAATATAGACTTTGTTACAGGGTCAGGCAAAGTGAGCAGTTTTAGTCCTTATATAGATTTTTCTCATTTACAAAATAGATAGTAAATCGCATTATTAATTTAAAATCAAATAAAATGAAACAATCATCATTTATGAGAATTCGGTATTATGAATTACTATTCTGCACTATTCTAACGTACCTGTTTTGCTGTTCATGTAGCAAAGACACTACACCTGAAATTGAATCAATTACAATTGTTTATAATCCGTATGGTATCGTAATAGACAATATTCACTATCGCTTTCATGACTATAATAAAGCCACGGTTATAAATACAAATGGAGAAAATCATCCTAAATCTAGCAATTATTCTGGAGATATCGTTATTCCTAGCAGTATAGAATACGATGGTCAAACTTGGATTGTTAATGAGATTTATAGTGATGCATTCTTAGGTGCTAAAGAAATGACATCTATATCTTTACCTGAATCTATTGAAATTATTGGAGATCATGCATTCTATGGTTGTACGGGACTGACTTCAATAGTAATTCCCCAAAATGTTAGAGAATTCGGGAAAGAAGCATTAGCCAAATGTATAAACTTGAAAACGGCACACGTACACTGTAATGTTTCTTATTTGGATGGAACATTTTCCGGTTGCTCAAATTTGCAATCAGTTGTCATTGACAATAATATAAAAGAAATAAAAGAATATACATTTCAAAATTGTTCTAGCCTTGCATCCATTTCGATTCCAAAGAGCGTAAATAGAATTAAATCATTTACTTTTTCTGGTTGTACTAACCTCTCTGCCATATCGATACCTGAAGGTATAAAAAATATCGAATCATCAACTTTCCAAGACTGTACAAGTCTTACCGATATAAAAATACCAAATAGTGTAGAGAAAATGGAGGATAAAGCTCTTATGAATTGTTCTTCCTTATCCAAAATCAATCTACCGAATATTTTAACAGAAATAGGGGCACACGCGCTTGCTGGTTGTTCCAATCTCAAGGAAATCAAACTACCGAATACTTTAACATACATCGGAGCATACGCATTTGCTGGATGTTCCAATATCAAGGAAATCAAACTCCCCGATAAAGTAAGAGGCATTGAAGTATGTCTATTTCAAGGATGCAAAAAATTAGAAAGTGTTACTTTAGGGCCAGAAATATTCACAATTTCGTGGGATGCTTTTAATGATACTGGACAACCAATTAATATCTATTGCTATACGTTAAGACCACCAAGATATGATCTCGAACAACCCATGAACTATGATATTAACAAAATTACTTTTCATGTTCCAAAGAGTGCTGTTGATGAATATAAAAAAAGTTATAGTTCCCTCAATATCAATATCGTGGGTGATTTGTGAAAACACATAAGACACTGTGGTCGTTTCGCTTGATGAAAGCGGCAAAGCCGAGCGCACTTTGTGCATAGCCCCACGGCCCAAAATCGGGTGGTGGGGCTTTGATATACAAAAAAACTCAAGACCTAACGTTGTAAAATAGTAAAACGTTCATTGTTAGGTAGTTACGTGAAATTATCTCGTTCTAAGACCTAACATAGAGGTACTATAGAGGTACCATAGACCTAACATTAATTCGCAAACAAGCAAGAGAATATAGAACTTTATGCGAAAAATTTCGCAACGAAAAATTTCGCAACGTCTAATCTATGGTAGGTCTATGGTACCTCTTTGTTAGGTCTTTGTTAGGTCTTGAAAGCACAAAAAACGCCTAAAAGTCCTTTATACAAAGGCAATTCGGCGAAACTAACGGTAGGTCTGGCCAGAAAGGGATACTTATTTCGCAATAAGGAACGCTTATTGGCTGATACCGCAGACTTACCGGCTGATACCAGTTCCTTATAAGATGAGGTAATTATTCCCAAGCTGGGACTACAGAAGTCCCACACTGGGACTAAAGTGTTCCCACGGTGGGACCAAAGCAGTCCCACTGTGGGAACGTATGTAATCAAGTAGTAGCGATGAAGATCTTGCGGCCCTGACGGACAAGGGGGCGGGCGGCTTTCAGATGGAGATCGAGGTCTGAGGCATTGATGCGATAGACTTTTGGCGTGAGGGCTCTGGGAAAACGATTGAAATAAGGGTCATAGCTCACGTACCACGTTTGGGAGACAATCTTTGGTATCCTGGGTATCTGATCCCAAAGCAGGAACAGACGACTTTTGGCTGCAATCGTGATGCCTCGCTCACCTGAAGCCAACGTAGAGACACAGACTAGATGCTGGCGACGCTGCGTATCCTGATTCAACTCATCCTTCGTCTTGCGATGAGAGATGGTGATATGACGCCCAAAGCGCTGATTCAGGTCATTCATCATCTGGCGAAAGACTGGCCCATGCGAAGAACTGTCTTTCAGCTGATGACTGGCGATATAAAGATGAATCATCTCGTGCAATAGCGTATCGATGATCTCTTCTTCTGTCTGTTCAAGTCGTGTACTGATACGCAGTACGAAATCATAATACTGCGTCTTGCCAAACAATGGGCGCTTGCGCTTGAAGCCGAGTTGCCCCAAGTAGGTACGGGCCTTACTCAGCCGAATACTCACCTTAGGTAACGCTCCGCCAAAGCAAAGTTCATTCAGTTCATCGAACTTCTGATTCATAAACTCCAAGGTCACCATCATGCCTGAAAAGGTAACAAAAGCGCTTATTTCTCTTCGGTTTCGAAGGGAAAGAGCGTCCAGCGATAGAGGTTACAGCCTACGAAATTGCCAAGTACCTCGCTGATATAGACTACGAGTACTTCTGTCTGCAGCATCTGTTCTGCAGGCGAAACAAGAAAATAGAAGGCATCTGCGATAGAGTGAGCGAAGCCACAAAGGATGAACACAGGCACACCCAACAAGAGCGGCAGCATCTTACCCTTACGGGCAAACTCGACAGCCGTTGTCATGATAAATCCACAACCAATAGCCAACAGAAAACAGGCAAAAGGTCCTTTCGCCAGACGACCTGCGAGAATCTTCGAGGCTGGTTCGATACAGTCAGGTTGCGCATAGGCGATGAGCCAAGCTGTAAGCAGACAGCCGATGATATTACCCAGCAATACCAATCCCAGCATCACCCAGTCACCCTTCAGACGGATGAAACCAGCCGTACCCGTATAGAGTTTCAAACCATAATATACCACCGTTGTCAATCCAAAAGCAAACAATACGGCACCAGCCACACCGCCAACTCTCAGATTAACCACACAACCAATAGAAATACAGATACCAGCCAGAATGGCTAAAGGAATTATCTTCTTCATTTGTTATTCTGATAATAGTTGAGACCTCTGTTTACATTCTCGATGAGCGCCTCAGAAGTGAAGGTAGCACCCGTAACGGCATCCACTTTTTTGGTCTTAGCCTCCTTTATCGTCAGACCATCCCAGGCGTTGAGCAATTGTTTCTTCACCATATTCAGATACTTCGGACCTTCAAAATTTTTCAGCACCTCGATCTTCTCAATCTTGTTCTTTTTGATAAAGATCTTGATGGGTACAGGACCATTATAGCCCTCTACATCCTTAGCGATAGTAGTCGTGTTTACTACGGTCAAACCATTCTCCTTGGTAATGACCTCGTCGCCCTTCAAACCAGCACTTGTGAGTGCTATGACCATACAAACTAATAACAAACTCTTCTTCATAATGGCCGCAAAGGTAGCCAAATATATGCTTAATACCAAACATTTTGGAAATATTTACCATAAATTTATAGGTCGTTCAGAAATAAAACGTAACTTTGCAACAGATTACTTAATTCAATACGGCTATGCTTATACTTGTTATCAATCCTGGCTCTACATCAACAAAGATTGCCGTCTATGACGACGAGAAGCCTATCTTACTTAGAACAATTAACCACTCTGCTGAAGAATTGTCACAATTTGACGACGTACTAGAACAACAGTCATTCCGCAAACAAGTATTACTCAATGAATTGCAACAAGCCCATCTGCCGATGAACTTCGATGCAGTCATTGGACGCGGTGGACTTGTAAAGCCGCTTGAAGGTGGTGTCTATGAAATCAATGAACAGATGGTAATCGACACCCATAGTGGCATCGCTATGCACAATCATGCCTGTAATCTGGGCTGTCTGATAGCTTATGAAATCGCTTTGGAGATTCCTGGATGCAGAGCCTTCATTGCTGATCCTGGTGTAGTAGATGAACTGAATGACTATGCCCGTATATCAGGCTCGCCGATGATGAACCGCATCTGTATTTGGCATGCCCTCAATCAGCGTGCCATTGCCCAACGCTATGCTGCAGAAATCGGCAGACGATACGAAGACCTAAACCTGATTGTCTGTCATATGGGTGGAGGTATCTCGATAGCCGTTCATGAGCACGGTCGTGCCGTCGATGCCAATAATGCCTTAGACGGCGAAGGTCCCTTCTCTCCAGAACGTGCTGGCTCTCTGCCTGCAGCCGACCTCATCCGGCTCTGCTTTAGTGGCAAATATACAGAAAAACAACTCCTGAAGCGTATTGCCGGAAAAGCGGGTCTTAACGCCCATCTTGGCACAAACGATGTGAAAGAGATTATTCGCCGCATCGAACAGGATGGCGATGAGCACGCACGACTGGTACTTGATGCAATGATCTATCATGTAGCCAAGAATATCGCTGCCGAATCGGCTGTGCTCTGCGGAGAAATAGACGCGATACTTCTGACTGGAGGGCTCGCAAGAAGTGAATATATCGTCAGCCGCCTGCGCCAACGTATAGATTTCCTTGCTCCCGTACATTGTTTTCCTGGTGAGGATGAGATGGGTGCGCTGGCACTAAATGCCCTCGGCGTACTCCAAGGAAAGCGTCCTGTAAAGGTGTATGAATAAAAATCATCAATAAATTTGGATTTTTCCGCACTTATTCGTAACTTTGCAGCCTAATTAACAATGTACACGAAGAAAAAAACAAAAGAAACATATGGATTACAATTTTAGAGAAATCGAACAGAAATGGCAGAAGCGATGGGTGGAGAATGGCACTTATCGCGTAGTGGAGGACAAGACGAAGAAGAAATTCTACGTACTGAACATGTTCCCTTACCCCTCAGGGGCAGGCCTTCATGTGGGTCATCCGCTTGGTTACATTGCCAGTGATATATACGCCCGCTACAAGCGTCAGCAAGGTTACAACGTACTAAACCCGATGGGCTATGACGCTTACGGACTGCCTGCTGAGCAATATGCTATCCAAACAGGTCAGCACCCTGAGAAGACTACCTTCGAGAATATTGACCGTTATCGCTCGCAATTGGATAAGATCGGCTTCTCATTCGACTGGGAGCGCGAGGTGCGCACCTGCGACCCTATCTACTACAAGTGGACACAATGGGCCTTCCAGCGTATGTTCAAGAGCTATTTCAGCACATCGTCTCATAAGGCTCAACCAACCATTAAGCTCATTGAGCACTTCGAACTGATGGGTACTGAGAATTGCAATGCCCTTGGTACTGAGGAGCTGCACTTCACAGCTTCTGACTGGGCAGGCTTCTCAGAGAAGAAGAAGCAGGAAGTGCTGATGAATTATCGTATTGCATACCTGGCTGACACGATGGTGAACTGGTGTCCAAAACTTGGCACTGTCTTGGCTAACGACGAAGTAGTGGATGGTGTCAGCGTTCGTGGCGGCTATCCTGTAGTACAGAAGAAGATGCGCCAGTGGTGTCTGCGTGTTTCTGCTTACGCCCAGCGTCTGCTTGATGGTCTTGAGGAAATTGATTGGACAGACTCTCTGAAGGAAACCCAGCGAAATTGGATTGGCCGCTCTGAGGGTACTGAGGTAGAGTTCAACGTAGCCGATTCAGACAAGCATTTCACCATCTTCACCACTCGTGCAGATACGATGTTTGGTGTCACCTTCATGGTGCTGGCTCCTGAGAGTGACCTTGTAGCAGAACTCACGACACCTGAGCAGAAGACTGAGGTAGAAAAGTATCTCGACTATGTGAAGAAACGCACAGAGCGCGATCGTCAGATGGACCATAAGGTAACTGGTGTGTTCTCTGGATCGTATGCCATCAATCCGTTTACAGACGAGAAAATCCCCATCTGGATTGCAGAATACGTATTGGCTGGTTATGGTACTGGTGCCATCATGGCCGTACCTGCTCACGACTCTCGTGACTATGCCTTTGCCAAGCACTTCAACCTGCCGATTATCCCATTGATTGAGGGTGCCGACGTGAGTGAGGAGAGCTACGATGCCAAAGAGGGTATCATGTGTAACTCTGCAAGCAGCAAGTTCAGCCTTAATGGCTTGACAGTTAAGGAAGCTATCGCTGCTACGAAGAAATTCGTGACAGAGCAGGGTCTGGGTCGTGTGAAAGTGAACTACCGTCTGCGCGATGCCATATTCTCCCGCCAGCGCTACTGGGGTGAGCCGTTCCCCGTATATTACAAGGATGATATGCCTTATATGATTCCAAAGGAGTGTCTACCATTAGAGTTGCCTGAGATTGACGAATACAAACCTACGGAGACTGGTGAGCCCCCATTGGGTCGTGCTAAGATGTGGGCTTGGGATACCAAGTTCGATAAGATAGTAAGCAAGGATGAGATTGACAATAAGACCGTCTTCCCACTCGAGCTGAACACGATGCCTGGTTTCGCTGGAAGTTCCGCTTACTATCTGCGCTATATGGATCCTAAGAACGAGAAGGCTCTTGTGAGTCGTGATGCTGACGAATACTGGCGCAATGTAGATCTCTATGTAGGAGGTACGGAGCACGCTACTGGTCACCTTATCTACTCTCGTTTCTGGAATAAGTTCCTCTATGATTCAGGTTACTCTTGTGAGGACGAGCCCTTCAAGAAACTCGTCAATCAGGGTATGATTCAGGGGCGCTCTAACTTTGTCTATCGTATTGAGGACGAGGGAGCCGACAAGGGTAAGTTCGTCAGCTTCGGTCTGAAAGATCAATATACCACGACACCGATTCACGTAGATGTAAACATCGTCTCTGCTGATATCCTCGACATTGAGGCCTTCAAGGCTTGGCGTCCAGAGTATGAGAATGCTGAGTTCATCCTCGAAAACGGACAATACAAGTGTGGCTGGGCTATCGAGAAGATGTCTAAGTCGATGTTCAATGTGGTCAATCCTGACATGATCGTCGAGAAATATGGTGCTGATACGCTCCGTCTTTATGAGATGTTCCTGGGTCCAGTAGAGCAGTCGAAACCTTGGGATACCAACGGTATTGATGGTTGTCACCGTTTCCTCCGCAAGTTCTGGAACCTCTATCAGAACGGATTCGATGAGGGCGAGGCTACGGCAGACAATCTTAAGAGTGTACACAAGCTGATTAAGAAGGTATCACAGGATATCGAGACCTTCAGTTACAACACTTCTATCTCTGCCTTCATGATTTGCGTGAATGAACTTTCTCAGCAGAAGTGCAAGAACAAGGAGATGCTGAAGACGCTTGTCATCCTCATCGCTCCGTTTGCACCACATATTGCCGAAGAGCTCTGGGAGCAATTAGGAGGCGAGGGTAGTGTCTGCGACTCTCAGTGGCCTACATGGAATGAGGAATATCTCGTAGAGAGCCAAGTGAAGCTGGGTGTTGCCTTCAATGGTAAAGCTCGTTTTGAGATGTCGTTTGCTGCTGATGCCGACAACAAGACCATCGAAGAGGCAGTGCTGGCAGATGAACGTTCGAAGAAGTATCTCGAAGGCATGCAGGTCATGAAGGTTATCATCGTCCCTAAGCGTATGGTGAACATCGTGCTTAAGAAGTAACATGACAGTCAATCATAAAATCATCTGGAATGAGGTCAAGGATTATCTATTTATAACCCTTGGTCTCTTTCTTTACACCATAGCCTTTACCGTATTTCTGATGCCCTATCAGATTGTGGCTGGTGGTGTGACTGGTCTATCCGCTATCATCTACTATGCTACCGGATTCCATTTGGAGAATACCTATATCATCATCAATGGTGTTCTACTGGTGGTAGCTCTGAAGATTCTTGGTATGAAATTCCTGATGAAGACTATCTTTGCTATCTTCTCACTTTATTTCATGCTGATGTTTGCACAGGAACTCATTCCTAAACAAGCGAATGGACTCCCATTTAAGTTGATGGGTGAAGGACAGGACTTCATGTCGATGATTATTGGCTGCGCGATTACAGGTGTTGCTCTCGCTACCGTCTTTACGCATAACGGTTCTACAGGCGGCACGGATATCATTGCTGCCTCAGTGAATAAGTTCCATCCCAATGTCTCATTAGGTAATGTTCTTATTGCTGCCGACTTCTGCATCATTGGTTCGTGTATGTTCTTCCCACAGTTTGGTTCCTATACAGAACGAGCTCATAAGGTGATGTTCGGCTTCTGCGTGATGGCTATGGAGAACTATACACTCGACTATGTGATGAATGCCCGCCGACAGTCTGTCCAGTTCTTTATTTTCACAAAGAAATGGCAGGAAATAGCAAATGCCATTGGCACGAAAATGAATCATGGTGTCACCATTCTCGATGGTCACGGTTGGTACACTGGTCAGGAAATTAAAGTGCTCTGTATCCTTGCCAAGAAGAATGAGAGTGTCAATATGTTCCGTCTTATCAAGATGATTGATCCTCAGGCTTTCGTATCTCAGAGTGCTGTCATCGGCGTCTATGGTGAAGGCTTCGATGAGATGAAAGTGAAGATCAAGCAAGAGAAAAAGAAAGAAAAAGAACTAACAGTTAAAGAAAAATGAAAATAGTATTCGCTACAAACAATCAGCATAAGCTTGATGAAATCCATTCTATTCTGGGCGATACTATTGAGGTTTTGTCACTGAAGGATATCGGCTGCGATGTGGATATCCCTGAAACAGGTCAGACACTCGAAGAAAATGCGCTGCAGAAAGCCCAATATATCTACGACCACTATCATATCAGCGTCTTTGCAGATGATACAGGACTGGAAGTTGATGCACTCAACGGTGCACCTGGTATTTATTCTGCCCGTTATGCCAGTATGGAAGCTGGAGCCCATGAAGCCAGTCACGATGCTGAGGCGAATATGAGCAGATTATTGAGGGTATTAGGAGAAAATAACAATCGTCGTGCAAGATTTCGCACAGTTATTGCGTTAATATTAAAGAAGGATGTCTGTCCTTGTGGATGTACAAGCATTAAAGAAATCCATCAGTTCGAAGGTATCGTCGAAGGACAGATTATCAAAGAACGTAGGGGAGGAGAGGGATTCGGTTACGATCCCATCTTCCAACCTGATGGGTATGAGGAAACATTTGCTGAACTTGGTATGGAAATCAAAAACCATATTAGTCATCGGGCAAGAGCCGTCAAGAAACTGGCAGACTTTCTTCTAGGAAAATAAACATAACAATATAATATAAAAGGTATGAAATCAACAAAATACACAATTGAAAGTATAGTAAAATGGTTCATACCTTTTTACTTTTTTATTGCATTACCACTTTACGCACAGGTTGGTACCTGGAAAAACTACCTGGCCTATCATGAAGTACAGAATATCTGTGAAGCCAGTCATTATCTCTTTGTTTTGGCTTCAAACGATCTCTATCAGTATAACCAAAATGACAAGAGCATCACAACATACGATAGGATAAATGGTCTTAGTGATACCTATATCACACATATAGCCTGGAATCCTACTGTCAAGCGATTAATAGCCATTTATAAAAATACGAATATCGATTTAATAGATACTTCAGGGAAAATCATCAATATCTCTGCCATCTACAACAAGACTATGACAGAAGATAAAACGGTTAACAAAATAATAATTGATGGTATCTATGCTTGGTTGGACTGTCCATTTGGCTATGTGAAGATTAATATGCAGAAAGCTGAAGTAACAGGTACCTACACTCCTTCACATCCTGAATATCCTACGACATTACCTGATTACAATGAATACCAGAATCTGGAGAAATACAAACCTGTGGTAAGTACCCTCAATCCAGGCGGTCCTAAAGTCAATCATTTCTTTGAAATGAAGTTTGTAAATAACCAGCTATTGACAACTGCTGGCGAATACACTTCATATATAGAAAAAGTTTACCCAGGTTGTATTCAGGTACTAAAGGACGGAGAATGGCAGATTTATCAGGATGATATCAGTACCATCACAGACTTTGACTATATCGATATAGACTGTATTGATGTCGATCCTAAAGACCAAACTCACGTATTCGCTGGAGGAAGAACAGGACTTTATGAATTCAAGGATGGTAAGTTGATTAAATTCTATAATGAAGATAATAGTCCGCTCGTGTCAGCATATTCTCGCGGAACCTATTTGAAAAACTACATCATCGTGAAAGGCATCAAATTTGATGCTGCTGGTAATCTATGGATTATTAATAATCACAGTAACAAGAGTTCTCTTTTCAAACTGACACCAGATAACGAATGGCATGATCTTGACGATGAATCACTCTATGATAGCAACTCTGGACTCTCTATGCAGGGAATGCGACAGATGATAATTGACAGTAGAGGACTGCTTTGGTGGGTAAATGACCATTGGAATTCATCCTCAGTTATCTGCTATGATATGAACTCAGAAGAAGCCATCGTATATAAATCTTTTTCAAACCAAGACGGTACAACTATTATTCCGACAACCGTTAAGTCGATAGCAGAAGACAGAGATGGGAATATCTGGATTGGTACTGGTGTAGGACCTTTCTATATAGATAAAAAGGAAATAGGTAACCAGAATATTACGCTGCAACAGGTAAAAGTACCACGTAATGACGGAACAAGCTATGCTGACTATCTGCTGAGTGGTGTCACCATTACCAGTATCTGCGTAGATCCAGGCAATAGAAAATGGTTTGGAACAACAGACAATGGTGCCTATTTGATAAGTGCAGATAATCTTACACAGATACATCATTTCAAGACAGACAATTCAAAACTGCTTTCCAATATCATCAATGATATTAAAATCAATCAAAAGTCAGGTGAGGTCTTTTTCGCTACAGAAAACGGGCTCTGCTCCTATATGAGTGATGCTACAGAGACTTCAGAGACCATGACAGATGATAATGTATATGCCTATCCGAATCCTGTGACGCCAGACTATACAGGTCTGATTACCATCGTAGGATTAAGTTATGATGCAGACGTCAAGATTACAGCTTCAAATGGTGCTGTGATAGCTGAAGGCAGGAGTAACGGAGGTATGTTCACTTGGGATGGTTGTGATAAAAGCGGTAATCGCGTAGCAAGTGGCATTTATTTCGTCATAACAGCCACTTCCGACGGCAGAAGTGGCACTTGTTGCAAGATAGCAGTCATCAAATAAAAAAGAATGCTGGAGCTTAACTCAACTCCAGCATTCTTTCTATAGGTTTCACAGCTTCTTTCGCTATCTCCGGATCAACCTCTATCTGTGGTGATTCGTTCTTCAAACAGTTATAGACTTTCTCAAGTGTATTCAACTTCATATAATTACACTCGTTACAACTACATTCTAAGCCACTCTCGCTGATTTCAGGAGGAACAGGGATAAATTCCTTGTCAGGACAAGTACGTTGCATCTCATGCAGAATACCAGCCTCTGTAGCCACGATAAACTGTTTCTTATCACTCTGCTGTGCATAGGTCAGCATCGTAGCCGTACTTCCCTTAACCTCAGCGACAGCCAATACTGGTGCCTTACACTCCAGATGAGCCATCACTACGGCTTCAGGATACTGTTTCTTCAGTTCAAGTATTTTCTCTACTGAGAACCGCTCATGAACATGACAACCACCATTCCAAAGCAACATATCACGTCCTGTTACCTCATTGATATAGTTACCTAAATTATAGTCAGGTCCAAATATTAGCTTTGCATCCTTTGGCAACTGATCAACAACCTTCTTGGCATTACCGCTGGTTACGACAACATCTGTCAGTGCCTTTACGGCAGCTGTGGTATTCACATAAGATATAACCTGATAGCCAGGATGCTCATCCTTGAACTTCTTTAAGTCTTCAGCCTTACATGAATCTGCCAGAGAACAGCCAGCTTCCAGATCAGGACAAAGTACCATCTTATCAGGCGAGAGCAGTTTACAGGTTTCAGCCATAAAATGGACACCACACATAACCATAATCTTAGCATCTGTCTCTGCAGCCTTACGAGCCAAAGCCAAAGAGTCACCTACAAAATCAGCGATATCCTGAATATCACCTATTGTATAATAGTGTGCGAGAATGATAGCATCTTTCTCTTGACACATACGACGGATTTCCGCCTTTAGATCTTCTGTTTTCAACATCACAATATATTTATTCTTTTTCTTTTTATTCTTTAAAAAATAGAAATATAAGTATGATATGCCGTGAATATCTTGATAACTTTTTAGTCTTTTTCTTGGCTGGTAAGTTATACTATTGTTATTTTAGGTTATCAATACCTATAGTGGAATTTTTCTAATTGATTCTGAGTTCATAACGTATTTTATCCACATTTTCCAATTTTGGTGCAAATATAATAAGTTTATATCTTTTTTCCGCAAAAATCTGTGGAAATCTTCAGAAAAAGTGGAGAATAAACCTGTGGATATCCCTATATTAGCTTTCGTCTATTTTAATTTGTGCGTAAATAAGTAAGTTTTCAACAGAGTTATCAACAGGTTTTCAACAATTAATTTTGTGTTTTGCCAACTTAATCGTATCTTTGCAGTCAGAATGAAGAAACTCAGAACGATAGAAATGCAGCGCCTCTCTGTAGAAGAATTCAAAGAGGCGGATAAACTGCCGTTAATAGTGGTACTCGACGATGTGAGATCGATGCATAACGTGGGTAGTGTGTTTCGTACTGGAGATGCCTTCCGTATTGAAGCAGTCTATCTTTGTGGTATTACTTCAACTCCTCCGAGTGCTGAGATTCATAAGACAGCATTGGGTGCGGAGGATAGTGTCAATTGGAAATATTTCGCAACAGCACTTGAAGCGCTTGAAGCCTTACGAGCTGATGGCTATGAGGTCTATTCAGTAGAACAGGCACATGGATCTACCAAACTGCAGACGTTTACACCTATTATAAATAAAAAGTATGCTGTCATTTTAGGAAATGAGGTGAAAGGTGTTCACCAGGAAGTGGTTGATGCTTCTGATGGTTGTCTGGAAATACCGCAGTTCGGTACAAAGCATTCAATGAATGTTTCTGTTACGGCAGGTATTGTTATCTGGCATTTTGCTATGCAGAAACTATTGTAGTTGTGAAACTAACATAATAACGTAATTGTCAAATCAGGCGACACTCGAATTTATCTGTCAGCATCGTTATGATGACATACGACAGTTGGCACTTCAGGGCAGAAAGTATCCAGAGGTGGATATGACCTATGCACTTGAGCAGATAGCTGGACGACAAAAGGCACAGACGAAATTGCCAACTTGGGCTGCACTTGATGGTATTCTCTATCCTGCTCATATCTCTATGGAACAATGTTCCAGTGAGACAACAGCCAAATACAAGGCTAAAATTGCAGGTAGTGGTAAGTTGTTTGTTGACTTGACAGCTGGTTTTGGTGTGGATGCTGCTTTTATTTCGAGGAATTTCAATCATGCTATTACTGTAGAACGACAGTCTTATTTATGTGAGATATCCTCAGCAAACTATAAGTTGCTTAGCTATGATAATGTTCAGGTAGTCTGTGGTGATGGGGTAGAATATCTTCATTCTATCAAATCAGCTGACTTGATTTTTATTGATCCAGCACGGCGTGATGAACATGGGAGTCGTACATATGGTATTGTTGATTGTACACCAAATATACTTCCATTACTTGATGAATTGCTTGAAAAGGCTGAGAGAGTCATGGTAAAGCTCTCTCCGATGTTAGACTGGCGTAAAGCCGTAGAAGATATAAGAAAAGTGAGTGAAGTACATATTGTATCTGTCGATAACGAATGTAAAGAACTGCTTCTAATAATCTCAAAAGACGTTTCGCCCTTGAAATTGTTTTGTGCTAATAACGATAGTGTTTTTGAATGTATAGTTGACTGCTCTACCTTTGTATCTCCTGTTTGCCAATGTGAGTCTCCTGTCTTTCTCTATGAACCTAATGCCTCCATCATGAAAGGAGGTTGCTTTGGTGCAGTATCTGCCAGATTCAATATTCCACAGATTGATAAGAATAGTCACTTATTTATTTCAGATAAGGAAGTACCAGATTTCCCAGGTCGTCATTTTACGATAGATAGGATAACATCTATGAACAAACGAGATTTGAAGTTGGCATTATGCGGTATTGAAAAGGCCAATATCACCGTCAGAAACTTCCCTATGTCAGTGTCAGAACTGCGTAAGCGACTGAAACTTGGCGATGGTGGCGATACCTATATTTTTGCCACAACAGTAGCCGATGGAAGTCATCGCTTGTTTGTTTGCCGTAAAAAATCTTAATTACTTTTGCTGTTTCCCCTTTTTTACTTATCTTTGCAACGATTTAAAGCTTTAATCATATGTCATTAATAGAAATTAGAAAGGTGACAGACCGAAAGAGTCTGGATGCTTTTATCAACTTTCATTATGACTTATATCAAGGGAATCAATATGATGCCCCCAATTTGTATAGTGACGAGTTGCACACCTTGAGTAGAGACAAGAATGCTGCCTTTGACTTTTGTGAGGCAGAATATTTTCTTGCCTATAAGGATAATCAACTTGTAGGTCGTGTAGCAGGTATTATTAATAATAGGGCCAATGAACAATGGAATCGAAAAAGCGTTCGTTTTGGATGGATAGATTTCATTGATGATATGGAGGTGTCAAAGGCTCTGCTTGATGCTGTAAGTGATTGGGGTCGTCAGAAAGGTATGACTGAAATTGTCGGACCGTTAGGCTTTACAGATATGGATCCTGAAGGTATGCTGACCTCAGGATTTGATCAATTAGGTACGATGGCTACTATCTATAATTATCCTTACTATCCTAAGCATATGGAACAGATGGGTGACTGGGAAAAGGATAATGACTATGTGGAATATAAGCTCATCGTGCCGAAAGAGGGCGTACCCGACAAATATAAACGGGTAGCAGAAATGATAGCGAAACGCTATAATCTGCATGTACCTCATCTGAAGCGTAGTCAGGTATTTGGTCCTGAACAATACGGTCAGAAAGTTCTTGATGTGGTCAACAAGACTTTTGCTCATCTCTATGGTTATTCACAGATGACGCAGCGACAGAAAGACGAATACGTCAGGATGTACTTCAAGTTCTTTGATATGGACATGATTTGTGTGATTGAGGACTGGAATACGCCTAATCACGATGTCATAGGTGTAGGTATTTCTATCCCGTCGCTTACAAGGGCTCTCCAGAAATGTCACAAAGGGCGCCTGTTTCCTTTTGGATGGTGGCATATCATTCGTGCATTGAAATTCCATCATACAGATGTCGTTGATTTGTTGCTTGTTGGTATTCTACCAGAATATCGTGCCAAAGGTGCCAACGCCCTCCTATTCAATCGTCTGATTCCCATTTATCAGAAACATGGTTTCAAATGGGGTGAGACACATGTAGAGATGGAGACTAACGAAAAGGTACAGGGCCAGTGGCAGTATCTGGAGAATGAGCTACATAAACGCAGAAGATGCTATAAAAAGAAATTATGATAGAAGATAATAACATAAACAACCAAACTACTGTCAATTATGACGAAGCTAATATCCAGACACTGACAGGTCTGGAACATATCCGTCTTCGTCCTGGTATGTATATTGGCCGTCTTGGAGACGGCTCGTCTCCTGAGGATGGCATCTATGTTCTTCTGAAGGAGGTATTCGATAATTCTATCGATGAGTTTAAGATGAAGGCCGGTGACCGCATAGAGGTCAATGTAGAAGACAACCACCGAATTTCAGTGCGTGACTATGGTCGCGGTATTCCACAAGGAAAGCTTATTGAGTCAGTCAGTATTCTGAATACCAGTGGTAAGTTCGATTCGAAGGCTTTCAAGAAGTCCATTGGTCTGAATGGTGTAGGTGTAAAGGCGGTAAATGCACTCAGTAAGCATTTCGAGGTACATAGCTATCGTGACGGTAAAGTTCGTAAGGCCATATTTGAATGCGGTGAACTGAAAAGTGATACCACTGAACCGTCACAAGATGAGAATGGTACTTATATTTACTTTGAACCTGATGATACGAAATTTCTGAATTATCAGTTCCATGACGAAATTGTGGAGAATATGCTCCGCAACTATACCTATCTGAATATAGGATTAACCATTATGTATAATGGTCGCAGGATATTGTCACGTCATGGACTTGAGGATCTGCTGAAGGACCGTATGACCAATGATGCACTCTATCCTATTATCCATCTTCAAGGTGATGACATAGAGATTGCCTTTACCCATGCTAATCAGTATGGTGAAGAGTATTATTCATTTGTCAATGGACAGCATACCACGCAGGGAGGTACCCATCAGAGTGCCTTCAAAGAGCACATTGCCCGTACTATCAAAGAGTATTTCGGCAAATATGAATATGGTGATATTCGTGCTGGTATTGTGGCTGCTATTTCCATCAACGTAGAAGAGCCAATATTCGAGAGTCAGACCAAGATTAAGTTAGGTTCGACAACTATGTCACCTGATGGTATCAGCATCAATAAGTATGTCGGCGATTTTGTGAAACAGGAGGTAGACAACTATCTTCATATTCATCAGGATGTGTCTGAGATACTTGAGAATAAAATCAAGGAGAGTGAACGTGAGCGCAAGGCAATGGCTGGTGTCACCAAGTTGGCTCGTGAACGTGCCAAGAAGGCTAATCTTCATAATCGTAAGTTGCGCGACTGTCGTATTCATTTCAGTGATGTCAAAAATGAGCGCAAGGAGGAGTCCTGCATCTTCATCACTGAGGGTGATTCTGCGAGCGGCAGCATCACTAAAAGTCGCGATGTCAACACTCAGGCTGTCTTCTCACTGCGAGGTAAACCACTCAATAGCTTTGGTCTGACGAAAAAGGTGGTTTATGAGAATGAGGAATTCAATCTTCTGCAAGCAGCACTTGATATCGAGGACGGACTTGACACATTAAGATATAATAAGGTGATAGTAGCCACAGATGCTGATGTGGATGGCATGCATATCCGACTGCTTATCATTACCTTCTTCCTGCAGTTCTTCCCAGAACTGATCAAGAAGGGACATGTCTATGTGCTTCAGACACCACTTTTTCGTGTGCGTAATCGCAGAACAAAGATTAAGAACAAGAAAGTCATTGCTGAGGCTGATGCAAAATCAGACAAGAAAGGTGATTTTATCACTCGTTACTGTTATAGTGATGAAGAGCGACAGACAGCAATTACTGAACTTGGTCCTGACCCTGAGATTACACGATTCAAAGGTCTGGGAGAAATCTCACCTGATGAATTTGCAGGCTTTATCGGTCCCGATATTCGTTTGGAACAGGTGACACTTCATAAGACAGACCAGGTACAGAAGTTATTGGAATACTATATGGGTAAAAATACAATGGAACGCCAAAACTTCATTATTGATAATCTGGTGGTTGAGGAAGACCGCCCAGAAGAGGATATTTATGAATAACATAGTGAAATATGTTTTTACAGTGATTGTCTCACTGCTGTCTGTTTCTGCTTTTGCGCAATTTCGTGTTAATCATAATGATGAGTCACCCTTGCGCAAATTGCAGTTTGCCGAGGTTGCAATAAGTAATCTATATGTCGATAAAGTCGATGAGGAAAAACTTGTTGAGAATGCCATACGTGGCATACTTGATAAGTTGGATCCCCATTCCAGCTATCTGACTCCTAAGGAGGTTGAACAGTCTAACGAACCTCTGAATGGCAATTTTGAAGGTATCGGTGTTCAGTTCAATATGATAGAAGATACTCTGCTTGTCATACAACCTGTTACGAATGGTCCCTCTGAAAGGGTAGGTATTATTGCTGGTGACCGTATTGTCTCTGTCAATGATACAGCTATTGCTGGCGTTAAGATGTCTAAGGAGGAAATCATGAAGCGCCTGCGTGGGCCAAAAGGTACAAAGGTACGTCTGGGTATTGTACGACAAGGTATCAAGGATCTGCTTAAGTTTACGGTAGTTCGCGATAAAATACCCGTCAAGTCTGTGGATGCCACTTATATGATTCGTCCAGGGATTGGCTATATTCGTATTGGTAGTTTTGGTGCTACCACTCACGACGAATTTGTTGAAAGCCTTAGCCGCTTACAGCAGCAAGGTATGGTGCATCTGATACTTGATTTACAGGAAAACGGTGGCGGTTACCTGAAAGCTGCAGTAGATATTGCGAATGAGTTTCTTGAGAAAGGTGACCTTATTGTATATACTGAAGGTCGGAAAGTGCCACGTACAGAATATAAAGCTGATGGAAAAGGTGTTTTTCTTAATGGAAAGATAGTGGTATTAGTCGATGGTTATACAGCTTCGGCTGCTGAAATTGTCACAGGTGCGGTACAAGATCAGGATCGAGGTCTTGTAGTAGGTCGTAGAACCTTTGGAAAGGGGCTTGTACAGCGTCCTATTGATTTACCTGACGGTTCGATGATACGGCTTACTATTGCTCATTATTATACACCTTCTGGTCGTTGCATTCAGAAGCCTTATAAGAAAGGTGATAACCGAGACTATGCGATGGATATGCTGAATCGCTTGAAAAGTGGTGAGTTGATGAATGCTGATAGCATTCACTTTGCTGATTCATTGAAATATGAGACGCTGCGTCAGCATCGAACAGTCTATGGCGGTGGTGGCATCATGCCTGATGAGTTCGTGCCCCTTGATACAACTATATATACCAAATTCCATCGGGAACTGGCAGCGAAGAGTATTATCATTCAGCAGAATTTGCGCTATGTAGATAATCATCGTAAGGAACTACAGAACCGTTGGACCTCGTTTGCTGATTTCAAGCAGAACTACGAGGTGCCGAAGAGTCTTCTTGACACGATCATCTCTGAAGGCGAAAAACAGAATATCAAGCCTCATGATGAGGTAGAATTGCAGAAGACGCTGCCCTATCTGCGTATTCAGCTAAAAGCACTGATAGCCCGCGATCTATGGGATATGAGCGAATACTTCTCTGTCTTCAATGAGCAGAATGAGATGGTAAAAAAGGCCTTGGAAATACTTCAAAGATAGAAAAATGGTGGAAGTATGGATAATGAGAAACTATTATCACAGACAATAAGTCTTTTAAGATTTCCGTTGACATTAGGGATTTTTTTTATCCATTTTTATTTAGCAAAAATTGGATTGACTATACATGGAGTAACTTATGGACTGAATAATCCAGAGTGGTTTTTATATATTAATGTATATTTTAGTGGGATACTGACAGCTGTTTGTGTGCCTTTCTTCTTTTGGATATCTGGATTGTTATTCTTTTATAAAACTGATTTCTCTTTGCCTATTTATTTCAAAAAGCTACGTAGAAGGTTCAGATCACTATTCATACCCTATATTCTTTGGAATATCATAGCTGTTTTGTGGACGGCTAAGATTTTCATTCCAATCCTATCTTCTTTGTTTACAAATGCTAGCGAAATCAAGTTAAATCTTACTTTTTCAGGTCTTCTCTATACCTTTATTGATAATAGTAAAGGATTGTTTATCCTGCCAGATTCGCTGCAGCCTGCTACAGTGTTACCAGCCGACGGGCCATTATGGTATGTCCGCGATTTGATGATTTTAGTTCTTTGTTCACCAATTATTTATTGGTTTATAAAAAAACTGAAGTCATTTTATTTGTTGTTCTTGTACATAGTATTTTTGTTTTTTCTTCCAGATAACTATTTTGGACTGCTTTTATCGTCTCTGCTTTTCTTTTCTTGGGGTGCGTATTATGGCATCAACAATATTGATGTTATAGCTCACTTTCGACGCTTCAAATATGCGCCAGTCGTTTTTCTTTTTATTACCGTTCTTGATTTAGCAACATATCGTACTCCCATAAATCCGATTATACCCAAAATAGGTGAACCTTTTGGCATCGTTTCTTTCATTATAATTGCTTCTTGGCTTTTGGAGTCAGGTAAGGTAAAAGTTAATAAAACCCTTGCCAATAGTAGTTTTTTCATTTTTGCCTTGCATACTTTAATATTAAGTGACATTGCCAAAGTTTTGTTTATTGCTTTTGGAATGCCTGAAAATCCCTATGCTTTGCTGATATTCTATTTCACTGTTCCATTAATTGTTGCGACGATATGTTTAGGATTTTATCTGATTATAAGATATGTTACCCCATCGTTATGTAGTCTATTGACAGGAGGAAGATAAGGGTTTAAGATTTGAATATACTAAAATAATATTATAACTATGAATGTAGGAGACAAGGCGCCTGAGATATTGGGCAAAGACGAGAATGGACGGGATATTCGTCTGAGTGATTATAAAGGCAGAAAGTTGGTGCTGTATTTCTATCCGAAAGACAATACCAGTGGCTGTACTGCTGAGGCTTGTAGTTTGCGTGATCATTATGAGACGTTGCAGGGATCAGGCTACGAAGTGGTGGGCGTCAGCAAGGATTCAGCAGCCTCACACCAGAAGTTCAAGGAGAAGCATGAACTTCCTTTTCCCTTGATTGCCGATGTTGATCATACATTATTAGAGGCAATGGGAGCATGGGGTGAGAAAAATATGTATGGCAAAAAGACCATGGGTACTATCCGCACTACCTTTATTATAAATGAAGAGGGTATTATAGAGCAAATCTTTACAGGCAAGCAGATCAAGACGAAGGAGCACGCTACGCAGATTCTTGAAGTAAAATTATAATAGGTTTTAATGTGAAAATTACAGAACAGTCTTCACGTTTCGACCATCTTGAAAAGATGTCTGTCTCAGAACTTCTTCAGCATATCAATGAAGAAGATTGTCGTGTGGCAGAATCTGTAAGGAAAGCAATTCCTCAGATCCAAGTTCTGGTAGAAGCCATTGAACAACGGATGAAGAAAGGTGGTAGACTTTTCTATATCGGAGCTGGTACAAGTGGAAGATTAGGTGTGCTCGATGCCAGCGAACTGCCTCCAACGTTTGGTGTACCTGATACTTGGGTAACGGGTATTATCGCTGGCGGAGATAAGGCATTGCGTCATGCCGTAGAGAATGCTGAAGATATTTCAGAACAGGGATGGCTTGATCTGCAAACTTATCATCCTACGATAAATGATACGGTACTTGGCATTGCCGCCTCTGGTACTACCCCCTATGTGGTAGGTGCTGTAAGATTGGCTCGTCAAAATGGTTTGTTGACAGGATGTATTACAAGTAATCCAAATACTGTTTTAGCTCAAATGGTTGATTATCCCATAGAGACTATTGTAGGCCCAGAATTCGTAACAGGATCAAGCAGAATGAAGAGTGGTACAGCTCAAAAGATGGTCTTGAATATGATTTCTACTACATTGATGATACGCCTAGGACGCATTTCAGGAAACCGGATGGTTAACATGCAGTTGACGAATGAGAAGTTGGTAGATCGTGGTACGCGAATGCTTCAGGAAATGCTTGGGCTGAGTTATGACGAGGCCCGCCGTCGCTTACTAGATGCTGGTAGTGTGGAAAATGCACTTAACGACTAAGCTTTTTTCTCCCAAAAAATAAGGTGGCACTCCGTTGCGAGATGCCACCCTAAAATTTTAACTTAACCTTCAGGCTTGAATTCGTCTTTGCCTACACCGCAGATGGGGCATACCCAGTCATCGGGGATATCCTCAAAAGCTGTTCCTGGCTCAATACCACTGTCAGGGTCACCTACTGCGGGGTCATAGACATAACCGCAAACTTCACAAATGTACTTCATAATTACGAATGTTTAGTTATTAATGATAGTTGTTATTCTTTCAACAATCCGCTCAGGCGGAATGTTATAAAGGCATGCATAGTCGCCACGTTTGCAGGGTTTATTGCCAAAAATGCTGCATGGGCGGCAGTCCATATCTAGTTGGATGGTATTTTCCGTATTTTGTTTATAGCCAAGAAAACCTGCCATGGGATGGGTAGCTCCCCAAATACTGACAACGGGAATTGCGGTTAGAGAGGCCAGATGCATATTAGCTGAATCCATAGATAACATGACGTCAAGATGACTCATCACAATGAGTTCTTGATACATGTTTTCACAGTGAAGACTAACGTTCACACATTGGTGCCACTGTTCACACCACAGCTTGAAATATTTATCTTCATTTTCACCTTTTCCAAAAAAGAAGATACGGGTCTTTGGATATAATTGTATGAGTTGGAAGATAATCTTTTCCATCTGCTCTGGTGGATAGATTTTTCCTTGATGGGCAGCAAACGGTGCTATACCTATCCATTGCTCAAAGTTTTTCTTCGGTCCGAAGATAGCAGGAAGCATGTTTAGGTTACCGCCTTCTTCTGGAAATATAGAGCGAAACTGTGAAATATCTACTGGATAGCCAAGGCGAGCGAAAACTTCGGCATAGTTTTCAAACGAAGTAGGCAATTGTTGTTTTATCTTGTTTTTATAAGCTGTAAGCTTTCGGCGTTGCTTGCGATGCTTGTCTATATGCTCTACACGATATCTTCCAAGATTGAAACGCATTCTAAGATAATCAGAGCGCAATACATTGTGAAGATCGGCTACTTTGGTAAACTGTTTGGCAACAAGTCGACGATAGAGTGCATTTAAGCCTCTTACACCGTGATATTCCTCCTTCAGGTCTGCTGCCATGAAGTTTACATTAGGAGCAAGATCATCGAAGAGTGTACGCGCAAAATCCTTACTAAGTACCGTAATGCGGATATCTGGATACTGTTTAGCTACAGCCCATACTACAGGTACGGCCATAGCTACGTCACCCAATGCAGAGAACCTAATGACAAGAATATGTTCTTTCTTCACTTTTTATAGAGAATCGGGTTTGTATCTGGGTCGTTGTACATTTTCATCTGTCGATAGACCTTCATATATTTACGTCCAGCAGCGATATCATCCAATAGCTGGTCTATGGCAAGCGAAAGGTCTTTTTGTTGTTCAAGTAATACGCTGAGTTTGGCTTGACATTTCTGTATATGAGCTGTTTCAGCGTCCTTACGATTGACCTGTTCCTGCATGTGGTAGATCTTAAGGGCGAGAATACTCAGTCTATCGACAGCCCATGCGGGACTTTCTGTATTAAGTCTGGCATCTGGTAAGGGCTTCACATTATTATATTGCGTACGGAAGTAGGAATCAATCTCTTCTACTAGGTCTGTGCGCTCTTGATTGCTTCTGTCGATTCTACGCTTAAGAGATAGAGCCTCTACGGGATCGATATGAGGATCTCGTATAATGTCTTCATAGTGCCATTGGACAGTATCTATCCAGCACTTCAGATATAGACTATGCTCAATACTATCCCGTACATACGGATTATGAATCGGGGAGTTTACATCATCTGTGATGTGATAGTCCTCGATAACACGGTTGAAAATCTGATTAGCTTGTTCTGTAAATGACATATTTATTGTTTTATTCCGCAAAGCTACGGAAACTTTTTCAATTAGCCAACAAATTACGCATATTTTCATCAAATTTTGCAATTTTATAACTGGTAACGCACACAAAATTGGTCTTTTTTTGCACAATTACACCCTGTTTGTGCAAAATGAAGTAAGTTTTTCTTAAAAAAGTTTGCGTAAGTGAAAGAAATTGTGTTACTTTGCACCCGATTTCAGCAATAAGCTGGAAAAATTTCAAGATAGCAACATCATTATTAACATTTAAAGATTTACAATTATGTCAGAAATTGAAAGCAAAGTAAAGGCAATTATCGTTGATAAACTCGGTGTAGATGAGGCAGAAGTAAAGGCAGAGGCCAGCTTCACAAATGATCTGGGTGCAGATTCACTGGATACCGTTGAGCTGATTATGGAGTTTGAGAAGGAGTTCGGTATCTCTATTCCCGATGACAAGGCTGAGAAGATCGGTACTGTAGGCGACGCTATTGCTTACATCGAGGAGAACGCAAAATAATTGATGTATATGACTTAAGGGTTGTTTCAAGCTTGAAGCAACCCTTATGCTTTAATTTAAGCTTATGGAATTAAAAAGAGTTGTTGTAACAGGTCTTGGCGCAGTGACGCCAGTTGGCAATAATCCAGAGGAAACGTGGAATAATCTAATCAATGGAGTTAGCGGCGCAGCACCTATTACACTTTTTGACCCCGCAAAATTCAAGACACAGTTCGCTTGCGAGGTAAAAAATCTAGATATTAACCAATATATTGATCGTAAGGAAGCTCGCAAGATGGACCGTTATACCCAGCTTGCCATCATCGCAGCCAAGCAGGCTGTTGAAGACAGCAAGATGGATCTCGATACTGAGGATAAGAATCGTATAGGTGTTGTCTATGGTGTAGGTATTGGGGGTATTAAGACATTCGAGGAAGAGGTGACCTATTATGGTGTAAACCGTGAGAACGGCCCCAAGTTCAATCCTTTCTTCATTCCGAAGATGATTGCCGATATTGCAGCCGGACAAATCTCAATCATGTATGGTTTCCATGGTCCCAACTACATTACAGCTTCTGCTTGTGCATCTTCTTCAAATGCTTTGGCTGATGCTTTTAACCTGATTCGCTTAGGCAAGGCCAATGCCATCGTTGCTGGTGGTGCTGAGGCTGCTATTTGTGAAACTGGTGTAGGCGGTTTCAATGCCATGAAAGCGCTTTCAACTCGTAATGATGAGCCAGAAAAAGCAAGCCGTCCATTCAGTGCTAGCCGCGACGGATTTATCATGGGTGAAGGAGCTGGTTGCATGATTCTTGAGGAATTGGAACACGCCAAGGCTCGTGGAGCGAAGATATATGCTGAAATGGTCGGTGCCGGTATGAGTGCTGATGCTTATCATATCACAGCTTCTCATCCAGAAGGACTCGGTGCTAAGCTCGTTATGCAGAATGCACTGGAGGACGCAGGTCTCAAGCCTGAGGATATTGACTATATCAATGTTCATGGAACTTCTACCCATGTCGGTGATATCTCTGAGGCTAAGGCTATCAAGGACGTATTCGGAGAAGCCGCATATAAGCTGAATATTTCATCTACGAAATCAATGACTGGTCACCTGCTTGGTGCTGCAGGAGCTGTTGAGGCTATGGCTACAGTGCTGGCTGTCAAGAATGACATCGTACCCCCAACGATCAATCACGAAGAGGGTGACGAGGATCCAGAGATTGACTATAATCTGAATTTCACATTTAATAAGGCTCAGAAGCGTACGGTTCGTGCTGGTCTCAGCAACACCTTTGGCTTTGGCGGTCATAATGCATGTGTGGTATTCAAAAAGTATGAAGCTTAACAATTTAATTGATAGAATCAAGCTCCCTTTCCGCAAGGAGAAGGAGCTTTTTTCTTCTCTTTATGAGATACTTGGTTTTTATCCCCACAACATTGAGTATTATAAGCAGGCGCTGATGCACAAAAGCGTCCGAAAGCGTAATGAGAAGGGAAAGCCGCTGAATAACGAACGCCTGGAATTCTTAGGTGATGCCATCCTCGACGCAGCAGTAGGATATATCGTCTATCGTCAATATGAAGGGAAGCGTGAGGGTTTTCTGACCAATACGCGCTCGAAGCTTGTATCGCGCGAAACACTTGGCAAAGTAGCCAGTGAGATGGGACTTGGCAATATGTTGCTTTCTTCAGGCCATAGTACTTCTCATAACAGTTATGTAGAAGGCAATGCCTTTGAGGCGCTTGTGGGCGCTATTTATCTCGACAGAGGCTATGATGCATGTTTGAAGTTCTTTGAAGAACGTGTGCTTGGTAATTATATTAACCTCGATAAAGTGGCCTTCAAGGAAGTTAATTTCAAGTCTAAGTTGCTGGAATGGTCTCAGAAGAATCGAGTGCGCATGGAATACCGCATGCTGAAGCAAAAGAAAGACGGTAATGGCAACCCTATCTTTAACTTTATGGTAGTGCTTGAAGGTATTGAAGGTGAGCCAGGAACAGGTTTTTCAAAGAAAGAGGCGCAACAGCAAGCTTCTAAAGAGACACTTTTGCGCCTTCGTCGTGAACCCCAATTTGTCGATGCCATCTTTGCAGCTAAGACTGAGCGTACGAAGATGGAAGAAGAACCAGCTATGGCGGTTCCTGACACAGAGCAGGAACAGAATTTCATTATTGAACAAAGTCATGATGAAACGGTTGAAGTTGTAGTAGAAGAGAAAGATCAGAAAAAGAGACGTCCTACCAAGGATGATTCTTCTGATGAGTCATTCGATCTTTCAGATATCTCAGCTACACCTAAACCCAAATCTCGTGAGGACATCATTGCTGAAGCTGAAGCTGCTGCTTTTGCAGAAGCTTGATTCTATCCTTATTTTTTATTCCCAGCGTGGGAACGTTTTATTCCCAGGCTGGGAACATTTTATTCCCAAGGTGGGAATAATTGCGGAGCTGCCAATCCCAATAAGTTGCTTATCTTTTTCATCTTTGCTATATGCTATTCAATACACGGTTCCCTCATACTCGAAATCTACAATGCCGTTGATGGTGTAACCCTTTTCAAAAGCAAGATCGTTGATTTGGAAGGTTAATACGTCTTTGTCGCCAGCCTTTTTCTTATCCACAAGTTTAATACTTCCTTTCGTGGCTCTAAATTGTGCAGGTGTTGTGGCACACAATTCAATTGGCATCAAACAGGCATTAAACTGGTTCAACAGGAATGTCTCTCCCACTTGAAATGCACCTATGTCTTGCCTGACACCTATTATTCGGATTATCAGTTCTCGTAACTCAAGTGACTTCTCTATACCACAGTGGAAAATAAATCCAGGACAATTATTGTCTAAGATAGGCATCTTGTCGATCATTAATGTCCACTAAATAAAATTAAGAGTCAATTGGCCATCATCAGCAACATACTCAGGTTCCTTGGTAAAGAGTTCCTTGATAGGAGTCTTATCC
>OMZO01000061.1 GCA_900315525.1 uncultured Prevotella sp. | reverse complement strand
CTGGTACGAATAGCGCAGTTCCACAACCCGTTTGGAAGGCAGCCTTGGTGCTGCCTGTTTTTTTGCCTATTCCTCCCAGTCTATTTCCTGGAAGCGTGAGAAGCGTTTACCGTTCCGTTCAATATGCTCAAAGAACATCTTTTCCGGACGTACCCAGTATTTGCGGTCGCCGTAGAGAGCCTGATAGACTACCATGCGTTCCTGAGTCTCTGAGTCGAAGGCCGATACGTTCACGGAGGAAATATGCCAAACAGTTGGAAATCTAAAATTACGAGCAAAATTACTCATTTTGCTGCAGATTTGCTGTTTTTGCAGCAATTATTAAAAATAGATTAAGTATTTTGACACTGCACGTTTAGGGTTTGTCACCAGTGATGGTTGGTGTTCATTTTTTGTTTTTTGATTGCCGATTTCGGATTTTTGAAGTCGTTTTTGATTTATGGGACATATTTTGGTATAAATCGAATAGTAGAAATCGAATATTTATGCCGAAATTTGCACCCCAGTATGAGTGAAAATAGGACATCATTGCATCTAGGTTTCTATATTTTATAATATGTACATGAGAACGATTAAAACTATTTTGACGTTGACAGTGTTAGTGGCACTATCAAGTTGTAGTGAGAAAAAGCAGGCCGCTCAAGAGCAGACGGTCAGAGTGAAGGTTCAACAGATCCAGTCGGAAGCAGTCAATGGTGAGCAGGGCTTCTCTGGCACGATTGAAGAGTCGAGCGGCACTTCGTTGTCGTTTCCTGTATCGGGTACTATCAAGAAGATCTATGTCAGTGCAGGACAGACCGTTGGTGCTGGACAGCTGATTGCTGAACTCGATCCCACCACACTGCAAAATGCCTACACGATTGCCAAGACTTCGCTTGAGCAGATCCAGGACACTTACAATCGTATGAAGGAGCTGCACGACTTAGGGTCGCTGCCCGACATGCAGTGGATCCAGATTGAGAACCAGCTGAAATCGTCGAAAGCATCGGAGGCCATGGCTAAGAAATCATTGGCTGACACAAAACTCCATGCTCCTTTCAGCGGCTATATCGCCTCAAAGGATGCTGAGATAGGCCAGAATGCCGTACCAGGTATGTCGGTCGTGAAGTTGGTCAACATTGGTAATGTGAAGGTAAAGATCTCTGTGCCAGAGAACGATGTTCAGCGCATTGCCAAGGGCTCATCGATGAAGATAGTCGTTCCTGCACTGGGCAATCGCGAGTTCTCTGGTCGTGTGACAGAGCGTGGTGTGAGTGCTGATCCCCGTTCACGCACCTACGAGGTGAAGGCTACCATTCAGAATAGTGACGGTCAGCTGTTGCCAGGCATGATCTGTCAGGCATTCACCAACTATATGCAGGGCACGATGGGTGTGTTTGTCCCTGCCAATCTGGTACAGCTCGATGGCGACAACAAGACCTTCGTCTGGGTAGTCAACAGCGGAAAGGCCGTGAAACGTGAGATTACCATCAGCAGTGAGACTGCTCAGGGAGCACAGGTCAGCGGCGGACTCTCTACCGGTGACCAGATCATTGTGGCCGGTCAGCAGAAGGTGAGCAATGGTATGAGTGTTGAGATCATTAAATAATTGACCATTGACCATTGATCATTGACAATTATGGAAGAGAAGAAAGAAAAGAAAATGAGTCTGCAGGAGTGGTCGATGCACTACCGGCAGATCATCATATTGCTCGTGAGCTGCTTAGTGGCTCTGGGTATCTATGGCTTGGCGAACATCAATAAGAATGAGTTCCCCGACTTCACCATCCGTCAGGGTATCGTTGTTGCCGTCTATCCTGGTGTGACTGCCCAGGAGATGGAGGAACAGGTGACCAAACCGCTGGAGAAATATATCTTTCAATATCGTGAGGTAAAGAAGGAGAAGACCGTTTCGTATTCGAAAGACGGACTCTGTATCATTCAAGTGGAGCTAAACAACGACCTGACGAACAAGGATGAGTTCTGGTCGAAGTTTAAGCATGGTGTGCAGGGCTTCAAGGATCAGCTGCCCGATGGCGTGCTGGCCATCCAGGTGAACGATGACTTCGGCGACACCTCAGCCCTGCTGCTGGCGATGGAGTCGAAGGACAAGACCTATCGTGAGCTGAATGACTACATGAACCAGCTCATCGACTCACTACGTATGATTCCCAGCGTAGGTAAGATGACTGTGCACGGCATGCAGAAGGACCAGATCAGCATCTATCTGAACTCTGACAAGCTGTCGCACTACGGCATCAGCTATATGACCATCGGACAGATATTGACCAGCAAGGGCTTTGTGACCACTGCCGGACGCTTGAAGAATGAAGGCTATAAGTCGCCCATCTACGTGGATCACGCGCTGAACAAGATCTACGACGTGGAGAATACCGTGATCTATACCGATGCTAATGGCAACGCCGTCCGACTGAAGGATGTTGCCACCGTGAAGCGTGAGTATGCCAAGAAAACGTCTTATATCACCAATAACGGTGTCAAGTGTCTCTTGCTCAGTGTGGAGATCAAGAAGGGGCAGGACGTGTCGAGCATGGGAGCAGCGATCAACGAAAAGCTGAAGAACATCAAGAACGACATCCCCGCCGACGTCAAGATGACACCTATCACCAACCAGCAGAAGGTGGTTGACGAGTCTATCGAAAACTTCCTGCACGAGTTGCTGATAGCCATCACGACGGTTATTATGGTGGTGGTGCTGATCATGCCTATGCGCGTGGCGATGGTGGCAGCTGGTACGATGCCTATCACCATCTTTATCTCGCTGGGCGCCTTCTACATGTTCGGCATCGAGCTGAACACGGTGACGCTGGCTGCATTGATCGTAACCTTGGGAATGATTGTCGATGACTCTATCGTGATCATCGACTCCTATATGGAGATGATGGCTGAGGGCAAGCCCCGCTGGCAGGCATCTATCGATTCCACCGTCCACTTCCTGAAGTCCATTTTCACCGCTACACTCTGTATCTCGGTGACCTTCTTCCCATTCCTCATCACCATGGTCGGACAGTCGCGCGACTTCCTGTCGTCGTTCCCCTGGGCCATCAGTATCGTGCTCTTCATCTCAATGATTATTGCACAGACGCTGCTGCCTATCCTGCAGTACTTCTTCATCACTAAGCCCATTGAGGCTGCTAAGCCGAAAAACGGTAAAAAGCCTTTCAACCTGCTTGACATCATGGACAAGTACTACAAGATTCTGCTGGCATGGTGCTTCCGTCACCCCTGGGCTACTATCGGTATGGGACTGGCTGGATTCGTCATCGGTTCCATGCTGTTCACCAAGATACCTGTGAAGTTGATGCCTATTGCCGACCGTGACCAGTTTGCCATAGAGATGTATTTCCCAACCGGTACTGGTGTTGAGAAGACAGCGGAGATAGCCGACTCTCTGGAGCACATGCTCAAAAAAGACAAGCGCATTGTAGATATTGCTGCCTTCAAGGGTTGCGCATCGCCACGTTTCCATACAGCCTACGCCCCTCAGTTCGCAGGCGAGAACTATGCTCAGTTCATCATCAACACCGTCAGCAATGAGGCTACAGTGGAACTGCTGGATGAGTATACAGAGAAATATACTACTTACTTCCCTGAAGCATACGTGAAGGTGAAACAGCTGAACTTTAGTTCCTGCTCTACGCCAATTGAGGTTCGTCTGAAGAGCGATAATCTGCAACAACTGGTACAGTACTCCGATAGCCTTGTCAAGATTATGCGTCAGATGCCAGACTTGCGTCTTGTACGCAGCAATATGTTGGAGCCACTCTCTACAACTCGTATCAAGATTGATGACGACAAGGCCAGTCGTCTGGGTATCACCAACCAGTCTGTAGAGTTGCAGATGGCGTTCCGTTATGGCGATGGTATCACAGTCAGCACCGCATGGGAAGGCGACTATGATGTGAATGTAAAGATGAAGACGGAAGATGCCGATCAGGCTACTATGCAGGACGTTATGGACGAGCTGATTCCTATCGGTTTGTCAGCCTCTATACCAAATAGCGTCAACAGTCTTTACTCTGTCTATAATAGTGGCGAAGCGCAGCCCAGCGTTCCGCTGCGCCAGTTTGCCGAGGTCGTGCCTACCTGGCAGTATGGTCAGATCTGTCACCGCAATGGCCTTCGCACCGTGACGGTGATGGCTGAGGTGGCTCGTGGAAAGAATGATGGTTTCGTAACGAAGGATGTCATGGAGCGTCTCGCCGACTTCAAGCTGCCTGAGGGCATGCAGATAGAATATGGTGGTCAGTATGAGGCCGACAACGAGACTGGTCCCCAGATTGCCGGGGCCCTCGTCATGTCGGTCATGATCATCTTCTTCGTGCTGCTGTGGCACTTCAAGAAAGTCAGCGAGGCTTTGCTCATTATGGTCTGCCTCACACTCTGCGTATTTGGAATGGTAGTTGGTCTGCTTATTCAGAATGTGGAGTTCTCAATGACCAGTGTCTTGGGCTTCGTCTCGCTCATGGGTATCTTGGTACGAAACGGCGTCATCCTCTTCGACTATGCGGCAGAGGTGAAGGAGCTGGAGAAACTCTCGCTCAAGGATGCCATCCATGTGGCAGCTGAGCGCCGTATGCGTCCTATTTTCCTGACATCGGCAGCAGCCTCTATGGGTGTGGTTCCTATGATTCTTGGCGGCAGCGCACTTTGGGTGCCTATGGGTGCTGTTATCTGTTATGGTACGCTGATTACGATGTTCTTCATCCTGACCGTGATGCCTGTCGCTTATTGGAAAGTGATGGGAAGGAGTGAGGAATAGAAAAGGAGCCTCACCCCCGACCCCTCTCCAAAGGGGCGAGGGGAGTGAAATGACATGAGTAAGAGTAATCATAAAGTTCAAAGTTCAAAGATGAAAAAGATTTATTCCTTTATAGTGGGTCTGGCATGCTGCGGTTCGGCCGCAGCCCAGCAGACCTATACCCTCGACCAGCTGAAGCAGTTGGCTGTAGAGAACAATTATAACCTCCGCTCTGCTCGTAATGCTATCCAGCAGTCGAAAGAGCAGAAGAGCGAGGCCTTCACCAAGTATTTCCCTACCGTCTCGGCAGTGGGTGCAGGCATCACCATGAATAAGTACCTCTTAGAGGCCGACCTCAGCTTGCCTGATGGTTTGGCAAGTCAGCTTCCTCCTGCCGTCAGTGCTGCGTGGCCCACCAATATCGCCTTTATGAAGAATGGCGTGTTCGGCTCTGTCAGTGCTATTCAGCCGGTATTCATGGGCGGACAGATTATCAATGGCAACAAGCTGGCAAAGGCTGGTGTAGAGGCGAGTGAAATTCAGCTTGAAGCCTCGGAGGATCAGGTAGAGCTGAGCACGGAGCAGTATTACTGGCAGGTGGTGTCTCTCAAAGAGAAACTACTGACGCTGAACGCCATCCATCAGATGCTGGTGGAGTTGGAGAAAGACGTTAACAACAGGGTGCGCGTAGGTGCTGTCAACCGCAATGACCTGTTGCAGGTGCAGCTGCGCAAAGGCGAAGTAGAAAGTTCGCAGTTGGAGGTAGAGCAATCTCTGAGCACTCTCAGCCAGCTACTGGCACAGCATGTCGGTATCGCCAATGAGTCGATCGACGTGGTCTTACCTGCCGATCTGGTCGATATGGGCAAGTCAGGTGAGCCTGCCATACCTGCCAATTTGCGGCAAGACCATCAGTCGGCCTTGAATGCCACACCGCAGTACCGCCTGTTGGAAAAGAATGTCGAGGTTCATCGCCTGCAGCATAGGTTGAAGGTAGGTTCTAATATGCCCAAGGTCGGTGTTGGTGCCGATTACAGCTGGAACAACCTCATGAACGACGGTGGCCGCGGTACTGGTACGCTCTTTGCCTTTGTCCAAATACCTATCAGTGGCTGGTGGGGTGGCTCACATGCCATCAAGAAGCAGAAGCTGGCTCTCGACGATGCCCGTGAGCAACTGACAGACAACGGTCAGAAACTCGTCATCCACATGAACAGTTCCTGGGCTGCTGTGGAGACCAGCCACAAGAAGCTGCTCATTGCCCACAATGCTATTATACAGGCAGAGGAGAATCTGCGACTGAATAAGGACTACTATCGTGTGGGTAGCACCAAGATGAGTGATCTGTTGCTGGCAGAACAACAGTATCAGGCAGCCTGCGACCGCTATACCGATGCCTACTCCGATATGCAGACCAAAATCCTGGAATACCGTCAGGCTACTGGACAGGAATAACGCTTTCGCAGTGGTCAGACGGCCCATTTCATAAAAAAACAAGCTAAGACTTGCACCCTCGGCAACCATTTTCTTAGGTTTCGCCGAGGGTTCTTTGGTGCCCTTTTGTAATATATGTGTCTAAAAAAAGACAAATCGAATATTAATTAGTAGTTATTGAACAGTAAATATCGGATATAATTTGGTAATTTTGCATCCGAAACGAATAAATACAGAACATCATGGAGATGGAAGATCTGAAGCCTCGTCAGGGGCATGGTACATATCGGATAGGAGATAGTGATGATTTGGTGTTGATAGAGAACGCCACAAGGATATCTTTTGATAGGATATGTCTGCAAGAACATGGTGTCATTATCCTCTGTATGGCTGGAAAAATACGGTTCGAATACGACGGCACTGAGATTCAGTTGCAGAAAGACGATATGTTTCTCTACATGGTCAATAGTGTGGTCTCCAATTTCATGATCTCACCCGATTTCAACTGCAGGCAGATATGGTTTACGCGAAGTGGATTTCTCAATGTCAACATCTATACTGTAATAAGTCTGGCCGATATGACGCAACTCAAGCTTCATCCCGTGACACATTTCAATGACGATGATGTAGCTCTGTTCGATACTTATTTCAAGTTGCTTTGCCGTAAAATGAGTGACAGCTCTTCTTTGCTCCAGGCTGATATAGTGCGTTCGCTCTTTGGCACTCTGATGCTCGAACTCATGTCAATGATGCGCCGTCATACCGACCTGTCGTCTGATATGGATCACTCGGCCGATCAAACGCCCAATTTCCATAAGAAGCGGATCATCGACCAGTTCATGAGCTTGCTGGAGCAGAGCGACGGTCGTATCCGAAGGGTGGACGTGTTTGCCAGTCAGTTGAACATTACGCCCAGATACTTGTCGGCGATCCTGAAGGAGGTGATGAACCGCCGCCCGAGTGTCTATATACAACATTTTACGTTGAAGGCCATCGAGCATCGTCTGCGCTTTACGGAAATGACGATGCAGGAGATTGCCTATGATCTGAGATTCCCGAACGCTTCGTTCTTCGGCAAATACTTCAAGGAACATACCGGTATGACGCCTCTGGAATATCGGATGAAATATCATAA
>OMZO01000038.1 GCA_900315525.1 uncultured Prevotella sp. | reverse complement strand
ATTCCAGAATTTTATCTTATTGCCAAAAATGTCGTGTAACAGCAACTGCCAGTTCTGGCGATTGTATCTTGATTCAATGACTTCTTTATAGTTCATAGGGCTTAATTATTTTTGAAAACTCTCCGATAATATGATAACAGCAGCCGATTCCTCTTCTGCATGCTGACTCTCTCGATAATAGGTGTTGTATTTGTTGGCCATTTCGAGCACTTGCTTTAACGCATCCTCAAAGGTCAGTTTTGCCTTACTGCCACCTTGACGCTGCAAGTCCTTCTGAATACGTTGCAGACGTTTGGCAATATAGGTAATGGTGCCTCGCTCAGCCAACTCTTTCAGTTGGATAATCTTCAGTCGGGTATCACCATCATCTATGTGTGGCAGCATGCTGTTAAGCAGGCTGACGGCCGTCGTAACCTGAGCACCAAGATTGCTACGCTGGTTCTGGTTGGATTCTTCCTCGTGAAGTTCCTGCTCTTTGGTTTTATTGAATTCTTTTAGGGCTTTGTCAACATGCTCATGATGCTGGTCTAATCGAGGCACCGCTTTTTCTTCCGGCTTGGCTTTGAAATAGTTGAGCGCATCGAGCACAGACAATTCGCGTGTCTGCTGGTCGTTCACCAGATAGAACAACTTGCGGAAATTGGTCTTGGCGAGGTTCACGACCTGTCCGACTGCGAAGTGAGAGACGTTCTATGCGTTTATATTCCTTGCGGTTCTGCTGATAGAGTGCTCGCAATTCTTCATAGAAAGGCAGTTCCAGATTGCGGTCTTCCTGTTCGCGCTTGATGCTTTCCTTGAAAAGTTTGTCAAGATCGCGGTCAATAATCTCTTCAGTAGAATATATCTGATTATCCTCGCCAAACGTGGTATGGAAGGTCTGAATCTTACTCAACGCTATCTGATTGAGTTTGATCTCCTTGTTACCTTGACGCGACGGGTAGAATACGTAGTTGTAGATGATTCCTGCCGTAGAACCAATACGATTCACACGTCCTATACGCTGCATCAGACGGGTAGCGTTCCAAGGCGTGTCATAGTTGATGATGATGTTCGAGCGATGCAGGTTGACACCTTCTGCCAACACATCTGTTGTCAGGATGATGTTATACTCGTCCTTCTTCTGTTTCCAGTTGGCATCAAAGTTCTCGCGGATGGTCTTAAACAAGTGACTACGGTTCTGGGAAGAAATCACCAATACGTCTTGGCGATTGATACGACGTTGCAAGTATTCTACCGTATCGACAGATTCGGAGAATACCACAATCTTTCCTTCCGGGTTGCGATCCTTCTTGAACAGCTCATGCTTGAGCAGGTCTTCGAACTTGGCAAACTTCGAGTCGTCATCGTCATCGATATATTCCCACTCCAGCCACATATCGTCAAGCAACGCTTGATCATGTCTCAGTTGCTCGATGTATTCCTCATCGAAGTGTTCACGTTTGAAGGAGGCATTCTTTGGATTCACCTCTGCCTTATCGTTCATCTTCTGTTCTATTTCTTCCTCGCTGTAGCCAGCCTCTATCAGAGCATTGATATCCAAGTCAGGAGCGATGAAAATCTTGTCGTTCTCCCACATGCTAATCATGTTCTCATTGGCCTGACGGAAGGCTTTCAGCGATTTGCAAAAGGCATAAAAGCTGCTTTCCAGACGCTTTACGAGGCCGTTTTTGCGGATACCAGCCAAACTGCGGCTGATAACCTCGGCATTATCGTAAAGGCCAGGGGCTGCATCGGGCTTCAGATAGGCGATGGCCTGATAGCGTGCGTAGGTCAGTTGCTTATCAAGCACATGCATAGCCTTCTCAAAGAGGTTGGCCAAGTGGTCGTTCAATTCATATTCCTTCTTGATAGGCTTGTCAACCTTGGGGAATCCGTTGACATCCTTGTTATAGCGAGCAATGTTCTCGATATCGGTTCGTGTACGGCGAACGGTTAGAGGCTTGATCACTCTGTCGCGCACTTTCTCAGCCAACTTCTTAAACTCCTTCAGGTCAAAGTTCTCCTGCTTGCGAAACTTACGGAACTCTACCACCAATGGTGAGAAGAATGCTGTCAGATTAGGCACACCATCAATCGTGCAATGGCGCGGATCTTGGAACATCAGTATCTGGTAGTAGATATCCGCAGGTGTATTGTTCATGGGCGTTGCTGAAATCAGCATCACCTTCTTCTTGTAACCAGGAATATAGCCCGTTTCTACACGAGGCATCTTGCAGATTTCCTGAAGTTGCTGGAAAGCACCAGTCGTATGATTGCGGAACTTGTGGGCCTCGTCAACCAGCACCAGATCGTATTCATCAGCATTCCAGTAATCGTAGTTGTCTTCGTCAAGCACCTTTGCCAGACTGCCGTTACTCACAAAACGGGTATATTTGTCGATACCGAAATCTTTAAACGTAGTCTTCCAGTTCTGTTCTACGGCAGGCGGATAGACCACCAGGATCTTCGTGTGTTCCGGGCCATTCTCTATCAGGAATTTCTTGGCAATCATCGTGGCAATGACCGTCTTGCCAAGACCCACCACATCAGCCAGGAAGAAACCATCATAGCGTATCAGTTTCTGATAGCCCTCTACTACAGCATCTGCCTGATAATCAAACTTGCTATAACCTTCAGGCATATCAAAGGGGTCTTCCTGGTCGATGGCCAGCACGCGGTCGCTGAAGTATTCCATCAGCATCTTGATATATAGCTCATAAGGAGTAACATCGCCTTTCAAGTAAGTTTTGTCGAGTGTTTCCTGATAGTCCTCAGCATTAATAGGCACGTTCTTGGCTTCTTCCCAAAGCAATTCAAATTCGTTCTTGGCAAACTGCACATCGTCGTAGCGCTCCAGTTTTACGTTGAACTCATACTGTCTTTCATCGCTGATACCCAAGCCGTTACCACTCAGGTTGCTACTACCCGTAATAGCAGCACCAAAACAATGCTGGTTATAATTGTCGGGATAAAGAATGTAGAGTTTGGCGTGAATCTTTTTGGAGGGATGTGCACGCAGTTCCAGCTTACCATCAATCAAGTCCTTAACCATCTGGAGCATTCCATCTTCCACCTTTTTGGTATAATGAGACTGTTCAATGTCTTCTTTCAACAAACGAAGGCATTCTTCCTTCACTTCTTCCTCTGCACCAAAAAAGAGTTCTCCCTTTTGATTGGCTTTGGCGATGTACTTATCTACATCGATACCTATCAGGATACGTACCTTGTTAATACCATCGAGGAAGGGACGCAAAGAGAAATAGCCAGATGCCCGGAGGAAGCCCACAACGGCATCAAGATTCTTCACTTGAGGGTTGTTGCTCAGAATGCCCTCAAACTCTTTCATCAAAGTGTTCCCATCACGGTTAGTAAAAAAATGGGAACTAATAGGTATGTCTGACATATCTACGCTATAGTCTTAGGAGCGAAAGGACTATCTATTCGAATGATGATGGGTTCAGCAAGCAAGAACCTTGGAACACAAAAGAAGCGTGAACCGCCCCTATCGATGTCCTAAGGTCCTTGCAAAACCCATCCATGTTGATAAGTCCAGCCCACGCTATCACGTAGGCGCTGGTACTTATTCGAAACATTGGATGTCGATTGAAGTTGCAAGGTTCTAGGACACCATCGAATATAGCACTAACGCTATAATTATTCCACGAAAATCATACCACTACCCTGCACTCAGGGAACCAACCTTAGTTGTGCCGTTTACGGCAAATCGGTAGTACTTGCTTGCAAAGATACTAAAAACTTTGGAAAGAAATGCCCTTTTGGACGAAAAACTGAAAATTAATGGTGAAATACTTGGAAGATCAGAAGATTTAGGCTATCTTTGCAGCAAATTAGAAATGAAAGGATGAGCAATGATAACACTCAACAAATACCACCACAAGGTGACAATGGAAAAAATGAAGTCGGTGGCCTATTGGCAGCAGCATCCGATTTCGCACGAAGCGTGCTTGACTCAATTCAAGCGCTTGCGGGAACAACGGCTTGCAAATCTGTCCAATAGGTAAGGCTCAAACAGTGGGTACAAGAACAAGGTCGTTGGTTTGACGACCGCACGCAGGTACCGGAGGGCAGGAAACATACAATAGCCTATCGCCGAGAGCAAGTAAGAATTAATGAATAAAGTAAGATATTATTGGTTCAAATCCTCTCTCATTATCAGTTTTTCACCCTTAGTGTTTTCTCATGGCTAAAGTTTTTATTATTGAAAAATCAACAAAATGAAATAAGAATCAAGAATTATTCGTAAATTTGCAGGAAAATATAATAGTTACGAAAATGACAGATAGCTCCAAATATCTCCCCATGTACACGCTTAACCAATTGGCCGACCGTGTAGCAATGAAAGTGGATTATATTAGCAGACTATATACGGCTGACAAGGTCTGGGACAATATAATTGAACTATGTCTGAAAATCGAAGCAGAACCACGAAATGTAAGCACTGTTATCGTTGAGGTGTCAAAAGATACAGGAACGGCTGTCAACGGAACGAATATCAGATGGTATCATGTCAGATTGACTCTTGTCTATATTTTGCTTTATTACCGCCATATTGATTCAGCGGCTTACAAGAAAGCGGTTTTTCCTCAGCTTGTCAGGAATATGGGAGCCTATAAAGACGATAAGATTCTCAAGAGTAAGATTCAGCAGGAAATAGATAATATTATAGAAGAGGACAAACTCTTGGAAAGGGAATCCACTAAGTTGCATAATATCCCCACTGCACCAAGTGCGAACGACATTGCTAATGAACGGAAGAAATTTATACAAGCCATCAATGCTGGCGTTGTAGAAATAGACACTATCAATTGGGCCGACGCCACCATAGGATTCGATAGAGCCGTTATGAAGGAGTTGTTCTGGGGCGTTGAGGATGAGGATCTTTTGAGGACAATTATTCAGACGATTATCAACACTTGGAACAGATTAGTCAAAGAAAAAGACAGTAGATGTCTGGTGAACGCTTCCGGTACCCCAGCCCTTTCTATGGCAGCCAGTATAGACCCGTGGAAATTTGGCGGGCTGACGAGAGACACCATCAACAAATTCTTCGATGACTTGTGGGTAGAGAGGAATGCAAGGAACACATACTCTACTTTCGGTGTGGAGAAAAAGCCTATAGAACCGGCAGCAAAGAATGATACTGACACCACTAAAACAGAGAAGGATAAACCTGAGACTGGCAATGCAGACAATAAAGCGAAACAGTTGCAAAGGGAACTGACAAAGGTTACCGCTGAGAGGGATAAGCTTGCAGACGAGTTGAAGGCTTATATGGAGCGAAACCAAAACCGACGAGGAATCAATAGGCTTAAGACTGCCCATCTCGGCATGAAACTGGCTCCGAAGCTTGGCATAGAATATACCAACAAAAAAGATTTGGCTCCGATGCTTAGTAAGTTGTTTGGTTGGGGGCAGAACTCATTGGAGAAACAAATGAGCCATTTCCTCCCTGACGAGGAAGAACTGGAATTGGCAGACATTTTCGGAGAACTTTCGCCTAAACTGGCAAAGTTTATTTGCAAGAATTGGAAGGGCACCCAACCACAAGAAGGCGAGGCACCCCAGACGGAATAGCGAGGCACCCCTCAGTAAAATAGAAAGGCACCCCAAGGCACCCTGCTTTGGGGTGCCTTTCTGATTGTAAACTATTGAAAAACAGGAGATTATTTTGTAACTTTGTGCTCACAAAACGACTGAGCACAGTCTGCCCTTGCTTTTGGAAAGCAAATGCATTATATTATGCGACAAGTGTTATTCCCGAACAATACCGGGAGAATTAGAAATGACATTATTAAAAAAAATATATATGGCATTTAACGAAAAGAAAACAGGTTCATTCGATGACGAGCTGAACGCTCGGAACATCGAGTTGGAGAAGCAGCGCAAAGAGCGCCAGAATCGTTCCGTTGAGATGACACTCAATGCAATCTTTGAGCGGGTGCAGTCGAGACAGGCTGACATCCAAGTATTCATTAGTAATATGAAGCGTCCGGAGAAGGCTCTGCGCGGTCTGCTGTGGAACGAGATTAAATATGCGGCAGATGGCAACCTGTTGTGTACCGTGTATCGTGAGCGGAGGAAGTCGGAACAGCGTGTTATTGCCTATACCGGCTGCTGCTGGGAGATGATTGATCAGCAAATGTGGCAGCACTTCGTCAATCGGTGTTCTGAGAAATGTGGCTTGCCGGAGACTTACAGCAAAGACCCCGATTTCATGGAGAAGACGTGGAGGCACACGGCATTCTCTGTTTTTGAGCCTAGAAAACATAAAGTTCCTGATGGCGAGGTATGGCTTAACTTACAGAACGGCACGCTGGTGATTAGACGAGACGGCACTCCGCCTGAGTTGCGCCTGCACCAACGCGAAGACATGTTCTTCTACGTTCTACCATATTATTATAATCCAGAAGCGGATTGTCATGGTTGGTTGACGTACCTCGACCGTGTGCTGCCCGAGAAGGATTCACAGACGGTTCTGGCAGAGTTCGTGGGTTATACGCTGGCAAAGACTCATATCTTGAACAAAATGCTATGGATGGTTGGTCCTGGAGCCAACGGCAAGTCGGTGGCCTTGGAGATTATCGAGGCACTGTTGGGTAAGTCGAATGTAAGCAATCTGAGTCTTTCTGACCTGACGAATGCACCCGAGAAGCGCGTGGGTATGGAGGGCAAGTTGCTCAACATCAGCACTGAGACCGGTACAAACGTGCGTGCTGACGTGGCTAAACTGCTGACGGCTGGTGAACCCGTCACAGTAAGGCATCTGTACGAAGATCCTTTCACTACCCGCGACTACGGTCAGTTTATGGCTGCATTCAACGTGTTTCCTCGCCCGGAAATCACGGTGGCTTTCCAGCGCCGTCTGATAGTGCTGCCCTTCGACGTCATCATCCCTGACGAGGAACAGGACAAGGAACTGACGCAGAAACTGCTCAAGGAACTGTCGGGCATATTGAACTGGGTGATTCAGGCCATGCCGGGACTGATGGAACGTAAGGCATTTACGAAAAGCGACGTCTGTCAGCAGGCCCTCGACCAATACTTCATGCAGTCGGACAGCGTGCGTATGTTCTACCTCGAGATGTGCGAAAAGCAGGAGTACAGCACCAGTGGCGACGAACTGTTCAAGGCTTACAAGACCTATTGCTACGACTCGAACTACACGCCTCTGGGCAAAGGCAACTTCTACAAACGCCTCGACCAGCATACTCATACCCGCGAGGATATCGGACGTGTCGTATATTTCCACCTTAAACTCGTATCATAATGGACAATAAACATGAACAATACGACTTGGAACGACTGAGGGCCATTTCCATTGTGGAGGTGGCTCAAAGGCTGGGCATGCAGGTGTGGCGTGCCGGAGTGAGTCATAAGGCACAATGCCCATGGCACGACGACCACCATCCATCGCTCGGACTCGTTACTGGTACTGGTAAGAACTTCTGCTATTGCTATACGTGCGGCAAAGGAGGCTCCACCATCGACCTGGCTATGCAGGTTGGAGGATGGTCGTTTCAAGAAGCCTGTCAGTGGCTGTCTGCCACATTCGGCATAAGTATGACGGCGGTTAGTGGTTATGTGCCACAACTGAAGGTCAGACCTGTCACGGTAGTACAGGAGCCTCCATTGAGTTATATACCCACGGCAATGGCCGATGAGCTTGTGACGGTAGAGAACTCCCTGTGTCAGTGCCTGATGAGAATGTTCCATCCAGAGTCTGTAGCGTGGATCTGCGAGGAATACTGTTTAGGTGCTTATACGATGTGGGGATTCGACAACTGTACGGTGTTCCCGAACATTGACTGGCAGGGACGTGTATGCAACCTGAAGGTGCAGCACTACAATACTGACCCCGAATCGCCACGGTTTGGGCACAGTCAGAAAAACCAGTGCTATATGCTGGCTTCTATTTGGAAGGGGGATGGCAAGCTGTCACAGGACGGTCGTTATGAAGCGAAGTGTCTTTTTGGCGAACACTTGCTGCTGCATTATCCCGAATCGGTGATAGCTCTAGTGGAGAGTCCGAAGAATGCCATCTACGGGGCGCTCGCTTTCCCTCAGATGCTATGGCTGGCTACTGGCAACAAGACGATGCTGCAGCGCAAGTATCTGGAGCCACTACGCAGTCGCGACGTTATCGTCGTCCCTGATGCTGATGCCGTTCAGGACTGGACGAACATCGTTCGTGGAATGAAAGACCTGACTAACTTCACGGTCAGCGATTTCTGTCTGCGTCATGCACCAGAAGGCCAACCTAAATTCGACATTGCCGACTATGTTCAGCAGCAACGCAAAAGCGCATTACAACAGCAATGTCAATGAGTTTTTGATGAGTTTTTGGAGCGGCCGTCTGTTGATGCTAACTAGTTGACAGACGGCTGTTTATATAAGGCTCTATGAGTTATCATCGCATGTCGGCCCAAAACTATCCGATATAGTATTTCTTTTAGTAGTCTTTTTCTGTGGTTGGAAAGTCAAAAACTCATTTTTGTGTGGTAACTATCAGATAATCAATAGCATTCCATTCCGTAGGCGAATGCGAAAAACTCAAAAAATACTCATATCGTTTTTACGCCCCTTCCATGAAGACCTAATATGTGGGCATCAGGTTTTTTGTGTTTAAGGACAAAGGCGAAGGAAGACTTGCTGCGAAGCCTTCTGACACTTTTTGGAAAGCCACGGAAAAAGTGTTGGAAGGCTTCGTAAAAACAGGGGGTAACCAATCGGAAATTTTATCGAAAAAAACTTTGCATTTTAAAGTAAAATAATTGCGAAAAATGTTGCAGGATTCAAATATTTTTTGTAACTTTGCAACATATAAAAAGACACACAAAAGTAGTGATATAAAGCGGGAACCGGCCACCCGGTGTAGTTGGCTGGACGATAGTTTAATTCCATGAAAAACTTTTAAGACTATGGCATTAAAGATCAAAGCACGGGAGAAGAAGCTTAAGTTCTCCCAGGACGGCCCGGAGGTATGGCGCTACGTGATGCAGCCGGACCTTTACTCAACGCTCGACTCGGAGAAGGTGATCAAGGAAGCTGCCATCCGCAGTGGTGTGTCAGAGGGCGTCATGCAGGCATGCTGGAAGGGTGCCGGCGAGGTCATCAAGGCCTGGGCTACGGAAGGTCACTCAGTGGCCCTGCCTGGACTGGGCAACATGCGTTTCGGACTGAGCGCGAAGGCGGTGGCTGACGTGAACGACGTCAAGTCGAGTCTCATCCGTACGCGCCGCATCGTGTTCACCCCGACGGTGGCGCTGAAGGATGAGCTGGCCAACACCGCCATCCAGATCACCTGCTACGACCGCAACGGTGAGATCGTGAAGCGTGTGACCTCTGCAGACTCTGGCACCGTGGAAGAGCCCGAGGGCGACACCACGGGTGATGAGAACACCACGGGCGGCTCTTCGACGGGCTCAGACTCTTCGACAGGCTCAGAGACCGCGGGTGGCGGCAGCGACACCGGAGGTGGGGATCCGCAGAATCCCGGTGATGGGGATGATGGGCTTGACCAGGATTAAGACCTCCATCCTTAAGCGTTTAACCTCAAGGGGGGAGAGCACAGTGCTCTCTCCCCTATTTTTCAATCGTCAAGATCAAGGAGATCCTTATCTCTGGGGTTCCAATTTTCTAAAGAGCTATCGGCTCCGGGAAGGTCCTTACCTGCACCCTCCTTATATTTGGCACGATATTCTTTCATTTTCGACTGACATTCCTTAACCATCCTTATTCTCTCGGAGACAGTATAATGATTATATTTTCTATCACCATGCTTTATATCATATACCTCTTCCTTATTCGTTTGATAGTATTTAACGTATCGGGAGCCTTCTCCTGAGACGAAATATGAAACTTTGGATGTTTTAATTTCCTTCTCAAACTTCTTGATGTCCCTGTCTATTCTCTTCCGCTCTACAGACAACTGCTTGTCTGTCATTTTCTCACCTGTATTAATTTCCACAATCACCTGTTTTAATTCGAGAGCAACTTCTTTGCGTTTCTTTATCAACTCACATTCTTTTTCCATTGCTTTGACAATCAAGTTTGTGTGAGGATTAGCTCCGTGTGAACGCACAAGTGACATCGTTCGCGCCGTTGCACTACGTCGTTCGCTTACAACACGATCATACTTGCTCTTTACCTCGTTGTATTTCCTGGCCAATTCTGCATCTTTAGCCATTTTCTCCGCAGAGGGTTCTTCAATTGATTCTTCATTGCGATCTCGGTCAATATCAGGCATAGAGGGAGTCTCTGACGATGTTTCATACATTTGGGAATGGGAATCCGTATTCGGTGCTGATATCTGATTTCCCGAAAAAGCGTTTGCTGCTCTTAACGCATAATCACCTAGCGTCTTCCAAGCTCTGGTGTTGTTCTCCGTTGACACTTCTTTATTTAGCCAGTCGTCGGCGAAATCCCACTTCTCTTCGATATTTCTGACTGTTTCTTTTTTCGATTTCGATTTTGGTAGAAGTTTTAGCTTCTTCAACTGACTACGGTTGTCTTTATAAAGGTTCACTACCGACTTATAATCCTTAAAATCTTCAATATGACAATCAGCAGGAGGAAGCATTTCAGAAGGTTTCACTTTTTGAGTAGAATAGGCCACAAGCTCTAATGCAATCATATTCTTCATCTTACCCAACAAAGGAACAGAAATGATTTGTGAATATATACCTTTCCTAACAATACCAGGAACCGGCAAGCCCGTAAACGTATAATCAAAGCTTTTGGTAATTTTATACTTGTCCCATATCCACATTTCCACACTAACTCGGCTGATGTCACCACGCATTATCTCACCTTTGTAAACTCCGTATTTCTGACCATCGTAGCTTGCCTTCTCGTTTGACATAGCCAATGTGGAGGTTACTGGCTCTGGTTCTGATTCTGATCCTGGTTTAGGAGGATTATAGTCTGGAGATAACACTTTAATGTATGATTCTAACTGTTTAAAAGTTCCCTTGATCCCTTTCTTGGTAAGGTCACTAAACATATAGATGATATCATCTACGGGATTCACTATTGTATGCAGATGTAGAGTCTCGTCTGTTATATGAACAGTTTGTCCCTTGACAATTACAGAAACCGTGCGCTCTCCATTATAAGCTCTACCATAAGAGAATCTCTTCTCCATGCCACTATGATATTCCTCATTTCGATATAACAAAGCTCCTTCAAAGAATTGAGTTGTCTTAGCCGGGGTGACAGTCGTCGGGCTTTTTTTCTTCTTTTGTTGGACAGCAGTCTTTTTCTTCTTTTTTGTCTGAGCAACAGCGGAGGAGAATGTAATATCAAATCCGTTGCCTATTAGGAAAAGAAACAAAAGGGTAAATATCCTTATCTGAGGCTGAATATTAAAACTGCGAATTAAAAGATCTTTAGGTTTCATATTTCAAATATTATTTAGAACATCACTCTCAAGTTCCTCACGGGAAAGATAGTTTAACCCTGCAAATATAAGCATTATTCCTGAACAATCCAAATAATTCGTATTTTTTTCAGTCACTGATGACGGTAATTCCAGAATAATATGTAAGAGTCGGAGAATCCTGCAGGACGTATCTTCGACCTCACGCTTATCACGGCAATCTCGCTGAGTATCCTCATCTCGTTCGTCGAGACCATCCCATCACTGGCCCATACCTTCAAGTTGGTGCTTGAGATACTGGAATATCTGCTCACCTTCTTCTTCACGGTCGAGTATATCGCCCGCGTCTATTGTTCTCCGCGTCCGCGCGATTACGTGCTGAGCTTCTTTGGCGTCATCGACTTGCTGTCGACGCTGCCGCCTTATCTCTCATTTTTCCTGCCCAACGCGCGCTACATGATCCTCCTGCGTTCGTTCCGCTTTATCCGCATCTTCCGCATATTCAAGCTGTTCAGCTTCATCAATGAGGGCTATCTGCTGATGCACTCGCTCCAGAAGAGTCTGACCAAGATCTCGGTCTATTTCCTCTTTGTGCTGATACTGGTGACCTGCCTGGGAACCCTGATGTTCATGGTGGAGAGCGGACAGCCGGGTACGCAATTCACCGACTTGGCCACATCGGTCTATTGGGCCATCGTCACGATGACAACGGTGGGCTATGGCGACATCACGCCTGTGACGGCGATCGGTCGCCTGCTCTCGGCCTTCGTCATGCTGTTGGGTTACACCATCATTGCTGTTCCAACGGGTATTGTAACGGCTCACATCATCGACGAGACGAAAGAGAAGCCCAAGGACGGCCACTGCCCACGTTGCGATGCCCCAGTACGCGATGAGGACCACTACTGTTCACACTGCGGAGAGAAGCTGTAGCCGTCACTATGTCAGTCGAGCAGCGAGAAGGCCACGTCCATCATCTTCGTGAAGGTGTTCTGACGCTCTTCGGCGGTGGTCACCTCGCCGGTGATGATATGGTCGGAGACGGTGCAGATGGCCAGCGCACGGTTGCCTGAACGGGCTGCGTTCATGTAGAGGGCCGCAATCTCCATCTCAACGGCGAGGACACCCATAGCGCTCCATTTGTCGTTATGCGCATTCTCGTTGTAGAACACGTCAGAGGAAAGCACGTTTCCCACCTTGTAGGCATAGCCCATACGGTCGCAGGCTTCTGCGGCCTTGCGCAACAGCTGGAAGTCACCGATGGGCGCAAAGGTGCCAGGCAGCTCGTACTGGGCAGCATAGTTGGAATTGGTGCATGCACCCTGAGCAATCACGAGGTCGCCCAAGTGGAGGTCGGTCTGTATCGCTCCTGCCGAACCGACGCGCACGATGGTCTTCACACCATAGAAATTGAAGAGTTCGTAGGTATAGATGCCGATGGAGGGCATACCCATGCCGTGACCCATCACGCTGATGCGCTTGCCCTTGTAAGTGCCGGTAAAGCCGAGCATGCCACGAACATTGTTGAACTGTACGGCATCATCGAGGAACCTCTCTGCCATGAGTTTTGCACGCAGCGGATCGCCCGCCATAATCACAGTCTCGGCGATTTCGCCATACTGGGCCCCGATGTGGGGAGTAGGAGTATTTGCCATAATCAGTAATGTTTTAGGTTTGTAAATCTATTAACTGTCAATTGTAACTATTCTCGGTCGGTGAGTCTGGAAATCTTATCGACGTTCATGCTGCGGGCACTGGCGTCGACGATGTCCTTGTAGAGTCCTCCCTGCTGATAGACGGCCTCTGGCTCGCCTGCCTGCACCACGCGCCCATGTTCCAACACATAGATCTGGTCGGCATCGATGATCTGTCCGATGTTGTGAGAGATGATGATGACGGTGCGTCCACGCTTGATGGCGTCGATGCTGGCCTTGATCTGTTCGGTGGCGATAGCGTCGAGGCTGGCTGTCGGTTCGTCGAGGAAGATGATCGGGGGATTCTTGATAAACATGCGGGCGATGGCCACACGTTGCTGCTGACCGCCGCTGAGCTGTAGGGCCATCGTGTCGAAGCCGTTAGGCAACTGCATGATCTGGTCGTAGATATAGGCCTGCTGGGCAGCGCGCACCACGTCGTCGTGGGTGGCCTCTGGATGACCGTACTTGATGTTCTCCTCGATGGTGCCGTCGAAGATATGGTTCTTCTGCAGCACCAGTCCGATATGGTCGCGCAGCCACTGGGTGTCCCACTCGCTGAGTTCCACGCCGTCAAGCCGGATGCTGCCCTTGTCGGGCTGATAGAACTTGTCGAGCAGATTGATGAGGGTGCTCTTCCCTGCCCCACTGAGTCCGACGAAGGCTGTAATCTTGCCGCTGGGGATATGCATCGCCACGTCGCTCAGTGCCTTGGTGCCGTTGCCGTAGGTGAAGTCGATGCCAGAGAGTTCGAAGTCGCCCTTCACCTCCTCGGGACGGTAAGTACCCGTAGCCTCCACCTCCTCGTCAGCCCGCAGGATGCCGAAGAATCCCTCGGCATAGATGAGCGCATCGTTCATATCGTCGTAGATGCGATGGAGCTGGCGTATCGGCGCACTCACGTTGGCGAAGAGCATCACGTGGTACATGATCTTGCCAATCGTCATGCCAGGATAGTCAATCAGCACGAGATAGGCCGTCAGGATGATGATGAGCACCGTGCCTATCTGTTCGAGGAAACTCTTCAGTCCGTTGAATAGATAACTCTGCTTGCGCATATTGAGCTGCAGACCAGTCATCTTGCGCTGCAAAGCTGCCTGACGGTCGGCCTCGATCGTCTCACGGTTGAACGACTTGATGACGGTGATGCTCTCGATGATGTTCAGGATGCCCTGACTGACGGCCTGATGACCTCCGAAGATGCTGCGGCGCCCACCTTTCATGCGACTGGCCTGCACGTAGGTAACATAGAAGTAGATGGGGATGATGCAGAGGGCCACCAATCCGACATAGACATTGGCCAGGAACATCAGCACCAGAGCGAGGAACGCACTCGTGAAGAGCGGCAGGATTTCGATGAAGAAGTTGTTCACCGTGTTGCTCAGGCTCATGATGCCCCGATCGATGCACGACTGGAGCTTACCAGTCTCGTTGCCCTCCGCCGTAAAGAAAGCCAGACGGAAGGAGAGCATCCGCTCGACGACGTTCAGCGAGAGGTCGCGACTCACGAGGATGCGCATCCGTTCGCCATAGTAACGCTGGAAGAAGGTCACCACAGCCCCTACGACCTCCTTACCCAGCAGAATCACGCTAATCAGGGTCAGCAGGCGTACGGCACTACTCCAAGAGAAGCCCCCAGGCGTCTGTATCAGAGCATTGATGCTGTCAACGGCACGATCGAGCACGACGGCATTCACCTGAGCCATCAGCGAACCTACAAGCGTAAGTGTCAAGGTGATGGCTATCAGCCACTTATAAGGCAACACGTAAGGCAAAAGCGCCTTCAGCAGCCCAGGGATGGTCATGCGTCCTGTCTCGTTCATTTCTTCAGCAGATAATAGCCTGCGGCACGGCGGATAGCGGCATCGTAGCCATAGAGGTCGGGCCACTGTTCGATAGCGCCTGAGGCGGGATTGGGATAGGCCGTATAATATACCAGATAGACGGGTACACGAGGCGATACGTCACGATAGCTGATCAGGCGGAAGGGACGCGGCTCTTCGGCATGCTCTGAGAGATACTCACGGCCATAGTCGGTCACGGGCGCGAGATCCATCGAGAGGCGCAGGCGGTCGCGCAGGCGCTCATCCATCTCAGGCATCAGGAAACAAGCCAGTCCGAAGGGATCTGCCACACGCACACAACCGTGAGAGAGCGTTCGCCGATCACGCTTGAAGGCACCGTGATTATTGGTATCGTGGAGATAGACGGCAAAGTTGTTCTGGAAGCGGAACACGATGCGCCCCAGCGAGTTGCCAGGACCGCCGCGCTGTGCTACGCGCACACGACCAGAACTCAGTTGCGCTGCACTCACCTGCACAGGATTCAGGGTGTCACCCGAACTGCGGTCCACGATGTGATAGTGGTTGCGGGCGAAGTAGGCAGAGTCGCCGGCATGGTGGGCCACCTCGTTCTTCAGGATATTCAGGGGGATGACCCACTCAGGATTCACCTCTACATGACTGATGGCGCTGATGAGCAAAGGGGTCTTCGTCTTGGTGGCTCCACACACGATGCGCATGTTCAGCACGGAGTCGGTACCCACCGCCCAGAGTTGTTGCGCGGGGATGTTCACGATGACCATTCGCGAAGGATCAGCGGGTTGCGTCACCTGCCAGCGGCTGCGCTCCATATTCAGTGCGAGTTTCGTGCGCTCATCGGGACTCGTGGACTGTAGCAGACGGTTCTGAAGACTCTTATAGACGCTGCTCGAAGGGACAGACGATACGAGATACTGCATCCGATCGTCTGACGTCAGCTGTTGCAACGACGCCTTGTAGTCTGGTGCCTTCACCTCGTAGTCGAACAACTGAGCGTAGCTGCTGCTGTCGGGCTTCATCTGCAGGCGGTTGAAGACTCTGTCAGGGCGCATAAAGCCAAAGCGCTGACCTGTGGTATAGCGCACGTAGGCCTTCGAGAGCCGATAGTCGAGACGCGGCAGCAGGTCGTTGATGTCCACCCCGAGGGAGTCGAAGGCGAGTTCACGGACGATGGCGAGGTCTTCGGCTATCTGAGGCACGAAGAAAGCCAACGTGTCGAGTCCGTTGCGAGGTGCCTCACGACGCAGGAAAGCCAACAGCGAGTCGGCATCTTCGGAGACGCCCATGCGCGAGAACCACACAGGTTTCTCCTCGAACTGCGGGATGTCTGTATAGCGCTGGCGCACAGTCATGTCGGCTGTCCAGCGCGCGGTGTCTCCCTTCACGATGCTGTTCATCGCTGCTGTGAGCTTGGCTGTGTCGAGCTGGTGGACATAGGCTCCGAAGGTCGAAAGCTCATCTTCGGAAGCATCCTGCCCTCCACCCTTACATGCACCAAGCAGCAGGAGGCATAGGATCAGAATAGTTAATGGTTGTCTATGGTACATTATTATGTAAGTTATTCTTCCATCAGCTTACGGTAGCGGGCCCTGCGGGGTTCTTCCAGTCCGAGTCGCTGGGCCTTGTTGGCCTCATACTCCGAGTAGTTGCCCTCGAAGTAGAAGACACTACCCTCCTGCCCCGTTTCGTGACCCTCGAAGGCCAGGATATGCGTACAGATACGGTCGAGGAACCAACGGTCGTGACTGATGACGACAGCACAGCCTGCAAAGGCCTCCAGACCTTCCTCAAGGGCGCGCAGTGTGTTCACGTCGATATCGTTGGTAGGCTCGTCGAGCAACAGCACGTTACCTTCCTGTTTCAGGGCAATGGCCAGATGCAGACGGTTGCGCTCACCACCTGAGAGCACACCGCACTTCTTCTCCTGATCGGCTCCACTGAAATTGAACCTCGAGAGATAGGCTCGTACGTTGACGTCGCGCCCACCCATACGGATGGTCTCGTTGCCACCACTCACCACCTGATAGACACTCTTCTCGGGGTCGATGTCCTTATGCTGCTGATCGACATAGGAGAGCTTCACGGTCTCACCCACAGCAAACGAACCAGCATCAGGCTGTTCCAGTCCCATAATCAGTCGGAAGAGTGTGGTCTTACCCGCACCGTTAGGCCCAATCACGCCCACGATGCCATTAGGTGGCAGCACGAAGTTCAGATCGGTGAAGAGCGTCTTCTCCGGATACGACTTCGCTACATGCTCCGCCTCGATGACCTTGTTGCCAAGACGCGGACCATTGGGGATATAGATCTCGAGTTTCTCTTCCTTCTGTTTCTGTTCCTCGTTGAGCATCATCTCGTAGGAGTTCAGACGAGCCTTTCCTTTGGCATGGCGCGCCTTCGGGGCCATACGCACCCACTCCAACTCGCGCTCCAACGTCTTGCGACGCTTCGAGGCCGTCTTCTCTTCCAAAGCCAGTCGCTGCGACTTCTGCTCCAGCCACGAAGAGTAATTACCCTTCCAGGGGATACCCTCACCACGATCCAGTTCGAGAATCCACTCTGCCACATCGTCGAGGAAATAACGGTCGTGGGTGACGGCAATCACCGTTCCCTCGTACTGCTGCAGATGCTGTTCGAGCCAGTCGATACTCTCGGCATCAAGATGGTTCGTAGGCTCGTCGAGCAACAGCACGTCGGGTTTCTGCAACAACAGACGGCAGAGAGCCACACGACGGCGCTCGCCACCAGAGAGTGTCTTCACACTCCAATCGCCCGGAGGACAATTAAGGGCAGCCATCGCACGGTCGAGTTTCGAATCCATATTCCAGGCATCTGTCGCGTCGATGACATCCTGCAACTCTGCCTGACGACTCATCAGCTTCTCCATCTTGTCGGGATCCTCATAGTATTCGGGCAGTCCGAACTTCACGTTGATCTCGTCGTATTCGGCAAGGGCGTCATACACATGCTGCACGCCCTCCATCACATTCTCCTTCACCGTCTTCTCCTCGTTGAGCGGGGGATCCTGCGGCAGATAGCCGACCGTATAGCCTGGTGCCCAGACGACATTACCCTGATACTGCTGGTCGAGACCGGCGATGATCTTCATCAGCGTCGATTTACCGGCACCGTTCAGACCGATGATACCGATCTTGGCTCCATAGAAGAAGCTGAGGTAGATGTTCTTGAGCACTTGTTTCTGGTTCTGCTGGATGGTCTTGCTCACTCCGACCATCGAGAAAATCACTTTCTTGTCGTCAACTGTTGCCATAGTCTTTTCTGTTTGTTTACACCTGAGGCAGATGGAACTGATACTTATTGTCGAACACTTCTTTCACATTGTTGATTTCGAGGAACTTCGTGCCTCCGCCTTCTCCGATGTTACCGCTCAGGTAGGCAATCCTGTCATCGAGGTCGATATAGCCCTTCTGGCGCAGCATGCGCACGGCTGCCAGGAAGAGTTCCTCGGTGCCGATATGTTCCTTCTGATAAACGGGGATGACGCCATAGCTGAGGTTCAGCAGACGCTGCAGTTTCTCATTATAACAGATGGCCAGCACGGGGTGCGGACCTCGGAAGGCTGCCAGCATACGAGCTGTGTTACCTGTCGTGTTGTCGGTGATGATGCCCTTCACCCCTAATTTCTCCGTCGCCTCTATCGCACTGTAAGCCATGAACTCACGAATGTCACAGTTCTCTGAGAGGGGCACGTCGATGATACCACGCTGACTGAGGTCCTTCTCAGCCTGTTCGGCAATGGCCGACATGGTCTGCACAGCCTCCACAGGATACTTGCCGCTGGCGGTCTCGCCAGAGAGCATCAGGGCGTCGGTATGCGAGTAGATCGCATTAGCGATATCGGTCACCTCCGCACGCGTCGGACGCGGATTGGAAATCATCGTGTGCAGCATCTGGGTAGCCACAATCACTGGCTTCTTGGCCATGATACACTTGTGGATAATCTCCCGCTGGATGCCGGGTATGCGCTCGATGGGCACTTCGATACCCAGGTCGCCACGTGCAATCATGATGCCATACGAAGCCTCGATGATCTCGTCGATGTTATCGACACCCTCCTGATTCTCGATCTTCGAGATAATCTTAATGTCGGAATTGAAGGCGTCGAGAATAGCCTGTACAGCCCTTACGTCAGCGGCAGAGCGCACAAAGGAATGGGCGATGAAGTCGATATCCTGGTCGATGGCCAGCATGATGTTCTTACGATCCTTGTCCGTCAGCGTCGGCAGCGCAATATGCACGCCAGGCACGTTCACACTCTTATGAGCGCCCAGCACACCATCGTTCTTTACTTGAGCGATGACCGCAGGACCGTTGATGGCCATCACCTCCATGTCGATGGCACCATCGTCGAAGAGAATATGGCAGCCCTCACGCACATCAGAAGCGAAGTTCGTGTATGAGAGGTTGATCATATCGTGGGTGGAATCCATCTCTGGTCTTCCGAAGATCTTCACCATATCACCCTCCCAGAACTGTATCGGCTCGGCACAACCCGTCGTACGCACCTCAGGGCCTTTCGTGTCAATCAGGATGCCGATATGATGACTCACTGAGCGTACATTCTTGATAATCTGTTTGATGCCTTCCTCATTGGCGTGGGCCGTATTCATCCTGACCACATTCATACCTGACTCGAAAAGACTGCGGATGAAGCTGGTGTCACAACGGCGGTCGCTGATGCTGGCAACGATTTTTGTCTGTTTCATACCATTATTTTTCTGATTTTATGCTGCAAAGATACAAAAAAGCACCCAAACAACCTTGAAAAATGCTATTTTTTGAAAAAAAATCGATAAATATTTCGGTAATCTACTGAAAATTAGTAACTTTGCAGTCCGAAATCGATAAGATTCAAATTTTCACATTATTAATATATAAGGAAAGACAAAAATGACAAAGGCAGAAATCATCAACAAAATTGCTGAGGAGACAGGCGTTGCCAAAAGAGATGTCGCCATGAGCGTAGAAGCCTTCATGGAAGAGATTCGCGTAAGTCTGGCCGACAACAAGGAGAATGTTTACCTTCGTGGTTTTGGCACATTCGTAGTAAAGCGTCGTGCCAAGAAGACCGCCCGCAACATATCCAAGAATACGACCATCGTCATCGATGCGCACGATTTCCCGGCTTTCAAGCCATCGAAGAGCTTTATCGAGAAAATGAAGTAATTAACATTTTAAATAGTTCAAAATTATGCCAAACGGAAAGAAAAAGAAGGGCCACAAGATGGCTACTCACAAGCGTAAGAAGAGACTGCGCAAGAATCGTCACAAGAGCAAGTAATCACTTGCAAGTGACCCAGAACAGAAATGAAAGGAGTGTGCATGCTAATCCCCTTACGGATAGCGGCACACCCTTTTGAGTTTTAATGACAACCCGCAAGAAAGCAAGAAAATGACAAGTGAAGTAATCATTGATGTGCAGCCGAAAGACATCTCGATCGCACTCCTTGAAGACAAACAGCTGGTCGAATACCAGCAGGAGGAGCGCACGCAGTCGTTCTCGGTAGGCAACATCTATGTGGCAAAGGTGAAAAAGCTGATGCCTGGGCTCAACGCCTGCTTCGTCGATGTAGGAGCTGAGCGCGTCGCCTTCCTGCACTATCTTGACCTGGGAAGTCAATTCTTCTCCTACGAAAAATACCTGAAACAGGTAGTAAGCGACCGTAAGAAACTCTACCCCATCCAGAAGGCTACAATCCAGCCTGAGCTGAAGAAGGACGGAAGTATCGCCAACACACTTAAAGTCGGACAGGAACTGCTCGTGCAGATCGTCAAGGAACCCATCAATACCAAGGGTCCACGACTGACATGCGAACTCAGCTTCGCGGGCCGTTACCTCGTGCTGATTCCCTTTGAGAACAGCGTGTCCGTATCCACCAAGATCAAACGTGGCGAAGAGCGTACCCGTCTCAAACAGCTCATTCAAAGCATCAAGCCCAAGAACTTCGGTGTCATCGTGCGTACGGTGGCTGAAGGCAAACGAGCAGCAGAACTTGATGCAGAACTGAAGATATTGCTCAAGCGTTGGGAAGACACCGTCACCACCGTCCAGCAGACGACCAAGCGCCCAGAACTATGCTTTGAGGAGGAAAGCAGGGCCGTCGCACTGCTACGCGACCTTTTCAATCCTTCATACGACGGTATCTACATCAACAACAATGGTATCTTCAACGAAATTAAGGACTACCTGGGAATCATCGCCCCAGAGAAAAAGGAGATCGTCAAGTTGTATAATGGCACAGTGCCCATCTTCGACAACTACGACGTTACCAAGCAGCTGAAGTCAGGCTTCGGGAAAACGGTCAACTATAAGCACGGCGCTTACCTCATCATCGAGACAACGGAGGCCATGCATGTGGTCGATGTGAACAGCGGCACACGCATCAAGAAGGAAAACGGACAGGAGGCCAATGCCCTCGAGACCAACCTCGGTGCTGCAGACGAGCTGGCACGCCAGTTGCGACTGCGAGACATGGGTGGTATCATCATCGTGGATTTCATCGACATGAAACTGCCCGAGGACCGTCAGATGCTCTACGAGCGCATGTGTAAGAACATGCAGAAAGACCGCGCCAAGCACAATATCCTGCCGCTTTCGAAATTCGGCCTGATGCAGATCACTCGCCAGCGCGTACGCCCCGCCATGAGCGTCAACGTCGAGGAGACCTGCCCCACCTGTCACGGCAAGGGAACTATCAAATCGAGTTTCCTCTTTACCGACACCCTGGAGAATAAAATTGACACCTTGGTCAACAAGATTGGCTACAAGAAGCTCTACCTGCACGTACACCCTTATGTCGAAGCCTATATCAACAAAGGCCTCTATAGCCTGAAGCGACAATGGCAGATGAAATACGGTTTTGGCGTCCGTGTAGTTCCCTCTCAGAAACTAGCCTTCCTGCAATATGAGTTCTATGACGACAACAAGAACTTCATCGACATGCAGGAAGAATTAGAGAATACCTAATCATTAAAAAAGCCGAAAACTATGCTCACGCTGAAAATCCTATTCTGGGCATGTCTGCTGATAGTATTCTATACCTATATCGGTTATGGTATGCTATTGTATATCATTATCCAGCTTAAACGGCTCCTCACGGGAAAACCCCGTGAGACCGTCATGCCCAGCGACGAAGAATTGCCCACCATGACGCTCATGATCTGCGCCTACAACGAGGAAGATGTTGTCGCCGAGAAGATGGCCAACACGCTGGCGCTCGACTATCCGAAGGATAAGTTCCGTATCATGTGGGTTACCGACGGCAGCAACGACCGTACCAACGAACTTCTGGCCGCCTATCCTGAGGTGGACATCGTGTTCAGTCCTGAACGTAAAGGCAAGACTGCCGCCCTGAAGCACGGTCTGCGCGAGCTGAAGACACGCTATGTGGCCTTTACCGACGCCAATACGATGATCAACAAGACAGCCTTGCGCGAGATAGCCCGCCAGTTCATGGACCCCACCGTGGGCTGTGTGTCAGGTGAGAAGCGCGTCGCTGCCAAGAAGGAAGGTGAGATGGCAGCCGAGGGCGAAGGTCTCTACTGGCGTTATGAGAGTACCCTCAAACGATGGGACAGCGAACTCTACTCTGCTATGGGAGCTGCAGGCGAGCTCTATGCCATCGACCCCACCCTCTGCCACGAAGTGCCCGACGAGGCTCTGCTCGACGACTTCATGATGTCGATGCTCATTGTTGATGACGGCAAGCGTATCGCCTACACCCCCGATGCCTATGCCCAAGAATACGGTTCAGCCAACATCTATGAGGAATCAAAGCGCAAGCGTCGCATTGCCGCAGGCGGACTACAGAGCATCTGGTGGCTTCGCAGCATGCTTAACCCCTTCCGTCAGCCTCTGGTGGCCTTCCAGTATATCAGCCATCGCGTGCTGCGCTGGAGCCTGACCCCAATAGCGATGGTGTTGCTCCTTTTGGTCAATATCGCCCTCGTCGTTATGGGCGCAGAAATGTTCTATATTGTCATCCTTGCACTTCAGGTGCTCTTCTACTTAATGGCCTTCACAGGATGGCTTATGAGCCTAAAGGGGCGCAAGAACAAATTACTCTATACCGCTTATTACTTTATCTTTATGAATCTCAACGTATTTCGTGGAATGGCCTATCTTCAGAGCCACCATACGAGCGGTGCTTGGGAAAAAGCGAAGCGAAGTTGAAAATTTTTCCATAAATTCTTTTTTGTATAAGAATATTTTCGTAACTTTGCGCCATCTTTGTACTTATAAAAAGAGATGGAGAAAGACGAAAGAGAGATTTTACTTCAGAAATTTGCAGACGTCAACAGAAAGCTGTTACTGGCTAATGAACAGTTGGCGATTGCAAATAAGAAGCTTAAGGAATACGAGGAAAAGGCTCAGAAGGCAGAAAATGCCAGTAAGATGAAGTCTCTTTTCCTCGCAAACATGAGCCATGAGATTCGCACTCCTCTTAATGCCATCGAAGGATTTTCACGTGTCATCGCTGAGACCGACTCTCAGGAAGACCGCTTGAAGTTCTACGAGATTATCGAAAGCAACAACAACCGCCTGCAAAGCCTCGTCAATGAGATTCTCGACCTGTCGAGAGTCGAGTCGGGAGAGATTGTCATGAAGACAGCCCCAACCGACCTCAACGAGCTCTGCACAAGCGTGAAGAATATATTCAAGTTCCGCTGCCCCGACTCCGTGAAGCTCGATTTCGAAGAATCCACGCTGTCAGTGGTGATGAATACCGATGCCAACCGCTTGACACAGGTATTCTCCAACCTCATCAGCAATGCCCTCAAACACACCTCTGTCGGTAAGATTGCCTATGGCTACAAGATACTCAACGAAGGCACAATGATTGAGTTTTTTGTTGAAGACACAGGTGCAGGTATCAACCAGGAAGACATCGAACATATCTTTGAGACATATGTCTCCCGCGATGCCGAGACCACCAAGAACGGCTACGGACTGGGCCTGCCCCTCTGTAAGATTATCGTCGAGAAGCTCGGGGGTAAGATCAGCGTAGAGTCAGAGGTCGGCAAGGGCACCATCTTCCGTTTCTCAATGCCCTTCCACGGCACCATCGGCGGCGTTGACAAGAGCAAGACCACAACAACCTCCAGCGTGCGTACCATTCGTATCAGCGAGCGCAGTGGCCAGCAGATTAAGAAGAAGATTCTCGTGGCTGAGGATGAAGACAGCAACTATGAGTTGGTGAAGATAGTACTCCAGAAGCGCTATCGCCTGATACGCGCCCACAACGGCATTGAGGCTGTGACACTCAACGAGGAAGAGCACCCAGACCTCATCCTGATGGATATCCGTATGCCAGGCATGAACGGTCTTGACGCCACTCGTATCATCAAGGAGGTATCGAGTGACACCCCTGTCGTCGCCCTCAGCGCCTATGCTTTCGAGGAGAACATCCGTGAAGCCAAACAGGCCGGTTGCAATGAGTTCATGGCAAAACCCTTCAAGGTAGAGAACCTCATAGATATGGTTCGGAGATACCTTGACTAATCATACATTACTTTACGAAAAAAACAACAACATGGGAAAACTTGCAGTACAGAAGTACTTCTCTTTCATGATGCTTATCATCACCTTCCTGTTGATGATATTCACATTTACAGGTCTCTATGGTGGTGAAGTACCGCCAGCAGGTAACACAGCTCGGGCCATGCTGGTCTATGCCCTGCCTTTCTTGATCGCTGGCAACATCATCTTCCTCATCTACTGGCTCGTATTACGCCGTTTCCACTGGATGCTCATGCCCCTCATTACCCTGCTATGCTGCATCCCCTACATTGGCACCCTTTATCAGTTCGGTAACCTCGACGAGACTGCCGATGCCCAGCCGGGGCTCAAGATAGCCAGCTACAATGTAGCCATGTTTGGCCGCGAAACTTCTGGCTTCATGGCCCAGGACATTCTCTCCGAGATGAAGAAGCAGAAAGTCGATATCGTGTGCTTCCAAGAGTACAATGACCACGCAGGTGACAAGAAGAACTCCGACTCCTACAAGGACTATTTCCCCTATATGGCCGTCGGCCAGGGCGACATGGTGATCTATAGCCGCTATCCCATCAAGAAGACGAAGAACATCAACTTCGAGATGACCAACAACAGCGCCATGTGGGCAGAGATCGAAGCCAACGAAGTCACCTACCGCGTCTATAACGCCCACCTTGAGACCACGGGCATCAACAGAACACTCCACCGTGCTGCTAAGATGTCTAACAACGGCATCGAAGTCGAGGGTAATTCTTTGGTCCGCGCCATCTACGGCAACTACACCATCGGCATGATAGCCCGTTCTGGACAGGCCAACATGCTGGCAATGGATATGCGCGAGGCTCAAGTTCCCATCATCGTATGCGGTGACTTCAACGACGTACCCTACTCTTACGTCTATAACACCATGCTCGGTGATAAAATCGACGGTTTCAAGGAGTGCGGTAGTGGCTTCATGCACACCTTCCGCGGCGGAAAGAAGATGGTCCGCATCGACTACATCTTCCACGACAAGGCGCTTAATGGACTCTCTTATTACAAGAAAGAGCTCAGCTACTCCGACCACTATCCTGTCTTCATGAAACTCGCCACGAAGTAAGGAATTCATTCCCACGAAATAAAGTCAGGGCCCGCATTGATAAGTGCGAGCCCTGATTTTTTCTATTCTCTACTGCTGAAAGCAACAGCTTTGTTCAGACAATCTTGAAGCGGACGCGAAAGGCATGTTCATGTTCATCCCAATTGGTGCCAAGCATCTCAAATCGTCCTATCTGAGACGTACTTCTGACGTGCTTCCCAATACAAGGACAGACATCGTAGTCACCAATGCGCACCAGACGGATGGTGTCGGAAGCATCATCGGGCAGACGGCTGGGATCGACTTCCTCCGGAAGCTCATCACGGGTGACGAACTCGAAGGTGACAGGCAGATCGTCGTCGATCAACTCGTTCATGCGACGTTCTATTTCCTTCTCTTCTTGACGCGTGGGCTTATGATCGACATGAAAGCTCATTTTGCTCTTCTTACGCTCGATATGAGCATTGAAAGAGCGCTCGCAGCCGAAGAGCCGGATCATCGTCTGGTTCAGCAGATGCTCCGCCGTATGTGCAGGGGGGAACTCTTCCTTGTTGTGTTCGTTTAAGATATAGTCTGCCATATGTTACTATGCCTTGAATTTCAGTACGACAGCACCCAGGGGTTCGACATCGACCGAGACGTAGCAATCGCGCTGCAGTGTGCGTTTCAGCTGTTGACCACTCATCAGGTCGGTGCAAGCAGCACTCTTGCGCTCCTTGATCTTCAGGTAGTCGAAAGCATGGGCGGGGATGGTGACATCCATTGTAGCAGGCTGGTCGTCGAAGTTAGCGACAACCAGCAGCAGCTCGCTGCCAGCCTTGCGCAGGAAGGCGTACTGGCGCTGATAGTCGCCATTGACATACATGAGGTCGAAGGATGCGCCTGCGATAACGGCCTTCTCACTGGTGGCGATACCTATCACCTTATTATATATATCCTTGAGGGCTTTCTCGTCCTTAGTGAGTTTACGAGTAGCTGCACGCACGAGCGTATCGACACTCCAGTAGTCGAAGATCGTGGTTCGTCCGTCGTTACCGCTGAAACCTTCCTTATCCATGCCGCGCTCACCGTACTCTTGTCCAGCATAGATCATCAGCGGGTTCTGCTGGAGCAGGGCTGACACTACAAGACCGGGCACGCCCTTGCGGGCATCGGCTGCGAAAAAGTTGCTGGCGATGCGCTGCTCGTCGTGGTTCTCGAGGAAGTAGAGCATATGATCGCGGATGTCGTCGGTCTGCTGCCAGGCTGCCGTGATGGCATGCGTGGACTGATGACCGCACATGACATTGCGAACGGTGTCGTACATGCCCACCTTGTCGTAGAGGTAGTCGAAGCCTGCACCCAGGTAATTTCGATATTCGGCAGGATTATAGACTTCTCCGATAAACAGGATGTCGGGATAGCGGAACTTGACCTTATCAGTGGCCCAGTGCCAGAAAGCAGCAGGCACCATCTCAGCCATATCACAACGGAAGCCATCGATACCCTTTGAGGCCCAGAAGAACAGGATATCCGTCATCTTGGCCCACGTATCAGGGATAGGGTCGAAGTGGCCCACACCACCAGCATAATAATCGACACCGTAGTTGAGCTTCACGGTCTCATACCAGTCGTTCATGCCTGGCGCGTTATGGAAACAGTCGTTGCCTGTGGCCTTGGCGGGTTCCTCGAGATAAGGTTCCTCTGATCCGTGATAAAGGTCGAAATAAGGCGAGAACCGCTGACCCGGACAATAGTAGAAATTATTCTGCGGGTCGAAACCGTTCTGGACATTATCGTCCTCACCGAGATCCTTCACCCATTCCGGTTTGCAGATGGAGTGATACTGACGGGCCACATGGTTGGGCACGAAGTCGATAATAACCTTCATACCTGCTTTGTGAGTGCGCTCGACGAGTTGTTCGAACTCCTGCATGCGCTTATCCACATCAGTGGCGAGGTCGGGATCGACATCATAGTAGTCAGTGATGGCATATGGCGATCCTGCCCTGCCCTTCACGATGGCTGGATGATTCTTGGAAATGCCATAGGCCGAATAGTCGGTCTGAGTGGCATGACGGATGATACCCGTGTACCAAATATGGCTCACGCCCATTTCCCTGATTTTTTTCAGGGCACTGGGCGTGAAGTCGTTCAGTTTTCCACATCCGTTTTCCTCAATCGTACCATGTTCCTTGCGGGTCGTGTTACGATTGCCGTAGAGACGGGTGAAGATTTGATAGATAACTATCTTATTCGATTCCATGTGCGGACACTTCTTTGTTGATCTTGACAATCATTCCCTGAAGGGCTTTGCCGGGACCGCACTCAGTGAAGTCATCAGCACCATCAGCAATCATATTCTGCACACTCTGAGTCCAACGTACTGAGCTGGTGAGCTGCGCGATGAGGTTAGCCTTGATCTCTGCGGGATCGGTATGAGGCTTAGCGTCCACATTCTGATATACAGGACATTTCGGTGTCTTGATCTCAGTGGCCTGAATGGCTGCCTGGAGTTCATCCTTGGCAGGCTGCATCAGCGGAGAGTGGAAGGCGCCACCCACCTTGAGCACGAGGGCACGCTTGGCACCAGCAGCCTTAAGCTGCTCGCAAGCCTCCTCGATAGCCTCCACGTTACCAGAGATCACGAGCTGACCTGGGCAGTTATAGTTAGCAGGAACGACGACACCCTTACCCATCTTGCTGACCTCAGCACATACCTCTTCGACCTTCTCGTCGGGCAAGGCAATAATGGCTGCCATCGTAGAGGGCTGTGCCTCACAGGCCTTCTGCATGGCCATTGCACGGGCATAAACCAGCTTCAGGCCATCCTCGAAACTCAGTGCGCCAGCAGCTGTAAGAGCAGAAAACTCTCCCAAAGAGTGTCCAGCCACCATCTTCGGATCAAAAGCCTCACCCATGCAAAGTGCAGAAATCACACTATGAAGGAAGACCGCAGGCTGTGTCACCTTCGTCTGCTTCAGGTCTTCGTCTGTGCCATTAAACATGATGTCCGTGATGCGATATCCCAAAATGTCATTAGCTTTCTCAAAAAGTTCCTTCGCAAGGGGATTTGTATCGTAAAGATCCTTACCCATGCCTACAAACTGTGCTCCCTGTCCGGGAAAAACAAATGCTTTCATCTTTCTAAATATTTTAAATAATGGTTGTTTCAGGTTGCAAAATTACGACATTTTTCTGAAAAATGCACCTCGTTTGGCATTTTTTTAGTGAAAGTAGTGCTATTATCGAAAAAAATGTGTAAGTTTGCACATTAGAACGAGAACTGATACCGAAAATGAAGCTCATCGTAATGACTCGCCCCACGTTTTTCGTGGAAGAAGACAAGATTTTGTCCAACCTTTTCGAAGAGGGGTTGGAGAATCTACATCTCTACAAGCCTGGTGCCTCTCCTATGTTTTCTGAACGACTGCTGACGCTGTTGGAGGATGAATACCACAACAGGATTACCGTCCACGGTCATTTCTACCTGAAGGAGGAGTTCCACCTGCGGGGTATTCACATCGACGATGCCCATACGGAGCCGCCCGTGGGCTACAAAGGTAATTTGTCGCGCACTTGCCACGCCATCGAGGAGCTCAAAGAGGCAAAACGACACAGCAACTACGTGTTCCTGCACTCGATCTTCGACAGTCAGACGAATGCTGACGAGAAATCCTCTTTCACACGCCAAGAGTTGGAGAGAGCAGCAGCTGACGGTCTCATCGACAAAAAAGTGTATGCTCTTGGTGGTATGAACATTGACAACGTACGCGAAATGAAGGCTTTGGGATTCGGTGGCGTAGTGATTTGCGGCGACCTCTGGAACCGCTTCAACATCCACAACGAGATTGACTACAAAGAACTGCTCAACCATTTTGTTCGCTTGAAGAAAACATTGGATTAAAGTATAAACATATATAATAAAGCAATGAGTGATAATAACTCCTACATGGTCTTCTCTGGTACTGCCACGAGATACCTGGCAGAGAAAATCTGCCAAAGCCTAGGTTGTCCGCTCGGAGAATTACAAATCACAAAGTTCTCTGACGGTGAGTTTGCCGTATCGTATGAAGAAAGCATCCGCGGACGCGATGTTTTCCTGGTACAGAGCACATTCCCCAACTCTGACAATCTGATGGAACTGCTGCTGATGATCGACGCTGCCAAGCGCGCCTCTGCCCGTACCATCAATGCTGTCATTCCCTATTTCGGATGGGCTCGTCAGGACCGTAAGGACAAGCCCCGCGTGAGCATCGGTGCAAAGCTCGTAGCAGATTTATTGTCGGCTGCAGGCGTGAACCGCGTCATCACGATGGACCTGCACGCCGATCAGATCCAGGGATTCTTCAATGTTCCAGTAGATCATCTGTATGCTTCTAACGTGATACTGCCCTACTTAGTGAGCCTAAAGCTCGACGATCTCGTGATAGCCTCGCCCGACGTAGGCGGCTCGAAGCGTGCCAACACCTATGCTAAGTACTTGGGTTGTCCGCTGGTGCTATGCAACAAGACACGTGCCCGTGCCAATGTGGTAGCGACGATGCAGATCATTGGTGAGGTTGAAGGCAAAAACGTAGTGATTATCGACGACATGGTGGATACCGCCGGTACCATCACCAAGGCTGCAGACATCATGAAGGAGCATGGTGCTAAGACGGTGCGCGCCTGTGCCAGCCATTGCGTGATGAGCGGTCCCGCCAGCGATCGTGTACAGGCTTCAGCCCTGGAGGAGATTGTCTTCACTGACTCTATTCCTTACACGCAGCGCTGTTCGAAGGTGAAGCAGTTGTCAGTAGCTGATATGTTCGCAGAAGCCATCCGCCGCGTGATTGACAACAAGAGCATCAGCGATCTCTATATCGCATAACAACAAACATGAACATCAAGTCTTTCTACGGACTGGCAGTGGTAGGCCTTTTTGTCTGCTCCTGCCAGTCTGATTCTTATAAGGTGCAAGGATTTGCTCATGACTTTGCAGAAGGTGACACCATCTTTCTGAAGGCATCGGACAACAGTTCACAAGTGTGCTATACACTCATCGAAGACGGAAAATTCTACTTCATGGGAAAGGCCGACAACGTGTCTTTGCACGAGATCTATGCCAGTTCTGATCCTGAAGAGAGCATAAGCTTCTTCAACGTGCCTGGCACCACGACTGTTGAACTTAACCGCAAGCCGAAACCTTCGCGCGTTTCTGGCACAACAGTAAATAACAGTTGGCAGCAACTGGCTGATTCCATTGACTACTATGCCTCGCAGATGGATATCCTGCTCAGGATGCCTTCCAATGACACCATCAGTATCCGCCAACGCACCTTAGCTGTTGACAGTCTCCACCGTCAGATGTCGGACTGCATTCTCCGCACCGCAGCCCGAAACAAAAATAATCCATTAGGACAATACATCCAAGCAAACTATAAAGCGCCCGAGTTCAAATGAACCCGGGCGCTTCGTTTCATATAACTACTAAATTAGTAGTTTGATACAGGAAGCTCCAACCACTTCAGGTAACAGAAGTCCTGACGGTGAGGCAGATTCTTGTTCTTCGGATACATACGCACAGCACTCTTGTACTGACCAGCCTGCTTCGGAGCCAGCTCAGCCTCGAAGGTATAGTTGTTTCCTTCTTTCTTGACCATCTTCAGTGGTTCGATGCTGTAAATGCGCTCCTCTCCATTCTTGTCGGTATAGACGTTCACCTTCTCCAAAGCAACGGCATCGTCAAGACCTTGCTCGTTGATGACATAACGAAGAGTGTACTTCTGCGACGTCTCGATACCACCAGCAGGATAGGTCCACTCAGAAGACACAACGTTGATGGCATCCCAACGCTCGGCAACAGTCTCCTTCCAAAGAGCAATCTCCTTAGCGAGTTTGCAGTTGTCCTTAGAAATCTCCTTGAAACGCTTAGCCTCCTTGTTGTAGAACTTCTCATAGTAGTCGTCAAGCTGACGCTTCATCGTATAGTGAGGTGCAATCTGAGCGATTGAGTTCTTAACGACCTTAATCCATTCCTTAGAGATACCCTTCTTGTCCTTATTATAATAGAGTGGAATGATCTCGTTCTCGAGCAGACCATAGATGGTTGCAGCATCGAGCTGATCCTGATAACCCTGATTCTGATAAGTACGTTTCTCGGTGAGCGCCCATCCGGCACCCTCGCGATAGCCCTCAAGCCACCAACCATCTTTCACGGAGAGGTTGACGACACCATTCATCTCGGCCTTCTCACCAGATGTACCAGAAGCCTCCAGAGGACGTGTCGGCGTGTTCATCCAGATATCAACACCAGAGACAAGGCGACGAGCTAGCAAGAAGTCGTAGTCCTCAAGGAAGATAACCTTACCCAAGAACTCGGGACGCTGAGAAATCTCGTAGATACGCTTGATTAGACCCTGACCTGCGCCATCAGCGGGGTGAGCCTTACCAGCAAAGAGGAAGATAACTGGATGCTCGGGATCGTTGACAATCTTTGCCAGACGAGCCTCATCGGTGAACAGCAGGTGAGCACGCTTGTAGGTAGCGAAGCGACGGCAGAAACCAATCACCAATGCATTCGGATTCATCTTCTCAAGCAGGTTGACGACACGTGAGGGATCACCCTGATTCTTCAGCCAGGTCTCACGGAACTGCTCCTTAATATAGTCGAAGAGCTTCTGCTTCAGTGCCATACGTGTAGCCCAGACTTCCTCATCAGGACAGTTATAGATACCGTGCCAGATTTCCTCGTTAGACTGGTCGCTCATGTGCTTCTCATCGAAGTACTTGCTGTAGACCTGACGCCATTCGGTAGCACACCATGTGGGGAAGTGTACGCCATTGGTAACGTAACCCACATGATTCTCCTCAGGATAGTAGCCTGAAACGCTCACCATGATCATCGGGGTTGGTACGGCCCATGCCGATGAACTCATCCCATGTGATACCAAGCTTTGCAGGATAACCGCCCATGTACTTGCCGAAGAGACCTTCGTCGAAATAGTCGTGACCTGCGGGCACTGGAGTGTGAACAGTATAAAGAGAAGAAGCACGTACCAACTCCATGGCCTGATTGAATGTCAGACCTTCATCGATGTAGTCGCACAGACGCTGCAGGTTGCAGAGAGCTGCATGACCTTCGTTACAGTGATAGATATCCTTCTTGATGCCCAGTTTCTTCAGCAAGAGCATACCACCGATACCGAGCAGGATCTCCTGCTTCAGACGGTTCTCCCAGTCACCACCATAGAGGCTGTGAGTGATGGGCTTGTCGAAGTCTGAGTTCATATCATTATCAGTATCAAGCAGATAGAGCTTCACACGACCTACGTTTACACGCCATACATAAGCATGCACCTGATAGTTGTTATAAGGTACATCGACTACCATTGGGTTACCGTCCTTGTCGAACTGGCGCTCAATGGGCAGGCTGTTGAAGTTCTGTGCCTCGTAGTTGGCAATCTGCTGTCCATCCATCGAGAGGCTCTGTGTGAAGTATCCGAAACGATAGAGGAAGCCGACAGCACACATATCAACATTAGAGTCAGAAGCCTCCTTTACATAGTCACCAGCAAGCATACCCAGACCACCACTGTAAATCTTCAGGGCAGAGTGGATACCATACTCCATGCAGAAGTAAGCTACTGAGGGACGCTTTGAGTCGGGCTTCACGTCCATGTACTTACGGAAAAGGTCATAGACCATCTTCACACGCTTCATCAGCGCCTTATCCTTTACAATCTCTTCTTTACGGGCAAAGCTAAGACGCTCCAGCAACATCACTGGATTGTGCTTCACCTCATGATAAAGCTCAGGATCAAGATCACGGAACAGGTCACGAGCCTCATAGTTCCATACCCACCACATATTGTGGGCAATCTCATCCAAGCACTTCAACTGCTCAGGAAGACTTGATTTCACGGTTAATTCCTTCCACTGTGGAGCATTTGCATAATCAGCTTTAATTTTCATATTCCCTCAAATTTTGTATTTGAAATTAATTTTTCGCACTATATTATTTAAAATCACTCTTATTTCGAAACTTCAGCCTTGCGAGCCTCAGCCTTGGTGAGCGCAATGTCGTAAGCCTGATAGTAAAACTTGATGAACTCACTCCAAAGCGCCTTCTTCGACAGATCACCGGCATTCTTCCTACATACATCAACCTGTTTCTTGGTGAATCCAGAGAAATCTGCCACCGTATCCTTGATGATATCAGCCACCTCTGAGTAGTTATAATCCGTACGATGAATCACCTTCACACCGTCTTCAATCTTACCATCATGTCCGAATACGGTATTAGCCCAGAGACCGAAACCCGCAAGATCGGTGGTGATGCAGGGCACCTTGAAGGCAATAGCCTCCAACGGTGTATAGCCCCAAGGCTCATAGTATGAAGGATAGATGCAAAGGTCATTACCCAGCACCACATCATAGTAGCTCATATTCACGATACCATCAGTACCATCGAGATAACAAGGCAGGAAAATCACCTTGACCTTATCGTCCTTACGGTTATGCATATCGTAGTATTTCATCATGCCGAGCACATTGTCGTGGCTCATATTATGAAGCCAGTGAGTGACCTGAGGCACATCGAGCGGCGTATCGTACTTCTTGCCACTCTTCAGACGCTCCTGCAGGTCCTTACGGGGCTCTCCCACCCAACCAGGCACCTCAATAAAGGCCACAACCTTTTTCTTCAAGTCACGATCGCGCAGCAGACGGTTCATGGATTCCACAAACACGTCGATTCCCTTATTGCGGAACTCATAGCGACCCGAGGTAGATATAATCAGTGTATCATCGTCGAGGTCCTCACCAAGCAGCGCATTGGCAATATCCAGCATCTTGCGGCGAGCTGCCTTACGCTTTCGGGCAAACGTTTGTGCAGAAGGCACAAAACTATCATCGAAGCCATTAGGCAATACCACGTCAACAGGTTTGTCGAGCAATTCAACACACTCCTTGGCAGTGATATCACTCACCGTAGTGAAACAATCAACATAGTGAGCCGTCTGTTTCTCGATAGAGTGCTTCGACTGCATATTCAGCTCGCCTGCCATCTGGTCGCCATTGTAAGCGAAGAGATAGTCGTAGAGCGGCTTCATGTTGCCAGCAATAGAACGACCAATACTTGTGGCATGCGTCGTGAAGACGGTACCAACCTGAGGCAACTTATTATTGATGTAAAGTGCACCAAGACCGCACATCCACTCATTGGCATGATAGATTACCTTCTTGGTGGCATCTAAATAGTGGTTGTAATAGCTCTCCACCACCAAGGCTGCAGCATAGGAGAACATCGAAGCTTCGTCGTAGTCGCCGTAGGCGTGCAGTGAGTCCACCTGATAGTGTTCCCACAACCAACCATATATCGCATCCTTCTGCTCGAAGAATGGCATAAAGTCAACTAAGATAGCGATGGGTTCACCAGGTATGGTCCAACGTCCTACCCTCACCTTAAGGCCTTGCTCACATGCCTCACTTTGCCAATCGGCTAATAGAGACTTATCCTCCTTGAAATAAGGACTCTCTTGCTCTTTCCAAAAATCAGGACCGATGAAAACAATCTTATCCTGAAGTGCCTCTTGTAGGGTTTTGGCACGTGTCGAAAGGACTGTATAGATTCCCCCTACTTTGTTGCAGACTTCCCAACTTGACTCGAAG
>OMZO01000072.1 GCA_900315525.1 uncultured Prevotella sp. | reverse complement strand
CCTATGAACTATAAAGAAGTCATTGAATCAAGATACAATCGCCAGAACTGGCAGTTGCTGTTACACGACATTTTTGGCAATAAGATAAAATTCTGGAATACGCCATCAACAATTCCAACCAGTAGTCAGTTTGCAAAACAGGCACTTTGGCTGGGAACTATCACGTTGACCGACAACCAAACCATCAGCATCTACGAAGTTGAACTCTCTGAAAGTGTTGATATAGAACGCAACCGAAGAGGCATCCGCGATATGCTGCTGACTGACTGGCGAAACAACGGCAATGCGGGAGCCTTCATGTTCTGCTATCGTAAGAACGAGAGTGTGCTTAGATTCTCTTACGTTAGTGAAGCCTGGACGTTTGCCGATGATGGCAGTTATCAGAAAGAATCGACAGATGCCAAACGCTTTACTTATCTGCTGGGCGAAGGTCATCGCAGCCGTACCGCCATTCAGCAGTTTGAGAAACTGCGCGACAGTAGTCTAACATTGAAAGACCTGACCAAAGCCTTCTCTGTAGATGCTGTCAGCGATATGTTCTTCGATGGCTACAAGAAACAATACGAGGACATCATCCAGTATATCACAGGGAAGCGGATGGTGAAGGTGGCCAACAAGTGGGAAGAGCAAATCAAAAATGAACCTTGCGAGAAAATCATGCAGGAGTTTGCTCACTTCCCCAACCCAGAGAAAGCTGTCCGTGACTATGTGAAGAAACTGATGGGCCGTTTGGTTTTCCTCCAGTTCCTACAGAAGAAAGGCTGGCTAGGTGTAAAGAGCGGAGCAGAGTGGGGTAGTGGAGACTCGGAATTCATTCAGAACCTCTTTGCCCAAACAGCAGATAAAGACCACTTCATAGACAATGTATTGGAAGCACTCTTCAACGATCTCAATAGTGAGAATGAGAAGAAACTACCTCAATATCGTACACCTTATTTAAATGGTGGATTGTTCGAGCGTGATGCCACAGACGAAACGGCGTTTCCTCTGCCAGCCAAATACATGCAGAGCCTGCTCGACTTCTTTGCCTCCTACAACTTCACCATCGATGAGAACGATCCTGACGATGCAGAGGTTGGAGTTGACCCAGAGATGTTAGGTCGCATTTTCGAGAACCTGCTGGAAGACAACAAAGATAAGGGTGCCTTCTACACACCCAAGGAAATCGTCAGCTATATGTGTCGCGAAAGCCTCATTGCCTATCTCCAGACAGATATTGAGGATGAAGCAACTAAGGAGGCCATTCGCCAGTTTGTGACCACTCATGATGTCAATGCTCTTGATACAAACGATAAGTTCCGTCAGCAAGTGGATGAGGCTTTGAAGAACGTCAAGATATGCGATCCTGCTATTGGCTCAGGAGCTTTCCCAATGGGCTTGCTTAAAGAACTATTCCAATGTCGCACAACCCTTGAAGGAATTACACAAAGCAAAGCCGCAGAAATCAAAAAGCACATCATCCAACAAAACATCTATGGTGTAGATATTGAGCGTGGTGCCGTTGATATAGCTCGTCTCCGCTTCTGGCTGTCGCTCATTGTTGACGAGGAAACACCACAAGCCTTGCCAAACCTCGACTTCAAGATTATGCAAGGCAATTCGCTTTTGGAGCAGTACAAAGGCGTGGACCTCTCAACGATGACAGAGAAGAAGTATGACAAGAAAGAGGGGCTAAGCTGGTTTGATAATATGGTTGATGTCTATCGTGAGGAACTTCGCAATATGCTCGCCAAATACTACAACTGCACCAATCATCAAGAGAAAAAAGAGCTTCGCGCGTCTATTATAAATAATGTGAAGAAACAACTCACAGAGCAAAGCATTAATGTTGACTTTGGTGACCTCGATCTTTCAGGTAACAACCAATTCATGCTTTGGCATACATGGTTCTATGATGTATTCTCACAAGGTGGATTTGATATTGTAATAGGCAATCCACCATATGTTTTTGCCAGGAATAGTGAAGAGAAAGGAATGAGCCAAGAAGATAAGGCTATCTATTATAAAAAGTTTTCTCTAGCAAAATATCAAATCAACCTTTATCATCTGTTTGTAGAACAGGGAGTTAACTTACTGAATGGCAAGGGTGCCTTTGCTTATATTATCCCTAATAATTGGATGACTATAAATACAAATAAGGACTTTAGAAAATACGTACTTAATTTTTCTAATATTGCAATAACCAATTTCTACAAACAAGTATTTGAAAATGCGGATGTAGATAGTAGTATTCTGATATTCTCAAAAAATACATATAATGAGAGCGTTCTACTTAATGAAGCAGTACAGATAGATAAGATTGAATTAATAAAAGAAGTATCCAAACATGTTTTTCTTTCACACAAGGATTTTATAATAAATATCAACCTGTTCAAAGGTGACGATGATTATGATATTATAATGAAGATGGAAGAACATTCAAAACCTTTATGTTCATACGCTCAAGTTAAATGTGGTATTAAGGCTTATCAAGTAGGGAAGGGGCATCCTGCACAGAGCAAAGAAGAAAAAAAGAATAGAGTATTCCATTCTAAAACAAAAGAGGGAGGTGATTATTTCAAATATATAGAAGGTTCTGATGTCAAGCGGTATAACCTAACTTGGGAAAACAAGGAGTTTATTTGGTATGGGAATCATCTTGCAGAACCACGAAGGAATTGGAATTTGTTTTCTTCTATCAGAATTTTGGTAAGACAAATACCATCCAAGCCTCCATACTGTATTAATGCGGTTATAACTAATGAAACCTATATTAATGACTTGAATTCCATGAATATCATTGATTTTCAATGTAATCCATATTATATTTTGTCCATATTAAACTCACGACCTATTTCTTTCTGGTTTGCGCAGAAATATGGAAAACTTCAACGTGGCTTATTCCCACAGTTTAAAATAAACGAACTTGCCTCTTTCCCTATTCCTTCTTGCACTGATGAACAAGAAAAACAATTAGCCGAACTTGCTAAAAAGATCATGTTAGTAAAAAAGACAGATTCTCTTTCTGATACATCTTCAATGGAGTCTGAAATCGATAGTCTCGTATATAAACTTTATGGCTTAAGTGACGATGAAATAAGTGTTATACAACGATCATAAATCGAATTATGGAGAAAAAAGAAAGAAAAAAGAAGTCGCCAGCGCAAGTGCTACGTGTGACCATTCATAGAAAGCAGATTCAAGAAAAGAACTCTACGGAAACTTTTCTTGCATGTATTAAAAATTTTGGGCCAGAGAAAGTTGCCGCCTTGCAAGATATATACGTCGAAGGATTACCTTTGGTAGTTCCAACTAAAGATTATCGTATGCAAATGAGGCAATTAAATAAATATTGGTTCGTTTGTACTCATATGCCAACAAAAAGCAAAAAGAGTTTCCTTGAGAGAATTGCTAAACAACTGGGAATAAAGATAAAAGTTGAAATCTTAAGCGAAATAGGTTATGACGAAACTCGAAAAACTATACAGCATCATTGAAAACTCTCGCGAAGTGGGAGTAAAACTTAGCAAGGATGTTCTTCAGCAAGTGGAGGAACTGGAAGAGGGTATCATCAAGGAAGAGATATTGCCTGCTTTGGGCAATGATATCGCGCCACGCTTGGAACCCATCAAGCGCGACTTGGTGCTCGTAGTGGAGTATCATCCAGGTGAGCCAATCAGCGTAGCTTTGAGCCGTAAGACTAAAATTAGTGAGATTATGGGTGCCAAGACGCTAACACCTCGCAGCAGTACGCCTGTAAAGAGCGAAGAGGAACCAACAGAAGTGAAACCACATGAGCCCACAAAGCACATAGAAAACACTACGAAGGGTATGCGCGTCATCTTCCCAGATGGCACAGTCATCTGGCATCGTCAAGCTATCGACACCTTCATTGATGCTCTGCGAAAAATCGGCTTAGAGCGCATTCCACCATTGGGTATCGATCATGGTAATGGCTACAACCTCGTAGGAAAAAAGAAACGCCCCACCATTCCTGGGCGCATCTGGCAGCATGAATGCGATGGCTGGTATATCTATTCAAATATTAGCAATTCTCAAAAAGTACAAGACTTGAAACGTATCTCCGACCATTATCGTTTGGGACTAAAGATAGAAGAAGGGAAGCCTGAATAAAAGTTGCTCAAAAATAGGAAATCTAAATTGAAATGGCTAAAATCGGCGACAAATCGCTATTTTTATCACCGATTTAGTAATTTCAGATTCAAAATATTGTTTTTATTCCTCAGTTAAAAGGTCTGCCATCATAGTCGTGGCATCTGAGTGTCAGATGGTATCGAGAACGATATTCTTCGATTCAAATTATAGAATGCTTTAAACGTTGATAATCAGTAATTTAAATCTTAAACGGTAGAATAGTGGCCCTGTGTGTTTTCAACCTTGGCTTGTGAGGCAAGATTTAACGTATTTCGCTCGACCTTAGGTCGCTTGCACGGCAAGAACTTTCATAAACGAGTAAATGGGAACTTTATAACAGATTGATAAGGCATAAAGACCTCAAACACGTTCTTCCAAGAAGATTTTCTTCCGAAATGGGAGATAATAAGAGCATTTTTTGTACCTTTGCAACGAAGTGGAAACTTTAAATACAAAAAATGATTACATTTATTCTGAGCCTTGCGGCTCTTGTCTTAGGTTACATCTTCTACGGCCGCTTTGTTGAGCGCGTATTCGGCCCCGACGACCGCCCTCAACATCGCGGGCACAGGCCCCATCTTCGGTGCCATCATGGGCGCGAAGTTCGGTCCGGCGGCCTATCTGTGGATTGTCTTCGGCTGCATCTTCGCTGGAGCCGTCCACGACTATCTGGGCGGCATGCTCTCCATGCGCCACGACGGCGCGGGACTGCCCGAGATGATCGGCCACTATCTGGGCACGGCCACGAAGAACGTGATGCTGGTGGTCTCTGTGCTGCTGCTCATCCTGGTGGGAGCGGTGTTCGTCTATAGCCCCGCCCTGATTCTCCATTCCATCGGCGGCGACACCATGATGTGGGTCATCATCATCTTCTGCTATTACTTCATCGCCACGATGCTGCCCATCGACAAGATCATCGGCAAGGTCTATCCGCTGTTCGCCCTGTCGCTGCTGTTCATGGCCGGGGCGCTGATGGTGTGGCTCTTCCTCCACTGGCCCACGCTGCCCGAACTGTGGACGCACTGCTACAACATGGGGGCCGCGACGGAGCCAGACCGTTGGACCGACAGCATCTTCCCCGTGCTGTTCATCACCGTCGCCTGCGGTGCCATCTCTGGCTTCCACGCCACGCAGAGCCCGCTGATGGCCCGCTGCGTCGAGAACGAACGCATGGGACGGCCGCTGTTCTTCGGGGCGATGATTACCGAGGGGGCCGTGGCGCTGATATGGGCCACGGTGTCGATATGGTTTTTTTATGGCGAGCCCACGCCCGGCTATGAGCTTATCGCCGGAGCTACCGATGGCTTCCACACCTCTGCGCCAGCAGTGGTCCATCTCGTGTGCAACGACTGGCTCGGTATGGCCGGTGCCATCCTGGCCATGCTCGGCGTGGTGGCAGCTCCCATCACCACCGGCGACACTGCCCTGCGCTCTGCCCGCCTGATTGTGGCCGAGTGGCTGAAGATGGACCAGCGACCCATCCCGAAGCGCCTGAAGGTCTGCCTCCCGCTGTTCGCCTGCAGCATCGCCCTGCTCATCTGGCAGATAGGCAATCCCGACGGCTTCAACACCATCTGGCAATACTTGGGATGGACGAACCAGGCTCTCTCCGTGTTCACTCTCTGGGCCGTCACCGTCTATCTCGTCCGCCAGAAGAAGAACTACTGGCTCACGCTCATCCCTGCCCTCTTCATGACCACCGTCTGCAGCACCTACGTATTCATCTCCCGTCAGATGCTCCACCTGCCCGAGCCATTGGCCTACGGCCTGGGCATCGCCTGC
>OMZO01000012.1 GCA_900315525.1 uncultured Prevotella sp. | reverse complement strand
ATAGAGCGTATGCATCTTGATGCCCGCTTTTGTACGGCGAAACTTTGCCCACCAGAAGACGCTCAAGCAAAGATCGATAGTAGTCGAGTCAAAGGCAAACACCTTCCCTTCTATCTCAAACTCTTTGTAGATTCTCTTTCGTCTCGCAATATCTATCATATGGTAGGCAAACTCTTCGAAAATACGAGGCTCTCGTCTTTCGTTGGCCTTTGCGAGATTGCTTCTCGTTACGTTCTTGCCAAAGCCAAGATGATAGGCCTTGTTGGAATGCGCAGAAATAATATTGGTCAGATCACGAAGGCTGTCACGGTTGCTCAGTTGCCCGAACATCATGACGAGCAACTGGTTCCAGCATGTGAAATGCTTCACGTATTTGTTCCCTTCGTATTTCATTACAATTCTATCAAAGATCCTCTGTGGCAAGAACTCAGGTAGTCAATTCAAATCGTCACCGTCAATTTTACGCTCTAAAACTCTATATTTAAGTAACTTACAAACATCTCCACTAATTTTTAGTGGACACTAGTGTTTTATTATTATTATGTCACAATTGCAAAAATACAGATTAATTTATAAACATTCTCAATCCATTAACATTATTTATGTTATAGTGGTTATCTATCCCAGATAATCTTCGTATATTTGCAAAACTAGAATCGCTCATTACCCCAATCGTATGTATCGACATATGATCATATTGACAGCCTTTTGGCTCTTGTCTGCCTCTCTACATGCTGACGATAGTTTGCCCATTATAGAGATGAAAGCAGATAGGACGATGATTTATCCCCAGCGAATGGAACTGACGGGAGAAGAGTCGTTGATGGATATCCTCCAGATGGTGCCAGAACTGATGATTGCTGGCTATGAGGATGTCATCAATGGTTACAACCTCCGCATCGACAACTGTCCGATGAATGGTGACGTGAGGTTGATTCTGAGCCAGATGAAAGCCAAGGATGTCGCCAAGATTCAGGTTTGCGACAATACGGGTGTTGCAAAGGGTACTGTTGGGCTGGGCAATGTGTTGGATATTAATATGCTAATGCCTGATTCTGTGAAAGGTTTCGTGGAAGGACAAGGTGGCTTCGGAAAAGACATTGAAGGCAATGGAACTGTGAATGTGTTATACGGCAGTCAACGTACCGACCTCTATGCCAATGCGGCTTATCGTTATCAGGAGGGGAACAAAGAGTATCTGACGCTTCACATGACCAACCGCTTTGATGCCAGAAATAAGCTGTTGACCTATTTCACCCAGCAATATCTTGAACAGTCTGCTTTGTCCTCAAGGAAAGTCCTGGGGCGGGCAAGATATTTTCACACCTTCAATGACGTGGGTACAGAACTGCTCGTCGTAGGCGGTTATCAGTATGCCAGCGATCCGATATTCTCCAACAAACTGCCATTGTATATCATTGAGCTGAATACCCCTTTGCTGACCAAACGGCTGTCTATGATGCTTGGTGTTGAAGGTGATTTCCTGATGACTAGGCAAAAAGATACAGATAGGAGTTGGGATGTCTTCAACCATGATATCTATCTGCAGTTCACCTATTCCTTGCCTCAGTGGAGGTTTACGGTGGGTAATCGCGTGATGTTCTATAACTACAAATTAGTAGATTCTGGAAACTCTCAAAAGCATTCTGACACCCGTAACAACACGAATGCCTGTGTCATCTATGTTCCAGACAATCGGAATCAAGTACAGTTGGGTTATTATCGCAAATTCTATAATCCTGCCTACTTGGCTTTATTTATGGATGCCAATGTATATTTTGATGAGGAATGGGCTAGGGCAGAGGGACTGCTGGATGAGTGGGATATTGATCAGTTCAAGTTGTCTTATGCCTACAGTAAGCAGAAACTGACGCTACAGACGGAGGCTAGTTTTTTTATTGTTGAAGGCGAAGAGAACTATACAGAGCTGGGTGCGTCGGCTTATTGGAAAACGAAAGGCTTGACGCTGGCTGGTGGGCCTAATTTCTATATCGCCAAGAATAGGGCTTTTGCTACATTTCGATTTGCACCGACTGCCTATCTTTCTGGCGATTGGCAGGTAGGGATGCAGGTCGTATTTTATACCAGCAATTCACCCATACGTGAGGTGTATGGTACACCTGTCTATGGATGCCTGTCTGTGAACAAACAGTTTGGAAAGAGATGGAATTTGGGAGTTGATTGGCATGATATGTTTGACGCACTCTGTAGTGAGGCCGCAGTAAACAGACATGCCGCCAATATTAAGTTGCAGTATAGATTCTAAAGAAGAAAGGGACTGAGTATGACAAGTATTGAACTGGATATGATACAGACTGCCGGCATAGGTGCCTTGGCCCTCATTGTCGGTATGGTATTAACGCGAAAGGTTGATTTTCTCCAGCGATTCTGTGTGCCGTCGCCAGTGAGCGGTGGTATCATCTTCTCGTTGCTGACCTTAGCGCTCTATGCCTGGTTTGATGTCGAGGTGTCGTTCGATGGAACATTGAAGGATGTTTTTATGCTGGCATTCTTTACCAGTGTTGGTTTCCAGAGTGACCTGAAGGTATTAAAGAAAGGTGGTAAACTTTTGGTCATCATGCTTGTCTTGTTGGTGGTCATTATTGCCATGCAGAACCTCATGCCGATGGGGATTACGCGCCTTATGGGGGTTGATCCTTTGATTGGTATGGCTTCAGGTAGTATATCAATGACAGGTGGACATGGTACAGCTGGTGGATTTGCGAGAGTGCTTGAAGAAATGGGACTACATGGTGCAGGAACCATCGGTATGGCGGCTGCCACCTTTGGTCTGATAGCTGGTTCCATGATAGGTGGACCGTTAGCAGAGAAGATTGTTCGCACGAAGCTGACTCATGAACAGGTGCAACAGGATGAAGAAATCGACCCTGCAATGGCGGGTATCGAGAGCGACGAGGCTTCACCAACGGGTCGTGCCAAGCGTATCAGTACGAACGAGCAGGAGTTCCAGCAGTATGCGAAGGCTTCCTATTGCATCATCCTGATCATGGGTGGTGGCACCTTGATGAGTTGGTTGCTCGCAAAGACCGGTGTCACGTTCCCAACTTATTTTGGTGCCTTGATCTTAGCCGCCATCGTTCGCAATACTATAGGATTCGTCAGCTATAAAGACGATGGAAAATGGGAGAATGCAGAAAAACTCCTTGATATGGAGCGAATTGTCAGCGTCGGCAACATCTGTCTGTCTTTGTTCCTCGGTATGGCGATGATCTCTCTTAAGCTTTGGGAACTGCAAAGTCTGGCTCTTCCATTGATTGTCATCTTGGTATCTCAGGTGCTGATGATGGCTCTGTTTGCATACTTTGTGGCATTCCCCTTGTTAGGCCGCGATTATGATGCAGCCGTTTTGTGTGCAGGAATATGTGGTTTCGGCTTGGGTGCAACCCCTAATGCGATGGCCAATATGAGCGCCGTATGCTATAAATACCGCTATACCGTCAAGCCTTTCCTCATCGTTCCCATCATTGGCGCCATGTTTGCTGATTTGATTAATACAGGAATCATCACCTTCTTCCTTAATATCTTGTAGCTTCGAATGATGGTTGGAGGATATAAAGTCCAGTGTTGCCCTCCTTCCTTGCTAGAGTGGCAAGCTGTCCGATGGCCGACGTCTCACTGCGCCCGACATCTATGATAAGGCCGTGTCTCATATCCGGAAACGCCGTCAACATGGGCACGTCACCATTGCTGTCACCTGCGATCAACACAGGGCCTTTATTGCCGTAGGCTGGGGCCATATAGGCTTTGATACAGTCGACTTTACTCTCCTTGATCGGTTGTTTGTATTGTGGATCAAACTGAGCAATAATTTTCTCGCCATCAACGAAACGGAGACCATAGACTCTATCTGCGGGCAGGCCGAATCCCAACACAGGATCGCAGGCTAATGCCTCTACGATCAGTTCCAAAGAGGCAGAGCAGACATAGGTGTCAATGTTGGCTGCTTTGAGACATCTGTATAGTTCCTTCATCTCTGGCGACACCCAGATGCCGCGCATGACATTGCCACCCCAATGACCGTCAGGCGATTTCCACTGTTCTACTGCCAGTTTATCCCTGCCCAGATGTTCGAGAATGGCGTCGTGGATAAGCGTGCGGGCCTCAGCTTCGGTATAGCCAGCCAGCAGTCCTGGTTGCCAGAGAAATGCCACCCAACTCCCCCATTGCTCATCCATCGCTTCCAATAAGGAGTGCATGCGAGCCCGGAAGTCAAGATAGACGTCCGATTTCCGTATAGACTCGATGCTCTCACTTGCTCCCAGTCTGGCGGTCATTGCTTTGTGTTCCTCCGAGAGGATTCTCCCCATCTCAGCATAGGTCGTTTCCGTTGCCGGCATGAGGGATTCAGGTTCAGGGATGCCGTCCATGAAGTTGTGAATGGGGGCATCGGCAAAACATAGATGTTCAATCTGGTACACCCAGATTGCCTGTGCGATGTCGTGGACGATGGAGGTCTGGTCGAAATCGAATACTGCATACGAGCCTTCTCCACAGTTGGCCATCAGTCCGTTGAGTGCTGTCTGCACCTGCGGGTCCCATCTGCCTCCTTGAATCGTTGCAGTGGGATTGTCATCGTTGTACGATGTACATGATGACAATACAGTCGCACCACAGAAGACCGTGGTGAGCACCATTAGTCGGCTGGCGACTATCACCCATTTGATAATTCTATTCATCATATTTCTCTATCTTAGTAACCCATTTACCTTCTTTACGACCGCCTTCACGAGTCAGAAATCCCTTTCCTTGGAGGATAGCAAGCTCACGTTTTATTGTCTTTTCTGACACGTTAACCTTTTGGGCCATTTGATGGATAGTTATTAGGTCATTAGTCTTAATGATGTTTAGTATAAGTGTTTGACGCTCAGATAATTCTTTTGGGTCATCTTTTGGGTCACTCTTGCCTTTTGCTCCAACATTTGGTTGAAAATCTTTCTCATCACAGCTTTTGCAAATAAGGTTTGGTTGCACGCTCCATTCCTCGCTTGGGTGAATATGCAAATATCTATTGCGTAAATCCCATCCGTCACCTATCAACAAATTGCTAAAGAATCGCTCCAAATATACGGGGGCATATTCTACACCTTTTGCCACGTTGCGGTAGTTGGCTCTAACTAATGCATTGCGGAAATACCAGGAATGACGTTCAAACATATCATTGTTCACGTTGAAACCTAACGAGCGAAGATATTGTATAGTGAACACGGCCGTTGCTCTGGTGTTACCTTCACAGAAAGCATGAATTTGCCATAAGCCTGAAACGAAACTCGAAATGTGGCTTATCATCTCACTGACAGATTTGTCTTTATAGCTGAAAGCACGTTCTTGTTCTATGTCATAATCTAGAGCACGATGCAAATCTTCCCAGTTCAGATATAGCACAGTGTCACCCTCCAACACCCACTCTTTCTTAGTGATGTCATACGTGCGTAGTTCACCAGCATGTTTCATCACTCCTTCAAAAATCCGTCGGTGAACAGACTGGTAACCACCAGTGCTAAAATCAAACGTGCGACTAGTCAAGACTTTCACTATGTTCGATGATACCCGATCAGCCTCTTCCTTGTCATCATCACCTGCGTCATGAGCTTTTTTCGTAACGTAGTATTGTTTGATAAGATCATGAGCTTCATCTATAGTGATGTCTCCGATAATATTTCTTTGAGCCGTTTCTTTTAGATATTCAGATGTCTCCAGACCATCTACCGCCTGCAGACCTATAGCCACACGCCACGCATCATGCCGTTCAAGCTCGTCAGGCTCTCTTTGCTGGATATATTCATCAAAATCCAAATATTGTTCCTTCATTTTGTCCTTATCCATGTACAGTTCTAAATTCTATTTCATTTGCAAAGATAATCAAATATATTTGAATCACAAAAGAATCGCCCGTCTGTTATTTTTTGCCATTGCCATCTTTCATTCTGAGTCATACATTCTTGATTTTATCCTTGAAATGATTCTAAAATAAATCGGTCACCTGTAACTATGATTCCCGCTTACTTTTCCGGATTTCCTCTAGTTGTTTCCGAGCCCTCTCACTATTTTCGCGGGCAACCCTGTTGAGGAAGTCACGGTCCGACTCTTTATAGTCCTTACCGCTGCCACCAAACCAGTCTGCACCCTTTGCCAGTGCAATAATCAGCCAGACTCCGAATACTCCTATGATAAATGCAAATTCCATAACAACCTTCTCCTTTCTTGTTCGTCGTCCCACACAGTGCGAACTTTCTTTTCTTCAAACAGTAGAATCGTTTGTTTTTTTGTCATATTCTTATTGTTTATGCATTTATAACAATTTCACGTTCTTCCTGAGTTAGACCATAGAGGTCGAACACCTTGTTGTCTATCTCGTTGTCTGTAGTCTGAATTTGCTCTGAGAGTTCTTGGCAGGCTTGGCGATATTGGTTAAAGTAGTCTTCCCACTCGTCTTGCTGAACCAGTGTGAGTTTTATCTTCTGTTTCTTCAGTTCTGCCACGAAGCCCTTGAAGTCCAACTGGTCAAACATCTGCAAAGCTGTTGTTATCTTAATGCCCTCAAAGTTCTCATTCAAACGACGGAGAAAACGAGTGCGCTTCTCTTGAATTTGGGAGTTGAGGGAGAACATTTGATTGGCAAAAACAGACAAAGTATCAGCAATGTCTTGATTTTCAGGAGATGTCAGGTCTGGCAAATGAAAGGGCTCTAGATATTTGGTTTTGAAACAAAAGAAGCCACCTCTAAGAGTATAACCCGTTTGTGAGAGATAGTACCATAATATTCTCGAATTAAGGATTGTAAGATATGCCTGAGTATACTTTTCGAATACCTCGTCAAATAAAATAGTATAACACTTAGTATTGTGGTATAAGTTCTTAGTATCATAAGTCATATTACAACCAAAAGAAATCTCAGCCGTAATTATTTTGGGAGTTTCAAACATCGTAATTTCACGAGAACGGTGTAAAGCATACCAATATTTCTCATTGGTTTTATATCTAATCTTCTTATCTACAAGTTCTGACTTAAATGGCAAAAGATATTCGTATGTAAGAGGAAAATGTTCTTTCATTTCATTTTCTTCATACGGAATAGTTTTCCCATTTACAGAATGATGTGGATATATTAGCCAATATGTATTTTCAAGTGGTGCATATCGCTTAATATCTTCTCCTTTCAATATGGGTTTCATGATATCCTTCTCTAACTTTACATACTGCTGAATCTGTTCAGAGAAACCAATAAAGTAATTACCTTCTATTTTCCCCTTTAGCATATAAATATCATCACCCATGCTTACAGTACCTTGACTACAAGCCTTCGTAATAGTCTTGAAGAGTAATGGCTGCTTATTAATTTTGGCAATTACATTTGAATCTTCACTACTTTGAAAACTCCATCGAGTGGTATCTGCAAGATTGTCAATTAATATTTCTGTATGAGTATCAGATGCCTCCTGAAGCTCTAAAGGTTTCACTTTTGCATAATGAAAAACACTATTCCCATGTGAAAGCCCTATAATGCAAGTATAAACACTTGCATCGCTAAATACTTGTTCTGCACCAAATGAAACGAGATTATTCAGTGCTTTGCTATCGTAAATATAATTCCTTATACCTATTCCAAAATCTGCATTAATAAACTTATGTGGTAGGATGAATGATAAAACACCATTCTTATTTAACAATGAGAATCCTTTCTCAATAAATAGAACATAGAAATCAAATCTCCCAGTAGCAGACACAAAATTATGTTCGTAAAAAACGGACTCTTTTTGGTGATTCTCACGTAATCCTTGAACACGCAGATACGGCGGATTACCTATCACCACATCAAAGCCTCCTTTTTCGAATACCTTGGGGAACTGCTCTTGCCAGTTGAAGGCTTTTTCGCCAGCAATAGCAGGATCGCTAATCAGGGAGTTGCCACATTTGATATTCTCATTGAGCGAGTTCAGTTTACGATGTGGTTTTGCAGTACGAAGCCAGAGAGCTAATTGGGCTATCTCAACACTCTCTTCGTTGATGTCAACGCCATAGAGGTTATGCTCTAAGATGCTGTTCTCTACATCCTGGAATACGATAGCAGAACCAGCCACCTTTGCCTCCATCTCGTCAATCAACTTGTGTTCAGCCATCAGGAACTGCAAGGCAGCATTCAGGAAAGCACCACTACCACAGGCAGGATCGAGGATCGTAATCTGAAGCAACCAATCACGATATTGCTGCAACTGATCCAATAATCGCTTCTTGGTTTGCATCTGGCGACGTTGATCTGAGAAATACTCATCCTCAACGATATTCAGCTGCTGTTTCTTCTCAGCACAAAGACGACCAACAGTATTCTCCACAATGTATTTGGTGATATACTGAGGCGTATAGAACACACCGTCTTGCTTGCGCTTTGAGGTCTGTGGTGTTGTTCCATTATTGATTTGCTGAGTAACCTCTTCAATCTCTGAAAGCGAATTCTCAAAGATATGACCCAAGATGTTCACATCCACATCACTCTCAAAGTCGTATTCAGACAACTTGCGAGTGTGTGCTACTAGAAGTTCATCTGTGATTTTGATGTTATCCAGCACTTCATCAGGCTTAAAAAGGCCACCATTATAGGCAAAAATCTCATACTTCTTGCCTTGATAGCCTGTATTCATGTAGCCGAAGTACTTCTTCATTCTGTCGTAGAAAGGACGATATTCGTCCATCTCCTTCAGGCTCTCCCATTGGTCGATCATCTGTACCATCGAATTGGGAGGCAGAAGTCCACAATCTTCAGCGAAGAAGATAAACAGCAGACGATCAAGGAGCTTCTGCGTCTTCTTAAAAAGAAGCAGTTGCCATTCTTTTTCATCCTTTCCTTCTGGGGCAGGATTCTGTTTCAGAATATCAGCAAAAAGCACTCGCTTGAATTGCGAATAGTCTTTGTAGAGAGCCTTCGTAATCTGGTCTTCACTCGAAACGGATTCCTGTTTCATCTGCAAGGCCACACCTCTTTTTACCTGAGGCCATGCTAAACACAGGAACAATTCACGGAAGTCATCGTGAGTCATACGGAATAAATCCCATTCACGATACTCCACCGCATTGTCAATATAAAGACGAAGCTTCTCGAAATTGGAGATCACGACATAACGTGCATCTGGATGCTGGCTCTTGTAGTTGAATGCCTGAGGCTCCACTTTCGAAAGGTCTGTGGTCTTATGGTCTTTCAACTCAATTACACCTATCACCTTGCCATCTTTCTGAATAGCGCCATCAGCCTTCTTCGAATTCGTCTCGTTCTTCTTCTCGGTTATGAGGTTGAAGTTTGGCGACGGATTCAAGGTATATCCTAGCACCTTGACAAAAAGTTCACGAAGAAAACCCTCCTGAAATTGCTCTTCTTTCGACTGCTGGATATTCTGTTGTATATCCTTATTCAGGAAATATGACTGGTATTGGTTCCAAGCCGCTTGTGTCTGTTCCTCACTGAGCAAAGCTAGGTATTTCTTAACGATGTTTTTTTGCAGTAGCATAATTTTAGGATAATGATAGTTTAGGTGCAAAGATAGCAAATAATCTCGAAACCCAAAAAGAAAAGAAGAAAAAGATTGTATATAATTTGGTTGTTTAAGTAAAATACACTACCTTTGCATGCAGAATATGTTAACAGATTTTCTATGAAAATATACACTATCGGTCATTCGAACCATTCGCAAGCGGAATTTCTGCATCTGTTAGAGATGCATGGAGTCAATAGTATTGTTGATGTGAGAAGTGTTCCTGCAAGTAGCCACTCTCCACAATTCAATCAAGATGCCCTGGAAGGCTATTTGAGAATTCATAATGTTGATTACCTGTTCTTTGGAAAAGAATTTGGTGCACGACGTTTTGACTCCATTGGTGAAAATGGACAAGTCGATTTTGAGAAGGCGGTCCATACTGAGTTATTTCAAGAAGGTGTAAAGAAGTTGCTAATGGTCCTAAAACAAAAGAGTGTGGCTCTGATGTGTTCTGAGGCAGATCCCCTTGAATGTCATCGTTTTGCATTTCTTGCTCGATACTTTCATGAGCACGGATTTGAAGTTTTGCATATTCTGAAAGATTCGACAATCGTGAGTCATTATAATCTAGAACAAAGGATGATCAATCAATATCTTCATGCAAAGAGACCAAAACTTCCAGAAGTTGACGAGCTCTTTGGAACATATACTGTGGAGGATCAATTGTATGATGCTTATCGACTAAAGAATAAAGAAATTGGCTTCCGTGTTGAGCAAGAAGAATACTTAGATTAGCCCAAAACACTATGGATAAACACTTCATTTGCCTAGCAAACTCATACAAATGTGGCGGACGATGTGTCGCTGGAGTAGAGGTAACTATTGATAGAGAAGAACAATGGAAAGTGGTTAAGAATGAGGATGGCTCACCCAAATGGATACGTCCGATTGACTCAAATACAGAGTATGGGGAGGTACCAGAAGATGAAGCTAGGCATATTCCTATGCTTTTCGTTGTTAAACTGATAGATGTGAGACCATGTCCACATCAGTCTCATAGTGAAGATGTATTCTATCATCAGATGATAGCAATTGGATCAATCATATCAAGTCCAGAGACACTTCAAAATCTCTCAGATTTGGTTCATCCAGAGATCTTTTATACAACGGAACTTGCCATATCGCCTGAAACGTATGCCCAAGGGAACTATTCACTTATGATGATTCATCCTGATAGTTTTCAGTTTCATGAAGACCCTACTAAGGATCGTGCTAAGTATCGTATCACGTTTAAGTACAACGAAGCATTATATGATTTCTCTGTGACAGATCCTTCTTTCTATGAGATGATTTCCTCTGGCCAAAATGTAATTGACCAATTGAAGGATATATACCTTACTTTATCTATTGGGTTGGTCTATGAAGGGCGACACCATAAACTGGTAGCAGGTGTTATTATACCTTCATCACGGAACATTGAAGGAGATAAATACGTTGTTATCAAGCAGGAAGCCATTTGTTTTAAGACTTCGCGTATGCTTAGTTACAAAGAACGTAGATCCTGCAAGTGTGCATTTGTAGTTCCGACTCAAAAAGGGTTGGCTGTATGTGTAAAAAAGAAATCTGGACAAGAGCTGTTTTTTGAGTTGGATGAAGGCTGTATCGCTGAACCTTGGCAATCCGTCAATCTTAAAAGAGTGCGGATAATGGTCTATCAAGACTATTTCGGTAATGAAATAAGGAAGTTGTGTCTTTTTAAGTGTACCTTCAGACAGGGTATTATACAAAAGCTGAAGCGCTTTTTATTGTTCAACAGAGATTAGTTTTTTCGGAGATGAGCCGTTGTAGAGGGCCTGGGTGCCTTCGTTGCTTTCTATGCGAAAATTTTCGCAACGAAATTTTTCGCAATGCGTATTGATGCTATTCCTCCTTGAAGGTTTTGTCTTTTTCGAAGGTGATGCCGTCGTAGAGGGCCTGGGTGCCTTCGTAGCTTTCTGGGAGGAAGTGGAGACGGACACCGCGGATGTGCTTCTTGGCGCGGAAGGTCTTGGGATCATCTACCTTTTCACTCTCAATCTCCAACTTCATCATGCCCCATTCAGGGAGGCGTACTCGGTCGCCTTCGCGCAGATGACTATTGACGACTTCTGCGACACTCATCAGGACGCCTTCGATGGTGCCTTCGCTGAATCCTGTGCGCTGGGCCGTTTCCTTCACCAGCTGATTGCTCTCGATGGTCTGATAGTGTACGGCTACTGCCTTGTATTTCCCAAAGGTTTGTAACCTCGGCTTGGTCTCTTTCTTGACTCTGTATCTCATGCGATTGTTGATTTTGGAGCAAAGATACGAATAAGTGAGAACAATACAAAATAAAAGTCATTTTATTTTTATTGTCGAACGAAAGTATCTTCGACCGCCAGGTCAAAGATACGATTTTGTAGGCAGAATGCCAAATTTTTGAGAGAATTCAAATCTTTTAGAAAATCCATTTTTCTGAGCTGTTTCTTTTGAAATATTATTTTCTGCATTTTACATATTCAACTACATAACTACATGTTGGCGTATAAGTATCTGAATATTAGAATAAATAGTTAAATTTCCACATACATAATAACTACATATATCTACATGAATACTACATAAATCTAGTGAAAACCTTGCTGAAATGACTGCTTCTTAAGATTTGCATAGGCTTCTGGCACGATGAAAGATACGGCTTCGCAAGTTTTGAAGTTAATGGTAGTCTTGAAATTCTCTAGAGAATTTATTGCTGGGATACGTTGTCGATATTGCTAGATAGGGAGGTAAGCGCCAAATTCTCTAGAGAATTATTTATTCTAGTTAGTCCTGAAATCTGCGAAGTGACTTGTGAGATTTGGCTGCATAGGGGTCTAGACTTGATTGAGATGTTATGTAGTTTATATGTAGTTGATATGTAGATTTTATGTAGTTATTATGTATGTAAAAAATTGCCAATATTCCTTTGTTTAAAGTTTTTAAAGACGATTCTATGTAGTTATGTAGGTTAATCTTCAAAATTTTCTCTGAAATTATTTTGTTTTTGGCGGATTTTGCGTATCTTTGTAGGCAAAATCTAAAACAAACAAATCATGAATGTAACTTTACTCAAAAAAGACGGTAAAAAAGAGGTCATCAATCGTGTGGAACTGGCTGCGATGGCGAATGCCATCAAAACAGGCCTGATAGAGAAGACTGTCAAGCATACGCGCGAACTATATCATCTGATGAATCCGCATCGGCTGCCCGACGGTCAGGTTTCAACCAACTGGGAAGGTGGCATCAAGTTGCCTCGTGTCTGCTTTGCGGCTGACTATGTGAAGCGGAAGAACGATTGGAAAATGATGGCCTATAATGGTCTGGTGGTATTGGAAGTGAACGATCTGCAAACCTATGAGAAAGCTGTGGAAATCAGAGAGTTGGCCAAGAAACTGCCTGAGACGATGCTCTGCTTCCTTGGAGGATCGGGTAGGAGTGTGAAAATCGTGTGTCGCGGAGAATTGTATCATAATCAGGTCGTCAATGAGAAGGGCAATGAAAAGAGTCTCCCAATGGATGAGGCTGACATCCGTCAGTTCCATCTTAATCTGTATAATACGGCGCGACGAGCTTATCAGAATCAGTTCGGTTTCGACATCGAGTTCCTGGAGCCGCGCATTGACAGAACGGTGTATATGAGTGCTGATCCTGAGGCGGTTTTCAATGCTGATGCTCGTCCGTTCTATGCAGATACAGAGCAGCACGAAATGCTTCAGCCGGTGGTGATCAGTCGTGAGGAAGACCATCTGATGCCTGGGCGCACAGTCACCCGGACCTATCATCTGAACTGGACGTTTATCGTGGAGACGGTAATGGGCCACTATTTCGAATTGCCCGATGAGGACAGGGAGGCGACGCTGCTGATGCAAATCGCCTCAATGTGTCTCGACCAAGGCATTCCCAAAGCGCATGCGCAGGGACTGACGATGCTGCATCCTGTGCTGAATCGGGATAAGCTGCTGGTGGAGAAGATATTCCAGACGGTCTATAGCGTCGCTGAGCAGGAGGCATATCGCAAGAAACACAAAATCCGTCCGCTGAAAAGTGTGCCTGACGATACAATCCAGGCGATGAAGACGGAGATATTCCTAAACTCGAACTACGAGTTGCGTAAGAATCTGCTGACAGGTGTGGCCGAGTATCGCGAGAAGTTCAGCGACGATCAGCGTTTCAAGCCGCTGACGGAAGAGGTACGCAACGATATGACGCTGAGAGCCACAGAGTTAGGACTGAAATCGTGGGACCGGGACGTGAACCGATTCATCGACTCGACGCGCATCGAGCAATACGACCCAGTGAACACTTGGCTCGACAAACTGCCCAAGTGGAATGGGCATGACTACATTGCCGACCTCGCCAAGCGTGTGCCTACGGAACAGCCGCATTGGGAGAAGTATCTCAGGATGTGGCTCGTGGGAATGGTGGCGCAGTGGCGTGAGAGTGACAAACAGCTGACTGGCAATGCGTTGACGCCTCTGCTGATAGGTCGTCAGGGGTGTGGAAAGACGCGTTTCTGCAAGATTATCCTGCCTCCAGAACTGCGTGACTATTACAACGACAAACTGAACTTCAAGAATGAGTTTGACCTGAATATTGCGCTGACGAGTTTTGCGCTGATTAATATCGATGAGTTTGACAAAACCTCCAATTCGCAGCAGATTGTGCTGAAATATCTCCTGTCGTCGAGTGACGTGAAATTCCGTCCACCATACGGCAAGACGATCAAGCTCTATCGTCGTTATACCTCGTTTATCGGCACTACCAACCAGCTGAAGCCCCTTGTCGATCCTACTGGTTCGCGACGTTTCGTCTGTGTCGGCGTCACTGGTAACATCAATTTCGAGGATAACCTCGAACATTATCAGCTCTTTGCTCAGGCCCTTCATCTGTTTAATAATGGTGAGCGCCATTGGCTGGAGGATGATGAGATTCAGACGCTGATCGAGGAAAACGAGCCCTTCCAGAAGTTGAACGACCTGGTGGAGATGATTGGTGAGACTTTCCGTCGCCCGAAGGAGACTGAACAAGGCAAGTGGTGGAGTCTGGGCGACATCAGCACTCTGCTGGCTCAGCGTTATGCCAATTTCGACCCAGAGACTTCTTTCCGTAAAATCGGCAACGCCCTCAACGATGTCCAGTTCAACTTCAAGAGCAAACGCACGATGAAGCACATGGAGTACTGGCTGATAGAGAAGTGACCATAAAAATATTAGGTACCTAAACAAAAAGAGAGGCGTGACAAATCAGTTTGCCACGCCTCTCGCGTAATGTATTGTAAATCAACAATCTACTTCACCTCCTCGAAGTCGGCGTCCTGGATATCGTCGGCTTTGTTGCCGCTAGCCTGCTGGCCACCTGCTTGCTGACCACCGTTGAATTGGTCGCCGCCAGGTTGTCCGGCAGCACCGCTCTGCTGGTACATCTGCTGTGAAGCAGTCTGCCAAGCGGCATTGAGGGCTGCGATGGCACTGTCGATGGCTGCAACATCACCTGCCTTGTGGGCATCCTTCAGCTGCTGAAGGGCTTGCTCGATGGCGGGCTTGTGCTGTGCAGGAATCTTGTCGCCAAGTTCGTTCAGCTGGTTCTCGGTCTGGAAGATCATAGAGTCAGCCTGGTTCAACTTGTCCACACGCTCGCGCTCCTTCTTATCGTTCTCGGCGTTCTGCTCAGCCTCGGCCTTCATGCGGTTGATCTCATCCTGTGACAGACCAGATGAAGCCTCGATACGGATGGCCTGCTCCTTACCTGTAGCCTTATCCTTAGCAGAAACCTTCAGGATACCGTTGGCATCGATGTCGAAGGTCACCTCAATCTGAGGAATACCACGACGGGCTGGAGCAATACCTGTGAGGTTGAACTGACCAATACTCTTGTTCTGAGCTGCCATTGGGCGCTCACCCTGCAGAACGTGGATGGTCACCTCTGTCTGATTGTCAGCTGCGGTAGAGAACACCTCGCTCTTCTTGCAAGGAATGGTCGTGTTGGCCTCAATCAACTTGGTCATTACACCACCCATAGTCTCGATACCCAGTGTCAGCGGGGTTACGTCGAGCAGTACGATGTCGCCTACACCACCTTCCTTGTTCAGGATAGCACCCTGGATAGAAGCACCTACGGCTACCACCTCATCGGGGTTCACACCCTTTGAAGGCTCTTTGCCGAAGTAGTTCTTAACCAATGTCTGCACAGCAGGAATACGGCTTGAACCACCTACGAGGATCACCTCGTCGATATCGGCAGTCGTCAGGTGGGCATCAGCAATTGCCTTCTGACATGGAGCCAGACAAGCCTGGATCAGATCGTGAGCCAGCTGCTCGAACTTAGCACGTGTCAAGGTCTTCACCAAGTGCTTAGGTACACCTGCTACAGGCATGATGTAAGGCAGGTTAATCTCTGTAGAGGTAGAGCTTGACAACTCGATCTTGGCCTTTTCGGCAGCCTCCTTCAGACGCTGCATAGCCATCGGGTCGCTCTTCAGATCAGCACCCTCGTCGTTCTTGAATTCCTGAACGAGCCAGTCGATGATTACCTGGTCGAAGTCATCACCACCGAGGTGGGTATCACCATTGGTAGAGAGCACTTCGAATACACCACCACCGAACTCCAGGATAGAGATATCGAAAGTACCACCACCGAGGTCGAATACGGCAATCTTCATATCCTTGTTAGCTTTATCGACACCGTATGCCAGAGCGGCAGCTGTCGGCTCATTGACGATACGCTTTACGTTCAGACCAGCAATCTGACCAGCCTCCTTTGTAGCTTGACGCTGAGAGTCAGAGAAGTAGGCTGGAACGGTAATAACGGCATCCGTTACCTCTTGTCCGAGGTAATCCTCAGCTGTCTTCTTCATCTTCTGAAGTACCATAGCAGAAATCTCCTGCGGGGTGTATTTACGGCCATTGATATCTACACGGGGATAGCCTCCCTCGTTGACAACAGAATAAGGTACGCGAGAAATTTCCTTCTCGGTCTGCTGCCAGTTTTCACCCATGAAACGCTTGATAGAGTAAACGGTGTTCTTCGGGTTGGTGATGGCCTGACGCTTGGCAGGATCACCAATCTTACGCTCACCATTCTCAACAAAACCAACGACAGAAGGCGTTGTACGCTTGCCTTCGCTGTTGGCAATCACTACAGGCTCGTTACCTTCAAACACAGCAACGCAGCTGTTTGTAGTTCCTAAGTCAATTCCAATAATTTTTCCCATAATTCTTATATTTTTAATGTTATTTTTATTCAAATGTCACATATTTGTAAGCAAACGATGTGCCAAAATGGCTATTTCAAAAAAAAATGTGCCTCGTTACGTCATTTTGGCACAAATTATTTTGTCATGTCTCAAAAATCTTTTATCTTTGCAGGCAGAAATACGTATTTTAAACTATCGATAGTCATGAAAAGAACTATTTTGTCAACCTGCGCGGCCCTATTGTTTATGGTGGCCACTGCTCAGGAGAACTCTTACATCGTTAAGACGCGTGGCGCTAAGAAGAGCGTCCTTACTGAGTCTTCGAGGGCTCAAGGAATTGTGCCAGAAGAAGAGACCGCAACCGATTTTATTAGCCAGAACTTCAAGTTTTATAGCCTCTGTGACTGGCAGGAGGGTATGAAGTTTATGGTGATACCTGAAAAGTATGACCTGGTGGTGAAGACCTTTGCAGATGCTGCTACAGGTAAGGAAGTCAGCAGTATGCCCCTGAAGTACAAGATTATGATCTACAAGGGCCATACAGAGAGTTCTGACGGCCATTCACGTATCAACTTTGAGTGTCAGGACAATGGTCGTATGTATTATTATGAAATTCCCAGTGGTTCTTTCGAGGACTATTGCTATACGAAGACTGGCGTGCCTACGCTGGCTTATCTTGGCGATGTGGATATAGCTCGCGAGAAACTGATGGGAAAGACGCTCTACACGAAGACGGCCTTCTATCGTATTGATACAGATTACGACAGCGACGGCTATCAGGACGTGGTAGTCGATAAGGATATGGAAGTGAAGGTCACAGCTGTAGGTGTTGGTACTCGTTCTTATCCTGTTAAGATTATCGTGGAAGATAAGGATGGTAACGAGTTCTTCCAGAACGTTGCTATCTCGAAGACCAATTGTGGTATGCGTGATGATGAGTTCATCATGGATGAGGCCAAGTATCTCTTTGGTAATTCTTTCGAGCTGGTGGATGACATTATGGCAATCAATAGCTATAATTACAAGACATTTATTGGTAAGATTATTCACACCAAATTCCCCACGAAGCTGTTGAACGAGACTACGAAGAAGATGCAGTCTATCCCCCGTATGATCGAATATCAGATTGAGGGAATGAATCCTCATAAGAATGATGATAAGTTCACGCTGAAGCTGAAGAATACGATTCTGGGTACCTATTTCTATGTGGATATGGTCTTGGATGAACATCGTGCAGAAAACCAGGAGGAATATTTCGGATATGTCTTCGCACTTGGTCCTGGCAAGAAGATTCAGACTTCAGAGGGTAGTCGTGCTATGATTCGTAATGGCCACGTGGCTATTGGCTTCTCAGAGGATGAGGTGATGCTGGCAGCCGGAGAACCCGACAAGGTTGAACATCGCGAGAATGGTCTTTATACATGGACTTTCAATCGCTCGAACAACAAGCTGTTGTTTGTTGACTTTGACGGTAGTGGTGTTGTGACGAAGACCAGAACGGGTGATGCTCCAAAGACTGGTAGTGCTAAAGCACGCTCACGCAGCAGAGTTGGCAAGACCAGCAAGAGCAACTGGAAGTCACATAAGGGTACACCGCTCTAAACGAGCAGTTATTGAGATACAGAAAATCCCCAGCCAAGTCGGCTGGGGATTTTCTGTATGTGTAATATCAGCGCGTTACTGCTTTTCCGCAATGGCCTGCCTGATCTTTGCCTCAAGCTCCTCACAGAGTTCAGGGTTGTCTTTCAGCAATGCTTTTACGCCATCACGGCCTTGAGCCAGTTTTGATTCGCCATAAGAGAACCATGAGCCACTCTTCTTGATAATGCCATATTCGACTCCAAGATCGACGATCTCGCCCAATTTGGAAATGCCTTCGCCAAAGAGGATCTCGAATTCACAGCGACGGAAAGGAGGCGCAACCTTGTTCTTTACCACTTTCACTTTCGTCAAGCTGCCAATGACGTCGTCACCGTCCTTGATGGGTGTTGACTTACGAACGTCGATACGCACGGATGAATAGAATTTCAGGGCGTTACCACCAGTCGTGGTTTCAGGGTTGCCAAACATCACGCCGATCTTCTCTCTCAGCTGGTTGATGAAGATACAGGTAGTGTTGGTCTTGGCGATAGTCGAAGTGAGCTTGCGCAATGCCTGACTCATCAGACGGGCCTGAAGGCCAACTGCGGAGTCGCCCATATCGCCCTCGATTTCCTTCTTCGGTGTCAGGGCAGCGACGGAGTCGATGACAATAATGTCGATAGCACTAGAACGAATCAGCTGTTCAGCAATTTCCAGCGCCTGTTCTCCATTGTCTGGTTGCGAAATGAACAGATTGTTGATATCTACACCCAGTTTCTCTGCATAGAAACGGTCGAATGCATGCTCAGCGTCGATAAAGGCAGCTGTTCCTCCGTTTTTCTGGGCCTCAGCAATAGCATGTATAGCTAGTGTGGTTTTACCAGACGACTCAGGACCATAGATCTCGATGATACGTCCTTTGGGGTAGCCACCGACACCCAGTGCAACATCCAGTCCGATACTTCCCGTAGGAACTACGTCTACTTTCACCACCTGTTCATCGCCCATACGCATGATACTTCCCTTGCCAAAGTCTTTCTCGATTTTTGCAAGAGCCGCCTGCAGAGCTTTCATCTTTTCCTGTTGCGGAGTCAGCTGCTCCGCGTTTTCTTCTTTCTTTGCCATAGCTTTAGAAATTTAAGAGTTAATAATTATAATTCCAAGTCTCCGTCGAACACTTCGTGCCAGGGGAGACCTTGCTTGTTCAGTTGTTCCATGAATGGATCGGGATCGAAATCCTCTACGTTCCAAACACCGGGTTTCTTCCAGATGCCTTTGACAAACATCATGGCACCGATCATGGCAGGTACGCCAGTGGTATAGCTCACGCCCTGCATGCCAGTCTCCTTGTAGGCTTCCTGGTGCTTACAGTTGTTATAGACGTAGTAGGTATGTTCCTTCCCGTCCTTGATACCACGAATGCGGCAGCCAATACTAGTCTCGCCTTCGTAGTTCTCGCCAAGGTCTTGTGGGTTAGGCAGAACGGCCTTCAGGAACTGTAGGGGTACAATCTTCACCTTTGCCGTACCGCTTCCGTCGGCCAATGGAGCCTCGTACTCGATTTCGTCGATGCGGCTCATGCCGATATTCTGGATCACATCAAGATGCTTGAGATACTGTTCACCGAAGGTCATCCAGAAACGTCCCTGCTTGATGGTCGGGTAGTTCTTTACCAGCGACTCCAGCTCCTCATGGTGGAGCAGATAGCTCTCGCGGGGACCGATATTGGGGTAGGTGAGTGGTTTGTGGATTTCCAGCGGTTCTGTCTCAATCCATTGCCCGTCTTTATAGTAAAGTCCCTTCTGGGTAATCTCGCGGATGTTGATTTCGGGATTGAAGTTTGTGGCAAAGGCATGATGATGGTCACCTGCATTACAATCGACAATGTCGAGATAGTGGATCTCGTCGAAGTGATGCTTAGCGGCGTAGGCGGTATAGACACCACTGACCCCTGGATCGAATCCGCAGCCAAGGATAGCCGTAAGGCCAGCTTGTTCGAAACGGTCCTTGTAGGCCCACTGCCAACTGTATTCGAAATGAGCCTCGTCTTTTGGCTCATAGTTGGCAGTGTCGAGATAGTTACAGCCACATGCCAGACAAGCATCCATAATTGTCAGGTCCTGATAGGGCAGAGCGAGGTTGATGACCAGTTCTGGCTGATAGCTTGAAAATAGCGCTTTCAGCTGCTCTACATCATCAGCGTCCACCTGGGCTGTCTGGATGTTCATCTTGTAACCTGCCTTATGGATGTCAGCAACAATCTTGTCGCATTTCTCCTTGCGGCGGCTGGCAATCATAAAATCGGTAAATACTTCTGCATTCTGGGCTATCTTGAATGCGGCCACCGTAGCGACGCCTCCGGCGCCAATCATAAGTACTTTTGCCATATTTCTTATTTCATTTTATTATTAATTTCATCAGATTTGATGCCAAGTGCTGCCATCAGCGAATAGCCAAGTATCTCCTGCCGGAAATTGCCACCAGGCATAGGCTGCATGGCAAAGACGGTGATATGTTTGCTATCATCGTCGAGGTGTTTGAGGGTTTCGCGTACCTTATTATATATATGGTCATCCTCGGCATTTGGAATCACCATGATGCGTTTTACGTCTTTTTGACTTACAATCAATTGTAGAGCGTCTATGAAGAAATCACCAGGGCTGACCAGTTCTTCCTCTGTGGTATATGCGTCGAAGATAAATTCTCCTATGTGATCCTTAAAGGCTTTGTTGGTCAAGTCGGTGGCGAAGCGTGAGGGCTCGAAGTTGTCCATCTGCTGCTTGTTATTGGTATGGATGAGGATCACCTGTACGGGGTTCTCACCTGGTCTGATGCCTCCGTCGAGTGCTACGCAGTCTGCCCATCGGGCCATGTCGGCTTTGTTGATGGGCCTTCCCAGCATCCGCTCGAAATTCACAATGAGGTCGAATGCAACCTTATCGATATAGTCTGCATCGACAAGTATCACATTCGCATGCCACTCTGCTTTCTGATTGCTGTTGTTCATATCTGAGGTGCAAATATACAAATTATTTCTTGAAGTAGCAAACTTTTTACCTTTTTTACAAGAAAAATCCCCGGGCCTTTCGTTGGCTCGGGGATTTGCTGTATTAGCAAGGGCGTTTCTTCGGTAGTTTGAAGACGTCCTGCACTTCTTTCATTTGTGCTTCTGTCATGCCGTCAGGTTCGGATCCCATTGCGCGTGCACACATGTAGATATTGGCTGCCTTGCAGAGTACGTCAGTCTGGTCGAAAGCATCCATGATATCCTGTCCTACGGCAACGGTGCCATGCTTCTCCCACATTACGACATCGTGAGTCTTAATCTGCTCAAGCGTTGCTTCTGCCAGATCTACTGAAGAGGGCAGAGCATAGGGTACGATGCCTATGCCGAGTGGCGCAAAAGCCAGAGTCTCGGGAATCATCGACCACAGTACGCGAGTCATCTCGTCGCCCTTAAGGAAACGTTGTATGTGACTCATGGCAACCAACTCGATGGGGTGGGTGTGGAGTGTGGCCTTGTAGCAAGAACCTGTCTCAAGCAGGTAGTTCTGCAAGGCCAGGTGGGTTGGCAGTTCGGATGTGGGCACGACGGGTTCGTCGGCAATGACCTCATAGGAGGCGCAGTCGTCGCAGATACGGATGATTGAGCCGTTCTGCATCGGTTCCTTTGCCAGATCACGCATGCGCTTGCCTGTACCTTTGCAGTAGAAATACTTTCCTTTCAGCTGCGGCAGCGTCATGCCAATCTGCTTGACGGGGGCAATAGCCTTCATCGCCTTGCACTCATCGTCCATATACTCGGTGACGTTAACGGTGATGTTGCCGCCGTTACGCTCAGCCCAACCTTTCTGCCAGAGATAACCGGTTACCTCTGCAATCTGATATACAACCGCTTTCAATTGTTCGCGGCCTTCTAAAATACTTGCCATATCAAAAAAAATCTAAATACTAAATTCTCAACACTTAAATGTTCTCTCCATAGCGCTCTTTTGTGATCTGTTCCAACGACTTTCCACGGGTATTGGGCATGCCGACAAGACCTACGACCAGCGAGATGAGCAACAGGGTAATCATGCAATAGGCGGCGAGTGTGAAGCCTTCGCCATTGTCGCCATAGATGAAGGTGAACACCAGTCCCCAGACTGCTGACAGACCACGGACGATGAAGAACATCAGTCCCTGGGCACCAGCACGGAACTTGGCGGGAAACAACTCTGAACCCCATAGTGCGTAGAACACCTGTACGGAACTACCATTGTTGACACCCCAGAGTATTGTGAAGAGCCAGATGCCACCGATGGTCGATACGCCGCCACCGATGATGAGAATCCACGCGGTGAGGGCAGCTGCCAGACCGAAGATATAAAAGAAACGGTGTGCGACCTTGTCAACGAAGAACGAGATGATGAATGTAGTTACCACCACGAACACCCAGCTGACGCAGCTCAGCATGTTGGCAGTCTCATTGCTCAGACCGCCTGCCGTCTCATAGATGTGAGGCATGAAGAAACCCATGACCGAGGCTACGAGGTTCCACGTCAGATAGATCACGGCTAAGAATGCCACCGTCTTGACAGCTATCTTGTTGGTGAATAGCAACTTGATGTTATCTACGATACTGCTGGATTTCTCGTTCGACTTCTGAGCCGTAAACTCGGCGCTCTCTTCTAGCTGTCGCTGAAGCGTCCATGCGATAAACGCTACTATGAAGAGCGTCAAGAACACGACGCGTGAGGAGAATACCTCAATGGCAGCCTGAGCGGCATCCTCCCCAAGGAAAGCATGAGCCAACGACTCTACTGGTGCATAGAGAAGACCTCCTGGTGCCAACAGCATGCCGAAGAACAGGATGAACATCGGGCCCAACCCCCACGACATCTGCGAGATGCAGATATTGCGGCCACGGTTGTGAATCTCTGATGACTCGGAAATATATGTCCATGAGGCAGGTACACCAATACCTACGGAAATACCCGTTACGAGGAAACCTGCAAGCAGCATGGGGAAGTTGCATGACAGCATGATGATCATCACGCCCGTCATATAGACCAGCAGGTTGTAGGTGAAGATGAATTTACGTCCGAACTTGTCGGCCAGGAATCCTCCGATGATGGCACCGATAGCGGCTCCTAGCGCATTGGCGCTCAGAGCATTGAGCCATCCCAGATGCATCTCGGTCAGTCCGAGGTAGTTTTGCCAAAGTGTGACACCACTGGCACCTGCCACGATGGCACCTGCGTCGAGGTAATTGTTGAGAGACACCGCAAGGGTGCTCTTCAGTGAACTTGATTTTGCCATCGTCTTATCTGCAAACTACGTCACATTCAATATTCAGGATCTTAGCCACCTTCAGGATGGTGTCGATATGGTGACCAACGGCTGCTGCCATGTGGTGGGTTGGACCGGCCTCACTCCATTTGTTGACGAACTCACGGCATGGGAGTGAGAACTTTGTACGCATGTTAGTATCGCCGAACATGAAGATAGGACCTTCCTCGTTAATGCCTTCGGCGGCAACAAACTTGAAAACACCATTCTTGTCTTGAGTGATGGCGAGATAGGTGACAGGACCTGTGGGAGGATAGAACTGTGTCAGATAGCCACCACCAGTCTTTCCGTGGAATACGGGAACAATCTTCATTGTTGGCTTGTGAGCCTGTGAGATGTCGAAGTCGCCAGAGCCGGAATGGCCGATGATGCAGATATCCTTCGGGAAGTCTATAGAGTACATCTCGGCCAGTGTACCTGTGCCGGAGATGGTCTTCAGGATACTCATAGCCATAGCCACCTTCATGTCTCCCTCAACGGCACAGGCAGTATGCTGTTTGATGAGCATCGAGAATGCGGGAATCAACATCGAGTCGAGCTTGCCAGCGACACCTTGAGCAAAACCTGCATAGTGGGAAGCTATCATACCCAGTTTCTCGTCTTTTACCCATTGTTCAAAGGCAACAACGTACTTGGCCATATCCCATACCTTTTCAATCGTGCCGCCACCTTCAATCTCGAAGGTGTCGAGGATGTCCTGAGCCTTAGCCTTAATGGCAGCTTCGTCGGTGATATCGTCGGCGATAGCCCACATCTGCTCCCAGTCGAACTGCTTGGTATAGACAAACATACGGTGGTAGAGGTTGGTCTCGTCGATGTAGAGGTCCATCATGCCAGGATATGGGCGACCTATCTGGGCGATGTTAGTATCACGGAAACGACGGCGCACTTGGGCAGCACGGCACCAGTCTTCGATTTCGGCCTGCACCTGAGGGTCGCCACCTTCCACAACGCCAGTGATGACAGCAGAGCGCTTGCCGGCACGGTTCAGATCGGCTACCATCTCACCGATGGCACCACAGGCATAGAGCTCACCCAGCCAGGTGGGGATGTCGGTCTTGGCGTAGTCTGGTGCCAGTTTCTTCTGTACGTTGACGATGACAACAGGCACGTCTAGGTCGCGCACGGCGGGTAGCATATTATAAGAGGTACAGTAAGTCAGCATCTGTAAGATGACGAGATCGACATCCGCAGCGCGGAATTTGTCGCCGGCAGCCATCGACTGCTCCTTGGTGGTTACCATACCACCGTCGATGATCTCGATGGTGGAAGGCAATGTCTCCTTGAATGCCTTATATTGAGCCTCGAACTCAGGAACGAGTTGTGGGAACTGTGGCAGATATGCCTGTAAGGCGATAGAGAATACGCCTATTCTTGCTTTTGTTTCAACTAATGGCTTGCTCATAATAGTTCTTATTTTTAATTAGTGATTATTGCTTAGTGATTTCCAAATACCTGTCAAAGGCTGCATTCCATGCAGCCTGGTCCGTCGGCTCGTATTTCACGAGTTTTAGGCTGTTGGCTATAATTCGACGCATCTCCCAAATGTCTTTCACACTTCCGGCACTTTCTGCTTGCAGCATGATATTGCCGATAGCGGTTCCTTCCTGCGGTCCAGCCAGTACGGTAGCACCCGTGGCATTGGCAGTGAACTGATTCAGATACTTGTTCAGTGATCCGCCGCCAATGATATGGAGAACTTCCAACTTGAATGGCGCAAACTCCTGCATCCACTGGAATACCTGACGGTAGCGGAGTGCCAGCGAATCAAAGATACAGCGGCAGATCTCTGCGGGGCTCTCTGGTATTTTCTGGTTGGTCTTGCGGCAGTACTGTTGGATAGCATCTATCATGCTTGATGGATTGGCAAAGAGGGCATCATCAGGATTGATGATAGAGCGAAAAGCCTCCACCTGCATGGCTGAGCCTTGGAGTTCGGGGTGTGGCATTGCTGCCGCTTGTCTATCTGCTTCAGCCTTGCTGACTGCCCACTCCTTACGGCAACGCTCATAGAGCCACATGCCGCAGATATTCTTCAGGAAACGGGTCGTTCCCTCAACTCCTCCCTCATTCGTAAAGTTACGCTCGTAACTCAGGTCGTTGATGATGGCGTCTTTGGTCTCTATGCCCATCAGGCTCCATGTGCCACTGGACAGGTATGCAAACTGCTCATTCTTGGCCGGTACGGCTGCAACGGCAGAAGCTGTGTCATGACCAGCAACGGCAATGACTGGTATAGCTCCCAGCCCAGTCATCTTCTGAACCTCGTCTGTGAGTACACCGATGACGTTACCTGGGTTCACCATCTTCCCGAACATCGAACGTGTCAGTCCTACGGAAGCTAAGAGGCGCTCGTCAAGCTGCTTTGTCCGGGGGTCCAACAGCTGCGACGTAGAGGCTATGGTATATTCGCACACCTCTTTGCCTGTAAGCATCCACGACAGCGCATCTGGCACGAACAATAATTTCTGGGCTGCCTTTAACGCTGAGTTGCCTTCCTTCTGCATAGCATAGAGTTGGAAGATCGTATTGAAATTCAGGAACTGGATGCCTGTGATGTCATACACTTCTTTCTTTGAAATGACGTGCTTCAGATAATCGTCCATCGCTTCGAAAGTGATGGGGTCTCGATACGCGCGCGGATTCCTTAATATAGCACCATCATCACCAATCATGACGAAATCGACGCCCCAGGTGTCGATACCGATGCTTGTGATGGTCAGTCCGCGGCTAGCCACTTCTTTCAGACCTCTGATGATCTCGAAATACAGGGCATGGATATCCCAGTAGAAATGTCCGCCTTGCTCAATGAGATTGTTTGGAAAGCGAGTCACTTCCTCCAAAGTGAAGCGTCCGTCTTCGATACTGCCGATAATGGTGCGGCCACTGGTAGCACCCAAATCAACAGCAAAGTAATATTCTTTCTTCTCCATTAGTTTTAGCTTGTAAAGCAGTTCGAAAATTGATGCTGCAAAATTACATATTAATATCCACCCATGCCCCTAAAATCTGATTTTCTCTCTTAAATATTTGATTATTCGTCTTTTTTGTGCTACCTTTGCACCCGAAACTCTAAAACAATAAAAAAAATAGTTTGATATGTCAACTTTATCTATTGCGATTATCATCGTTTTCTGTATTGGCTATTTCTGTATAGCCATCGAGAGTGTGACGAAAATCAACAAGGCAGCTATCGCACTGCTTATGTTCGTTGCCACTTGGACGCTCTTCATGATTGATCCAGGCAGTTACATTGCTGCAGCTGTCGGCGAAATGAAAGCTTCAGCCGTAGCGGAGGCCATCGAACATCATCTTGGTTCTACCTCCACGACCCTTTTCTTCCTGATGGGTGCCATGACCATTGTTGAATTGGTGGATCAGAATGGCGGTTTCAATTTTGTGCGTGACACGCTTCAGACGAAGTCGAAACGGGCCTTGCTTTGGCGTATTGCCTTCATGACATTCATCTTGTCGGCTATCCTCGATAACTTGACGACTTCGATTGTGATGATTATGATTCTGCGTAAACTTGTCGCTGACAAGAAGGATCGTCTCATCTATGCTGCACTGGTTGTAATTGCCGCTAATTCGGGTGGTGCCTTCTCGCCGATAGGTGATGTTACTACCATCATGTTGTGGAACAAGGGTGTGATTACAGCAGCTGGTGTTATCATGGAGATATTCATCCCCTCTGTGGTGTCGATGGTTATTCCGGCCTATATTCTCTCTCTCTCGCTGAAGGGCAACCTTGAGATACAGCAGGATACAGCCGTGGTTGAGGAGACAGACTGTCTTTCGCCTCGTCAGCGTAAGATTATATTCTTCCTGGGTGTTGGCGGTCTCATCTTCGTACCTATCTTCAAAACGATCACCCATCTCCCGCCGTTTGTGGGTATTCTGCTCGTCTTGGGCGTGCTGTGGACGACTACGGAGATCTTCTATACCCGTATCCATCAGGAGAGTGAGGATACGGCCAATAATACCAACACCCAGAAGCGTGTCTCCAAGATGCTTTCGCGCATCGACATGGACACTATTCTCTTCTTCCTTGGTATCCTCATGGCTGTTGGCTGTCTGGAGACCATTGGTGCGCTCACTTTGTTAGGACAGACGCTTGATGCCACCTTTGAGGGTAACCATTACCTTGTAACAGGTATCATCGGCGTACTTTCATCCATCGTGGATAATGTTCCCCTTGTTGCTGGTTGTATGGGTATGTATCCTGTTGCCGCAGCAGGTGATATGGCGGTTGACGGCATCTTCTGGCAGTTGCTTGCCTATTGCGCAGGTGTTGGTGGCTCGATGCTGATTATCGGTTCGGCAGCAGGTGTGGTCGTTATGGGACTTGAGAAGATTACTTTCGGCTGGTATATGAAGAAGATCACATGGATAGCTTTCGTCGGTTATCTCGCAGGTATTCTCTGCTACTGGCTGGAGAAGACGTTCTTGTTCTGATCAAAAAGGATCATCATAGGAAATGGCAACCCCAATGGTTGCCATTTCTTTATTTCTGTTTGATGTCGCTGGGCTTGCATCCCATCTTTGCCTTAAACTTTGCAGAGAAATAGTCAGGGCTTTCAAAGTTAAGCCGGTAGGCAATTTCCTTCACGCTGAGGTCTGTCGTCGTGAGTAGCTCCTTGGCACGTCGCAGACGCAGTTCCTGCTGGTAAGTAGCTGGTGAAAGACCAGTATATTCCTTGAAGAGTTTGCGGAAGTTGGAGTAGCTGACGCCAAGCTCTTCTGCTATTTGCTGAATCGTTACATTCGACTCAAGGGTGTCGCTGATGCGAAGACGAGCCTTGCCTATCATCGCTACTTGTGCATGGTTTTTGTTGAATTCGATGTTACGCTCGAGCGAATACATCTCGCCAATCAGGAGATTCACCAGTCCTGCCATGAGCTGCTGACAATAGGCTGCTTCTTCGACAGCAGTGTCATAGGCCTTGCGGTAGAGACTCTCAATGACCGAAGAATAGCCGATATGGTAGATGGGCTTCTCTGGCGTCAGGAAACCTGCATTGACGCGATCGTCGATATTTCTTCCCTTGAAGCCTACCCAATAGCTCTTCCAGCCAGTGCGCGGGTCTGGATAGTAGGTATGCCACTCACCAGGAAAGAGCAGGAACATGTCGCCTGCTTTCAGTCGTGTGCGTGGACAATGTTCACTTTGGAACCACCCCTCGCCATCGGGGTTATATAGTAATTGGTATTCATTGAGCCGTCTTCCTTTTTCTACATTGAAATAATAGCCGTCCGCGTGTCCTTTTGTGGGATAAGGATCATTGGGCGCGATTTCTTCATATCCTACGGTGCTAATCGTGAGTCCCCAGAGGGCATCCCGTTCATTAGCCAGCATATATTTACTGATTTGCATAGTTTATAAATGATTTAGCTTCTGTTGCTTTTGTTTTCACAAGGCAGCCACATCCAGAAAGTGGATCCATGTCCTTCTCCCTCTGACGTGACACCGATAAAACCATTACAGCGGTCAGTAATGGCTTGGCAGATGCTGAGGCCAAGACCTGTACCTTGTACGAAGTCGTTGAGTTTGACAAAACGCTCAAATACGCTCGCCTGTTTTTCCTTAGGGATGCCGGCACCCGTATCCTCGCAGTAGAAATACAGTCCATCTTTTTCTCCAGCTTCGTCGAGCGTGAGGCGCCGTTCCCAGTGGTAGCCGACTTTGATATGGCCTTCGTGGGTGTATTTGACGGCATTGGTAACAAAGTTGGTAAGCACTTGTTGTACACGTCCTTTATCAAGTTCTGTGATACACGATGGATATGGGTTGTCCTTTAGGAATTCAACACCAGGCTCCTGTACACGTTGAGACAGGGTCTGACAGATGTCGTCGAAGACCTTCGACATATCTTCCTCTTTTGGCTTGATAGCTAGTGCCTGCTCCATGTTTGAGGCTGCAAGGATGTCATTGATCAGGCGCATGAGCATGTCGCAATTGTTTCGTATGATGCGGATGAACTCCATGCGCTCCTCAGCGGTATCGACAACAGGCAGCAGATCTGAGAATCCGACAATGGCATTTAGTGGCGTACGGATCTCGTGAGTCATATTCGCCAGGAACGCACTTTTCATTTTGCCGGAATTCTCGGCTCGCTCAGTCTCCATCTTCAGTTTCTGTTGGGCAAGTATGAGTTTGGTAACGTCACGAGCCACACCGAAATAGCCCAAGCGTTTGCCATTTTCGTCGAAAGTGGGGATACCACTGATGGCCAACCAGCTAGGTTGCTTTTTATAATGCGTGAATTTGAAATGATGTATCACGTTGAATGGCTTGCTCATTGCGATAGGGTCTTTGATGGCTGCTGCAGAATTCTTCTCATCATCGGGCAGCATGCGCTTGAAATAGTCTTGTAAGTCTTCCTGAAATTCTGGACTGCGGAGAGAACGGGAGTAGGTAAGGGTTTGTTCCTCAAGGTTGGAACGCCATACGAACATATCACTGTTCTCAAGCAAATAGGCAAGGTCGCGCTCATAGTTATTAATGGTTTCTGTGGCCTTACTCAATTCTCTATTATGGGCGCGCTGGTTCAGATAATAGTCACGTTCAGCATCAAGGAGGCGTGCGGTGACGATATAGAAGCACAGGTCATCGTTTTCGTCAATGACGGGACGGATGCGGATCTCGATATGTTGGTCAATATTGACGGCAGGGTAATACATACGGTTACATACGTGGAGGGTGTAACGGGAACCGCGTTCATAGACACCCTTCACCATATCCGTATCAAACATATTTGTTTCGCGGAAATATTGTCCGGCCTCGCCGTCGAAACCACAGAGTTCTCTCATCTTTTTATTGACGTCAAGCAGCCATCCGTCTTTATTGTAGAACGACATGGCAATGACATTGGTCTCAAACATACGTGCGAATTTGTTGCCCGTTTCTTGGTTGATGCGCTCATCTTCAAGGTCGGTGGTGATGTCCTTGAGGGAATAGACAATGTGATGGACTATTTTCGACTCCCGTTCGACAATGGCTGTTCCTTCAAGTGTATGCCAATTGGGTTCAAGTCGGGTGCCGAAATTGAATTGACGCACGAAATAGCGGTCGTTATTATTGCCTCTGACGAGTGACTGGTGGTGTTTGATAAACTCTTTTTCATCAGAAGTTTTGAAATGACTTATAAATTGCTTAAGTGTCATTCCTTCATCAGGTAGCATGTGACCATAGGCGTTTCGGAAATGATCTGTGGCAATGTCGTATTCTAATACGAAACTTGTACCAATCTTCAGAGCCTCGGTCATGATATTGTTGATATCCTCATAGCGAGTTACTGCCTGGCGTAGTCTGTTGCGGAGAAGGATGCTCAGCAAGATACTCAAGATGATGATAATGATGGCGCTGACGAGAATGATGAGAGCCATTGGTGAGCTCTGTTCTTTTGTGCGCTCAGGGTAGAACCACTTGTCATAGATAGGTTTGATGTCGCCTGATTGTTCCATACGGGCGTAGGCATCGTCAATGGCTTCGATAAGTTCTTTGTCGTAACCGATGAAACGCAGTTCTCCAGCAGGGATGTTGATGTCGTCAAGCACCAGACTGTCAAGGTGATACTCCTTGATTTTCATCTGCAGGGGTATGGCTCCCCAGATGTAGTAGGAGTTGCGGCCACTGCGGATGGCGGAAAGTGCCTCTTTAGGAGAACGGTACTCCATATGGAATTGTGGGTCGTATTCCTGTTTCAAGCGGAGGGGAACATAATCGTTGTTCTTTACCATGATGGTGTCATCGTCTTTGATTTGCGAAACCAGCCTTAACGGCTCCTGGCTTGGCCGTCGCACGGATTTCACAGAATAATAGGTGATCAAATTCTGTGTCATGATGTAGGGGCGCTTTCTGTAATTGACGGTCAACGCATGGATCAGATCGGCTTCGCGCGATTCAAATGTCTTGGTACACTGATACCACTCCTGCATGATAAACTTATGGGGGATCTTCAGCTGGTCAAGGATGATGTTGAGGATTTCAACGTTGAAACCGTCGGGCTCACCCTTGTCGTTTCTGAACTCATAGGGCGGAAACTCCCAGTCGCTGACAATGATGAGAGGGCGGTCTTTGGTATATTCTCTTGCTGATTGTCCTGCAGCAGGCTGTAGGGCAGTCATGCTCAGCAGGAATGTGATGATGGATATGATGAAATGTCTACTCATGTCGTAGTGGTTACCTGTTTTTTAAATTCTGTCTGCTTCAATCAACTTACAGGGTATCGAGAACCATACGTTGGTTCCCTTTCCGACTGTAGAAGTGATATCGATTTTACCACCGAGTTGCTGGATAAGGTCGTGGCAGATACTGAGTCCAAGACCTGCTCTTTCGGTATTGCCATCACCAGTGATGAAACGTTCAAAAATATGGTCGAGTGCCTCATTGGAAATACCGCTTCCTGTGTCTTCAACGACGACGATGAGTTGATTGCCCACGTAGTCATAACGCACACGCACCTGTCCTGTCGTTGTATGTTGCACGGCATTGAGCACGATTTTGTCGATGATGATGCTGACGTTCGTGTCATCTATTTCTATGATTAGTTTGCGGAATGGGTTCCCAATGATATAATCTACGCCTGTCACCTTCTCATGCGACCAAGCCGCCTCTACTCTTGATGGGAATGAAGCCGCAAAATCTATGGGACTTGGCCTCATGGTGATCATACCGGCGTCAAGACGCGAGAGGAACAAGATGTCGTTGATGAGTTTCAGCAGTTTCGCGGAGTTATCTTTGATCTCCTGAATAAAGACAGCCTCGTCCTCAGGGGTGTGCTCCATCTGGAAGAGTTCTGAGAAACCTACCACTGCGGTAAGAGGAGTACGGATCTCGAAGCTCATATTGTGAAGGAAAGCATTCTTTACCACCTCGACATCCTGTGCACGGAGGGTCTCCTGAGCCAGCTTTATCTCAATCGCCTTGAGCTCGCTGATGTCTCTGGCCATTCCAAAATATTCCTTGAGATGGCCCTCTTGGTCATGGACTGGCACGAAATGAAATTGCAGATAAAGGGGCTGTTGGTCTTTTGAGCGGAGCACAGTCAGAATGTCTGTGTTGGTTGAAATGTCTGAGCGGCTGTCCATACCATTAAGAATGCGTTCTGCCATTTTCTTCGAGGAAGGAGCGACAAGGTTGAGCATCCGGCTTTGGGTGAGCTTGAGTCCCTTGCCCTCTTCTATGGTATTGAAGACTGTGAGCAAATGCGTGTCAGGGTTGTATGTGACAACACGGATGCCGCCTACAGCCAATACGTAGTCCATATTGTGGATATACTCTCTGATCTCCTTGTTGGCTGCCTCCAATTCAAGTGAGTTGCGCTGTGCCTGCAAATATGACATAGCAACCTCTGTGACGTTACGTCCTGTGCCGAAGATGGCAATGAGTTTATTCTGGCTGTCGCGTACGGGTACAACCTGTAATTCGTAATATAGCTCGCCACGTTTCAAGATGTTGTTCAGCGGACGGCTGTCGGGTATGCCGGATTTGTAGATCTGTGTGACATAAATTGGCTCCATGTGCTCAAGGTCGAGATCTGGCATGCCGAGTACGTCTTGAATGGAGATATTCATCTTGATAATCGTGTCAAGGCTGACCTTCATGCTTTCGAGCGCTTTTTGATTGATGTCGGTGATCTTTCCTTCAGGTGAATAGGCCACCATATCGACCATTGCCGAGTTGAAGATGGCTTGATAGTGGAGCATGGTGTCTTTTACCTTTAGTTGGCGAAGCAGTTCCTTAGTGACGTTGCTGCGTGTGCAGAGGATGGTCTCAGGTCGTCCGTATCTGTTTCGGCGCAGCACGGAGAGTGACAGCATGTAGTTATTGGTCTCAGCACGTCCGCCTTCCTCGAATACCTGTACGTCGAGGGTGGCAGAATCCTTTCGTCCGGCAGCAATATCGTCAAGGGCGAGCTGTAAGTGCCGTACGTCTTCTGGCCGATAGCGATGTACAAAGTCGTCAAGAGCGATGTTCTTGATGGGCTTGCCTTGTTGATCGAGCCATGTTAACGTCCTCGTCCGTAAGTCACAGGTCCAAAGGGTCACTTGACCAGTTCTAAGGATAAGTGCCAGGCGGTTGTTGCGCTTACGTACGGCCTTTGTCATCTGGCGTACTCGGAAATGGTAAACAAGATAGTATAAGAGAACGGCCAGGGCCATGATACCAAACACGTAAGCCGTCTTTGTGAGCCAGCCGGGCAGACCGGAGTAAGTGCGTTCGGGGTAGAACCACTTGTTTTGGATAGGTTGAAGTTTGTCGTTTGCTTTTAATGAAGTATAGACGCTGTCGATGACCTGAAGCAGACGGGGGTTGTTCGACATGAATTTGTATTCACCGTATGGCAGGTCTATCGGTGTGATGCTGAGGTTGTCTGTATGATATTTCTGCATGAGCCATTTCAGTGACATGGTGTTCCAGACGATGATGCCATCATCGAGTGTGCTGACTTTCTGGATGGCTTCCTTCATGTCATCGAAAGGCTCAATCTTTTTCGCCCACTTGTTTTTCTTGATGAGATAGTGACTGAAACTGCCTTCATGCACGATAACTGTGTAGCGGGCAAGGCTTCTGATATTCTCAATTTTTACGGGTTTGTCGGTGGGGGTGACGATGCTATGGGTGAAGAGTTGTACAACGTTGTTGCCGAACATGGAGTTGCCATGAGTGAACTCGGCGTCCATTCTGAGCATGAGGTCCGACTTGCCCTCTCTCAAGTCGTTTTGGGCATCGAGCGTCGGCATCAACTTGATGATGTAGGGCATGTCCAGCTCTTTGAAGATAAGTTTCAGCAGGTCGATATTATAACCGTCGGGTTCGCCATTCTCGTTGAGGAACACGTAAGGCCATAGGTCCCAGGAATCCTCATAGACAAGCGGATGCTCGACGGTGAATGTCTGGATGCTGTCGCCTTTAGCCCATGCTGATTGGGGCAGTGCCGTCAACAGGCAAAAAAGCATTGTCAGGAATATGTTTTGCTTCATGTGATGTATAGTCGTCAATTAAACAGTTGAGTTGTTTCTATTTTCTTTGGCAGGGGATCCATACCCAGAAGGTCGAACCCTTTCCTTCTCCTTCTGAGTTGATGCCGATTCTGCCGTGACAGCCTTCGGCGATGGCCTTGGAGATGTTCAGTCCGAGACCTGTGCCCTGTACGTAATCGTTCAGTTTTACAAATCGGTCGAAAATCTTTGACTGGTCTTCGGGCTTGATGCCTGTACCAGTATCTTCACAATAGATATAGAGTCCGCCTCCGTCATCTTCGCGGTATTCGTAACCTACTTTGATATGTCCCTGTTGGGTGTATTTGATGGCGTTGGTCACAAAGTTGGTGATGATTTGGTTGATGCGCTCACGGTCGACTCGTGTCTTTAGTGTGGTGTACGGGTTTTCTTTGATGAAGGCTACATCAGGCAACTGTATGCGTTGTGCAAGCGTCGTGCAGATGTCGTTGAAATCTTGTGCGAAGTCTGTATCTACAGGCTGTATGCTGATACCGCTTTCGTCGAGTTCTGATACGGCTAGCATGTCGTTGATCAGTCGTAGCAGCATATCACAGTTGTTCATGATGACATGGATAATCTCTTTTTTCTCTTCAGGTGTGCTCAGCATTGGCAGCACGTCAGAGAAACCTACAATAGCATTCAATGGTGTGCGTATCTCGTGGGTCATATTGGCCATGAAGGTACTCTTCATCATACCAGACTGGTTGGCACGTTCTGTCTCGCGTTTCAGTTGTTCCTGTTTCTCGATGAGTGGCGTTACGTTGCGCACGATACCATAAGTGCCTACCAGATGTCCTTCGCTGTCGAATGATGGTACACTGTCGATATAGTTCCATGACAGTTCATCACCTTCATGGAAGAAGGAGTACATGTGTGTGAGGTCGGTACGTGGCACGTTGAAGTAGTCTTCAAAGTTCCTCAGACCCTCTTTGAAAGGACTGTCGATGAAGTGTGAGATGACCTCGTCAATACTATATGTGACCTCGGGTGTGTTCATCTGTTTGTAGAAGGTGCAGGTGCGGTTGGCAAGACTCGTGCGGAAAAAACGTATGTCGCAGGTGTCCATGAGATACTGTAGCTCATTCTCATAGTCCTGGATGGCCTCGTTAGCCTGACGGATACGAATGTCGTTTTGCCGGTTCTGCAGGTATAGGTCACGTTCTTGCGTGACATCGCGTATGGCCAGCGTGATATATTGCAGCTGACCGTTGACATCATAGATTGGGTGCAGACGCAATTCTGTATAGCAATGCACGTTACGTTCAGGTATGATACTATGTGAGCAGAAGTAATACTCGCCCTCAATCTCCCTTTCTATGACTTGTCTGAAAGTAGGCATGTCGTAGAGGGTGCTCTCGTAATAGAAAGGATCGTCCTCGGATTGGAAATTGAGGATCTCGCGTAACTTCTGGTTTGCTGTAAGTAGGTGTCCTTCGCTGTCATAGAATGCCAGTCCGACAATCGACTGTTCAAACATCTTTCGGTATTTGTTGGTCATCTTCTTTTCTTCATTGTCGGCTACCAGTTTGTCGGTAATATCCGTCAATGTGCAGATGAGGTTTGCAGGCCTTTTGTCAGCTTTGTCGGCAAATTCCGCGATACCCTGTTCGCGCATGTAGCGCCATTCTCCCAGATGCTTTTCGCCACTAACATCCCAACGGAAGATGCATTCTGCATTGCGAAAGCCGCCAACGACAAGGCTTGTTATGAATCGTCGATAGGTCTGATGGTCTTCTGGGTGGATGATGCCGTAACCGTCTTCGTAAGTGAGGCCATCCTCGGGTAATAGGTTACCATAGAGGTTGAAGGCTTTTTGCTCATTGATGTTCATACGTATCACATAGTTGTGACTTATTTCAAGTGTGCGCTGCATGATGGTAGAGATCTCCTTGGTGGTACGCACCGTATTCCGGATGCGAAGCACGCTGATGCGATTGATAGCCCAGGTGGCAAAGAATACCACCAATACCAGCAACACCAGAATGAAGGAAATCATGTCATTGGTATTGAACCTGACGGCAGATATGATAAAGGATAGACAGTACATGATCATAGGCGCTTAGATGGTTATTTCTGTTTTTTTCTCCATATTGGTCATCTTGCAGGGGATAATCACATAGACGGTGCATCCCTTGCCTGGTTCCGACTGCAGTTCGATGCTGCCGCCCATCTGTTCTATCAGTTCCTTGATGATGGGCATGTCGAGTCCAGTAGAGTAGTCACCGCCCACTTCGCTTCTGGCGAAACGCTCAAATACACGTTTCTGTTCTTCTTTGCTCAGCCCGCGTCCCGTATCTTCGATACTGATGCTAAGTTCTCCGTGTCGATACTCGTATTTGGCGCGGATGGATCCCTCGCTGGTATTGAGTACAGTATGTTCGCAGAGTACCTGAATCACCTTTCCCAGATGTTGTGCGTCGATAGCGATTATAAGATGGTTATACGGATTTTCTACTGATATCTTGACGTTGGGGCTGATGTTGGTCCAGCCCATGTAGCAGTATCCTTCGAAGAGGGCTGCAAAGTCACATTCCTCGATGGTCATCTCTTCCATCTTTGCATCCAGACGGGAGAGGTAGAGTATGTCGTTCACCAGTTGTAGCAGTTCTCCCGTGTTGCGCTTGATTTCCTCGGCGAAGATGGGCTCGTCCTCCTCGGCATGGGGATTGTTGAAGAGCTCTGCAAAGCCGAGTATGGCATTCAGTGGTGTACGGATCTCATGGCTCATGTTCTTCAGGAAGGTGCTCTTCAGCGACTCTGCCTCAAGTGCCTTCTCCGTTTCGACCTGTAGTTTGTGCTCTGTATAGACCATTTCTGTGCTGTTCTGACACATCCCGAAGTAGTGAACCGTTCCATCCTTTTCTGTGACGGGCACCATGTTGAAGGTAAGGAAGATGTTCCTTCTTTCCGTATCGCGGAAGATGGTTTCAAATCTGGCACTGAAGTTCTTAGGATGGCGGAGATCCATTCTTCGTATGAGGCCTTTGGCCCGCCGCCGCTCATATTGGCGAACTAACGTGAGGCAGCGCACTTGCGGAAGCCTGTATTGCAGTTGGTTCAGGTCACTGTAGATTTCCAGTTCGTGACGTTCAGGGTCGTAGTTCACGATACGTACCTTACTGACGCGTAGTGTGTAGTTGATGTTGTCGATATAGGTCTGGATGTCTTTCGTCTTTTGTGCCAGTTGCTGGCTTGCCCATTTCTGATGGTGCTGTGATTCCACCATCTCGGTAATGTTGATGCCTGCCATGACGACACCGTCCAACTTACCTTCCTGGTCATGGACGGGTGAGACGATCTGTTCATAATAAGTGTTCCTGGTGCCCCAATAGGACTTGGATAGCGTGCCGATGGGGTGCTCCACATCATGTATAGGAGTGATGGATGAGCTGTGTAGCTGGTCCATCGTCTTCAGGTCGAGGTCTCTCAGTGCTGGCACGTCATTGATGTTGGGCTTTGAGGCGAGAAGAGCCTCGCGGTCTTTGACTTCAAACGTCTCGCATGCTTTCTCGTTGATGTCGGTCATAATACCTTCGGCATTATAGTAGATCATGTCGACGAGTGAGGAGTTGAAGACGGTGTGGTAGCGTAGGGCCAGATTACTGGCATACTCTTCTTTCTGCTTCTCTTCGGTGATGTCCTTCTGTATGCCTAATATCACCAATTCGCCATCTATGTTTTTCTTCAGTATGGCGATATTGACATCGAAGATCTTCTGTGGGCTGTCCTTCTCGCCGTCTGTGGGCTTCTTGCCTCTCATGGTGAGGGCTCCCTTTTCCAGCTTTCTGTCTTTGACGTCATTGATCACTTGCAGCATCTTGTTGAAGTCATTGTGGTCGTAGAATGTGGAGAAGTTGATGGCCGAATAGCTGGTGCGTTTCTCACCATGTTCCAGGAACAGCGTGAAGTATTCCCTGCTGGGATGATAGGTCCATATTTGTGTCTTGCTATTGTCGAGTACGAGTGATAATTGTGTATTCTGGCGTTGTGCGTCTATATTGGCGGCTCGCAGCCGGTAATTGTATACGCGGTTGGAGAAGATCATGACAAATACAGCAATCAGCAGCGCGGCAACCATATAGGCCGCCAGATGATGGATGTCGGCGATGGTGCTCATGTTCTCTTCCTGTGCAAAAGCTGGGTTGGCGATTGCAAGGAGACATAAGGTAATATATTGTTTTAGTCTATAGGTTCGCTTCATATCGACGACAAACTTAGTCAGTTGTTTCGCTGTTTTTATCATATTGAATGATGCACCTTTTAATTATTGGCAGTATTTACGTGGCGAAATTAATCATTTTTCTTGAAACTGCAAAAAAAAAATGCGAAATATTTGGCGGATTGACGGAAAAATACTACTTTTGTCAACAGAAAAAGCTAAAACTTAAAGATTATGTTAGACGTTAAAGAGACTTTGAAGAAAAGTGAAGAGCGCATGGAGATGGCTGCGATGTTTCTGGAAGAGGAGCTCAGCCGTGTTCGTGCAGGCCGTGCCAATGTGGCCATCCTCGACGGTGTGCGAGTAGAACTCTATGGTAGTAAGGTGCCCCTCAATCAGGTGGCCAACGTCAGTGTGCCCGATCCCCGCACCATCGCCATCAAGCCTTGGGACCGTAAGGAGATCCGTAACATCGAGAAGGCCATCATGGATTCCGATGTGGGCATCACGCCTGAGAACAACGGTGAGATTATCCGACTGAATATTCCGCAGCCTACAGAGGAGCGTCGTAAGGATCTGGTCAAGCAGTGCAACAAGATTGCAGAGAAGGCTAAGGTTGAGGTCAGAAACGTGCGTGCCGACATCAAGGACAAACTGAAGAAGGCTATCAAGGACGGACTCAGCGAGGACAATGAGAAGGATGCCGAGCTCGAGCTTCAGAAACTTCACGACAAGTACATCAAGAAACTTGATGAGCTGATGGCCGCTAAGAACAAAGAGATCATGACCGTCTAAATCGGTTTTATCCCCGCCCGTGACAGGCGGGGATAGCTGTTAATTATGAAAGGACTTGTTGTCAAGAATACAGGCAGCTGGTACACCGTCCTGACCGACGATGGCCAGCTGATTGAGTCTAAGGTGAAGGGTAACTTCCGCCTGAAGGGCATCCGCAGCACCAATCCCGTCGCTGTCGGTGATCGGGTGGAGTTGGTTGCCAACGCTGAGGGTACTGCCTTTATCACGGCCATCGAAGACCGCCGTAACTATATCATCCGCCGTTCGCAGAACCTCTCCAAGCAGAGCCATATCATCGCGGCCAACGTCGATCAGGCTTTCCTCGTGGTGACAGTTGATTTCCCGCAGACCTCCACAACCTTCATCGACCGTTTCCTGGCCTCTGCCGAAGCTTATCGTGTGCCGGTGGTGCTCGTCTTCAATAAGACCGACCTGCTCGATGCCGACTTGCTGCGTTACCAGCAGATGATGATGGCGCTCTATGAGAACATCGGCTATCACTGCGTTGCCATCTCCGCCGAGACAGGAGATGGCATAGAGGCACTCCGTTCGTTGCTGCAGCAGAAGATTACCCTGCTCAGCGGGAACAGCGGTGTGGGGAAATCCACCCTGATCAACCGTCTCGTGCCCGACGCTAACCTACGTACTGCAGAGATCAGTGATGCCCACAATACTGGCCAGCATACCACAACCTTCTCTGAGATGATCAGTCTCCCCGATGGTGGCTGGCTTATCGATACACCGGGCATCAAGGGCTTCGGCACCTTCGATATGGAACCCGAGGAACTCACTAGCTATTTCCCTGAGATATTCCGTTTCTCAAAGGACTGCCGCTTCTCCAACTGCACCCATACCCACGAGCCTGGATGTGCCGTGTTGCAGGCCCTTGAAGACCACTTTATCGCCCAAAGCCGTTACCAGTCATACCTCTCGATGATGGAGGATAAGGACGGCAGTAAATATCGCGAAGCTTACTAAAATAATATTGAAAATACATGAAGAATTCATTACTAGGACTGTGCCTGAGTGCCATGTGCCTGTCACAGACCGCAACGGCGCAGGTCACCACTGCCGTTTCTCAGTTTAACCTCTCCGGCCCTTATGCCGTTAGTGCACCATTGGCCCTCGATACCGTCGATGTGCAGGGTAAGAAATTCGATGACACCGCTCTCTTGAAAGGAATCTCTCTCGAGGCACCCGTCACCACTACATTCTCAGGTGAGGTGTTGCCTTCGTTGGAGAAGAGCCGTAGCGTCGGTCTGCTCTCGTTCTATGTCAACAACCGCGACTTCCTCAAAGGTAAGGTCAAGGTCAGTGGTCCAAAGCATTACAAGCTCTATATCGACGGTGCTGAGGCTGGTGAAGAGTTGAAACTGGCTCCTGAACATCATACCTTTGCCATCCAGTACCTCGCCGAACCCAGCGACACCGACTCCATCCATGTGAGCTTCGAGGCTGCGATGCGTGTGCCCTATACCCTCGACAAGCGTCATCCCTATATGGTTCATGACCTCACCGACGGTCAGCGGGTGCGCGGTATCTCGCTCTCTGCCGACGGTTCGTTGGCTGTCGTCAGCTATCAGACCACAGAACGAGGTGGTAATAGCTGTTGGAACTATGAGTTGCGCGAGATACGCACTGGACGTCTGGTCAGCCAGCTTCCCAAACGAGTCGAGTGGATGCCTCGTTCTGTTGCCTATATCGAGGAACAGCAAGAGGGTAGTCTCTATGCCTTGTATAAGGTAGAGCCTCTGACAGGCCGTCGCAGCCTCTTTGCCAAGGGACTGCCTGAGGGTGACTATACCCTCAGTCCTACTGAGGACTACCTCATCATCACTGCCGAAGAAGAAGGACCGAAGGAAGACGAGGAAGTGTTCGAGGTGCTGGAGATGGATGATCGTCAGCCAGGCTGGCGCAAGCGCAGTTACCTGATGAAATACGACCTGACCACTGGCCTCTGTCAACGGCTTACCTTCGGTCCCCACGACACCTATCTCGCTGATATCTCTGCCGATGGCAGCCGCCTGCTTGTCCAGACCTCCTATAGCCGACTCGCCAAACGACCTACCGAGGTGGGTGACTTCTTTTTGATGGATGCTGCAACCCTTCATGTTGATACGCTACTTACGGGCGAGGGTTTCTTGGGTAGCGGAACCTTTTCACCCGACGGACGTCAGATCCTCTTCACGGGAACGCCGGAGGCCTTCGGACGCATTGGTTGTCAGTTGCCTGCCGGCGTGACGCCGAGCATGACGGAGAACGAACTGTTCCTCTATGATATAGCCTCCAGACAGATAACCCCACTCACGAAGGACTTCGATCCCTCTGTAGAACGCGTTACCTGGTCACAGGCCGACGCACTGGTGTATTTCTCTGCCGAAGACCGTGACTATGTCAATGTCTTTGCTCTCAACTCAAAGACTGGCAAGATCTCAAAGGTCAACATTCAGGGTGACTATGCCTATCGCTTTGACGTAGCTTCACAAGCACCTGTGCTTGCCTATCTTTCCTATCAGACGATGGCGCCCGCTTCGGCCTATGTGCTCAATCTGAAGAACCATAAAAGTCAGACCCTCTTCGATGGACAAACAGCGCTGGGTGATGCTGAGATAGGAACCTGCGAAGACTGGAACTTCACCAATTCGAAGGGCGACACTGTCTATGGTCGACTCTATCTGCCGAAAGACTTCGACGCCACGAAACAGTATCCGATGATTGTCTATTATTATGGAGGCTGTTCACCCGTCAGCCGTTACTTCGAGTCACCTTATGCACCGCAGTATTGGAACTCGTTGGGCTATGTGGCCTACATCCTCCAGCCCAGTGGTGCCACAGGCTTCGGTCAGGAGTGGGCTGCGCGTCATGTGAATACCGCCGGTCGTGGACCCGCCGAGGATATCATCGAGGGTACAAAGAAGATCTGTGAGTCGCATCCTTTCATCAATCCAAAGAAGATCGGATGTATGGGTGCCAGCTATGGCGGTTTCATGACACAATACCTGCAGACGCAGACAGATATCTTTGCCGCAGCCGTTTCTCATGCAGGCATCGCCAACCACACCAGCTACTGGGGTGAGGGCTACTGGGGCTACAACTACAGCGAGGTGTCGATGGCCAACAGCTATCCCTGGAGCCATCGTCAGCTCTATGTCGATCAGTCACCCCTCTTTAATGCCGACAAGATCCATACGCCTCTGCTGCTCCTGCATGGTAATGCCGATACCAACGTACCGCTGGTAGAAAGCCTTCAGATGTTTACCGCCCTGAAACTCCTCGGACGTGAGGTTGCCCTCGTCGAGGTGGAAGGCGAGAACCACCACATCCTCGACTACTCGAAGAAGGAGAAATGGCTCGCCACCCAGATGGCCTGGTTCGCCCGTTGGCTGAAAGACGATCCTACCTGGTGGGATGCCCTCTACCCGAAGAAACATCTGTAATTCTCTATATCAACTCAAAGTGCTTGAGGGCATTGCGTATGCCGTTGTCATCGACGGTGGTGGTCACATAGTCTGCCTCGGTTTTCAGACTGTCGATGGCATTACCCATCGCGATGCCGATGCCTGCCGTGCGGATCATCGAGGTGTCGTTGCCACCATCGCCAAAGGCGAGGGTATGGCTCACGTCGAGTCCTTCGTGGGCAGCCATCGCCAACAGACCTTCGCCCTTGTCTGCGTGGTGGGCTGTGATGTCGGTGAACTCTGGGTGCCAGCGGCCTGAGGTGCAGTCCGGAATCCGGCTCATCAGCTCCCGTTCGTAGGCTTCGTCGAAGAAGGGCGTCATCTGCAGGATGCGCTGCTGGAGCACTTCCTCCACATGCTTCAACGAGACGAGATTCTCGACAGCCAATTGTTGTCGGAAGATGCGATCGACATCGCCTTTGGAGTCGATTACCGCCAGATCTTGCTCTCCCACAACAATCAGGCTATAACCTTTCTCCTTGGCATCATCCACTAACAGACGGGCAGACTTGGAAGGAATGGCCTGACAACTGACGATTTCCTCGCCGATGTAGCAGAGGGCGCCATTGGTGGTGACGTAGCCGTCGATGAGGTGCTCGATGGCACCAAGGTTGGTGATGATGATCGGCGGACGCCCTGTGGCGATGAACACGCGGTGCCCATTCGCCTTGGCTTGCGTCAGGGCCAAAATGGTTGAAGCCGGAATCTCGTGCGTCTTAAAGCTCACCAGCGTCCCGTCGATATCGAAGAAAAGTGCATGCTTGGTCTGAATCATGTGCCAATCGTCTATTTGCCGATAATGATGTCGTAGCGCGACATAAACGAGGCTCCAGGCTGGAGGTGGTTCATCAGGGGCTTATCCTTAAACTCGCCTTTGAACCCACGTGGGTCACCGATGCCATACCACGGTTCGATGCAGACGAAGGGGGCTTCTTTGCCATAAGGGCTCCAGAAAGCCACAACGGGCGTGCGGAATTCGACTGTCACTTCGGGTTCTCCATCCTTCCCTAAAAGTTCTGCACGATGCAGCTGGCTCTTGTGTACCTTGATGGAGTCGTTGCGCCAGGTGTTGTTAGAGAACTCGATGATACCGTTCTCTGCTTCTACGAAAGGCACCTCGTCCATCGAGTGCGAGCTGTCGGGGTAGCTGTGGAGGGCATCCATAGGCTCCTCGTTGTCGAGACGAATGATACCGCTCTGCTGTTCACCAGCTTTCATGCCTGGAACGTTGAAAGCCGGGTGCCCGCCAATCTGGAAGTGAATCTCGCGGGTATCGGTGTTGTGGACGTGCCAGATGACGCCAATTTTATTCTTGTCGAGCGTGTAGCTGATGGAGAGGGTGAAGTCGTAGGGATAGACCTTTTTGGTCTCCTCAGACGATTCGAGGGCGAAGGTCACCTTGCGGGTACTTTGGGCGATGAGCTTGAACTCGGCGTCGCGGGCAAAACCGTGGCGAGGAAGGTGATACTCCTGACCATCTACACGATAGGTCTCGTCGTTGACGGCGCAGACGATAGGGAAGAGGATGGGCGAGTGGCGAGACCAGTACTTTGGGTCTGCCTGCCACAGATATTCCTTATCATTGGCATCCTTGATGCTCTGGAGTTCGGCTCCTTTCTCCGAAATAACGACGGAGAGTTGTTCATTTTTGAGTTCTACCATATTTATTTTGCTTTGTAAATGACTATTGAGAAAAAGGTGATTTCTAATAAGAGGAGTCCGATGACCACCAAGATGGGAATGGGTGACGGTGATGACATCCCCAGCATCATATAGGCCACACTCAGGGGAATCAACAGGAAGGTGATGCCCATCACTCGGGAAAAACGGATGGCCAGTTCCACCTGACGGATATTGGTAATCTTGAAAGGCATATTGATGTGTCGTGGGAAATAGGCTATCGCCATACAGACGACAGCTCCTATTGTCAAGACGATGCAGGGAATGATGATGCCGGAAGGCGAACCGTAGGCGTTTGGCTTACCGGAGGCATCGAAATGGGTAGGTACGATGTCGGGCGCACGATAGAGCATCCAGGTGATGATGCCCCATACGATGATAGCCACGATGGCGAAGGCTGTCTCAAAGATGATGGCCTCTGAAGTGCGATGCACCTGCACTTTCTTGATGTCAAACTGATTCTGTTCCATTGTCTTCTTCGGTTTTTGGTTGTTGTTTCTTTTTAGGCAGACGCTTGGCTTTGCGCAGGGCCTCGGTGATGATCCACTGCAGTTGGCCGTTGGTGCTGCGGAACTCATCCGCAGCCCAGGCCTCTATAGCGTTCATCGTCTCAGCGTCAACGCGGAGGATAAAACTCTTGGTATTGCTCTTCTCTGCCATCTATTAATGATTTAGTGTGCCAGTATTGACAACGGGCTGAGCAGCATCGTCGCCACAAAGCACGACGAGCAGGTTGGAGACCATTGCAGCCTTCTTGTCGTCGTCGAGATCGACGATATTCTCATTGGAGAGCTTGTCGAGCGCCATCTTCACCATCGAGACGGCACCTTCCACAATCTTCTCACGGGCCGTGATGATGGCCGAAGCCTGTTGGCGGCGCAACATGACAGCGGCAATCTCGGGAGCATAGGCTAGGTAGTTGATACGGGCCTCTACCACCTCGATGCCAGCAAGAGCCAGGCGTTCGTCGAGTTTCTGTTCGAGTTGTTCGTTGATCTCGTCGGCACTTGAACGTAGGGTAGGTTCACCAGCCTTTGTGTCCTCGTCGTCGTAGGCATACTGACCAGCCACTTGGCGCAGGGCAGCGTCACTCTGTACACGGACGAAGTTCTCCAGCGCATTCATCAGACCTTTGGTGTCGCTGCCGACGGCGTTGGGATTGGCGGCCATCGTCTGGGTGTCCACTTCAAACAGAGCCTTGTACGTGTCCTTGAGTTTCCATACCAACACAAGGCCGATCATCACGGGGTTACCCGTCTTGTCGTTGACCTTAATCGGCTCAGCATCAAGGTTACGTGCGCGCAGGGATACCTTCTTTTGACCGTAGAAGGGATTAATCCAGTAGAATCCTACCTGTTGGAAAGTTCCAGCATACTTGCCAAACCAATTGATGACCTTGGCCTCGTTCGGCTCAAGCTGCATGAAACTGCACATGCAGACGATGTCGGCAATGAGCAGCAGGATGCTGCCGCCTAGAAGCCATCCGCCACAGGCCCCGTCGCTGCCGTCGAGCTGAATGATGCTGAATACGATGCCTACGACAGAGGCAATGAATAATGCAAGTGTGACAAACAGCATGACAAAACCGTTGATCACCGTTCCCTTGAAAACATACTCTTTATTCTCCATAACGTTTAATTGTTTAAATTGATATCGTTTTGATATCGCAAAGATATAAATTTGTTTTGAACTGACAATGGCTTCGGTCGAATTTTTAACAAAATTTTTGGTATTTCGCCTACTTATTTGTATCTTTGTGGCCAAAAAGTGTGTAGATATGCGTAAGATTGTCTGCGTTTTGCTGGTGATGCTGATGCCCGCCGTTGCCTTTGCAGGCGACGGGGAAGGTAAGCAGCGCCCCTGGCTTCTGAAAGGACTTTATTGGGTAAAGACACTGATTGACTCCTCAGCCGTAGCGGGTAAGGACCGCAGCTATATCGAGCAGCCCAAGAAACCCTGGGCTGTGGAACTGCGTTCGGAAGCTACCCAAACCTCCATGAAAGCGACCTCGTCATGGTATCTGGACGAAGAATACAATGGTTCTACGACTTCGCGAACAGACAACGGTTTCTCCACCTCGATAGGTGCATGGCTGGGTTATAGGGGCTACGGCTTCGGTCTGTCGAAGGAGTTGACGGGCGGTGATGGTTCGACGATTTCCTTTGGTGCGATGGGTGGTAGTTTCGGCATCAATCTTCGCATCAACTTCTATCGTAGCAGTCAGCCTGAGTTGCAAGGTTATCATAAAGCTGGAGATAGGGCCCAGCAATTCCAGGAAACGCTCGACATGGATGACCCCATCCACGTCAGATCGCTGTTTCTCGATGGCTACTATTTCTTCAACGGAAAGCGATTCTCTTATGCCGCAGCCTACGACCAGTCGCTCATACAGCGCCGCTCGGCAGGATCACTCGTGGCAGGTTTGATGTATTTCCACTCGAAGATGGCCTACGACGACCAGTCAAACTGGCCGTTGATCTTGTTGACCAATGACGAAGGACGAGTGACATTCACGCAGGCCAACATCGGTGCGGGCTATGCCTACAACTGGGTGCCGGCAAAGGGATGGCTTGTCAGTGGGATGGTTATGCCGATGCTGACGTTCTACAATCGGATGAACTCATACACTTACGATATCTTGACCCAAGACGGCCGTGACTTATTTCATTTGTCGGATGAGGAGTATGAACGTCTCTACGAGGACGAAGAGGCCTACAGGAGTGTCGTGGTGAAGGAACATGGCATGAACTCGACAAGAAACAAAGTGGGTTGGAACTTCGATGCCCGTCTCTCTGTGGTCTATAACTGGAAACGCACCTATTTGAGAGTCTATGGCCACTATAACCGTTTTCGCTATGACAACGATGAAAGTGCCGGGCGACTGACCGAGTGGCATATCTATGCCTCGCTCGGCTATAGATTTTAATGACAGACATGATGGATATTGATGAATTGAAGGATAAGCGGATTGCGGTGCTGCTCTCTGGCGGTGTCGATAGCAGCGTTGTGGTGTATGAGTTTGCACGACTCGGACTTCATCCCGATTGTTTCTATATTAAGATAGGACCGGAGGAGACGGAGGAATGGGACTGCTCGTCGGAAGAGGATTTGGAGATGGCGACGGCGGTATCGCATAAGTATGGCTGCCGCTTGGAGGTCATCGACTGTCATCGCGAATACTGGGATCAGGTGACGCGCTATACGATGGACAAGGTGCGGGCAGGCTTTACGCCCAACCCCGACGTGATGTGTAACCGTCTGATCAAGTTCGGAGCCTTCGATGAGAAACGCGGGCATGACTATGATCTCATCGCTACAGGACACTATGCCCAGACAGAGACTGACGAAGCAGGCAGGAAGTGGCTCGTGACCAGTCCTGACCCCGTCAAGGATCAGACCGACTTCCTCGCCCAGATCTACGACTGGCAGTTGAAGAAGGCACTCTTTCCCATCGGTCACTATGTGAAGGACGAGGTGCGCCAGATAGCGGAGCGCGAACATCTGGTGAATGCCAAGCGTAAGGACTCGCAGGGCATCTGTTTCCTGGGGAAGATCAACTATAATGATTATATCCGCCGTTACCTGGGAGAACAGCCAGGCGACGTGATAGAGCTGGAGACAGGCAAGAAAATAGGTCAACATAAAGGACTATGGTTTCACACCATCGGCCAGCGCAAGGGCATGGGCTTTGGCGGTGGTCCTTGGTTTGTGGTGAAGAAGGATGTGGCGAACAACGTCCTTTACGTCTCTCACGGCTATGATCCCGAGACAGCCTACAAGCAGGACTTTGCCATTCACGATATGCACTGGCTGACGGAAGAGCTGTCACCCCGTGAGGTGACCTTCAAGATCCGGCATACCCCAGGCTATCTGCCAGCGACGCTTGAGCCGACGGGGGAGGGAAGCTTCATCGTCCATGCGAAAGACAAGATCCACGGTGTGGCGCCAGGACAGTTCTGTGTCATCTACGATGCCCAGCATCATCGATGTCTCGGTTCTGCAGAGATAACGATATAAGAGCATATAATAAATCCGTACTTTTGCAAAGACGAATGCCAGGAAAGGTACTTGTGCAACCTAATATCAACATGAGAAAGTCATTTCTTTACATCCTATGCTTTGTAGCGGTCTGTCAGCTGATAGGCTGCG